>NZ_JAGGNV010000049.1 GCF_018614955.1 Variovorax paradoxus
GGCTCGCGAGGTCCAGTTCGCCCGTTTCGGTGAAGGTGGTGGGCGCCACCGGAAAGATGCCGTGGTAGCGGCGTTGGCGGGAAGAAGTCATGCGAAGGCTCCAGATTCAATGGGAATGACGCGGCACCGCGGCGCCGCGGCAGCCGACGAGGAAGTCGAAGTCGCAGCCCTCGTCCGCCTGCAGCACGTGCTCGACGTAGAGGCGCCGGTAGCCGCCGCCCTTCTCGGGCGCTTCCTGCACGGCGACGGCACGCAGGCGCTCGGCCAGCTCGGCGTCGCTGATGTCTAGGTGCAGGCGACCCTGCTCGCAGTCGAGCTCGATCCAGTCGCCGTCGCGCACGGCCGCCAGTGGGCCGCCGTCGGCGGCTTCCGGCGCCACGTGCAGCACCACGGTGCCGTAGGCCGTGCCGCTCATGCGCGCGTCGGAAATGCGCACCATGTCCTTGATGCCCTGGCGCAGCAGCTTGGGCGGCAGGCCCATGTTGCCGACCTCGGCCATGCCGGGGTAGCCCTTGGGGCCGCAGTTCTTCATCACCAGCACGGAGCTCGCGTCCACCTCCAGCGCCTCGTCGACGATGCGCTCCTTGTAGTGCTCCAGGTTCTCGAACACCACGGCGCGCCCGCGGTGCTTGAGCAGCTCGGGCGAGGCGGCCGAAGGCTTCAGCACCGCGCCGCGCGGCGACAGGTTGCCGCGCAGGATGCAGATGCCGCCGTCTTCGACCAGCGGCCGATCGAGCGGGCGGATCACCTCGTCGTCGTAGCCGGGCGCGTCGCGCACGTTCTCCCACAGCGACCGGCCATTGACCGTGAGCGCATCGGGATGCGGCAAGAGGCCGTTCTCGCCGAGCCGCCGCAGCACGGCCGGCAGGCCGCCCGCGTAGTAGAACTCCTCCATCAGGAAGCGGCCCGAGGGCATCAGGTCGACCAGCGTGGGCGTGCCGCGGCCGATGCGCGTCCAGTCCTCGAGCTCGAGCGGCACGCCCATCCGCCCTGCGATGGCTTTCAGATGGATCACGGCATTGGTCGAGCCGCCGATCGCGGCGTTGGTGCGGATCGCGTTCTCGAAAGCCTCGCGCGTGAGGATCTTCGACAGCGTCAAGCCTTCGCGCGCCATCTCGACGGCGCGCATGCCCGACATCTGCGCCAGCACGTAGCGGCGCGCATCGACCGCGGGGATGGCGGCGTTGTGCGGCAGCGAGACGCCCAGCGCCTCGGCCATGCATGCCATGGTGGACGCCGTGCCCATGGTGTTGCAGGTGCCGGCGGAGCGCGACATGCCGGCCTCGGCCGACAGGAACTGGTGCACGTCGATCTCGCCGGCCTTCATCGCCTCGTGCAGCCGCCACACGGCCGTGCCGGAGCCGATGTCGCGGCCTTCCAGCTTGCCGTTGAGCATCGGCCCGCCCGTCACCACGATGGCCGGGATGTCGCAGCTCGCCGCACCCATCAGCAGCGCGGGCGTGGTCTTGTCGCAGCCGGTGAGCAGCACCACCGCATCGATCGGGTTGCCGCGGATCGCCTCCTCCACGTCCATGCTCGCGAGGTTGCGCGTGAGCATCGCGGTCGGGCGCAGGTTCGACTCGCCGTTGGAGAACACCGGGAACTCGACCGGGAATCCGCCCGCCTCCGACACGCCGCGCTTCACGTGCTCGGCGATCTTGCGGAAGTGCGCGTTGCACGGCGTCAGCTCCGACCAGGTGTTACAGATGCCGATGATCGGCCGGCCGTCGAACTCGTGGTCCGGGATGCCCTGGTTCTTCATCCAGCTTCGGTACATGAAGCCGTTCTTGTCGGCCGAACCGAACCATTCGGTCGAGCGCAGTTTTCGTGGGGTCTGGGGCATGCGAGAGGACTTTCGGAATTAGGGCCTGCGCGCGGCAAACAGGCGTTGCAGGAGACAGAAGACGAACAGCAGCGCACCGACCACGATGCGCGTCCACCAGGAGCTCAGCGTGCCGTCGAAGGAGATGAGGGTCTGGATGATGCCCAGCATCAGCACGCCGAACAGCGTGCCGACGACGTAGCCGACGCCGCCGGTCAGCAGTGTGCCGCCGATCACCACCGCCGCGATGGCATCCAGCTCGAGCCCGACCGCGTGCAGGCCGTAGCCCGACAGCATGTAGAAGGTGAACACCACGCCCGCCAGCGCCGAGCAGAAGCCCGACAGCGTGTAGACGCCGATCACCGTGGAGCGCACCGGCAGCCCCATCAGCAAGGCCGACTGCTCGTTGCCGCCGATCGCGTAGACGGTGCGGCCGAAGGGCGTGTAGTGCGCGACGAAGACCGCGAGCGCCACCACCGCCAGCGCGATCAGGCCACTCGCCGAGATCGAGGCCTCGCCCCAGATCGGCATGCGCCACTGCGACACTTCGGAGTAGAACGCGTTGGTGATGCTGATGGAATCGATGCTGATCAGGTAGCAGAGGCCACGCGCCAGGAACATGCCGGCCAGGGTCACGATGAAAGGCTGGAGCCGGAAGCGCTCGATCAGGAGGCCCATGCCGGCGCCGAACAATGTGCCCATGGCCAGCACCAGCGGGATCACGAGGGCCGGACTCCATCCGTGCTTCTCGACCAGCGAGGCCGAGACCATGGTGGTCAGCGCGATCACCGATCCCACCGAGAGATCGATGCCGCCCGACAGGATCACGAAGGTCATGCCGACGGCGACGATGCACAGGAAGGCGTTGTCGATCAGCAGGTTCAGGAACACCTGCGGCGAGAAGAAGCCGTCGTAGAACACCGAGCCCAGCGTCGCCATCAGCATGAAGAGCGAGATGGTCGCGGCCAGCGGCAGGTACTTGGGGTTCAGGCGCGTGCGCACGGGTTTCGGCGCCGCCACGGGCGCGGCGGCTTCGGGCGGGCGCTGGACGACGGCGCTCATGCGTTCACCTCGCCGCGCGGCGCGCGCCGCACCAGCTGCCGCATGCTGGCGCGGAACTCCGCCGACTGCAGCAGCATGACCGCGAACACCACCACCGCCTTCACCACCAGGTTGATCTCCGGCGGCACGCCCAGCGAATAGATGGCATAGGTCAGGGTCTGGATGATCAGCGCGCCGATCACGCTGCCGACCAGGCTGAAGCGGCCGCCGGTGAGCGCGGTGCCGCCGAGCGTGACCGCCAGGATCGCGTCGAGCTCCAGCAGCTGGCCCGCGTTGTTGCCGTCGGCGCTCTTGACGTTGGAGCTGATCAGGAGCCCCGCGACACCGGCGCAGAAGCCGCAGAACATGTAGGCGCAGACGATGATGCGGCGCGCGCGCACGCCGGCCACGCGCGCCGCGCTCGGGTTGATGCCCACCGCCTGGATGAAGAGCCCCAGCGCGCTGCGCGTGATCGCCAGGTACACCACCGCCAGCACCAGCGCCGCGATGTACACCGAGAAGGGCAGCCCGAACAGGTAGCCGCTGCCGATGAAGAAGAAGGGCGCGTAGTAGATCGTGATGATCTGGCCACCGGTGATCAGCTGCGCGATGCCGCGCCCGGCCACCATGAGGATCAGCGTCGCGATGATCGGCTGCATGCCGACGCGCGCCACCAGGAGGCCGTTCCACAGCCCGCACGCCGCGGCCGCGCCGAGCGCCGCGAGGATGGCCAGCCACATCGGGAAGCGGCTGACCTCGGCGGCGGCGCCGTTCGCGACCACCAGCGATCCGCCGATCATCCAGGCCGCCAGCGCCGCCGCGATCGCCACCACCGCGCCGACCGAGATGTCGATGCCGCGCGTCGCGATCACCAGCGTCATGCCGAGCGACACCAGCACCAGCGGCGCCGCGCGGTTGAGGATGTCGATCAGGCTGCCGTAGAGATGGCCGTCGCGCCACTCCAGGTGCAGGAAGCTCGGATTGAAGGCCGCGTTGACGGCCAGCAGCAAGAGCAGCGTGACCACCGGCCATGCGAGGCGGTGACCGAACACCCGCCTGAAGGATTCGGGAAAGGAGGCGCTCATGTTTCAGCTGCGATGAGTTCGTACACCGCGTCCTCGCTGCTGCCTGCGGGCAGCTCGCCCACCTTGCGCCGCTCGCGCAGCACCGCGATGCGGTGCGAGACGCGCACCACCTCGTTCATCTCGGAGGAGATGAACAGCACCGCCATGCCCTCGCCCGCGAGCCGCAGGATCTCGTCCATGATTTCCTGCTTGGCCGCGACGTCGATGCCGCGCGTCGGCTCGTCGAGGATCAAGAGGCGCGGCCGGGTCGCCAGCCAGCGCGCGAGCACCGCCTTCTGCTGGTTGCCGCCCGACAGCAGGCCGATCGGCGTCTCGACGCTCGCGGTCTTGATGCCCAGCGCCTGGACGAAGCGCTCCGCCAGCGCCGTCTGCTCCGCGCGCGAGAGCGTGCGGCGCAAGCCCAGGCTCGCCTGCACGGCCAGCGCGATGTTCTCGCGCAGCGAAAGCTCGGCCACGATGCCGTCGGTCTTGCGCTCCTCGGGACACAGCGCGAGCCCGTGCTTCACCGCATCGGCCGGACTGGCGAGCTCGACGGCGACGCCATCCACGCGCAGGCGGCCGCAATCCGGCTTCGCCAGGCCGAACAGCAGCCGCGCCAGCTCGGTGCGGCCGGCGCCCAGCAGGCCGGCCAGCCCCACCACCTCGCCCGCGCGCACGCCGAGGTCGACCGGCTGCAGCTGCCCGCGCTGGCCCAGGCCCTCGGCCTGCAGCACCGCGGGTGCGAACTCCTCGATGGCGGGCAGCTGCGCATGGCCGGTGGCCTGCGCCGCGAACTCGCGCCCCACCATGGCGGAAATAAGCGCCTGCGGCCCGAGCTCGCTCGCGCGCCACTCGCCCACCCAGCTGCCATTGCGCAGCACCGTGATGCGGTCCGACACTGCATAGACCTGGTTCAGGAAATGCGTGATGAAGAGGATGGCCAGGCCCTCGCTGCGCAGCCGCCGCAGCACCGCGAACAGGCTTTTCACCTCCTCGTCGTCGAGGCTCGAGGTCGGCTCGTCGAGGATCAGCACGCAGGACGAGAGGCCGAGCGCGCGCGCGATCGCCACCATCTGCTGCACCGCCACCGAGTAGCTCGACAGCAGCTGCGAGACATCGATGTCCACGTCGAGCCGCGCCAGCAGCGCGCGCGCGTCGCGGTTCACCTTCGCCCAGTCGATGCGAAAGCTCTGCGCCGGGCCGCAGCGCGGATAGCGCCCGGCAAACATGTTCTCGGCCACCGACAGGTTCGGGCAGAGATTGACTTCCTGGTAGACCGTGCTGATGCCCATGCGCTGCGCCTCGAGCGGCGAGCCGGGCCGGATCGGCTGCCCCGCGAGCCGCATCTCGCCGGCGTCGGCGGCATGGACGCCGGTCAGCACCTTGATGAGCGTCGACTTGCCCGCGCCGTTCTGCCCCATCAGCGCATGGATCTCGCCCGGCCGGAGCCGGAGCGCCACGCCGCGCAGCGCCGGCACGCCGTTGAACTGCTTGTCGATGCCGGTGAGCTCGAGCACCGGCACGTCGGACGAGTCGGCGGGGTTCATTTGTTCTTGTTGTAGACGTCGACGAACACCGCGGCCAGCAGCACCAGGCCCTTGATGACCTGCTGGTAGTCGATGCCGACGCCGAGGATCGACATGCCGTTGTTCATCACGCCCATGACGAAGGCGCCGATGACCGCGCCCATCACCTTGCCGACGCCGCCCGAGGCCGAAGCCCCGCCGATGAAGCAGGCCGCGATCACGTCGAGCTCGAAGCCGAGCCCGGCCTTGGGCGTGGCCGTGTTGAGCCGCGCCGCGAACACCAGCCCGGCCAGCGCGGCCAGCACGCCCATGTTGACGAAGGTCAGGAAGGCGAGCCGCTGCGTCTTGATGCCCGACAGCCGCGCCGCCTTCTCGTTGCCGCCCAGCGCGTAGATGCGGCGGCCGACCGTGGTGCGGCTGGTCACGAAGTCGTAGGCCACGATCAGCACCGCCATCACGATCAGCACGTTCGGCAGGCCCTTGTAGGTGGCGAGCAGGTAGCTCAGCAGCAGGATGACCGCGGCGAAAAACAGGTTCTTGACCAGGAAGAAGGCGTAGGGCTCCTGCTCCATGCCGTGCTGCGCCAGCTTGGCGCGGCCGCGCAGCTTGAAGAACACCAGCGCCGCGGCGGCCAGCGCGCCGAGCACGAGCGAGCTGGTATGCAGGCCGCCGCCGCCCGCGAGGTCGGGCACGAAGCCCGAGCTCAGCTTCTGGAAGGTTTCGGGGAAGGGACCGACGGACTGGCCCGCGAGTAGCGCCAGCGTCAGCCCCTTGAAGACCAGCATGCCGGCCAGCGTGACGATGAAGGACGGGATCCGGAAGAAGGCCACGAACCAGCCCTGCGAGGCGCCGATCAGCCCGCCGGCGAGCAGGCAGACGATGAAGGTGGGCACGAAATGCCACTCGTACTCCACCATCAGCACCGCGGCCAGCGCGCCGATGAAGCCGCAGACCGAGCCGACCGACAGGTCGATGTGGCCGGCCACGATCACCAGCAGCATGCCGAGCGCCATGATCACGATGTAGCTGTTCTGCAGCAGCAGGTTGGTGAGGTTCAGCGGCCGCATCAGCGTGCCGTCGGTCAGCACCTGGAACAGCACCATGATCGCGACCAGCGAGATCAGCATGCCGTATTCGCGCAGGTTGTTCTTGAGGAAGCCCGCGTACTCGGCGAGCGGCGCGACCGGCTGCGCCGGCGTGACGGTATCGACTTCAGGCGGCATGGACGCTGCTCCCCGAGGCCACGATGGCCCGCATGATCTTTTCCTGCGACGCTTCGGCGGCAGGAAACTCGGCGACGAATCGCCCCTCGTTCATCACATAGATGCGGTCGCACATGCCCAGCAGTTCGGGCAGTTCGGAAGAAATCATGAGAATGCCTTTGCCCTGGCTCGCGAGCTGGTCGATGATGGTGTAGATCTCGTACTTGGCGCCGACGTCGATGCCGCGCGTGGGCTCGTCGAGCATCAGCAGTTCGGGCTTCGCGAACAGCCACTTAGCGAGCACCACCTTCTGCTGGTTGCCGCCCGACAGGTTGAGCACCTGCTGGCCGACGCCGGCGCAGCGGATGCCGAGCGCGCGGCGGTACTCGTTCGCGACCTTGAATTCCCGGCCGTCGTCGATCACGCCGCGGTCCGAAACGCCGGCCAGGTTGGCCAGGCTCAGGTTCTTGCGAATGTCTTCTTCCAGCACCAGGCCGGCGCCCTTGCGGTCTTCGGTGACGTAGGCGATGCCGTGGTCGATCGCGCGGCCTATGGTGGAAACGTCCACCTCCTTGCCGTGCATGAAGACCGAGCCGCTGATGCGCTGGCCGTAGGCGCGCCCGAACACGCTCATCGCGAACTCGGTGCGGCCGGCGCCCATGAGGCCGGCGATGCCGACGATCTCGCCGCGCCGCACGTGCAGGTTCACGCCCTTGATCTGCTCGCGCTCGGCATGCAGCGCGTGGTGCACGCGCCAGTCGCGCACCTCGAACACGGTCTCGCCGATCTGCGGCGAGCGCTCGGGATAGCGGTGCGCCATGTCGCGCCCCACCATGCCGCGGATGATCCGGTCCTCGCTGATCGGCGCGGCGTGGCAGTCCATGGTCTCGACCGTGGCACCGTCGCGCAGCACCGTGATCGAATCGGCCACCTTGGCGATCTCGTTGAGCTTGTGCGAGATCAGGATCGAGGAGATGCCCTGCTTCTTGAGCCCGAGCAAGAGCGCCAGCAGCGCATCGCTGTCGCTCTCGTTCAAGCTCGCCGTCGGCTCGTCGAGGATCAGCAGCTTGACCTCCTTCGAGAGCGCCTTCGCGATCTCGACCAGCTGCTGCTTGCCGACGCCGAGGTCGGTGATGAGCGCGGTCGGCGGCTCCTTCAAGCCGACCTTGGCCAGCAGCTCGCGCGTCCTGGCATAGGCCGCGAACCAGTCGATCACGCCGCCGCGCGCCGTCTCGTTGCCGAGAAAGATGTTCTCGGCGATCGACAACAGCGGCACCAGCGCGAGCTCCTGGTGGATGATGATGATGCCGAGCTTCTCGCTGTCGGCGATGTCCCGGAAGCGGCGCAGCTCGCCCTCGAAGCGGATCTCGCCGGTATAGCTGTCGCAGGGATAGACCCCGCTCAGCACCTTCATCAGCGTCGACTTGCCCGCGCCGTTCTCGCCCACCACCGCGTGGATCTCGCCCGCGCGCACCGCGAGGTTGACGTTGTCCAGCGCGTTCACCCCCGGAAAGGTCTTGGTGATGCCGCGCATCTCCAGAATCACATCGTTCACCCTGTCTCCTTCGAACCTCCGCCCCACCATCGCGACTACTTGATCTGGCTTTCCTTGTAGTAGCCGCTGTCGACCAGTGCCTGCTTCCAGTTCGATGCGTCGACGCTGACCGGCTTGAGCAGGTAGGACGGCACGACCTTGACGCCGTTGTTGTAGGTCTTGGTGTCGTTCACTTCCGGCGTCTTGCCCACGAGCATCGCGTCCACCATGTTGACCGTCACCTTGGCCAGCTCGCGCGTGTCCTTGAACACCGTGGCCGTCTGCTCCTTGCGCAGGATCGACTTGACCGAGGGCACCTCGGCGTCCTGTCCCGTCACCACCGGCATCGGCTGCTGGGCCGAGCCGTAGCCCACGCCCTTGAGCGAGGAGATGATGCCGATCGACAGACCGTCGTAGGGCGAGAGCACGGCATCGACGCGGTCCTTGGTGTAGTAGGCCGACAGCAGGTTGTCCATGCGCGCCTGCGCCACCGCGCCGTCCCAGCGCAGCGTGGAGACCTTGTCCATGCCCAGCTGCTTGCTGCGCACCACCAGCTTGCCACTGTCGATGTAGGGCTTCAGCACCGACATCGCGCCGTTGTAGAAGAAGAAGGCGTTGTTGTCGTCCGGCGAGCCGCCGAAGAGCTCGATGTTGTACGGGCCCTTGCCTTCCTTCAGCTTGAGCGCCTGCTCGATGTAGCCCGCCTGCAGCACGCCGACCTGGAAGTTGTCGAAGGTCGCGTAGTAGTCGACGTTCTTCGAGCCCTTGATGAGCCGGTCGTAGGCGATGACCTTGACGCCCTTGTCGGCCGCCTTCTGCAGCACGTCCGACAGGGTCGTGCCGTCGATCGCGGCGATCACCAGCACCTTGGAGCCCTTGGTCACCATGTTCTCGATCTGCGCGAGCTGGTTCGGGATGTCGTCGTCGGCGTACTGGAGATCGGTCTTGTAGCCCTTCTCCTTGAAGTACTTGACCATGTTGTTGCCATCGGCGATCCAGCGCGCCGAGGACTTGGTCGGCATCGAGATCGCGATCGGGCCCTTGTCCTGGGCCTGGGCCAGCGGCGCGAGGCCGATCAGGCTCATGGCGGCGCCGGCGAGCAGGGTCTTGAGAAAGATGCGTTTCATGAGAGTGTCTCCTTCGTTGTGCGCTCAGTACTTGCGCTTGGGAAATTCCTTGGCGGCCACTTCCATCGGGAAGATGGTCTCCTCCGTCACGATGCGCTTCGGAACGGGCTTGCCGGCCTTGATGTCCTTCACGGCCGTCATCAGTTGCGGGCCCAGGAGCGGGCTGCATTCGACCGACACGTTGAGCTTGCCGGCCATCATGGCCTCGAAGGCGCCCTTGACTGCGTCGATCGAGATGATCGTGATGTCCTTCGCCGGCTTCAGGCCCGCTTCCTCGATGGCCTGGATCGCGCCGATCGCCATGTCGTCGTTGTGCGCGTAGAGCACGTTGATCTTCTTGCCATCGGCCTTGAGGAAGGCTTCCATCACCTCCTTGCCCTTGGCGCGCGTGAAGTCGCCGGTCTGCGAGCGGATGATCTTGAACTTCGGGTCGGCCTTGATGATTTCCTCGAAGCCCTTCTTGCGGTCGATCGCCGGCGCCGAGCCCACGGTGCCCTGCAGCTCGACGATGTTGACCTCGCCCTTCTGGTCCTTCATCTTCTCGACCAGCCAGCGCCCGGCCTTGCGGCCTTCCTCGACGAAGTCGGAGCCCATGAAGGTGACGTAGAGCGAGTCGTCCTTGGTGTTGACGGAGCGGTCGGTCAGCACCACCGGGATCTTGGCGGCCTTGGCTTCGCGCAGCACCGTCTCCCAGCCCGACTCGACCACCGGCGAGAACGCGATGACGTCGACCTTCTGCGCGATGAAGGAGCGGATCGCCTTGATCTGGTTCTCCTGCTTCTGTTGCCCGTCGGAGAACTTGAGCTCGATGCCGGCCTCCTTGGCGGCCGACTTGATCGACTCGGTGTTGGCGGTGCGCCACTCGCTTTCGGCGCCGACCTGGGCGAAGCCGAGAACGACTTTCTTCTGCGCCAGCGCCGTGCCCGGCAGCAGCGAAGCCAGCGAGGCGGCTGCGAGAGCAAGGGTGGTGAGCGTGCGACGGTTCAGTTTCATGGTCTGTCTCCTGTGGTTGTCGTGGTGAAAAAAATTTAGCCCCGGGGTGCGTGCGTCAGGCCATCACGTACCCCGTCTTGACCGTGGTGTAGAACTCGGCCGCGTAGCGCCCCTGCTCCCGCGGCCCGTAGCTCGAGGCCTTGCGGCCGCCGAAAGGCACGTGGTAGTCGATGCCGGCGGTCGGCAGGTTGACCATGGTCATGCCCACCTTGGCATGGCGCTTGAAATGCATGGCGCGCTGCAGCGAGGCAGTGCAGATGCCGGCGCACAGGCCGAAGGGCGTGTCGTTGGCCAGCACCAGCGCATGTTCGTAGTCGTCGGCGCGCAGCACGCAGGCAACCGGGCCGAAGATCTCTTCGCGCGCCACGCGCTGATGGGGCCGGGCCAGGAACAGGGCCGGGCTCATGTAGTGGCCGGCGGTCGGCCGCTCCAGCAGCTCGCCGCCCCACACGTGCTCGGCGCCCTCCTCGATCGCGGCCGCGATCGAGGCCATGTTCTGCCCGAGCTGGCGGCGGTCGACCACCGGGCCGATGTCGATGCCGCGCTCCAGCGCATGCCCGACCTTGAGCGCGGCCATGCGGCGGTGCAGGCGCGCGACGAAGGCATCGTGCACCGGCGCTTCGACGATCAGCCGGCTCGACGCGGTGCAACGCTGCCCGGTCGAGAAGTACGCACCCTGCACCGCGCAGTCGACGGCAAGCTCGAGGTCGGCGTCGGCCAACACCACGAGCGGATTTTTGCCGCCCATCTCGAGCTGCACCTTGGCATGGCGCGCCGATGCGGCCCGCAGGATGCGCTCGCCGGTCTCGACCGAGCCGGTGAAGCTGATCGCATCGACCAGCGGGCTGTCGACGATCGCCTGGCCCACCTCGCGGCCGCTGCCCATCACCAGGTTGAAAGTGCCGGCCGGCAGCGCCGCGCGGCTGATGATCTCGGCGAGGGCCCAGCCGCAGGCCGGCACCAGTTCGGCCGGCTTGAACACCACGCTGTTGCCGTAGGCCAGCGCGGGCGCGATCTTCCAGGCGGGAATCGCCAGCGGAAAGTTCCAGGGCGTGATCAGGCCGACCACCCCCACCGGCTCGCGCGTGACGTCGACCTGCACGCCCGGCCGCATCGACGACATCGTCTCGCCGCCGGCGCGCAACGCCTCGCCGGCGAAGAACTTGAAGATCTGGCCCGCGCGCGTCGCTTCGGCGATGGCCTCGGCCAGGGTCTTGCCTTCCTCGCGCGCCAGCAGCACGCCGAGCTCTTCGCGGCGCGCCAGTAGTTCGCTGCCGATCTGGTCGAGCACGTCGGCGCGGCGCTGCGGCGTGGTCCGGCTCCAGTGCGGGAAGGCATCGACTGCCGCACGGATCGCCGCTTCGGTCTGGCTGCGGTCGGCGCGCGCGTACTCGGCCACCACCTCGCGCGTGTCGGAGGGGTTTTCGCTCAGGCCGCTGGTCACGCCGGTTTCCCAGCGGCCGTTGATGTACTGCCTGGCGTTCTGTTGGAGGTGGCTGCGCTTCAAAGTGGGGCGAGTTTAGGAATCACACCAATATCTTTCCAATCAATATTTGGATTGAATTGATATCAGAAACAGCATTCAGGTAAACCCCAAAATGACCAACTACACGCACTGGTTCATCCGTGCGCGCCTCAAGACCCGCCAGCTGCTGCTGCTCGTGGCCCTGGCCGAGGAAGGCAACATCCATCGCGCGGCGCAGGTGCTGAACATGACGCAGCCCGCGGCCTCGAAGCTGCTGAAGGACCTGGAGGACGTGCTGGAGGTCTCGCTCTTCGAGCGCCTGCCGCGCGGCATGCGCCCGACCTGGTACGGCGAGACCATGATCCGCCACGCGCGCGAGGCGCTGGCGAGCCTCAACCAGGCGCACGACGAGCTGGTCGCGCTGAAGGCCGGCAGCTTCGGCCAGGTCGGCATCGGCGCGGTCACCTCGCCCGGCCTGGTGCTGCTGCCGCCGGCGATGGCGGCCGTCAAGCGCGAGCAGCCGAACCTGCGCATCTCGCTCGATATCGAAACCAGCCCGGTGCTGTTCGAACGGCTCGAGCAGGGCAAGCTCGACATCCTGGTTGCGCGCCTGTTCGCGGAGCACGACAAGTCGAACCTGCGCTACGAGGCGCTGGTCGAGGAGCCGGTGTGCGCGCTGGTGCGCCCCGGGCATCCGCTGCTCGGCATGACCGGCCTGGGCCTGCGCGACCTGGTGTCCGCCGGCTGGATCGTGCCGCCCGCGGGCAGCGTGCTGCGCCATCGCTTCGACCTGATGTTCCAGGAGGAAGGCCTCGCGCCGCCGCTCAACGTGATCGAGACCGCGGCGCTGCTGTTCATCACGCGCATGCTGCAGCAGAGCGACATGATCGCCGTCCTCGCGACCGACGTGGCCCGCTACTACGCCGCGCACGGCATCGGCGCCGTGCTGCCGGTCGACATGCCCTGCCACATGGACGCCTTCGGCCTCATCACGCGCACCGACCGCCTGCCCTCGCCGGCGGCGAAGGTGATGATGAAGGCGCTGAAGGCGCAGTGCCTGGCGGTGTATGGGCGGCGGCTGGAGGCGGATTAGGGTCCTGCTTGTCGTTCGGGGTGCGGAGGCGGGCGGTGTGTCCTGTGCCGGCCGACGTCACCGGCCCTTCGGGCTTCGCTGCTGCTCCTCACGCAGGACGGGGTCCGCGCAAACTCGCTTCGCTCAAACACGCGCGGCCCTTATCCGTCCTGCGCTGCGGTGCTCGCCGGTGATTCAACGGCCGGCCCAGGGCACACCGCCCGCCTCCGTGGACGCGCTGCTGTCTTGCTCCCTCTCCCTCCGGGAGAGGGCTGGGGTGAGGGCACCGGACCTTCGAGGCGCACGCACGCATCGAATACCCCCGAAGCCCGGTATGCGGGTCGGGTCGGGCGATCCCCTCTGCGCCGCCGAGGAGCGCAGCCTTTCGCGGATCAGGGCTCGCGATTGTCTGAGCGAAGCGAGTTCGAGCGAGACCCCGCGAAAGGCGAGCACCGCAGGGAAGCCGCGAAGCGGCCGGCGCAGTGGGGTCGACCGGCCCGCGCCGCGTACCGGGCGTGCATCCAAGGGGTACCCGAATCAAAACGCCGATCTACACCCAGCCCGCATCCACCTTGAATTCCTGCGCCGTGCACATCGCCGCATCGTCCGAGGCGAGGAACAGCACCATGCGCGCGATGTCCTGCGGCTGCAGCTTGTCGGGCAGGCACTGGTTGCGCTTGATCTCGCGCTCGCCCTCGGCGTCGAGCCAGAGCTTGATCTGGCGCTCGGTCATCACCCAGCCCGGCGACACCGTGTTGATGCGGATGCGGTCCTCGCCCAGCGGCCTGGCGAGCCCGCGCGTGAGGCCGTTGACCGACGATTTCGCGATCGCATAGCAGGGATAGGCGCCGCCCTTGCCCTGCCAGCCGGTCGAGCCGAGATTGACGATCGAGCCGAAGCCCAGGCGCCGCATGCCCGGCACCACCGACTGGATGGCGAAGAAGGCGGGCCGCTCGTTGATCGCCATCCGCTCTTCGTAGTAGGCCGGCGTCACCGATTCGAGCGTGTGGCGATCGTCGCTCGCGACGTTGTTGACCAGCACCGCGAAATCGCCCAGTTCTGCCGCCGCCTCGGCGATGCAAGACTGCAGCGCCGCCACGTCGCGCACATCGCACACGCGCCACCACGGCGCGGCATGGCCCGCCTCGGCCAGTTGCCGCGCGAGCGCATCGCTCGCGCCCTCGGCGATGTCGACGAAAGCCACGCGGGCGCCCTGCTCGACGAAGGCGCTCACCATCGCGGCGCCGATGCCGCTGCCGCCGCCGGTAATGAAAACCGGCCTTCCCTTCAGGCTCGGATAGTTGGAAAGTGCTGGGGCGGGATTCATCAGGTGTCTCCAAAATATGAGATTGCAATTCACGTATCAATCATTATGCAAATAATTGATTTCTAATATCAATATGCCTTGATACGATCCGCCGCGTCAAGGGACACCGCAGGAGACAGGCTTGAACAAGACATCCCCGCCCACGGTCCTCGACGCCCCGCGCTGCATCTGGCCGGCCGGCGCGACGCTCGGCGAAGGCACGCTGTGGTCGGTGCGCGAACAGGCGCTCTACTGGGTCGACATCCTCGAGCGCCGCCTGCATCGCTTCGATCCGGCCGGCGGCGAGCGCAAGAGTTGGGATTTCGACGAGGAGATCTCGGCGCTGGCCGAGCGGGCGCAAGCCCCCGGCCTGATCGTCACGCTGCGCCGCGGCTTCGCGCTCTTCGATCCGGCGGCGAGCGAGCTGCCGCCCAAGTACCTGCACCAGCCCGAGCCGGAGCTGCCGGCCAACCGCTTCAACGACGGCAAGTGCGATGCGATGGGCCGCTTCTGGGGCGGCAGCATGGACTTCGCCTGCGAGGCGCCGACCGGTGCGCTCTACCGCTTCGACCCCGACGGCCGCTGCAGCCGCCACGACCAGGGCTTCGCCGTGACCAACGGCCCGACCTGGTCGCTCGATGGAAAGACGATGTACTTCAACGACACCGTCACCGGCCGCATCCATGCCTACGACTTCGACATGGCCGCCGGCACGCTCGCCAACAAGCGCCAGTGGCTGCGCTTCGCGCGCGGCGACGGCCTGCCCGACGGCATGACCACCGACGCCGCCGGCCGGCTCTGGATCGCGCACTGGGGTGGCGCCTGCGTGAGCTGCCACGACCCGGTCAGCGCCGAAGAACTCTGCCGCGTGAAGCTGCCCACCAGCCACGTCACCAACTGCGCCTTCGGCGATGCGGACCTCTGCACGCTCTACATCACGAGCGCGACCAGCGGGCTGACACCGGCGCAGCGCGAAGCCGAGCCCGAGGCCGGCGGCCTGTTCGCGGTGCGCATCGACAGCCCCGGCCTGCCGGCGCCGCTGTTCGGCGGCTGATCGGAAGTCAGAAGTCGGGCAGCACGATGTCGCGCTGGCGCCGCGCCGCCCCCGGCGACACGCCGATGAAGCGCTTGAAGGAACGGCTGAAGGCCGCCTCCGACTGGTAGCCGAGTTGGCTCGCGAGCTCCACCGGCCGCGCATTCTTCTCCTGCAACAGCGTCAGCGCGATGTGCATGCGCCAGCGCGCCACGTAGTGCATCGCCGGCTCCCCGACCAGCGCCGTGAAGCGCGCCGCAAAGGCCGAACGCGACATCGCGACCTCCGCCGCCAGCGAGGCCACCGTCCAGGGGCGTGCGGGATCGCGATGGATGAGCGAGATGGCGCGGCCGATCTGCCGGTCCTGCAGCGCGCCCAGCCAGCCGGTGCGGGCCGCGGGATCGCGCGCCATCCACGAGCGGATCGCCTGGATCACGAGGATGTCGGCCAGCCGCGTGATGATGGTCTCGCCGCCCGGCTGCATCGCATGCGCTTCGGCGGCCATGAAGCGCAGCGTGCTGCCGAGCCAGTCGGCCTCGGGCGATCGCTGCGCATCGATGCGGATCACGCTGGGCAGCAGCTTGGCCAGCCGGTGCGCGGCCGGGTGGTCGAAACGCACCGCGCCGCAGACCAGGTGGGTGGCCGCGCCGCCGCCGCCGTGCCGCAGCACCTCGTAGCGGTCGCTCTGCTGCTCGCGCGGAAGATCGAAAAGCCCGGGCGCCTCGGCCTCCGGTTCGCTCACCAGCCGATGGCCCGCGCCGTGCGGCACCAGCGCGAAATCGCCGGCCTGCAGCAATTGCGGCTCGCTGCCCTCGACCTCGAGCCAGCAGGGGCCGGTGGTCACGGCATGGAACATCAGGCTGTCGGCCATCGGCGGCACCGCCACCCCCCAGGGCGCCGTGAACTCGGAGCGGCAATAGAAGATGCCGCTCATGCGCAGGAAATGCAGCGCCTCGCCAAGCGGGTCCACGGGCACCAGGACGTCTTTGAGCTTCATGCGGGCAGTATGCGGAGCTCCTGCGCCATCGTCCAGCTTGCCTGGACGAATGAGCATGAATTAACGATCCTCGAGCATTGATAGGCCTGGATTCCGCGACGATAGTAGACGCCATGTCAACCCCAACCCAAGGAGCAACGGACATGAGCAACCCCACCCCCACCATCACCGTCATGGGCGCCACCGGCCACACGGGCGGCAAGATCGCCGCGCGCCTGCTGGCCGCAGGCGCCAATGTGCGCGCCCTCGGGCGCAACCCGGACAAGCTGGCCGCGCTCGAACGCGCCGGCGCCGAAGTGCTGGCGGGCGACACCTGCGACCCGGCTTTTCTCGCTCGAGTCTTCCGTGGCGCCGATGCCGTCTACACGCTGCTGGCGACCGATCGGCGCGCGGCCGACTACCGGGCCCGGCAGGACCAGGAAGGCGAAGCCATCGCCGAAGCCCTGCGCGCGAGCGGCGTGCGCCATGTCGTCGCGCTCAGCAGCCTGGGCGCGGATGTGGCCGAAGGCACGGGCGTGATCGCCGGCCTGCATGCGCAGGAAGAGCGGCTGAAGCGGATCGCCGGCATCCATCTGCTGCTGCTGCGCCCGGTCTCCTTCTTCGAGAATGTCTACGACGCGCTGGGGCAGATCAAGGAAGCGGGCGTGATGGCGGACACCGTCGAGCCCGACATCGCCGTTCCGATGATCGCGGCCGACGACATCGCCCAAGTCGCGGCCCAGGCGCTGCTGGCCAGCGACTGGACCGGCGTCGCCGTGCGCGAACTGCTCGGCCAGCGCGACCTGAGCCACAGCGAGGTGGCACGCATCCTGGGCGGGCGCATCGGCAAGCCCGGGCTCGCCTATGTGCAGCTCTCGGAGGACGAGATGAGCGGCGCCATGATCGAGGCCGGCCTGTCGCCGAGCTTTGCCGCGCTGTATCTCGAGATGACGCGCGCCTTCAACGAAGGCCGGGTCGGGCCGAGCGCGGGGCGAAACGCCGCCAACACCACGGCCACGCGCTTCGAGGACTTCGCCGAGGAGTTCGCGAGGGTCTACGCGGCGATCTGACCGGCCTTTTTCGCCGCGCTAACGCCGCCAGGAAGACCACCAGATGTCTGCGCTGCGAATCGTGATTTCGCTGCAGCGGCTGCCTCCCGCCAGTTGCATCGCAAGGGCGCGCAGCCGCGGCATGTGGCGATCGAGGGTGGCCGCCAGGCTCTCTTCGTCCGGCGTTGCGCCGAGCGCGATCAAGGCTTCGTTGTTGACGCGAACCATCACCTTTCCCCGCGAGTTCTCGATCACGAACTGGTGGCCAGGACGTTTGAGATCGGAAGAGCTGATGGGCATCGCGCGTCTCCTGTAGAGTTTTCCCGAACTTCGCGAAGGCCGATGGCGGCCGGCGTAGGAACAGCACGCGCTCCTGTTCCCGAAAAGGCTTACAGGAGCCGACAGACGAGTCGCTGTCCGACAGCCTGAAGCGCATGCGCCGCGCTTGCGCACGGCCCGGCCGGCACTCCAATGGCGGGCTGTGCATACCCAACGCCAAAACCAATTCATCGGTCCACAGGACGGCTACCTGTTCGCGGAAGGCACCCACTCGCGGCTCTACGAGCGCCTCGGCTGTCACCTCCGGGCGACGGGAGGCGCGGACTTTGCGGTCTGGGCGCCGAACGCCGAATCCGTGAGCGTGATCGGCGACTGGAACGGCTGGTCGGGCGAAGCCGACTGGCTCGAGTCGCGCGGCGAGCTCGGCATCTGGCAGGGCCATGTGCCCGATGCCGCGCCGGGGCAGGCCTACAAGTACCGCATCCGCTCGCGCCATGGCGGCTGGCAGGTCGACAAGGCCGACCCCTTCGCCTTCTGCGCCGAGCTGCCGCCGGCCACGGGATCGCGCATCTGGGCGCTCGACTACAGCTGGAACGACCGCGATTGGATGTCCGCACGCGCGCCGAAGAATGCGCTGGACGCCCCGATGTCCGTCTACGAGGTGCACCTCGGCTCGTGGCGGCGCAAGGAGGGCCACTTCTTCGGCTACCGCGAGCTCGCGCACGAGCTGGCCGACTATGTGACCGAGATGGGCTTCACGCACGTCGAGCTCATGCCGGTGACCGAGCATCCGTTCTACGGCTCCTGGGGCTACCAGACCACCGGCTACTTCGCGCCCACCGCGCGTTTCGGCACGCCGCAGGATTTCATGTACTTCGTCGACCACCTGCACCAGCGCGGCATCGGCGTGCTGCTGGACTGGGTGCCCTCGCACTTCCCGACCGACGAGCACGGCCTCGGCTACTTCGACGGCACCCATCTCTACGAGCATGCCGATCCGCGGCAGGGCTTCCATCCGGAATGGAACTCGAGCATCTTCAACTACGGGCGCAACGAGGTCCGCAGCTTCCTCATTTCGTCGGCCCTGTTCTGGCTCGACAAGTACCACCTCGACGGCCTGCGCGTCGACGCGGTGGCCTCGATGCTCTACCTCGACTACGCGCGCCAGCACGGCGGCTGGATTCCCAACCGCTACGGCGGCCGCGAGAACCTGGAAGCCGTCGAGTTCCTGCAGACCCTGAACCGCGCCGTGTACCGCGAGCATCCCGACACGCTCACCATCGCCGAGGAATCGACCGCCTGGCCGCGCGTCTCGCGCCCGACCGACATGGACGGCCTGGGCTTCGGCATGAAATGGAACATGGGCTGGATGCACGACAGCCTGGCCTACATGAAGGAAGAGGCGGTCCATCGCAAGTACCACCACCACAAGCTGACCTTCTCGCTGGTCTATGCCTTCAACGAGAACTTCGTGCTGCCGCTTTCGCACGACGAGGTGGTCCACGGCAAGGGCTCGCTGCTCAACAAGATGCCGGGCGACGCATGGCAGCAGTTCGCCAGCCTGCGCGCGCTGCTCGGCTTCATGTGGGGACATCCGGGCAAGAAGCTGCTGTTCATGGGCGGCGAGTTCGGGCAGCGGCGCGAATGGAACCATGACGACGAGCTCGAGTGGTGGGTGGCCGCGCTCGAGGGCCATGCGGGCCTGCAGCGTTTCGTGAAGGAGCTCAACCGCATCTACCGCGCCGCGCCCGCACTGCACCAGCTCGACTTCTCGGCCGCCGGTTTCGAATGGGTCGCAGCCGACGACGCGGACCGCAGCGTGTTCGCCTTCCTGCGCAAGCCGCGCGACGGCGGCGCGCCGCTCCTGGTCGCCAGCAACATGACGCCGGTGCCGCGCACCAACTACCTGCTCGGCGTGCCGGCATCCGGCTTCTGGCGCGAGCTCGTCAACAGCGACGCCGGCGAGTTCGGCGGCGCCGGCTGGGGCAACCTCGGCGGCATCGAGTCGGCGCCGGTGCGCGCCCATGGCCGCATGCACTCGCTATGCCTCACGCTGCCGCCGCTTTCAACCTTGTTTCTAGAGCACGCTCCAGATGGCCGATAAAGACAAGCAAGCCCGTCCTCCTGCCCATCCCGACGGCACCGACGGCCGCGTGCGCGCGGTGATCGACGCCGTGCTGCCCGCGGTGGACGGCGGCCGCTTTCCAGTCAAGCGCGTGGCCGGCGAAACGCTGCGCGTACAGGCCCACTGCTTCGCCGACGGCCACGACATGCTGCGCGTCATGCTGCGCTGGCGCAGCGAGGACGACACCCACGGCGCCGAGCTGCCGATGACGCCTCTGGGCAACGACGTGTGGGAGGCCGAGTTCACACCGCCCGCGATCGGCCGCTACCGCTACACCGTCGCGGCCTGGGTCGATGCCTTCGAGTCCTGGCGCCACGACATGGCACGGCGCGTCGAGCTCGACGACATCCGCATCGCATCGCAGATCGGCGCGCTCGAGATCGCGGCGGCCGCCGAACGCGCCGGCGGCGTGGAGCGCAAGACGCTGGCCCGCTGGGGCATGGAATTGCACAGCGCGGCCGTCGCCGACGCGGCCGATGCGACGGTGCTCAAGGCGCTGGCGCTGGACGAAGCCCTGGCCGCGCTCGCCGCCCGCTATCCGGACCGCCGCCTGGCGACGCAGTATCCGGTGGAGCTGCCGCTGGTGGCCGATCGCGATCGGGCGCGCTTCAGCAGCTGGTACGAGCTGTTCCCGCGCTCGACGGCGACCGAGGCCGGACGCCACGGCAGCTTCAAGGACGCGGCAGCGCGCCTGCCCGCGATCGCGGCCATGGGCTTCGACGTGCTGTACTTTCCGCCGATCCATCCGATCGGCCGCGTGCAGCGCAAGGGCAAGAACAATGCGCTGGTCGCCAAGGCCGACGACGTCGGCAGCCCGTGGGCGATCGGCGCGGCCGAAGGCGGCCACAAGGCCATCCTGCCCGAACTCGGCACGGCCCAGGACTTCAGGCATCTGATCGCGCAGGCGGCCGGCCACGGGCTCGAGGTCGCGCTCGACATCGCCTTCCAGTGCGCACCGGACCATCCGTACGTGAAGGCGCATCCGAGCTGGTTTCGCTGGCGGCCGGACGGCAGCGTGCAGTACGCCGAGAACCCGCCCAAGAAATACCAGGACATCTACCCCTTCAACTTCGAGAGCGAGGACTGGCAAGCGCTCTGGGCCGAGCTCAAGAGCGTCTTCGACCACTGGATCGCCGAGGGCGTGAAGATCTTCCGCGTCGACAACCCGCACACCAAGGCCTTTCCCTTCTGGGAATGGGCGATCACGGAAATCAAGCGCCAGCATCCCGAGGTCATCTTCCTGGCCGAAGCCTTCACGCGGCCGAAGGTGATGCACCGGCTGGCCAAGCTGGGCTTCACGCAGTCCTACACCTACTTCACCTGGCGCAACGACAAGCAGGAACTGACCGAGTACTTCACCGAGCTCTCGGCGGGACCGGGCAGCGAATATTTCCGCCCCAACGTCTGGCCCAACACGCCCGACATCCTGCACGAGCGCCTGCAGGGCGGCGAGCCCGCGGTCTTCATGGCGCGCCTGGTCCTTGCCGCGACGCTGGCCGCCAACTACGGCATCTACGGCCCCGCCTTCGAACTGCGCGAGCACCTGCCGCGCGAGCCCGGCAGCGAGGAGTACCTGCACTCCGAGAAATACCAGCTGCGCAGCTGGAACCACGACGATCCGGGAAGCCTCGCGCCCTTCATCGCCCGCGTCAACGGCATCCGGCGCGACAACCCCGCGCTCCATGCCGACCGCGGCCTGCGCTTCCTCGCGATCGACAACGACCAGCTGCTGGCCTACGCGAAGCACTCGGACGACGGCAGCAACGTGGTGGTGACCGTGGTGAACCTCGACCCGCACAACGTGCAGTCCGGCTGGCTCGAGCTCGATCCCGTGTCCATCGATTGCGAGGCCGGGCATCCGTTCCAGATGCACGACCTGCTGAGCAACCAGCGCTTCGTGTGGCAGGGAGACCGCCATTTCGTCCGGCTCGATCCGCACAGCGTGCCGGCCCACATCTTCCGGGTGCGGCGCCGGGTTCGCGACGAGCGCGAGTTCGATTATTTCCAGTGAGATCTTGCGGCCATGAACGCTCCGGTACCCCACCTGGCTCTAGAGACCGTCGAGATCGACAGCAGCGACGATCCGCTGTGGTACCGCGATGCGGTCATCTACCAGCTCAACGTCAAGGCCTTCTTCGATTCCAACGACGACGGCGTCGGCGACTTCAAGGGCGTCACCGCCAAGCTCGACTACGTGAAGGACCTCGGCGTCAACACCATCTGGCTGATGCCCTTTTATCCCTCGCCCCAGCGCGACGACGGCTACGACATCTCCGAGTACGAGGACGTGCATCCCCAGTACGGCGCGCTGGACGATTTCCGCGAGATGCTGGACGCGGCGCACCGCCGTGGCCTGCGCGTGATCACCGAGCTCGTCATCAACCACACCTCGAGCGACCATCCGTGGTTCCAGGCCGCGCGCCGCGCGCCGCCCGGCTCGCCCGAGCGCGACTTCTATGTCTGGAGCGACACCGACCAGCTCTACCAGGGCACGCGCGTCATCTTCACCGACACCGAGACCTCCAACTGGAGCTGGGACCCGCTCGCCAAGGCCTACTACTGGCACCGCTTCTTCAGCCACCAGCCGGACCTGAACTTCGACAACCCCCAGGTGCTGGAGGCGGTGTTCAAGACCATGCGCTTCTGGCTCGACATGGGCGTCGACGGTTTCCGGCTGGATGCGATTCCCTACCTGATCGAGCGCGACGGCACCAGCAACGAGAACCTGCCGGAGACGCATGCGGTGATCAAGAAGCTGCGCGCCGCCATCGACGCACGCTACAAGAACCGCTTCCTGCTGGCCGAGGCCAACATGTGGCCCGAGGACGTGCGCGAGTACTTCGGCGAGGGCAACGAGTGCCACATGGCCTACCACTTCCCCTTGATGCCGCGCATGTACATGGCGATCGCCCAGGAAGACCGCCATCCGATCGTCGAGATCATCCAGCAGACGCCCGAGATTCCGGAAGGCTGCCAATGGGCCATCTTCCTGCGCAACCATGACGAGCTGACGCTGGAGATGGTGACCAGCAAGGAGCGCGACTACATGTACCTCATGTATGCCGCCGACCTGCGCGCCCGCATCAACGTCGGCATCCGGCGCCGGCTCGCGCCGCTGATGGAGAACGACCTCGACCGCGTCAAGCTGATGAACGGCATGCTGCTGTCGATGCCGGGCTCGCCGATCATCTACTACGGCGACGAGATCGGCATGGGCGACAACTTCTTCGTCGGCGACCGCAACGGCGTGCGCACGCCGATGCAATGGAGTCCCGATCGCAACGCCGGCTTCTCGCGCGCCGACCCGCAGCGCCTCTACCTGCAGCCGATCATGGACCCGATGTACGGCTTCGAGGCGCTCAATGTGGAGGCGCAGGCGCGCGACGCCAGCTCGCTGCTCAACTGGACGCGGCGCATGCTGGCCGTGCGCAAGACCAGCCATGCCTTCGGGCGCGGCAAGCGCATCTTCCTGAAGCCGGGCAACCGAAAGATCCTGGCCTACCTGAGCGAGTACGGCGAGGACACCATCCTCACGGTCTTCAACCTCTCGCGCGCTGCGCAGCCGGTGGAGCTCGACCTGTCGGCCTACAAGGGCAAGGTGCCGGTCGAGATGCTGGGCCGCACCTCCTTCCCGCCCATCGGGGAGCTGCCCTACCTGCTGACCCTGCCCTCCTACGGCTTCTACTGGTTCCGCCTCGCGGCCGATGCCGAGATGCCGAGCTGGCACCAGGAAGGCGTCGGACTGCAGGACCGGCCGACGCTGGTGCTGTTCGACGGCTGGACCAGCTTCTTCCGCGACCGCGTGATGCCGTGGCGCATCGGCATGGCCGAGCGGATGCTGACGCAGTTCGAGACCGACACGCTGCCGCGCTTTCTGGAGATCCAGCGCTGGTACGCCTCCAAGGGCACGCCGATCGTTCGGGCGCGGCTGGTCGACCATGCGGTATGGGACGCCGGCGAGTTCAGCTGGATGCTGCCGCTGCTGCAGCTCGACGGCCCCGCCGAGCAGTCGACCTACTTCGTGCCGCTCGCGCTGGCATGGGAAGAGCAGGACGAGGAGCGCTTCAACCGCCTGACGCCGGCCGCGCTGGCCAAGGTGCGGCAGCAGGCCAACGTGGGCGTCATGGCCGATGCCTTCTACGACGAGGCCTTCTGCCGTGCGGTGGTCGAGGCCATCCGCGCCGGCAAGGAGATCGCCACCAGCGCCGGCCGCCTGCGCTTCACGTCCACCGACGCGTTCAGCGACTTTCCGCTGGCTCTCGCTGGGCTGCCCGTGGCCCGGCCCAGCGCGGTGAGCAGCAACACCGTCGTCACCTTCGACGAGACCCTGTTCCTCAAGGGCTATCGCAACCTGCGCGACGGCGTGAATCCCGAGCTCGAGATGGGTTGGTTCCTGACCAGCGTCGCACGCTATCCGCATTGCGTTCCGGTCCTGGGCGCGCTCGAGTACCTCGGCAACGACGGCCGCGTGGTGACGCTGGCGATGGTCCAGGCCTACGTGACCAACCAGGGCGACGGCTGGATCTACACGCTCGGCTACCTGGAGCGCTTCCTCGAAGAGCTGCGCACGGCGGGCGCCGATGCCATCGCCGCAGCAGCGCCGGCCCAGGCGCACGGCGGCTTCCTCGCGTTGATGGCGGTGCTCGGCCGGCGCACGGCCGAGCTGCACCTGGCGCTGGCCGCGCGCACCGGCGACGCGGCCTTCGACCCCGAGCCGCTCGGGCCCGACGACATCGAAGCCATGCGCGAGCACGCGCTGGCCGATGCGGCCGCCAGCATGGCCCTGCTTCGCGATCGCCTGCGGCAGCTGCCTGCGACCACGCAGGAAGATGCGCTGACCCTTCTTTCGCGCCACGAGGCGCTGCAACATCGCATCAGCACGGCCGCCGGAAACGCCGATGGCGGCATCAAGACCCGCTACCACGGCGACTACCACCTGGGCCAGGTGCTGGTGGCCGACAACGACTTCGTCATCATCGATTTCGAAGGCGAACCCACGCGCAGCTTCGAGGAGCGCCGCGCCAAGGGCTCGCCGCTGCGCGACGTCGCCGGCATGCTGCGCTCGTTCAACTACGCGCGCTGGTCGGCCTTGCGGCGCGTGGCGCAGAACGCCGACGAGCTCCAGCGGCTCGATGCGCCGGCGCGCGACTGGGAACTCGCCGCGCGGGAGGCCTTCCTCTCGGCCTATATGAAGACCATGGCCTCGGCCGAAACGGCGGCGCCGATCGACGCGAATCTTCTCGAAATGTTCGAACTTGAAAAGGCGCTGTACGAGCTGCGCTACGAACTCAACAATCGCACCGACTGGGTCCAGGTCCCGCTGCAGGGCCTGCTGGCATTGGACGGTGCCGGCTCATCGCGCTGAACGAGCCACTGGAGAAACGCATCATGGAAAGCTTCGGAATCCACCTGGAGCCCCTGCGGGCCATCCTGTTCCAGATCGGCGCATTCCTGCCGCGTCTTCTGATCGCGCTGGTCGTCGTGCTCGGCGGCTGGCTGCTCGCCAAGCTGGCGCGCTTCACGGTCATCAAGGGCCTGCGCGCGATCAACTTCAATGTGCTCACCGAACGCGCCGGCCTCGACAACTTCCTGCGCCAGGGCGGCATGCCCGGCGACACCACCAGCCTGTTCGGCGTGCTGGTGTACTGGCTCGTGATCCTCGCCGCGCTGCTGATCGCCTTCAACGGCCTGGGCCTGACCTACATCACCGACCTGCTCGGCCGCGTGGTCTGGTTCGTTCCCAACATCTTCGTGTCCCTGCTGGTGCTTGCCTTCGGCTCCTACTTCGCGCGCTTCGTCGGCGACACGGTCACCGCCTACGGCCGCAACATCAAGCTGCAGGACGCGGTGTTCCTCGGCAAGCTGGCGCAGTACGCGATCATGGTGTTCGTGGTGCTGATCGCGCTCGACCAGATCAAGGTCGGCGGCGACATCGTTCGCGAAAGCTTCCTCGTGATCCTGGCCGGCGTGGTCTTCGCGCTGGCATTGGCCTTCGGCCTCGGCGGCAAGGACTGGGCCGCGGAGCGCATCGAGCAATGGTGGCCGCGCGAGCGCAAGAATCCCGGCGACCGCCCAGACGACAAGCTTCCTAGATGAAGACCAACGATCAGATCACCGCAGTCTGGCCCGGCCGCCCCTACCCGCCCGGCGCCCACTGGGACGGCCAGGGCGTGAACTTCGCGCTCTTCTCCCAGCATGCGCAAAAGGTCGAGCTCTGCCTCTTCGACGAGAAGGGCCGCCACGAACGGCTGCGCATCGCGATGCGCGAGCGCACCGACGACATCTGGCACTGCTACCTGCCCGAGGCGCGCCCGGGGCTGGCCTACGGCTATCGTGTGCACGGCCCCTACAAGCCCGAGGAGGGGCATCGCTTCAATCCGCACAAGCTGGTGCTCGACCCCTATGCCAAGGACACGATCGGGCAGCTGCGCTGGGGCGACGCGCTGTACGGCTACACCGTGGGGAGCAAGCGCGAGGACCTCTCCTTCGACCGCCGCGACAGCGCGCCGCTGATGCCCAAGGGGCGCGTGCTCGAGCCCGCCTTCACCTGGGGCGACGACCGACGCCCGCACATCTCGTGGCAGGACATGGTGATCTACGAGCTGCACGTGCGCGGCTTCACGATGACCCATCCCGAGGTGCCGCCGGACCTGCGCGGCACCTATGCGGCACTCGGTTCGGCGCCGGTGGTCGACTACCTGAAGCGCCTCGGCGTGACCACCGTCGAGCTGCTGCCGGTGCACAGCTTCCTGAACGACCACCACCTGGCGGAGAAAGGGCTGCAGAACTACTGGGGCTACAACACCCTGGCCTACTTCGCGCCCGAGATGCGCTATTGCGCCTCGCTCAAGGTCAAGGAGTTCAAGACCATGGTGAAGACGCTGCACTCGGCAGGCATCGAGGTCATCCTCGACGTGGTCTACAACCACAGCTGCGAGGGCAACCATCTGGGGCCGACGCTGTCCATGCGCGGCGTCGACAACGCCTCCTACTACATCACCACCGCCGACAACCGCCGCTTCTACGACGACTTCACCGGCTGCGGCAACACGGTGAATCTCGAGCATCCGCGCGCACTGCAGCTGGTGATGGACTCGCTGCGCTACTGGGTCGAGGAGATGCACGTGGACGGCTTCCGCTTCGACCTCGCCGCAGCGCTGGCGCGCGAATCCGGCAAGGTCGAAAACCTCGGCGGCTTCTTCGATGCGATCCGCCAGGACCCCACGCTCAACCGCGTAAAGCTGATCGCCGAGCCCTGGGACCTCGGCCACGGGGGCTACCGGGTCGGCAACTTCCCCTACGGCTGGGCCGAGTGGAACGACCGTTTCCGCGACGGCGTGCGCGGCTACTGGAAAGGCGACGACGGCGTGATGGGCGATCTTGCGCAACGCCTCACCGGCTCGCAGGACCTGTACGGCTGGTCGGGACGGCGGCCGCACGCCAGCATCAACTTCGTCACCGCGCACGACGGCTTCACCCTGCAGGACCTGGTCTCCTACAACGAGAAGCACAACGAGGCCAACGGCGAGGACAACCGCGACGGCAACAACCACAACCTGTCTTGGAACTGCGGCGTCGAAGGGCCGAGCGACGATCCGGAGATCCAGGCGCTGCGCGAGCGGCAGAAGCGCAACCTCATCGCCACGCTGCTGCTGTCGCAGGGCGTGCCGATGATCCTGGCCGGCGACGAGCGCGGCCACACCCAGAACGGCAACAACAACGTCTACTGCCAGGACAACGAAACGGCCTGGCTGAACTGGGATCCGACGCCTGCGGGAGATGCGCTGTTCGCCTTCATGCAGCGCGTGATCGCGCTGCGGCGCGCCCATCCCTCCTTTCGCCGCCGCAATTTTTTCAACGGCAAGCCGCTGGAAGGCAGCGCGGTCAAGGACGTGTGCTGGCTCAAGCCGGACGGCCACGAAATGACGCCCGAGGACTGGAACGATGCCCGGGCGAGATGCTTCGCGATGCTGATCTCGGGCAACGGCATCACCGAGCGGGGACCCCGCGGCGAGGCGCTGCGCGACGACGACTTCCTGCTGCTCTTCAATGCCCACCACGACGAGATCGCGTTCGTGCTGCCGTCCGCGAGCCTCGGCAATTGGCACTTGCTCATCGACACCGCGACGCAGGCATTGCCGCCGGACAAGACCAGCAGCCCCGAGGAAAAAGCACCAGCCTGGACCGCGCCGAGCTACCCGCTGCAAGGGCGGTCCTTCGTGCTGCTGAGCCGCGCCGCGGGCGGTGCGGAAGATTCCGAATGAAGCGCGTGCATGCCATGCCTTTCGGCGCCGGCGTGCTGCCCGACGGCGGCGTGCGTTTCGCGCTCTGGGCGCCGGCCGTCGAACGGGTGATGCTGGAGCACGGGCCCGACGCCGGCGCGCGCGCACATCGCATGCTGCGCGACTCGGAAGGCTGGCACCGTCTCGACCTGGACGAGGCGCGGCCCGGCGACCGCTACCGCTTCCGCTTGCCGGACGGCCTGCGCGTGCCGGACCCGGCCTCGCGCTTCAACCCGGAGGACGTGCACGGCGCGAGCCGCATCGTCGACCCTACGGCCTATGCATGGCAGCACCATGGCTGGCGGGGCCGCCCCTGGGAAGAGGCCGTGATCTACGAGCTGCACGTCGGCACCTTCACCGCCGAAGGCACTTTCGCGGCCGCGCGGCAGCGCCTCCAGGCACTGGCCGAGCTGGGCGTCACCGCCGTCGAGCTGATGCCGCTGGCCGACTTCCCGGGACGGCGCAACTGGGGCTACGACGGCGTGCTGCAGTTTGCGCCCGATGCCGCCTACGGCACGCCCGACGAGCTCAAGGCGCTGGTCGACACCGCCCATGGGCTGGGCCTGATGATGCTGATCGACGTGGTCTACAACCATTTCGGCCCCGAAGGCAACTACCTGCACGCCTACTGCCCGCAGTTCTTCAACCCCGCGCACCAGACGCCGTGGGGTTCGGCCATCAACTACGACGGCGAGGCTGCGCGCACGGTGCGCGATTTCTTCATCCACAACGCGCTCTACTGGGTCGTGGAGTTCGGATTCGACGGCCTGCGGATGGACGCGATCCACGCCATACGCGACGATTCCGGCAAGCACATCGTGCGCGAGATCTGCGAGGCGCTGCACGATGGGCCGGGCCGCGAGCGGCGCGTGCACGTGGTGCTGGAGAACGATGCGAACCAGGCCTCGCTGCTCGAGCGCGATGCCCAGGGCGTTCCGCTCGCGGGCACGGCGCAATGGAACGACGACCTCCACCATGCGGCCCACGTGCTGATCACCGGCGAAGCCGACGGCTACTACGCCGACTATGCCGATCAGCCGGTGGCGCGCTTCGGGCGCGCGCTGGCCGAGGGCTTCGTCTATCAGGGGCAGCCTTCGGGCTTTCGCGACGGCGAGCCGCGCGGCGAGCCCTCCACACACCTGCCGCTGGCCGCCTTCGTGTCCTACCTGCAGACCCACGACCAGGTCGGCAACCGCGCCTTCGGCGAGCGCATCCACATGCTGGGCGATGCGGCGATGCTGCGCGCGGCCACCGCCTGCGTGCTGCTGTCGCCGCATGTGCCGATGCTGTTCATGGGCGAGGAGTTCGCCGCGTCGACGCCGTTCCAGTATTTCTGCGACTTCGGACCCGAGCTCGCCGCCGCCGTGTCGCGCGGCCGGCGCGAGGAGTTCGGCCGATTCAAAGCCTTTGCGGACGAGGCGGCACGCGCGCGCATCCCCGATCCCAATGCCGAGACCACCTTCCTGGCCTCCAAGCTGCGCTGGGAGGAGCGTGATGTTCCCCACCACAGCGCCCGCCTCGCCGAAGTGCGCGAACTGCTGGCCTTGCGGCAGCGGCGCCTGGTCCCGATGCTGGCGGGCCAGCGCGGCGCCGGCCGTTTTCGCTGCGAAGGCGCGCTGCTGCAAGTCGACTGGACGCTCGGGTCGGGCGCGGCGCTGCACCTGCTCGCCAACTTCGGGCTCGAGGAGATGGCATGCGCGGCGCCGCCCGGCGACCTGCTGTGGTCCATCGGTGCGGCGCAGGCCGCGAATGCCGCGTCGCTGCAGCTGGCGCCCGGCGCGGTGCATGCGACGCTGCTGCAGAAAGAGGCCCGCCTTGGCTGAAGCCGCGCGCGTCGCCCTGGGCGACGACGAAGCGCTGGCCCGCCTGTGTGCGCACTTCGGCATCGCCACCGACTACGAGGACGTCTGGGGAACGCGCCGTGCGGTGCCGCGCGAAAGCCTGATCGCCCTGCTGGCGGAACTCGACGTCCGCATCGACGCCGCGACGACGGCCGAGGACGCGCTTGCCGCGGCCCGCCGCGCCGCATGGACGCAAGGCCTGCCGCCGGTGCATGCGGTGCGCGCCGGGGCACCGGGCTGGCTGCTGCACCTGCGCCTTCCTGCAACGACCGGCCGTCTGCACTGGCAGCTGGACGAAGAAGGCGGCGCGCAGCACCAGGGCGAGTTCGACGCGGCGGCCCTGCCGGAGCTCGCGCAGGCCGAGCATGGTGGCGTGCGCTGGTGCGAGCGCGAGCTCTCGTTCGCGCTGCCGCTGCCGGCCGGCTACCACCGCCTCCGCATCGAGGGCCTGGCCGGCCCGGCCAGCGAGACGCTGATCGTGAGCGCCCCCGCAAGCTGCTGGCGCCCGGCGGCATTGCAGGACGGCGGCCGCATCTGGGGGCCGGCGGTGCAGTTGTACGCGCTGCGTTCTCCGCGCAACTGGGGTATCGGCGACTTCGGCGATCTCGCGCAGCTGGTCGCGCAGATGGCTGCGCGCGGCGCCGACATCGTCGGCCTCAATCCGCTGCATGCCCTGTTCCCGCACAACCCGGCGCATGCGAGTCCCTACAGCCCCTCCTCGCGCCGGCAGCTCAACGTGCTCTACATCGACGTCGAGGCGGTCGACGGCTTCGCCGATTGCGACGCGGCCCGGCAGCTGGTGCACTCGATCGAGTTCCAGACCCGGCTCGCGCGCCTGCGCGAGGCGCCGCTGGTCGACTACGCAGGCGTGGCCGCGGCGAAGTTCGAGGTGCTGAAGCTTCTCTACACGCACTTTCGCGAACAGCATCTGTCGGTCGACGGCAACGCCGCGCGCGACGACGCGGGCCACGCCTTCCTGGCCTTCGTGGCCGAAGGCGGCGATGCGTTGTACCGCCATGCGCTGTTCGAGACCTTGCAGGCCCACTTCCACGCAGCAGACCCGGCCGTCTGGGGCTGGCCGGTATGGCCCGAGGCCTTTAGCGATCCCGCCGGCCCCGAGGTCGCGGCCTTCGCGCACCAGCATGCCGAGCGCGTGCAGTACCACCAGTACCTGCAATGGCTGGCCGAGTGCCAGCTCGCGCGCGCCAACGCCTGCTGCAAGACGCTGGGGCTGGGCGTGGGGCTGTACCTCGACCTGGCGGTGTCGGTCGACCGCGCGGGCTCCGAGGTCTGGAGCGAACGCGCCTGCTTTGCCGCCGGCGCCAGCGTGGGCGCGCCGCCGGACGAGTTCAATCCCGGCGGCCAGGGCTGGGGCCTGCCGCCCCTCAGGCCGGACTGCCTGCGCGCCGACCGCTACCGGCTCTTCATCGACACGCTGCGCGCCAATATGAAGAGCGCCGGCGCGCTGCGCATCGACCACGTGATGGGGCTGATGCGCCTGTTCTGGATACCGCCCGGGCAGAGCGCCCGCGACGGCGCCTATGTGCACTACCCGCTCGACGAGCTGCTCGCGATCGTCGCACTGGAGAGCCGGCGCAACCGCTGCATGGTGATCGGCGAAGACCTGGGCACGGTGGCGCCGGAGGTGCGCGAGGCGCTGGCGCGCGTGGACGTGCTGTCCTACCGCGTGCTGTTCTTCGAACGCACGGAGGACGGCGCCTTCAAGTCCGCGGCCGACTATCCGCCCGACGCACTGGCCACGATCGGCACGCATGACCTGCCGACGCTGGCCGGATGGTGGAGCGGAGAGGATCTCCGGTTGCGGCTGCAGCTCGGCCTGTTTCCCGAGCTGTCGCTGTTCGAGAAGCAGCTCCTCGACCGCGCGCGGGAGCGCGTGGGGCTGCTTCTGCAGATCGAGCGCGCGGGTCTGCTGTCGGCCGAGGAAGTCGCCGAGGCCACCGGCCGCCCGACGCTGGCGCCGCGCACGGTGGAGGCGGTCCACGCCTTTCTCGCCGCCGCACCCTCGGCGATCATGATGGTCCAGTTCGAGGACGCGCTCGGCGTCACGGACCAGGTCAACCTGCCCGGCACCACCGCGGAGCAGCCGAACTGGCAGCGCAAGCTGCCGCTGGATCTGCAGGCGCTGGCAGCGAGCGAGGAAGTCTCCGGCCTGTGCGCCGCCATGGCCGCATCGCGGCCGCGCCGCGCGCCCGGCATCGAGCGCCGCGGCAGCACCCGCACATCGGTGCCGCGCGCCACCTACCGGCTCCAGTTCCACAAGGGCTTCGGCTTCGACGACGCCATCCGCGTCCTGCCCTACCTCGCCCGCCTGGGCGTGAGCCACATCTACTGCTCGCCGATCCAGCGCGCACGCGCCGGCAGCATGCATGGCTACGACGTCGTCGCGCACGACGAGGTCAATCCGGAGCTCGGCGGGCGCGAGGGCTTCGACCGCTTCGTCGCGGCCTTGCGCGAACACGGCATGGGCCAGCTGCTGGACCTGGTGCCCAACCACATGGGCGTGATGGGCGCCGACAACGCGTGGTGGATGGACGTGCTGGAGAACGGACCCGCTTCGCTGTTCGCGCAGCATTTCGACATCGACTGGCAGCCGCTCAATCCCGAGCTCGCGGGCAAGGTGCTGCTGCCGGTGCTGGGCGACCACTATGGCGACGTGCTTGCGAGCGGCGATCTGGTGCTGCGCTTCGATGAGGAAGCCGGAAGCCTGGCGCTGCACTACTTCGAACACCGCTTTCCGCTGGCGCCGGAGACCTATCCGCGCGTGCTCGCGGGCATCGAGACGCAGGTCGACGATGCGGAGCTTGCGGCGCGCCTGGCCAGCACGGTGACCGCCTTCGGCCGGCTGCCGGGCCGCGATGCCGAGGATCCCGTCGCCCGCGCCGAGCGCGCCCGCGACAAGGAACTGCTCAAGGCCGATCTGTCCCGTCTTGCCGCCCGCAATCCGGACGCGGCACGCGCGATCACGGGGCGGGTGGCCGAGCTCAACCTGCCGGGCATGCGCGACGAGCTGCATGCGCTGATCGAAGCGCAGGCCTGGCGGCTCGCCTACTGGCGCGTGGCCGCAGACGAGATCAACTACCGCCGCTTCTTCGACATCAATTCGCTCGCCGGGCTGCGCATGGAACGCGACGAGGTGTTCGAGGCCACGCAGTCCTTCGCGCTCGACCTGGCGGCGTCGGGCCGCGTCGACGGCTTGCGCATCGATCACCCGGACGGCCTCTACGATCCGGCGCGCTACTTCCGCCAGCTCCAGGAAGGCTATGCGCGGCGCGCGGGCCTGCTGCTGGCAGCGCGGGATGCGGCAGGCCGGCCCGCGCGCCCGCTCTACGTGGTGGCGGAAAAGATCGTCGCCGAAGACGAGGAGGTGCCCGAAGACTGGCATGTGCACGGCACCACCGGCTACCGCTTCGCCAACGTGGCCAACGGCGTGTTCGTCGACACTGCCGCGGCCACGAAGTTCGAGAAGATCTGGCGCAATTTCACCGGCGTCGAGAAAGACTTCGAGACCCTGGCGCGCGACGGCAAGCGCGACATCATGCAGAGCGCCCTGGCCTCGGAGCTCACCATGCTGGCCACCGAATTGCTGCGCATCGCGCGCGCCGACCGGCGCACGCGCGACTACACCTTCAATGCGCTGCGCCGTGCGCTCGGCGAGATCGCGGCCTGCCTGCCGGTGTACCGGACCTACATCATCGAGGCGCCTTCCGCGCAGGACGAACGCCTCATTGCCTGGGCCCGGCGCGAGGCGGAACGCGGCAGCCAGGATGCCGATCTCACGATCTTCGACTTCGTGCAGCAGACGCTGCTCGGCCGCGCGGTATCCGGCGCCGATGCCGAACTCCAGCAGCGCGTGCTGCGCCTGGCGATCCGTTTCCAGCAGTTCACTTCGCCGGTCACGGCCAAGGGCGTGGAGGACACCGCCTTCTATCGCTACTTTCCCCTCTGCTCGCTCAACGAGGTGGGCGGCGAGCCGGCCCGCTTCGGCAGGACGGTCGCCGAGTTCCACGAGGCCAGTGCCGATCGCGGCCGGCGCTGGCCGCACACCATGCTGGCCACCTCCACGCACGACAACAAGCGCTCCGAGGACGTGCGCTGCCGCATCGACGTGCTGTCCGAGATGCCGGCGGCCTGGCGCCTGGCGCTGCGGCGCTGGCGCGGTTTCACCCGGCCGGTGCGCAAACGCCTGGAAGCCCGAGGCGCACCACCCGTCGCGCCAACGGCTGCAGACGAGTACCTGCTCTACCAGACGCTGCTGGGCACCTTGCCGGCCGCTGGGCTGGACGACGCGACGCGCGAGCCCTACGCCGAACGCATCGTGCGCTACATGCAGAAGGCGGCGCGCGAATCCAAGCTCAACACCCGCTGGACCTATCCCAACGAAGGCTACGAGCGTGCCCTCGAAGGCTTCGCGCGCGCGCTGCTCAGGCCCGGGCCCGACAACCGATTTCTCGACGAGCTACAGATCATGGGCGAGCGGCTCGCATGGTTCGGCGCATTGAACAGCCTCTCGCTCGCGCTGCTGAAATACGGGTCGCCCGGCGTGCCGGACCTGTACCAGGGCAACGAGCTGATGGACCTGAGCCTGGTCGATCCCGACAACCGCCGTCCGGTGGATTTTCGCGTTCGCGAGCAGCTGCTCGACGAGCTCGATGCGCTGGCCAAGGCGCCCGATGTCGCAACACGCGTGAACGCGCTCGCGCGCGCGCCCCACGACGGCCGGGCCAAGCTCTGGCTCATCTGGCGCCTGCTGTCGCTTCGGCGCACGCACCCTGTGCTGTTCCGCGAGGGAAGCTACGAACGCCTCGCCGCCGGCGGCGCGAAGGCCGAGCACGTGGTCGCCTTCGCACGCCGGCACGACGAGCATCGGCTGGTGGTGATCGCGGGCCGGCTGTTCACCGGCCTGGTCGGCGCCGAGGGCCAGCTGCCGCTTGGCGACGTGTGGCAGGACACGAGCGTGCGGGTGCCGGAGGCGGCCGACGGTGCCGCCTTCGAGAACCTGCTGACCGGCGAGACGATCGTGGTGCAGGGCGGCGTCATCCGCCTCTCTGAGGCGCTGGGCAGCTTCCCCGGCGCAGCGCTGTGGCAGCTTTCCGAGAAGGCCTGATCCCGCTGCTCAGACCACGCGCACCGAAAGGTTGGGCAAACCGTCGATGTGGATCTCGATCAGGTCGCCGCGCACCACGGGGCCCACGTTCTCTGGCGTGCCCGAATAGATGATGTCGCCCGGCATCAGTTCGAAAGCCTGCGACAGGCGGCTGATTTGCTCCGCGACCGACCAGATCATGTGCTTGAGCGTCGCGCTCTGCTTGGTCTGGCCGTTGACCTTGAGCCAGATCGCGCCATCCGTGAAGTGGCCGACCCGCGCGACCGGATGGATCGGACCGACCGGCGCGGAATGATCGAAGCTCTTGCCGATCTCCCACGGTTTCTTCTGGTCGCCCATCTCCCGCTGCAGGTCCCGGCGCGTCATGTCCAGGCCGAGGGAGTAGCCATACACGTGGGCGAGCGCGTTTTCCATCGCGATGTTGCGGCCGCCCTTGGACAGCGCGACGACCAGCTCCACCTCGTAGTGATAGTTCTTCGTCAGGCTGGGATAGGGATGGTCGGCCACGGCGCCGGGCATGACGACCTGGATCGCATCGGCCGGCTTCTGGAAGAAGAACGGCGGCTCGCGGCTCGGATCGGACCCCATCTCGCGCGCGTGGGCGGCGTAGTTCCGCCCGATGCAGTAGACGCGGCGCACCGGGAACACCTGCTCGCTGCCGACGATCGGAACCATCGACGAAGAAACATCGAAAGGCGTGCTCGGGGAGCGCGCGGCGCCGGCCGGCAGGGCGCAGCCGGCGAGGGCACCGCTCGCCATGGCGGCGGAAGTCGCCAGCAGGCCGCGACGTGAACTGGACATGGGGGGTCTCCTTCAGCGTTTTCAGGCGAGTCATTCTTTGGCCGGGATGTGGTTGCGATCCCGCACGCATCTACGCAGAACGAGGACGCGTCTACGATGGCGCGATGCCCACCCTCACCCGCCACCCCGGCCTGCGCCTCTACGGCATGCAGGAGCGCGCCGACCATCTCGACTTCGACATCCGCTTCGAGGGCGCGCGCGACGTGCTCGCGCAGCCGCATCGGCACGAGTACTTCCAGATCCAGGTGGGCGTCGAAGGCGGTTCGCAGCAGCTCATCGGCGGCGCGGTGCGGCACTTCGGCGCCGGCTGCCTCAGCTTCGTGCTGCCTTACCGCGTCCACGTGGTTCCTCACCCTCCCGGCGCGCGCTATGCCATCGTCAACTTCGACCAGGGCTTTCTCTGGCCGGAGCTCGATGTCGAGCCGCTCGACCTGGAAGAGGTCTCGATCGCCCGCCAACCCGAGCTGGCTCCGTTTCTCTTCCAGGAGTACGTCGACTTCCGCTTCGGCGACGCGGATTTCGCCCGCATCCTGGGCTGGCTCCATGAACTGTCGGCGCTGAACCAGGCACGGCGCCTCGGAACGCGCAGCGCGATCCGCGGCATCCTGCTGCAACTGCTGGGGCTGGCCTGCGAGCGGCACGAGGCGCAGATCCAGGAACAGGCCACGCGCCACAGCAGCGGCCGCAGCTCGCGGCACGACGCCCTGCAGCGCGTGATGCGCTACGTGCGCGAGCACCTGCACGAAGAGATGTCGCTCAACGACGCGGCGGCCGCGGCCATGCTGTCCCCGAACTACCTCGCGCACCTGTTGAAGAAGCAGACCGACCGCACCTTCACCGAGCTCGTGACCGAGCGGCGCCTGGAGCACGCGAAGGAACTGCTCCTCACCTCCAGCGTTCGCATCGGCGATGTCGCGCACCAGTGCGGCTTCGGCGACGCCGTCTACTTCAGCCGCCGGTTCCGGCAATGGACCGGCGTCACGCCACGGCAGTTTCGCGACACGGCGCTGACCGTGCGCACGCCGGCGTGAGTCTGCGCGGCGCGCTCAGGGGGTGCCGGTCGACTGCGCTGTTGCGCGCTTGGCAAGGCCGTTCGGCACCGGGATGCACATCAACGCGCCCAACGCCGTCACGCCCAGCAGGGCGGAAATCCACAAGGATTGCGCGCCCCAGCGGTCCAGGCCCAACCCGAAGAGAAAGGGCGCCCCCGCCTGCACCAGGCGTGCGGGCACCATGAGCAGCCCCTGCCGCCGGCCGTAGCCCTGCGACCCGAACAACAGCAGCGGCAAGGTGCCGATCGCGATCGTGAGGATGCCGTTGCCCGCGCCATGCAGCACCGTGAACACCGCCGCAGCCGGCGCACCTGCGAGCCCGATCGCCATCGCGCCGAGCGGATGCGCCATGGCAGCCAGGCGCGCCGACAGCAGCGGATGAAAGCGCTGCAGCACCGAGAACTCCAGCACCCGCCCCGCCACCTGCGCCGGCCCGACCAGCGCCGCGAAGGACACGGCCAGCGCGAAGCCCACGCCGGTCGCCTGCAGCACGCGCGGCAGGTGCGCGGCCATCGCGGTGCTGATGAACCAGGTGACGGCGAACACATAGGCCATCAGCAGGGCCGCGCGCCGCGCCTCGGCGCCCGCAAGCAGCGGCGCCGTCTCGGGCTTCGCCGACGCAGCCGCATCCGCCGCGCCTGCGTGCGGAAGCCGGGGCAGGCAGGCATTGAGCGGCAAGCCGATCAGCAGGTGCAGCCCGGCCCAGGCCATGCAGGCGCCGCGCCAGCCGAAGTGCGATTCGAGCGCCGCCGACACGGGCCAGCCGACCGTGCTCGCGAAGCCGGCGAACAAGGTGATGCCGGTGATGGCGCTGCGCGCTTGCTGGCCGTGCAGGCGCACCACGGTGGCGAAGGCGGCTTCGTAGAGTCCGCTGCCCATCGCAACGCCCATGAGCGCCCAGGCCAGGAACAGCGCAGGCGTGCTGTCGGCCCATCCCAGCGCAGCCAGGCCGGCGGCGAACACGAGGTTGCTCGCGATCAACACGGGCCGGCCGCCGAAGCGGTCGATCGCCCGCCCCGCATAGGGTCCGAGCGCGGCCGAGACGATCAGCGCCACCGAGAAAGCGGCGAAGACCGTCGAGGGCGCGATGCCCAGATCGCGCGCCATGGGCACCGCGAGCATCGCCGGCAGATAGTAGGAGGAGGCCCAGGCCAGCGTCTGCGCTGTGCCCAGGGCTGCCACTGTCGCGAATCGGCTCATTCAGTGAATCTAACCTAGGGCCTGTTGACAGGCCCTAGTCCTGCTGCTGGCCCGAGGATTCGATCACATTGGGGTGGCCCGCAGGATGCAGGCGCGGCTCGAAGGCATTGTGGACGGCCAGGCCGATGAGCGCTCCGATCAACTCCGCAAGCATGAAGCCCGGCGCGCTGGCGGGCGCGATGCCGGCAAATGTGTCGCTGAACATGCGGCCGAACACCGCCGCAGGATTGGCGAACGAGGTCGATGCGGTGAACCAGTAGGCCGCCCCGATGTAGGCCGCGACCATGGCCGGCGCACGGCCTGCCGGGGCGCGCAGGATGACCAGCAGCAGACCGGCCGTGGCCACGGCTTCGGCGATCCATTGGCCCGTCCCGATTCGCAGCTTGGCCGAGAACTGCAGGATGCTCAGGTCGAACATCGCGTGGGCCAGCCAGGCGCCGAGCATGGCGCCCACGAGTTGCGCTGTCACGTAGGGCACCAGGCTCGAGGCGGGAAGCTCGCGGCGCATGGCCATCACTGCGCTGACAGCCGGATTGAAGTGCGCACCGCTGATCGGGCCGAAGACCTCGATCAGGATGTACAGGCCGCCCACGGTGGCCAGGGTATTGGCCAGCAAGGCCACGGCGGTGTTTCCGCCGGACAGGCGCTCGGCCATGATGCCGGAGCCGATCACGACGGCGAGCAGGAGCGCCGTCCCCAGCATCTCGGCCAGCAGCTTGCGAGGAAGATCCGCCATGCCGTCAGCTTTGCGAGATCGCGGTGAGCGCCTGCTGCAGGTCTGTGTTGCTCATGGATTCCAGGGGCAGGGCCAGCAGCTGGGTCATGCGATAGGCGATGGCCTGCCGCGTGAGCTCGAAAGCCACGCGTTTGCCCTCTTCGCCGCCGGGCGCGTTCGAGGGATCGGCATAGCCCCAATGCACCTTGACCGGGCTGCCGGGCCAATAGGGGCAGGTCTCCTGCGCCGCGCTGTCGCACACGGTGATGACGATGCGCATTACCGGCTTGTCGTCGCCGACGAATTCGTCCCAGCTCTTGCTGCGGTAGCGCGACACGTCCACGCCGGCCTCGGTCAGCGCTTCCAGCGCGAAGGGATTGAGACGTCCGCTCGGGGCACTGCCGGCACTGAAGGCCCGCACGTCCTTGCCGGCTTTCGCGGCCAGGTGGTTCAGCATGCCTTCGGCGAGCACGCTGCGCGCGGAGTTGTGGGTGCAGAGGATGAGCACGTTGGTGGTCATTGGGCGACGGTCTTTCCGGCCTTGCCGATGTCCTGCAGTTCGTTCTGGAGCGACATCGCATCGAGGCGCGCCAAGGGCAGCGCGAGCATCAGCTCGATGCGCCGCTTGAGCGTGAGCGCTGCATCGTGGAAATGCCGCAGCTTCTCTTCGTCCGAACCTTCGGCCGCTGCCGGATCGGGCACGCCCCAATGGGCGCTCATCGGCTGGCCTGGCCATACCGGGCACACCTCGCCGGCAGCGTTGTCGCAGACGGTGAGCACGAAGTCGAGCCGCGGCGAGTCGGGCTGGGCGAACTCGACCCAGCTCTTGCTGCGGTAGCCCTCGGTGAGCAGGTGCAGCCACGTGAGCGCCTGCAGTGCCAGCGGGTTCACCTTGCCGGTGGGATGGCTGCCGGCAGAGAAAGCCCTGAAGCGGCCGTGTCCGGCCTGGTTCATCAGGGCTTCGGCCAGGATGGAACGCGCCGAGTTGCCGGTGCAGATAAAGAGCACGTTGTAGATTTTTTCAGTCATGGTCGAACTCAGCAGCAGGAGGAAGACGCCGGAGAGCAGCAAGCGGCGGCGGGAGTCTCCGTCGCCTTTGCTTCGCGAAACACGAGAATGCTGTCGAGCGTATGGAACTGCTCCCAGGCCACGCCTTGCGGGTCGGTGACCCAGTGCTTCTCGCTGCGCGCGTAGCAGCAGGTGGTGGCCCCTTCATCGAGAAGCTGCGTGTCCGCGGCTTGCGCGCGGGCCTTCAGTTCGACCAGCTCCTCCGGGCTCTCCGCCTGAAGGCCGAGATGATCGACGCCCAAGGCGCCGCCGCGGGCCGAGACCGCGAAGTTCACCGGCGGATCCGTGAGCATCCATTTCGCATAGTCGCTTTCGATGCGCGCCGGTTCGGAGGCGAAGAGCCGGGAATAGAAGGCGATGCTCGCCTCGAGGTCCTGCACGTTGAGGTGCACATGGAATCGCTTCATGGGTTCTCCTTCAACACGAACAATCCTGTTGCGCCGCGGCGAGGCACTGCTCGCCCTGGCAGCAGTTCTCGGTCAGATAGCCGAGCAGCGCATTCATCTGCTGGAAGGACGCGCGATAGATTAGGTTGCGGCCATTGCGCTCTTGCGAGACCAGCCCCGAATGCATCAGCTCCTTGAGATGGAAGGACAGGCTGGTCGCCGCCACGTTCAGGCTCTCGACCAGCGCGCCGGGGGTCAGGCCACCGGGGCCGGCAACGACCAGCGCGCGGAAAACCTGCAAACGCAGCGGCTGCGCCAGCGCAGCCAGGGATCTGACGACATCATTCTCTTCCATAGTTCAATAATATTTGCATAATCGCAGACATGCAATCCCCAAACCCTGAAATCACCATCTTTCACAACCCCGCCTGCGGCACCTCGCGCAACACGCTGGCGCTGATCCGCAACAGCGGCGTCGAGCCCCGCGTCATCGAATACCTCAAGACGCCGCCGAGCCGCGAGACCCTGATCGGCCTGATCGCGGCCATGGGGATCACGCCCCGCGAGCTGCTGCGCCGCAAAGGCACGCCCTACGACGAGCTCGGCCTCGACGACCCGAAATGGACGGACGAGCAGTTGATCGACCTGATGCTGAAGCACCCGATCCTGATCAACCGCCCTATCGTCGTGACGCCGCTGGGCACCCGGCTGTGCCGGCCGTCGGAGCTGGTCCTCGACATCCTCCCGTCGCCGCAGCGCGGTGCGTTTTCGAAGGAAGACGGGGAAGCAGTCATCGATGCGGAGGGACGGCGTGTCCGACGCGATGCTTGAGCTGCCCCACATCGATCCCGCACTTTTCGATCGACCCACGCTGGATCGCCTGCTCAGCCGAACGCCGTCGCTGCACGCACCGCGTTTCCTGCTGCTGTACGGATCGCTGCGCGAGCGCTCGTACAGCCGGCTTCTGACGCAGGAAGCCGCGCGCTTGCTGGAGAGCATGGGCGGCGAGGCGCGCATCTTCGACCCGGCGGGCCTGCCCTTGCCGGACAGCGCGCCCGACGACCACCCGAAGGTGCGCGAACTGCGCGAGCTGGCGCAATGGGCCGAGGGCATGGTCTGGTGCTCGCCCGAGCGGCACGGGTCGATGACCGGAATCATGAAGGCGCAGATCGACTGGATTCCGCTGGCTCTCGGCGCGGTACGGCCGACCCAGGGCAAGACCTTGGCCGTGATGCAGGTCTCGGGCGGCTCCCAGTCCTTCAACGCGGTCAACCAGCTGCGCGTGCTGGGCCGGTGGATGCGGATGCTCACCATCCCGAACCAGTCTTCTGTGGCCAAGGCATTCCTCGAGTTCGACGATGCGGGGCGCATGAAGCCTTCGTCGTACTACGAGCGCGTGGTCGACGTGATGGAAGAGCTCTTCAAGTTCACGCTGCTCACGCGCGATGCCGCGCCCTACCTGGTGGATCGCTACAGCGAACGAAAAGAGAGCGCAGAGCAGTTGTCGAAGCGGGTGAATCAACGCTCACAGTAACCCTTCAGGAACCGGCGCTATCGCCTGCTTTGCTAGACTGCCGCGCTTCATGCGCCGCATCCTCTACATCGTGCTGATGCTCCTGCTGCCGCTCCAGTGGTCCTGGGCTTCGGCGGCGAGCGTGTGCGCACATGAGGAGCAGAGTCAAGCCACCCACTTCGGCCACCACGAGCACGCTCATCAGGGAGCGGCACATGCCGACGGGCCAACAGGTGACAGCCAGGCCGGCTCGCTTGCGGACCACCCCGATTGCGGCGTCTGCCACGGGATGAACTCGGCCGTTGTCCCCGCTTCGGACAGCGTCCCGAGACCCTTTGGCCACCGCACGTTCTACGTGCCTTATGCGTCAGCAGTGCCTGACCGCTTCGTCGAAACGCTCTTCAGACCGCCTTTGACGCTCGTCAGCTGACAGGCTGACGAGGCGGTGCTTCCTTCGACGCCCTCCGGGTGCGCCACCCCTCGTCGGGTTCATGAACCAGCGGGCACACGCGCCCGCCATCGCGACGAGATTTCACATGAGAAGAAGACGCTGGGATGTTCCCGGTGCGCTGGCAGCTGCCTTTCTGGCCTATGGCTTGGCCGCGCAAGCGCAACTGCCGCCGACGGGTGGCGAAACGATCAAGCAGGGCTTTGAAGCCGCATGGGCTCGCCAGCCCGAACAGCGTGCCGCGGCGCTGCGCCGCGACGCTGCAGCCGCCGGCGAGCGTGCGGCGCAGCGCTGGAGCCCGGAGCCGCCTGCCTTGGACCTGATCGCCAAGAGCGACCGCACGACGAACAACAGCGGAGCCCGCGAGTACGAAGCCACTGTCGCTGTGCCGCTATGGCTGCCACGCGAACGCTCGCGTTCGCTGGCAGCCGCCTCGGCCGAATCCGATGCAGTGGAGGCGCGGCTGCTCGCAACGCGATGGCGACTGGCCGCCGAGGTTCGCGAAGCCCACTGGGCCCATCAGCGCGCTCGCCTCGAGCGTTCGCTGGCGCAGCAGCGCCTGGAGAATGCGCAGCAGCTTGCCGCGGACGTCGCTCGGCGCGTCAAGGCGGGCGACCTGGCGCGCTCGGATGGTCACCAGGCGGAGGGCGCGGTGGCTGCGGCCGACAGCGCGGTCGCCGAAGCGACGGTCGCGTTGTCGCAGGCGGCCCAGCGCTGGACTTCCCTGACCGGCAAGGCAGCGCCTGCCGGCGATGACCTCGTGTCTGAAGCGGCCCCGCGAGTGGCGGCGCCCGACGCCACACATCCCGCTCTGCGGGAATTGGCGGCACGGGCCGACCTTGCACGGCGACAGGCTGAACTCGCCGGCGCACAGACACACGCCAATCCCGAGTTGAGGCTCGGCCTCTCCCGGGAGCGCGCCGAGCTCGGCGAGCGATATGCCCAAGCGCTCGTCGTGGGTGTGCGCATTCCGCTCGGCGCTCACAGCCGCAGCGAATCGAAGATCGCGAGCGCCGGCGCCGAACAGCTCGAGGCCGAGACCCAGCTTTCGCTGGAACAGGCACGCATCGAGGCGGAGGCAAGAGCTGCAAGGGAGCGCGTCGCAGCGCTCACGACAGCGGTTGCGGCGGCAGAGCGTCGCAGCCGGCTTGCCTGCGAATCGCGGGGCTTCTTCGCGAAGTCCTTCCGCCTCGGCGAAACGGACCTGCCGACCCGCCTGCGCGTCGAACAGGAGACCACCGACGCCGAACGCCAGGCGACTCGCAGCCGCATCGAACTCGCGGCAGCCATCTCGCAATGGCGCCAATCGCTCGGCCTGTTGCCCGAGTAAGTCATGAAAGAACAAGCAATGAATCCAAGAAACATGCTGGCGGGCCTGGGCCTTGTGGCCGCCGTGTGCGCCATGCCGGCCGTGGCAGCCGACGAACACGGACACGACCATGGCGCGTCAGCCGCAGCCAGCGGCCCGGCCTTGCCGCGCTTCTCGGCCGTCTCCGAAGTCTTCGAACTGGTGGGGGTGGTCGACGGCAAGCAACTGACCGTCTACCTCGACAGGTTCGGGGACAACGCCCCGGTGAAAGATGCGAAGGTCGAGCTCGAGATCGGTGGCGCGAGAGTCGCGCTCCAACAGCACGCCGAAGGTGAGTACGAGGGCGCTCTTGCGCAAGAACTCAAGCCTGGCGTCATCGCGGTCACTGCCTCCATCGTGGCAGGCAAGGACGCCGACCTTCTGGCGGGAGAGCTGGACTTGCACGAGGAGGCTGCCGCTCACGACTCGCCCGCGCGTGGCTGGCGACCCTACGCGGCGTGGGCCGCCGGCGCGGTCGTCGTACTCGCAGCGCTTGCCTGGTTCAGGCGACGCGCCGTTGGCGCTCAACGTGCTCGCATGGGAGGTGAAGCATGATCGCAAGGCTCCTATTCGCTGCCATCGTCGGCTGCGCCGCCTCCGCCTGGGCTGCGGACGAACACGGCCACAGCCACGGGGAGTCCGCGCCGGCGGCAAACTCGAACGGTCCCAGCCGTCAACCTGACGGAAGCGTCTTCCTTCCGAAGCGGGCGCAGCGGCAGCTCACCGTGCGAACCGCAGTGGCGAAAACGGAGCAACTGGCGCGCACCGTCGAGCTGGCGGGCAAGGTCACGATGGACCCGAACGCCGGGGCAAGGTGCAAGCAACGACGGCCGGCCGCGTCGAGCCGGGTCCGCAAGGCTTGCCCACGGTCGGTCGGTCGGTTCGCAAGGGCGAGGTCCTGTCGTGGGTGGTTCCGTCCACGGCACCGCTGGAGCGCTCGGTCCAATCCGCTCAACTGGCGGAGCTGCGGTCCTCCAGGGCACTTGCCGAAAAGCGCCTGGCCAGGCTCAGGGAGCTGTCGGACACGGTCCCCAAAAAGGAAATCGAAGCAGCCGAGGGAGAGCTCGCCAGCCTGGCTGCGCGCGCCGGTGCCGTGAGCGCCGGCCTGACCGGTCGGGAAGCATTGGTCGCACCGGTGGCCGGCGTCATCGCCGCGGCCCATGTGGTCGCAGGCCAGGTGGTCGATGCGAGAGAGCTCATCTACGAGATCGTCGACCCTGGTCGCCTGAGCGTCGAGGCGCTGTCCTTCGACCCCGAGCTCGGTGCGAATGTCGGAGGCGCAACGCTCGCGATCGGCAACGAGCGCGTGCCGCTTCGGTTCCTCGGCGCCGCCCGCACGCTGCGCGAACAGGCGCTGCCGCTGAGCTTCGCGGCCCGCGGTGCGGTGCTGGCCAAGCTGGCGGTCGGGCAACCCGTCAAGGTCTACGTGCAGACGCTGTCGAAGGTGGAGGGCATTGCCGTTCCGGCGGCCTCGCTCATGAAGAACCCGTCGAACCAGACCATCGTGTGGGTCAAGACGGCGCCGGAAAAATTCGAGCCTCGCATCGTGAGCGTCCTGCCGCTCGACGGCGTATCCGTTGCGGTCACTTCGGGCTTGAAGGCCGGCGACCGCGTGGCGACGCAAGGCGCAAGCCTCATCAACCAAGTCCGCTGACAGGAGCCGCAAATGTTCAAGTGGCTACTGACCAGCAGCCTGTCCAACCGGCTGCTGGTGCTGATCACGAGCGTCGTGTTGATGGTCTACGGCGCATGGATCCTGTCGCGCACGCCGGTGGATGTGTTTCCCGACCTCAACAAGCCGACGGTCACCATCATGACCGAGGCGGGCGGCATGGCCGCCGAGGAGGTGGAGCAGCTCATCACCTTCCCGCTCGAGACGACGATGAACGGATTGCCCGGCGTCGAGACCGTTCGTTCGGTGTCCTCGGCAGGGCTGTCCTTCCTCTATGTGACCTTCGGCTGGGACACCGAAATCTTCCGCGCCAGGCAGATGGTGTCGGAGCGCCTGGCGTCGATGGAGGAAGGCTTGGCGGAGGGCGTGGTGCCCCGGATGGGGCCCATCAGTTCCATCATGGGCGAGATCATGCAGATCGCGATTCCCGTGGACACCGCGAAGATCTCGCCGATGGCGGTGCGCGAGTACGCGGACTGGGTGCTTCGGCCTCGGTTGATGGCGATTCCCGGCGTCGCCCAGGTGATTCCCATCGGCGGCGAGGTACGGCAGTTCCAGGTCCAGCCCGACACCAGGCGCATGGCGGAGCTGGGCATCACGCACGACCAGCTGGAGGCTGCGCTCAAGGGCTTTTCATCCAACACCTCGGGCGGCTTCCTTGAGCTCAACGGCCGCGAGTACCTCATCCGCCATCTGGGACGCACCTCGCTGCTCGACGAACTCAAGAACCTGGCACTCACGTCCCGGAATGGCCAGGCCATCCTCCTGCGCCAGATTGCGGACGTCACTTTCGCGGCGGCACTCAAGCGCGGCGACGCGGGCTTCGAGGGGAAGCCTGCCGTGATCCTGGGCATCCAGAAGCAGCCCACAGCGGACACCATTTCGCTGACTGAATCCATCGAGACTGCCATGGACGGCATGAAGGCATCCCTGCCTGCAGGCATGGACGCGCCGAGAGTGACCTTCAGACAGGCCAGCTTCATCGAGGCATCGATCGACAACCTCCAATGGAAGCTGGTCGGGGCGTCGGTATTCGTCGCGGTGATTCTTTACTTCTTCCTGGGCACGCTGCGGCCGACCGTCATCGCGCTCACTGCCATCCCGGTCTCGATCCTGATCGCGGCCCTGGTGTTCAGGTACTTCGGCCTCTCGATCAACACCATGACGCTGGGCGGCCTGGCCGTCGCGGTCGGCGGTCTGGTCGACGACGCGGTGGTCGGCCTGGAGAACGCCATCCGGCGATTGAGGGAAGACCGGGCCAGGCATCCGGACCACCGCCTCGATCCAGTCGAAGTCGTTGCGCGAGCCACCATGGAAGTGCGCTCGTCCATCCTCTACGCCACCATCATCATCGTTCTCGTCTTCGTTCCGCTGTTCGCATTGCCGGGCATGGAAGGCAGGCTGTTCGTGCCGCTGGGCGTCGCGTTCATCGTCTCGACGCTCGCCAGCCTCGTCGTGTCGGTGACCGTGACGCCGGTGTTGTCGTACTACCTGTTGCCGCGGATGAAGTCGCTCGACCATGGCGACACCAAGCTGCTGGCCTGGCTGAAGGCGCGGTATGCGAGCGGCCTGCAGAAGGTGCTCGACCAACCCAGGGGCGCCATCGCTGCCGGCTGCATCGCGGTGCTGGTCTCGCTCGCGGCTGTGCCCTTCTTCCCGACGACTTTCCTGCCCCCCTTCAACGAAGGCACCTTGCTTGTCGGCATGCGCTTGAACCCCGGCGTCACGCTGGCGGAGACCGCGGCGCTGGCACGCCAGGCCGAAGTGCTGATCAAGCAGGTGCCGGAGGTCACCCACGTCGGGCGCCGAAGCGGGCGCGCCGAACTCGACGAGCATGCAGAAGGCGTGCACGTCAGCGAACTGGATGTGGGACTGAAGCCGACGGGTGAACTGAGCCGGTCGATGTGAGAAATATCCGCCGATATTCGCACCCGGCTGGTCAACCTGCCGGCTGCGATCTCCATCGGGCAGCCCATCTCCCATCGCATCGACCACATGCTTTCGGGCGTGCGCTCGCAGATTGCCATCAAGATCTTTGGTGAGGACCTGGACACGCTTCGCGGCCAGGCAGATGTGTTGCGCGCCAAGCTGGCGGCCATCCCGGGAATGGCTGACCTGGAGATCGAGAAGCAGGTGCTGGCGCCCCAGATCAAGGTCCGGGTGGACTATGCGGCCGCGGCGCTCTACGGCGTCCCGGCGCCTCAGATATTGAAGGCGCTGCAAAGCCTGGTCGAAGGCGAGAAGGTCACGCAGATCATCGAGGGCGGCCGCCGTTTCGCGCTGGTCGTGAAGCTGCCGGAATCCGCACGCTCGGCGGACGGACTTCAGCAGATCCTCATCGAGACGCCGTCCGGCCGCGTCCCGTTGTCGAAGCTCGCTGCCATCGAGGAAGGCGACGGGCCCAATCAGATCAGCCGCGACGATGGCAAGCGCCGCATCGTCCTGTCGGCCAACGCGCAGGGGCGCGTGCTCTCCGACATCGTGACGGACATGCGACGCGTCGTGGCGCAGACCCAGCTGCCCGAAGGCTACTTCGTGACGCTCGGAGGCCAGTTCCAGGCGCAGGAAGAAGCGTCCCGGCTGGTCGGCCTGCTGTCGCTGGTTTCCCTCACCTTGATGTTTGTCGTGCTCTACAGCCGATACCAGTCGACCAGGCTCTCGCTGCTCATCATGGCCAACATTCCGTTGGCCCTCGTGGGCGCGGTCATGGGCTTGTGGCTCTCGGGCCAGCCGCTTTCCGTGGCGGCGCTCGTGGGCTTCATCACGCTGGCCGGCATCTCGGTGCGCAACGGCATCCTGAAGGTCAGCCACTATGTCAATCTGATGCGCTTCGAGGGCGAGAACTTCGACCAGAAGATGATCCTTCGCGGCTCGCTGGAGAGGCTGGCGCCGGTGCTGATGACTGCGCTCGTGACCGCGTTCGCGCTGGCTCCGCTGCTGTTCGAGGCCGAGCAACCCGGCACCGAGGTTCTTCATCCGGTCGCCGTCGTCATCTTTTCCGGCCTGATCAGTTCGACGCTCCTGGACACCTTCCTGACGCCGGCGATGTTCTGGCTCTTCGGCCGCGAGGCTGCAGAGCGGCTGGTGCAGGCCAAGGGCAAAGATGCCTTGTGACCGTTTTGTTCAACCAACCGAGAAAAGGATTCTTCATGAGAAAGCAAGCATGGATGGCCGCCCTGGCCCTGGCTGTTGCCGGCGGCGCATTTGCGGCGGGCGACCACAAGCACGACGACCACAAGCCGCGGCACGGCGGCCTGGTCGCTGCGGGAAAAGAAGCGGACTTCGAGCTGGTGGCCAAGCCCGACGCGCTCCAGCTGTACCTCAGCGACCACGGCAAGCCGATGGATCTTTCCAAGGCCTCGGCCAAAGTCACCCTGCTCGCGGGCGCCGAGAAGACGGAGGTCGAGCTCAAGCCCGCAGGGGACAAGCTGGAAGCAAAGGGCAGTTTCAAGGTGGCCGCCGGCACGAAGGCGGTGGCCGTGGTCACCAATTCGGGCAAGACCTTGGGAACGGCGCGCTTCACCCTGAAGTGATGGCGTTCCACATTCTCCGAGTCTTCTCTTAACTTTTGGCAACGGCTGCCGATATAGGTCTGTCTTTTCTCTTTTTTTTGACCTTCTCGTCTCCCGGAGCCTCCATGTTTTTGAGCAATATCTCGATCGCCAAGCGATTGGCCATCGTGCTGGGCGTGATCCTCGCCCTATTCCTGGCAAGCAGCGTGATTGCTGCGCTGAAGCTGCGGCAGCTCGGCGTCGAGATCACCGGCATGGTCCAGGACAACGTCCGGACCGAACGCGCCGGCTCCGACTGGCTGCGCCACACCACATCGGGCGTGCAGCGGGCTGCTGCCATCGCCAAGAGCAGCGACGCCAGCCTGATCGCCTATTTCGCGCCCGCCACGGCGGCGTCGATCAAGGAAACCAACGAGCTGCAGAAGTTCATCGAAGGGCAGATGGTCAAGCCCGAGGAACGCGAGCTGTTCCAGAAGGTGGGCGAATTGCGCAAGGACTACCTCGCCGCGCGCGAAGAGGTCAGCAAGCTCAAGCTGGCTGGCGACCTCGAAGGCGCCGGCCGCGTTTTCACTGCGCGCTTCGAACCGACTTCGGTCAGCTACCTGGCAGGCGTGAAGCAGATGGTCGATCTGCAGCGCGCGGGCCTCGATGCCGCAGCGAAGCGTGCGGAGGACCTGCGCGCGCAAACCACGACGCTGCTGATCGTCTGCTCCACGCTGTCGCTGATCTTCGGCACCCTGCTGGCCTGGTTCCTGGCGCGCAGCATCACGCATCCGCTGCGCCGGGCGGAGACCATGGCGCAGTCGATCGCCGACATGGACCTGACCGGTGCGCCGCAGACAAGCTATGCCAACGACGAAACCGGCCGCCTTCTGCGTGCCATCGACCTGATGCGCACGGCCTTGCAGAAGTCGCTGCAGCAGGTGCAGGGCGTGGTGGTGAATGTCTCGACGGCCAGCACGCAGATCGCTTCGGGCAACCAGGACCTGTCTTCACGCACCGAGGAGCAGGCCAGCTCGCTGGAGCAGACCGCGGCCTCGATGGAAGAACTCACCAGCACGGTCAAGCAGAACGCGGACAACGCGCGCCAGGCCAATCAGTTGGCGCTGTCAGCCTCCGAAGTGGCGGTCAAGGGCGGCAGCGTCGTCAGCCAGGTGGTGGACACCATGGCCTCGATCAACGCCTCGTCGAAAAAGATCGTCGACATCATCGGCGTGATCGACGGCATCGCCTTCCAGACCAACATCCTGGCCTTGAACGCGGCGGTCGAAGCCGCCCGTGCGGGCGAGCAGGGCCGCGGCTTTGCGGTCGTGGCGGCCGAAGTGCGCAACCTCGCGCAGCGCTCGGCCGCAGCGGCCAAGGAGATCAAGGGCCTGATCGACGACTCGGTGGGCAAGGTGGATGCGGGCAGTGCGCTGGTGGGCGAAGCCGGCAAGACGATGGAAGAGATCGTGGGCAGCGTGAAGCGGGTGACCGACATCATCGGCGAGATCACTGCGGCGAGCCACGAGCAGACGCAGGGCATCGAGCAGATCAACCAGGCGATCACGCAGATGGACCAGGTGACGCAGCAGAACGCGGCGCTGGTGGAAGAGGCGGCAGCTGCAGCGCAATCGCTGCAGGAACAGGCCGGCAGCCTGTCGCAAGCCGTCAGCGTATTCAAGCTCGATAACCAGCCGATGATCCGGCCCGTGGTGCCTCTCGCGCGCAAGACGGCAGCGCAACCGGCCCGCGTCCGGCAAGCCATCGCAGCGCCGCAGCGCAAGCAGCTCGCCGCAGCGGCTGCGCCCACCGGCGACGGAGACTGGGAAACGTTCTAAGACTTATCCCTGGGCCGCCTGCAGCCCCCGTCGCTCACGAGTGAGGCCCGGGCGCGATCAGGCGAGCCGCCCTTCCTCGCGCAACCGTGCGCCGATGCGGCGGATCTCGGCCTCGCCTTGGTCGAGCGCCGCCTTGCTGGTGTGCACCGAGTAGTGGCCCATCACCAGTTCGTGCGGATGCTTCACGGCCGAGCCCAGAACGAAGGCCGTGTCGCCGTGGGCCACGAAGTCGATGGCCTCGCCCGATTCCTCGAAGACCGCGAGCTCGCCGGTGGCGACCGGCCCACCCGCATCGAGCCGGCCCGCGTTGACCGCGACCCAGGCCACGGTGTGGCCGGCGGGCGGCGTGTAGCGCCAGCGCTCGCCGTCCTTCAGACGCACCGCCAGGTAGTTCATCGACGCCGGCGCCGGAATGGCGCTTTGGGCCTTGCCGTAGCGCCCTAGCAGCACCCGTGCCGGGCCCTCTTGCGGCACCTGCGAGGGCGCGAGGTAAAGGCTTTGGGCCGGCGCGTTTTCTTCCGCTGCGGGCAAGGCCACCCAGAGCTGGAAGCCCAGCACCGGCGAGTCGCCGGCCGGCGCGCCGTCGTGCCACACGCCGTTGCCGGCGCGCATCCACTCGATGCCGCCGGCGGGCAGCACGCCCTTCTTGCCGGTCGTGTCTTCATAGCCGACGTCGCCTTCGATCATGAAAGTCAGCGTCGCGATGCCCGAGTGCGGGTGCATGCCGAAGCCCTTGTGGCCGGGTTCGGGCTTGAAGCCGAAGAGGTCGAGAAACACGAAGGGCTTCAGGAACTCGCCCAGATCGCCCGGGCTCACGAGCCGCGTGATCGGCCCGTGCGTGCTGCCGCGCGTGCGGTAGACGATGGCGCGGGCTTCGGTGGCGAGGTCGGTCGTCATGCCGTTTCCCTCGCGGTCTTGAGCGCCTTGGCCCACCAGGCCATGTCGTCGAGCAGCCCGTTGGCGGCCTGCGCCAGGTGAGGAAAGTCGTCGAAGCTCTTGCCCTGCTGCCAGATGCCGAGGAACTCCACCATGCCGATGTGAACGGCATTGCGCACCGGTGCCATCTGCAGCTCGGTGGCCACCAGCCGAAGCTGCTCGACGGCGCGCGCCGCGCCCACGCCGCCATAGCCCACGAAGCCGATCGGCTTGCGGGTGAATTCCTTGCAGGCGTAGTCGAAGGCGTTCTTCAGCACCGCGCTCGGGCCGTGGTTGTACTCGGGCGTGACCACGATCAGGCCGTCGGTCGTTGCGAGCTTGTCGGCCCAGCGCCGCGCGGCCTCGTTCTTCGCCGGCGCGTAGCTGAGCGGCATCGGCTCGTTGAAGAAAGGCAGCGGGTGATCGCGCAAGTCGATCAGCTCGAAGCAGAGGTCGGTGCGCTGCCTGGCGATCTCGTGGATCCACTGCGCGGGCTTTTCGCCGAAGCGGCCTTCGCGGGTCGAGCCGATGACGATGCCGATACGGGGTTGTTGCTGTTGGGTCATGGGGGGTGCCTTGCGGAGTTGAAGGGCCGCCCTGGGGCCCGATGTTCAGAAGGTTAGGGTCGTACCCATTGATCGACTAGACGGCACAATCGGATTGCACTCATCCATCGATAGAAGGAATTGCCACGCCATGTTCGACCTGAACGACATCGCCATGTTTGTGCAGGTGGTGCGCCATGGCAGCTTTGCCGAGGCGGGACGGCGGCTGGGCCTGCCGCCCAACACCGTGAGCCGGCGCATCCAGCAGCTCGAGGCGCAGCTCGGCACGCGGCTGATGCAGCGCTCCACCCGCAAGCTCACGCTCACCAGCGCCGGCCGGGCCTTCCACGAGCGCTGCGCGGGCGCGGTCGACGGGCTGGTCGAGGCCGGACAGGCATTGATGACGGGCAGCCAGGAGCCCAGCGGCCTGGTGCGCGTGGCGGCGCCGGCCGATTTCCTCGACTTCTTCCCGATGGAGTGGGTGGCCGAATTTCTGGCTGCGCATCCGCTGGTGCGGCTCGACTTCGTGCTCAGCGATGCCAAGGCCGATCTGATCGCCGAGCAGATCGACGTCGCGTTTCGCGGCGGCCCGTTGCGCGACTCGGACTATGTCGGCCGCCAGCTCCTCGGCGCCCGCAGCGATGGCATGGTGGCGAGCCCCGCCTACATCGCAGCGCGCGGCACGCCCGCGACGCTGCAAGACCTGGCCGACCACGACTGCGTGACCACCGCCCATCCCAGCGGCCGCAGCACCTGGCGCCTGGCCGGCCCCGATGGCGTGGAGGAAGAAGTGCAGGTCGCCGGCCGCTTCAGCGGCAACACAGCCCAGGCGCTGCGCAAGGCCACCGTGGCCGGACTCGGCATCGCGCTGCTGCCGCCCGCCATGGCCACGCTCGATTTGCAGGCCGGCCGGCTCCTGCGGGTGCTGCCGCAATACCAGCGCACGGGCCAGGGCCTGAGCGTGCTCTACCCGAGCCGGCGGCAGCTGCCGCTGGCGGTGTCGGCGTTCATCGGGTTGGTGACGGAAAAGCTGAGCGCGGGGGATGCGTTGCCGGAGGTGCTCAGGGCACGTTCGAAGTATTGATCTGGTAGGGCCGGCCCTGCATCTTGAAGCCGCCGCCGAATTCGATGGCGACGCTGCCTGTGGGCTTCACCGGGCAACCGCCCGGCGGCTGGCAGGCCCATTCGGCGCCCCGGTCGGCGAACACCACCGGCCCGTAGCGGTAGTTGAGCACCGAACGGCCGCCATAGTCCGCCACGCTGAGCGTCAGGCCGACGTTGGCGAAGTTGTCGATGTCCTCGCTCGCGATCGGATCGACGATGCGGCTGTCCTGCAGCGTGCGCACCACGCGGCCGCTCTTCCCGTCTTCCGAGAACCGGACCCACTGGATCTTGCGGTCGCCGCGCGAGGTCACGATCACCTGGCCGTTGAGCGGATCGGTCCGCGTGTCGGCATCGGGTTCGCCCTTCGAATTGGCGAGCGAGGTCGGATTGCGGCCGACGGCCACCTTGCCCTGCGCCGCGATCGCCTGCGGCGAACCCGAGCGCAGCTCGGCGCCCGGTGCATAACCGCCCAGGCTGAAGATGCGCAGGCTGCCCTCCTGCGTGGCGATCCAGGCGTGGCCATCCTTCGTCCGGGTGAGGGTCGTCTTGACGGCCGTGGGCCGTGCATCGAGCGCGATGGTCTTGGCCACCACCGGCCGCGCCTGCGGCTTGAAGCCGAAGCCGTGCGGCCACTGGCGCTCGTCCTGGCCGACCGGGCCGATGCTGGCTACAGCCTCGCTGAAGTAGACGCCGTTGACGTAGCCGAAGAGCGGCCTCAGATCGATGAAGGCCGCCTTCTGCTCGGACTTGGACACGACCACCGCCACGCCGCCCTTGGCGTAGCGCTGGTAGTTGTCACCCGAGCGCGTGAAGGATCGCCAGTGCCTGCTCAGGGGCGAGTGCGTCTGGCCCATGAAGAGGCCGCCGCCCAGCACGGTGTTGAACGGGTGCATGCCGGTGGTGACGGCGATCTCGGTCGGCGCCTTCATGTCGGCCGGCAGGTCGACGTAGCCCAGCACCTTCATGAAGGCGATGTTGCCCATGTTCGGCAAGCCCGGGTAGACGCCCTGCCATTCGCTCCACCACTCGTAGTACGGCCCTTCGAGCTTGCAGCCGTCGCACAAGCCCGCCAGCGCGACCACCGCGACCTGGCCCTTCAGTTCGGCCGTGTCCCAGACGGTCACGAAGGCGAACTCGCTGTTGCTCGTCATGGCGACGGCGGTCGGCACCTTGTTCGGCGCCAGCTGCGCGGTGGCGAGGTTGTGGGCGGTGTTGCTGCCGGTGGTGGCGAGCAGGCCGTTCTGGAAGGCAATGACGGAGGTCGGGCAATTGCCCGGCGGGCCGCTGCAGCGCCCGGCCGCGACGGGGCGGGCGCTGCCGTCGTTCGGCAGCAGGCCGGCGGCGCGGTACTTCACGACATTCACGCTGTCGAGGCCGCCGCCCCCGTGCTGCCAGGGCAATTGCGGCTTCTGTGCGTAGGTGTTGGTCTCGAAGGCCGATGTCTGCAGATCGCCGACACCGGCGCGCTGGACCGGATCGTCGGCCAGGAACACGACGCTGGACTGGTTGGTCGAGTAGGAAAAATCAACCTCCTTGCGCGGACCGCCGACCTGCCAGGAGGTGAGGCAGGCGCCCTTTTCGTTGCAGCGCGCGAGATGGTCCTGCCGCTCGTACAGGGTGGGAGGCTTCGCGTTGGCGGCGCCGTAGTGCGCTGGGTCCGGGCCGTAGCGGTACGCGATGCCCTCCGCCTCGCTCATGGCCGCAGCCATGGCCCGGTAGGCCGCGGGAACGATCTTGCCTGCGCGATCCACCACGTCGGCGACGCCGCTCGCCGCGGGCTTCGACGAAGCCTCCATCGATCTGGCCGCCCTCGCCGGGGCGGGGCCGATGACGGTGCACGACTTGCGCACATGCGGTGCCGGGTCGGTGCCGAAGAACTCGTTGGTGCAGCTTGCCGGGCCGCGAACGATCTTCTCGACCCAGCGGTCGCCGGCGCCGTAGCGAACCCGCGCCGAAGCGGCGACGACGAAGTCCTCGCCCTCCTGCGCCTGGACCGTTGCGGCGGCAGCGCTCTTGCCAGCGAGGAGCACCAGGGGAGCGATCAGGGCGAGTGCGAGGTTCATCCTGCCCATTGTCCCGAAGCTCGCCGACCGATCAAGCTCTGCGCTTGAACATCGCCGATGCCCCGCTCGCATAGGCCACCTCTTCGGCGGTCGCGAGAAGCGTGGGGCCCATGGCCAGCATGCGCGCTTCCGTCAACCGCACGAGCGGGCCTGCAATGGTGATGACGCCGATGACGGCACCGTTGCCCACGCGCACGGGTGCCGCCATCGCTGTCATGGCCGGCGCGAAGACCTCGTTGATCATCGCGAAGCCGCGCTTGCGCGCCGCACGCAGGTAGACCAGCAGCGATTTCACCGAGGTCACGGCCTTGGGCCCGAAATCGGCAGGCGTGCCGAACCCCTGTTTCGCGACCAACTGGAGCGCCTGCTCCTCCGGCATGGTGGACAGCCACGCGTGTCCGGCCGAACTGCAGGACAGATTCACCGACAAGCCCATGTCGGGGTCGTAGCGCAATCCTCTTGTCGCGCCCTGTGCCTTGGCGACGAAGGTGAGCTCGTCGCCGTCGACGACGGCCAGCCGGACGAGCTCCCCCGATTCGGCCGCGAGGCGATCGAGCAGCGGCTGCGCCACGTCGACTACGCCGCTGTTGCTCAGGAAGCTCAAGCCCAGCGAGACCAGCTTGATCGTCAGCATGTAGTTGCCGTGGCTCTGGTCCTGGCGCACGTAGCCGCAGCGGATCAGTTCCGACAGCAATCGGTGCGTCGCGCTCAGCGGCATCTGGAGATCGGAGGCGAGTGCCGAAAGTGCTCGCCCTTCCGGGTAGGCGACAAGGTGTTCGAGCACCTTGAAGCTGCGTTCGAGTATGGCGGTCATGACGCGTCCAACTCTACACCTCATTTTGCCAAGTGCTTTCCCTAGTGGAAATGTTTTCCACTTGCTGCCTATGATGCGGCGCCCCAGCGACGCCTGCCCCAGCGAGCCGGCGCATCGGCCCTCATCCACCGGAGTCCCACTTGAGAACCCTCTTCTATCGATCGCTGGCCATCGCCGGCGCGACATTGGCCCTGACGCTGCCGGCCCTGGCCCAGGACGTGCAGGAGCGCGTCATCCGCTTCGGCCACCTGAACAACCCGGACCATCCGGTGAGCTTCGGCGTCAAGCGCTTCGCCGAGCTGCTCGCGGCGAAGAGCGGGGGCAAGCTCAAGGTGCAGGAGTTCCCTGCGTCGCAGCTCGGCAACGAGATGCAGCAGCAGTCGGCGCTGCAAGGCGGCGTGCAGCAGATGTCGGCGCCCGCCACCACTTCTCTGGCCGGCATCGTGAAGGAGTTCGGCCTGGTCGACTTCCCGTTTGCCGTGAGCTCCTTCGCGCAGGCCGACGCCCTCCTCGACGGGCCGCTCGGCCAGGCGCTGATCGCCAAGCTGCCCGAGAAGGGCCTGGTCGCGCTGGGCTACTGGGACCTGGGCTTTCGCAACGTCACGAACAGCAAGCGCCCGATCGCGAAACCCGAGGACCTCGAGGGCCTGAAGATTCGCGTCATTCCCAACCCGGTGTTCCTCGACACCTTCAAGGCCTTCAAGGCCAATCCGGTGCCCATGCCCTTCGCCGAGCTCTATGGGGCGCTCGAGTCGAAGGCTGTCGACGGCCAGGAGAATCCCTACGCGGTGATCCTGTCGAACAAGTTCTTCGAAGTGCAGAAGTTCGTGAGCGCCACGAACCACGTCTACGCCGCGAACATCATGCTGGTGAGCAAGAAGTTCTGGGACTCGCTGAGCCCGGCGGAGCAGAAGATGATGCGCGACGCCGCCGACGAAGCCCGCGGTTACCAGCGCCAGGTCAGCCGCGCGGCGGCGCAGAAGTCCGTCGGCGAACTGCAGGCCAAGGGCATCCAGTTCAACGAGATCGCACCGCCCGAGCAGGCGCGCATGCGCCAGATCGCCAAGCCGGTCATCGAGCGTTTCGCCGCCAGCTACGACCCGGGCATCGTCAAGCTCTACAACGACGAGCTGGCCCGCGCGCGCAAGTCCCATCCTTGAATCGAAGCGGCACCATGAAGATCCTCGTCCTGCACGGCCCGAACCTCAACCTGTTCGGGCGCCGAGAACCGCATATCTACGGCACGACCACGCTGGCCCAGATCAACGAGCGCCTCGCTAAGCTCGCGACCGAGCTCGGCGTCGAGCTGGAGACGATCCAGTCGAATCACGAAGGCGATCTGGTCGACTTCCTGCACAAGAACATCGACCAGGCGCAAGGCGCGCTGGTCAACCCGGCCGGCCTGACGCAGCACGGCGTTCCCTTGCACGATGCCATCAAGGCCATGCCCTTCCCGGTCTTCGAGATCCACATGTCGAACATCGCGGCGCGGGAGACGTGGCGCGCGCACTCGATCATTTCGCCGGCGGTCAAGGGCACGATCCAGGGGCTCGGTCCGCATTCGTACCTGGCCGGCCTGCGTGCGCTGGTCGAGATGCAGCGCGCGCAGGCGGCCTGATCGAGACAACAACATGAATCGCTGGATCGACCGATGCTGCACCGGCATCGAGGCGCTGATCGCCGCGGCGCTGGCATTGATGGTGGTGCTGGTCTTCGGCAACGTGGTGCTTCGCTACGGCTTCAACTCGGGCATCACGGTATCCGAGGAGGTCTCGCGCTGGCTCTTCATCTGGATGACCTTTCTCGGCGCCGTGGTGGCGCTGAAGGAGCACGGGCACCTCGGCGTCGACATGGTGGTCCGGAGGCTGCCGCCTTCGGCCAAGAAGTTCTGCCTGGCGGTCGGGCATGTCGTGATGCTCTACATCGTGTGGCTGCTGTTCCAGGGCAGCGTGGCCCAGACGAAGATCAACTGGGACGTGGTCGCACCGGTCACGGGCGCATCGATGGCCGTGGTCTACCTGTCGGGCGTGGTCTTTGCCGTGCTCGCCGCATTCCTGCTCGCACTCGACCTGCTTCGCCTGGTGTCCGGTCGCATCGCCGACGAGGACCTGGTCATGATCCAGGAATCCGAGGAAGCAACGCAACTCAAGCAGATCCTCGGCGAGCAGGCCGATGCGGGGACCCAAACGGGAGCGCGGCCATGACGATCCTGGTCTTCGTCGGCTCACTGCTCGTCGCGATGGCGATGGGCATCCCGATCGCGTTCGCGCTGCTCGCCAGCGGCGTGACGCTGATGTGGCACCTCGACCTCTTCGATGCGCAGATCCTCGCGCAGAACGTCATCGGCGGCGCCGACAGCTTTCCGCTCCTGGCCGTTCCGTTCTTCATGCTGGCCGGCGAGATCATGAATGCAGGCGGGTTGTCCAGGCGCATCGTGGACTTCGCCCTCGCGCTCGTCGGCCACGTGAAAGGCGGCCTCGGCTACGTGACGATCATGGCCGGCTGCCTGCTGTCGGCACTCTCGGGGTCGGCGGTCGCCGACGCGGCTGCGCTGACTGCGCTGCTCTTGCCGATGATGGTGAGCGCCGGCCACGACAAGGCCCGCGCCGGCGGGCTGATCGCCGCCACCGGCGTCATCGGGCCGGTGATTCCGCCGAGCATCGGGCTCGTCATCTTCGGCGTCGCAGCCAACGTCTCGATCTCCAAGCTCTTCCTCGCGGCCATCGTGCCGGGCCTGCTGATCGGCGGCGCGCTCTGGCTCACCTGGGCCTGGCTGGTGCGGCGCGAGAAGATCGTGCCGCCGCCCGCCAAGTCGACCGCGGAGATACTCGCGACCTTCCGCGGTGCGCTCTGGGCGCTGATGCTGCCGGTGATCATCCTGGTCGGGCTGCGCATGGGTGTCTTCACGCCCACCGAGGCGGCGGTGGTCGCCGCGGTGTATGCGCTCTTCGTCTCGATGGCGATCTACCGCGAGCTCAGCTGGAAGGATCTCTACGCGGTGTTCGTGAATGCCGCCAAGACCAGTGCGATCGTGATGTTCCTGATCGCAGCCGCGATGGTGAGCGCCTGGCTCATCACCGTGGCCGACCTGCCCTCGAAGGTGGTCGGCCTGTTGCAGCCCTTCATGGACAACAAGATCCTGCTGATGCTCGCGATCATGGTGCTCGTGATGGTCGTCGGCACCGCGATGGACATGACGCCGACCATCCTGATCCTCACGCCGGTGCTGATGCCGATCATCAAGGCCGCCGGCATCGACCCGGTCTACTTCGGCGTGATGTTCATCATCAACAACTCGATCGGCCTGATCACACCGCCCGTGGGCACCGTGCTCAACGTGGTGGCGGGCGTGGGCCGGATCTCGATGGACGACCTCACCAAGGGCGTGGTGCCTTTCATGATCGCGGAGTTCGCGATCCTGTTCCTCATGGTGCTGTTCCCCTGGCTCGTCACCTGGCCCGCGAAGTTTTTCCACGGTTGATCACAAGGAGACACGAACCATGAAGCTATCGATGCACAAGGCCCTGCTCGCCGCGGTGGCTGCGCTTGCCGTCACCGGCGCGGCGGCGCAGGTCAAGGAGCGTACGCTCAAATTCGCATTCCAGAACCAGAGCGGCCATCCGCAGGCCCAGGGCGCGCAGAAGTTCGCCGACCTCGTGGCCGAGAAGTCCGGCAAGAAGATCACGGTCAAGCTGTTCCCGGGCGGCTCGCTCGGCGGCGATCTGCAGACCGTCTCCGCGCTGCAGGGCGGCACGGTGGAGATGACGGTGCTCAATGCCGGCATCCTCGCGGCGCAGGTGAAGGAATTCGCCGTGCTCGACTTCCCGTTTCTCTTCGGCAACACGCAGGAGGCCGATGCCGTGACCGACGGCCCCTTCGGCCAGAAGCTCCTGGCCAGGCTCGACGACAAGGGGCTGCACGGCCTGGGCTATTGGGACCTGGGCTTTCGCAACCTGACCAACAGCAAGCGACCGATCGCCAAGGCCGAGGACATCGCGGGCCTGAAGATCCGCGTGATCCAGTCGCCGATCTACATCGACCTGTTCAGCGCGCTGGGCGCCAACGCGGTGCCGCTGCCCTTTCCCGAACTCTATTCGGCGCTGGACCAGAAGGCGGTCGACGGTCAGGAGAATCCGAACACGACGATTCTTGCGTCCAAGTTCGCGGAAGTGCAGAAGCACCTCACCGAGACGCGGCACATCTACAACCCGCAGGCTCTCATCATCAGCAAGAAAACCTGGGACGGCTTGAGCGCCGAGGAGAAGAAGATCGTGACCGACGCGGCTGCGGAGGCGACGACGTTCCAGCGCCAGGCTTCGCGCGGCGCAGCCGACAGCGCGCTGCAGGCGCTCAAGCAGGCCGGCATGACGGTCACCGAACTGCCCGCGGCCGAACTGGCCAAGCTGCGCGAAAAGGTGAAGCCCGTGATCGAGAAGCAAACGGCAGCGGTGGGCGAGGCAACAGTAAAGGAGCTGCAGTCGGAGATTGCCAAAGTCAGGAAGTGAGCTGCGGCATTTCTCCGCTTCCGGCCGTCGGTTTTGCGCGACCTGGCAATGGGACTAAAGTCGAGTCCTCTCAACATCTCGGGATTCAGGTCGATGACTCAAAGCTACAAGCAGATTCAGAAGCAGATCGAAACACTCCAACGACAGGCTGAGAAGCTGCGCAAGCAGGAGGTCGATGGAGTGGTAGCGCGTATCAAGGTCGCCATCACGCACTACGGACTCACTGCAGATCAGTTGGGCTTCGGATCGACAACCAACAGCGTGAAAGCAAAGGCGAAGGCGAAAGCTGGAAAGGCGGCTCCCCAGCGGTCAGCGAAGTACAGCGACGGTCAAGGCAATTCCTGGTCAGGCATTGGAAAGCGCCCCTACTGGCTGCGAGATGCACTGAATGCCGGCAGGACACTCGAGGAGTTCACTGCAGAAGCCTTGTCGCCGAAGCCGAAGAGCGCAAAGCTCAAGACGTCCAAGAAACGGAAGTCGAAGGTTGTTTACCGGGACCAAGCCGGACACACATGGTCGGGAATGGGCCCGCGACCGCGTTGGCTCAAGGAGGCACTGGAGGCGGGGAAGACACTCGACGAGATGACGGCCTGAGACACAACGGTCGGATGGCGCGCAACGGACCACTCCGCCCGCTAACTCGAAGACCAGGCCCGCGAGACGGACTCCGGGCCTTTGCTTTCTACATCGCTCACGCCTGCGGCTCCGACGATTCTGCGTTGCGAGCACTCCCGTAGGCTCGCAGGACAACGATCATGATTCTTGCCCCCGAGGCGGCTCCGGCAAGATAAGCATGCGGAGTCGCGCTGTCGAACAAAGCGCTGGCTCCGGCCCGCAGGATGCGCGGTGGTGCACCCTCCATGTGAAGAGCCAGCGTTCCGGAAAGCACATAGCAGAACTCCTCGCCCCGATGTCCGATGAGCCCGCCGACCTCATCCAGCGAGCGGGCCCGCACGGTCACCATGAGCGGAAGCAGGCGCGAGCCGTCGTGGGAATGCATGATCCTGGCGTCGGATTCTCGAACCCGTTCCACCTGGCCTTCGTCGGCCTCGGCAAAGCTCATCATCCGTTCGCCGGGTTGCAGGTGGCTCGTGCTCACCAGGTCGGTCCAGTCGATGTCGAGGCCCATCATCACCCTCGACAGCACGCCGAAGGTCGGCGACATCTTGCTGTTCTCGATGCGTGAGAGCGTGGCGCCGGGCACGCCGCTGATTTCGCTGAGCTGCCCGAGAGACAGACCACGCGATTCGCGGATCGCGCGAATGCGCAGACCGAGTTCCTGACTCATCGTCTTGTCGGCATCCGGGCGCCGCCACGCGCCCACCTCCACCCCATCGGCGATGGCTCTCGTGCGGACTGTCTTGGAGGCCGGACGCTTCGGCGCTTGGGTGGTGATGCGGTTGCTCGACTTCATGATTTTTTTCTGACCCGCATTTTCCCGAAGAACGGTTGACTTACGGATCGGTACTGTTAGATTGCGGATTCGTAACCCTTACATATCCGCAATTCTACCCACCGGCCCCGGCGATGCACGCACAAACCACGCGGCCTGAAATCACAGGCACTTTCGGCGTCGCTGCCTCCACGCACTGGCTGGCTTCGCAAACGGCCATGTCCGTGTTGGAGCGTGGGGGCAACGCCTTCGATGCCGCAGCAGCAGGCGGGTTCGTCCTGCAGGTGGTCGAGCCGCATCTCAACGGCCCCGGCGGCGAGGCGCCGATGCTGTTCTGGGACAAGCACCGCCGTGAACTGCGGTCGCTCAACGGCCAAGGAGGCGCGCCGGCCGACGCGACACCGGCCGCGTTCCGCCGGCTCGGATTCGATCTCGTGCCGGGCATCGGTTTGCTCGCCGCCTGCGTGCCTGCAGCGTTCGGTGCCTGGATGACCTTGCTTCGCGACCGCGGCAGCTGGCCCCTGGCCGACGTGCTTGCGCCGGCCCTCGAGTATGCGGAGAACGGCTTTCCCGTCTCGCCGCGGCTTTGCCAGGCGATCCTCGGCGTGCGCCCGCTGTTCATGTCCGAGTGGACTTCATCGGCGCAGCTGTGGCTGATGGATGGTCGGGCCCCGGCGCCCGGCACGCTTTTCAAGCTGCCGGCGCTGGCCCGAACCTACCGTCGGGTGATCGAGGAATCGCAGCGCGCGGGCAGCGGTCGGGTCGGCGAGATCGATGCCGCCATCCGGGTTTGGCAGAGCGGCTTCGTGGGCGAGGCGATCGAGGCCTTCTGCCGTACCCCGGTGAGCGACAGCAGCGGCCAGCGCCATGCCGGTTTTCTGAGCCGAGGGGACATGGCCGAGCTCAGGATCGACGTCAAAGCGCCGGTGCTCGCACCCTTCGGCCGCTTCCAGATCGCCAAGTGCGGCTTCTGGAGCCAGGGCCCGATGTTCCTGCAGATGCTCGCGATGCTGCAGGAGGCCGGCCTGGAGCAATGCGCTGTCGACAGTGCGGCGTTCGTTCACCGCGTGGCCGAGACGACGAAGCTTGCGTTGGCAGACCGCCTGGCCTGGTACGGGACCGCACCCGATGCCAACCCCGAGGCGCAGCACGCGCTGCTCAGCCGCTCCTACGGCGCGAACCGGTGGGCCATGGTGGATCCGGCGCATGCGTCCGACCTGCTGAGACCGGGCATCGCGGCGGGATCGCAACCGCGTCTGCCCCGGCTCGACCGGGCCGCCCATGCGCTGCGCGGCGCCGATGCGCGCTTCGGGATCGGCGAGCCCACCTTCGCGGCACTCCCGCCGGTGGCCGAGTGGGCCGACCGGGAGCTGTTCGTCGGCGACACCTGCCACATCGACGTGATCGACCGGCACGGCAACATGGTGGCGGCGACGCCATCCGGCGGTTGGCTGTCCTCGAGCCCCGCGATCCCGGCCCTGGGCTTTGCATTGGGCACCCGGCTCCAGATGACCTGGCTGGACGAGGGCCTGCCCAACACCCTCACGCCGCGCGTCGCGCCCTGCACCACCCTCTCGCCAAGCTTCGCGCTGCGCGACGGCGAGCCCTACATGGTCTTCGGCACGCCCGGAGGCGACCAGCAGGACCAATGGTCTGCCGCATTCTTCCTCCGGCACGCGGTGCACGGCATGAACCTGCAGGAAGCGATCGATGCGCCGGCTTTCCATGTCAAGCACTACCCCGCGTCTTTCTGGCCGCGGCCGATGAGCCTCAACCGGCTCCACATCGAATCGCGCTTTCCTGCCGAGACCATCGCGCAATTGCGCGAGTGGGGCCATGACGTCCAGGTCGGCGATCCGTGGTCCGAGGGACGACTCTCCGCCTGCAGCCGCGTTCGGGACAGCAGTGGGCGCATGGTGCTGCGCGCCGCGGCGAATCCGCGCGGCATGCAGGGCTACGCCGTCGGGCGCTGAGGCATTCCATGACCGTGATGACCCAAGGAGCAATCGTGAGCAACAGTGAAACCAATCCCCCCGCGAGGGTTCGGGTGCTGATCGCGGGCGGCGGGCCTGTCGGCATGGCGATGGCCTTGCTGCTGGACCGGTTCGGCATCTCGTTCGCCGTGATCGAGCGAGCCGGCGGCGTCACCGACCATCCCAAGGCGCGCGGCTGCGACATCCGTTCCATGGAGCTGTTTCGCCAATGGGGTATCGAGGAAAAGATCAAGGCGCGCGGACTGCCGCCCGGCGCGGACGTGTTCGCCGTGGTCGACACGATGTCGGGGGCGGAGTTCGGACGGACGAAACCGGAGTTGAACCTGGGTCAATCACCCTCCTGGCGCTGCATGGTGTCGCAGGACGTCGTCGAAGAGGAGATCTTCGCGCTGCTGCAGAAGTCGTTGCACGGCCGGGTCTGGCACGACACCGAGTTCCTCGAGTACGAGGAGCTCGCGAGCGGAGTGAGCGCGACCACGCGCAGCCTCCGGACGGGCGAGCAGCGCAAATGGACGGCCGACTACCTCGTCGGCGCCGACGGCGCAGGCAGCTTGGTGCGCCGCCTGGCGGGCATCGAGATGCGCGGCCCTTCCACGCTGGCAGTGATGGCCAACGAGTACTGGATGGCCGACCTCTCGGCGCTGCCCCGGATCAACGCGACCGCTGCCTACCGGATCATGCCGAAGCTGCCGGGCGAGGCGATCTGGACCGTGCTCAACACGAACGGCAAGGACCGGTGGCTGAGCGCGGGCCACGTGGGCACCGAGCGGGACGAGCGCGCCGGGCCCCGCACGGACTGGGAGGTGGTGGAACTCGCCCGGCGGCAGACCGGCATCCCCGAGCTCGAGGTGAAGGTCATCAACCGTTCGACCTGGCGGCTCAGCCGGCAGGTGGCTGCCGAGTTTCGTGCCGGACGGGTCTTCCTGATCGGGGACGCTGCCCATCGGTTTCCGCCCAACGGCGGCTTCGGCATGAACTCGGGCATTCAGGATGCGCACAACCTCGCCTGGAAGTTCAAGCTCGTGTTCGACGGCGCGGCCGGTCCCGGGCTGCTGGACAGCTACGACATCGAGCGGCGGCCCATCGCCGAGTCCAATGCCGACTTCAGCCTGGGCAATCAGCGTCGCTTCGTGCAAACGGATGTCGCCTTGCGCTCGGGCAACCGCGACCAGATCGAGTTCTGGATTCGCGACACCGACAACCATCTTCACAGCTCGGGGCAGTCGCTCGGCTTCGGTTACGAGCAGGGTGCGGTGGTGCAGGACGGTACGGTGCGCCAGCCGCTGCAATCGCGCTGGTACCAGCCCTCGGACCGGCCCGGCGGCCGCTACCCGCACCGTTGGCTCGATCTGGCGAGGACGCAATCCACGCTGGATTGGTTCGACCGCGATTTCGTGCTGGTCGCGGGCCCTAAGGCGCAGCCCTGGCTCGAGGCGGCGCGCGCCGTGGCAGAGAAGACCGGCGTCTCGTTGCAGACGCAGCAGCTCGACACGGTGCACGAGCATGATGGGCTCGGCATGGGCCTGCGCGGCGCCGTGCTCGTGCGCCCCGACGGGCATGTCGCATGGCGAATGCCGTGGATTTCCGCCGATCCGGTCGCGGAACTCGGCAGCGCCATGAACAAGATCCTCTCGCGCGCGAGCGCCGTTCATTGATCACGAAGGGAACGCACCATGTCCGTCTCCGGCCTGAACCACTACACCATCCGCTGCACGCCCGGCGAACTGCCGGCGCTGCTCGATTTCTACACGCGCTGCTTGAAGCTGAATGCCGGCGCGCGGCCGGTGATGCCGGCCCCGGGCTACTGGCTCTACTGCGAAGGCAAGCCTGTCGTGCACCTGTATGCCGCGCTCGAGCGCAGCGCAGCCGGACCGACGGCGGCACTGGACCACATCTCCTTCGGCGCGCACGGCCTCGATGAAACGCGCGCGCACCTGAAGGAGCAGAACGTCGCCTTCGAGGAACTTCCGATTCCGGACTGGCCGATCTATCAGCTCTTTCTGCGCGATCCCTTCGGACTGAAGATCGAGCTGACCTTCGACCTGGACGAAGAGGCAGGAGCCGCGAGTGGCCACGCTGATTGATCTCGGCGAGTGCCGCACCGCCTGCACGGTCACGGGCTCGGGGCCGGCGCTGCTGCTGATGCACGGCGCCGAAGGCAACCACCACATGTTCGATGCCCTGGTCGAACTGCTGGCGCCGCACTTCACCGTGATCGCCTACGACCAGCGCGACTGCGGCGAGACCGAGAATCCGCCGAGGCAGGTTTCGCTGCTGGATCTCGCACAGGACGCCAGCGCCTTGATCACGGCGCTCGGCCACCACAAGGTTCACGTCTACGGCACTTCGTTCGGGGGGCGGCTGGCGCAGGCGCTCGCGCACCAGAGGCCGCAAGCCATCGACAAGCTTGTCCTGGGCAGCACCTGGGCACTGCCCGACGCACTGGCCGAACTCAACGGCCCGGCGGTGCGCGAGATCCAGGCCCTGCGCTCGCGCCTGCCCGACTCGGCCGAGGCGCTGGCGGAGTATTTTCTGCCGGCCGCTCACCTGCAGGCGCATTCTGAGCTCAAAGGCATTTTTCGCAACGCGCAGCCGCACTCCGAGCGCTCCGAGCGACGTCAGCAAGCGGTCGGCGAATGCCCTCCCCTGCAGCCGGCCGATCTGCGCGTGCCGACCCTGGTCATGGCTGGCGAGCTCGACCGGGTGGTGCCGCCGCACCTCACGCTGGCCATGGCGGCGGCCATACCGGGCGCGCGCGCGCTCTTGCTGCCGGGCGTCGGCCACGCCGCCGCGATCCAGGCGCCAGAGCTCGTTGCGGCACATCTCATCGAGTTCTGCGCACCGGGCGCATTCCCCTTCAGCGAGGCCCGACCATGATTCCGAGCGAAACCCTGGCCGACCCTGGCTACATCCAGGTCCGCGGTCTGAGCAAGACTTTCGGCGAGACCGGCACCGGCGGCGTGCTGGCGCTGCGCGAGATCGACTGCACCATCGAGAAAGGCAGCTTCGTCTCGGTCGTGGGGCCGAGCGGCTGCGGCAAGAGCACGCTGCTGCGCATCGTCGCCGGCTTGCTGCCGCCAAGCGCCGGCAGCGTGGTGATGGATGGCCAGGCGATCGTCGGCACGCGTCGCGACGTCGGCATGGTGTTCCAGAGTTCCATCCTGCTGCCCTGGCGCACGATCCTCGACAACGTGCTGCTGCCTGCGGAGGTGCTCGGGCTGGACATGCGCTCGGCACGTGCGCGTGCCATGGAGCTGCTCCAGTTGGTCCGGCTCGAGGGTTTCGAGCACAAGCTGCCGCGGCAGCTGAGCGGAGGCATGCAGCAGCGCGCCTCCATCGCCCGGGCCCTGTTGCATGACCCGAAGGTGCTGCTGATGGACGAACCCTTCGGCGCGCTCGATGCGATGACGCGCGAGCAGATGAACCTCGAACTGCAGCGCATCTGGATGGAAAGCGGCAAGACGGTCATCCTGATCACGCATTCGATTCCCGAAGCCATCTTCCTGGGCGATGTCGTGTTCGTCATGACGCCGCGTCCGGGTGCACTGCACCGTGTGATCTGTGTCGACCTGCCCCGGCCGAGGGGCATGGACGTCATGGGCTCGGCTGCGTTCAACGCCGCGGCCCAGGAGATCCGGGAGTTGTTCAGCCACGTCGGCTCCTACGACTGAGAGCCTCACCCCGTGCCGGAGAACCACATGATCGCAAACACCCCCCATGGCCTGGCTTCGCCCGTCGTGCCGGCGGCGCAGGCGCCGCGCAAGCGCATCCTCTCCCGCCGGTCCGGCTCCATCCTGCTGCTGATCGTGCTGCTGGCTGCGTGGGAGTTCGGCACGCGCTTCTTCAACGTGCCCAAGTTCCTGCTGCCGCCTTTGAGCGATGTGCTCATCGCGCTGTTCCGCGGCCTGGCGGCTTCGCCATTTGCGAAGGACGGCCTCTGGCTGCACACCTTCGTCACGCTCAGCGAGATCGTCCTCGGCTTTCTTGCCGGCAGCGCGATCGGGCTGATGCTGGCCATCGTGATCTCGGAATCCGAGATGCTGGACGACCTGCTGCGGCCCTACATCGCCGCGCTGCAAAGCCTGCCCAAGGTCGCCATCGCGCCGATCATCGTCACCTGGCTGGGCTTCGGTCTGGGATCGAAGGTGGCGATCGTCTGCCTCATCACCTTTTTTCCCGTGCTGGTCACGAGCATCGCGGGCTTCAAGGCCGTCGACATCGACCGCATCGATCTGATGCGCTCTCTGTCCGCCACGCGCTGGCAGATCTTCGCCAAGGTCAAGTTTCCGGGTGCTCTGCCCTACATCTTCGCGGGGCTGGACATGGCGGCCGCGTTCTCGGTGGTCGGCGCGATCGTCGGTGAATTCGTCGGCGCCCAGGCCGGGCTCGGCGTCCTGATCCTGCAGATGGAAGCACAGCTCGATACCGCCGGGAGCTTCTCGGTGTTCGTGGTCCTGTCGCTGCTCGGCATCGTGCTGACGGCACTCCTGCGCGCGCTGCGGCTGCGGCTGCTGAGCTGGATGCCGAGGGACGAATCGCAAGGGCCGGTCAGTACCTGACGCGTGCCAATTTCATCCATCCACCACTGAGAGGCTCATCATGGTCAACAGAAGAGAGTTCGCGCTCGGCGCCGCGTCGCTTGGCCTGTTCACGCTCGCGCCCGGCGCGAATGCGCAGGGCAAGCGCGTGTTCCGCGCTGCCAATCCCAACGCCGTGCTCGATGCGCAGCAGGCCTTCCTCACCTGCGGACGGCATCCGAAGCTCGGCTACTTCGAGGCCGAAGGCGTCGATCTCGAGTACGTCAACATGAGCAGCATCGTGCAAGCCATGATGTCGATCGCCACCAACCAGGCCGACACCGGCTCGTTGGCGCCCGCGCTGTACCTGCCGGCCATCGCCAAGGAGCGCAGCCTGGGGCTGATCGCCGCGTACAACTGGCTGCCTCGCAATGCGAACATCGTCGTCGTGAACGCGGACAGCCCGATCAAGTCCATCAAGGACACGGTGGGCAAGCGGATCGGCATTCGCAACCAGGGCGATGGCGGCATCGTGCAGCTGCAGCTCATGTATTCGGAACTGGGGCTTCCCACCACCGACATAAACTTCGTGCCGGTCGGCGATGTCGGCCTGGCGGCCACGGCGCTGAAGGACGGCAGGGTCGACGCGTTCGTGACCTTCGATACCGTCGGTGGGAGGATCGAGGCGCTCGGTTTCGCCCTTCGCTACCTGCCCTTGCCGCCGCAGTACGCACGCCTCGGCTCCGGCTGGTTCGGCTTTCGCAAGAGCGACATCAAGGAGCATCGCGCGCAGGTGGTGAGCTTCTGCCGTGCCGCAGCCAAGTCCACGCTGTTCGCCTACACGAACCTGTCCCAGGCAATCTCCATTCATTGGGCGCTGTATCCCGACTCCAGGCCGAAGTCGAAGTCCGAGGACGAGAGCCGCAGGGAGATCGAGACCATTCTCAGCCAGCGCAGGAACAACTGGATCCGCTGGCCGGACGATGTCGACCAGCGATTCGGCGCGTCCACCGCTGCCGAGTGGAAGTCGATGATCGAGATCACGGCAAAGAGCACCAACACCCCGCAGCTGCCTCAGCAGATCGGCGATGTCTCGAACGTGTTCACGAACGAGCTGGTGGATGAGATCAACCGCTTCGACCGGAATGCCGTGATCAGGCAGGCGCGGGAATTCCGGTTGTGAGCTGGGAAGCCGCCGGCTGGATGCATTGGCCGGACCACCCGGAGGCGAGCGCCCAGTTCGTGCGAACGCTGGGCGTCGCTCAGGAGGGCGCTGCTGCGATCAGCGAATGCTTCCTGGTCGCCAGCCGCATCGATCCCGCAGATCCGGTGAGCTGGCATGCCGCCTGGATGGATCGGGCGCGCCGTACGCACGAAGGCGCGGCTCGGGCGCAGGGTTCAGGACAGCTGCAAACAGCCAAGGCCAAGTGGCTGCGCGCTGCCGCCTACTACCGCGCATCCGAGGCCTTGCTGGCACCGGACGATGGGCGGCGCCCCGCCGTGTTCTCGCAGATGCTGGCGTGCTCACAGGCTTGCCTTCGGCTGTTCTCGCCCATCGGAGAGATCCTGGAAATCGGTCTGCAGGACGGCAGTGTCGTGGACGCCTATCTCGTCAAGCCCGCGGGTGCGGGCCCATGGCCCTGTGTGATCTGCGTTGGCGGACTCGACGGCAACAAGGATGAGCTGTTGCCCAGGATGTCGCGCGCGGCGCTCGCCCGCGGGCTCGCGCTGCTCCTGGTGGATCTGCCTGGCCAGGGCGTGCCGTTGCGGGTGCGCGGCAATCCCAGCCGACCCGACACCGAGGTGCCCGTGTCCGCTTGCGTCGACTATCTGGCGGCTCGCCGGGACATCGATGCCGACAGGATCGCCCTCTACGGCGCAAGCCTGGGCGGCGTCTACGCTGCCCGCGCTGCCTCTGCAGAGCGGCGGCTCAAGGCGCTCGTCTCGGACAGCCTGATCTTCGACTTGCAGGCTGCGTTCAGCCGCCGGCTGGCCCTGCAACCGACCGGTGACTGGGCCATGCTGCAGTGGGTCTTCGGATGCGACTCTCCACAAGCCGTGGTCGACAAGAGCGGTGAGTTCCGGATGGCCGAGTTCATGGCAAACATTGCCTGCCCGTACCTGATCGTCCAGGGCGAGCATGACTTTCTCGGCTTGCAGACGGCATTGGATGCCTATGCGTTCGCCCGAGCGGCGGGCATCGACGTAGAGCTGGAGGTCTTCACCAGCGAAGACACTGGCGCTTCGCACTGCCAAGCGGACAATCCCACGATTGGGCAGGAACTCATCGCAGACTGGCTGCAGCGCAAACTCAGCTGATCTGCACTCCCTCGCCAGCGCGGCCAACCAGATGGATCCGCATTTGGCGCCAGAATGCGGGCATGAGCCGCCAGAACGACGCGCAGGACACTGTCGAATACATCCCTTTCGAGGAATTCCGCCACGGGCTGCCGCACGGCCGCTTTCGCGTCATCGTCAACCCCAAGCTGGCGGTGCCCTTCGTGGCCCATCGCACGCATGCCACGATGTTGGCGATTGCGCTCATCGGCCCGGGCATCGCCGCGACGCTGGCTGGCTACCCGTGGATAGGCGGGCTGTTGGTGGCGACGGGCATCCTGTTGCGGTGGTCCGTCAAGACCCAGGCGCCGCGCATCCTGCTGCACCTGGCCACGCGCGTGCCCTCGGTCTACGAGCAGGCCACCGGGCACGGCGTGATGGAAGTGCGCCGCGCCTGACGATCACGAGCCGCCGCGCGAGTCCCTAGGATTTGAACTCTTCCGCCGTGATACCGAGCTTGCGCAGCTTGTCGTGCAGCGTCTGCCGCGCGATCGCCAGCGCGCTGGCGGTGGCCGGCTGGTCACCCTGGTGCTTGCGCAATGCCTCGACGATCACCGCCCGCTCGAAGGACTCGACCTGCTGCGGCAGTCCGCGCGGCAAGGCGGGCATGCCTTCGGCGGTGCCGCGCACCTGCGTCAGGCGCTCGCCGAGCAGCCCGAGCACGAAGCGGTCGGCCACGTTGCGCAGCTCGCGCACGTTGCCGGGCCAGGCGTAGGCCATCAGGTCGGCGACCTGCGCGCCGCTGAGGATCGGCGCGACGCGCTCATAGCGTGCGGCCGCCAGCAGCGTGAAATGCTCGAACAGCAGAGGAATGTCCTCGCGCCGTTCGCGCAGCGGCGGCAGCTCGATGAAGGCGACGCCGAGCCGGTAGTACAGGTCGGCCCTGAACTTCTGCCGGTCGCTCATATCCTTGAGATCGTCCTTGCTCGCGGCCACCACGCGGCAGTCGAAGGGAATGGCTTTGTTGGAGCCGATGCGCTCGATGGAACGCTCCTGCAACGCACGCAGCAGCTTGATCTGCACCGCCATCGGCATGCTCTCGATCTCATCGAGAAAAAGCGTGCCGCCGTTGGCGTATTCGAACTTGCCCACGCGCACGCGGTTGGCGCTGGTGAAGGCGCCGGCCTCGTGGCCGAACAACTCGCTCTCAGCCAGCGCCTCGGGCAGGCCGCCGCAGTTGAGCGGCACGAAATGCTGGCGGCGGCGTTCGCTGTGCTCGTGCAGGCAGCGCGCGACGAGCTCCTTGCCGGTACCGGTTTCGCCATAGATCAGCACGTCGGCCGAGGTCTCGGCCAAGGTCATCACGGTGCGGCGCACCTGCTGCATCTGCGCCGAGCGGCCGATCAGCACTGCCTGGATGCCGTGCCAGTTCTCCAGTGCATCGCGCAGCGCGCGCAGCTGCAGCGTGAGCTGCCGGCGCTCGATGGCGTGGCGCACGATGGCCACCAGCCGCTCGGAGCTGAAAGGCTTCTCGATGAAGTCGTAGGCGCCCTCGCGCATGGCCTCCACCGCCATGGCAATGTGGCCGTGGCCGGTGACCAGGATGACGGGCAGCTCGGCGTCGGCATTGCGGAGTTCGAGCAGCCACTCGGTGCCGCTCAGGCCCGGCAGGCGCACGTCGCAGACCACGATGGCAGGCACGCCGAAGCTGATCTGCGCGCGCGCGCGTTCGGCGCTCGCGAAGGATTCGACCTCGAAACCGGCCAGGGTCAGCACCTGGGTCGTGCTGAGCCGGACGTCTTCGTCGTCCTCGACCAGCAGCACCCGGATGGCAGGGGCTTCGCTCACTTTTTGATCACTCCTGTTGAGGGGATAAGAACGCTGCGGATCGCGGCCGGCAGGTCGACCACGAAGCAGGCGCCGCCGTCCGGCGGGTTGGCGGCTCGCAGCGTGCCGTCCATGGCCCGCACCAATTGTGCCGAGATCACGAGGCCCAGGCCCAGCCCGGTGCCCGCCGGCTTGCTGGTGACGAAGGGCTCGAACAGGCGCGGCAGGATGTCAGGCGGAATGCCCGGCCCGGTGTCGATCACGCGCAGGATCACGCGGCCGTCCTGCGGTCGTGCTTCCAGGCGCAGCGTGCGCCGCGGCGATGCCTGCATGGCGTCGATGGCGTTGCGCATCAGGTTGACGAGCACGCTACCCAACGCGGCCTCCTCGGCCATGACGCTCAGGGTGGCGGGCTGCACATCGACCTCGATGGCGATGCCATTCTTCTTCGAGGCTTCGGCGACGATGACCTGCGCGTCGGCCGCGGCCTGTGCCATCGGCACCGGCGCGAGCGGCAGCTCGCTCTTGTGCGCGAAGGTCTTGAGCTGCGAGGTCAGGCGCGCCAGTCGATCGACCATGCCGCGGATGCGCTGCAGGTTGCCGCGCACGTCGTCGAAGCGGCTCTTGTCGAGCAGGATGGCGGCGCTTTCCGAGAGGGTGCGCATCGCCGTGAGCGGCTGGTTCAGCTCGTGCACCACGCCGGCCGACATCTGGCCCAGCGCCGCCATCTTGCCGGCATGCACCAGCTCGCCCTGGGCCGCGCGCAGCTGGGCGGTGCGCGCGACCACGGTCGATTCAAGGGTGTCGTGCGCCGCCTGCAGCGCGGCCTGGTTGGCCAGCTTCTGCCGCACGGCGCGGCGGCGCTGCCACAGCGTGACGGCGATCAGCAGCAGCACCGCCATGGCCAGGCTCGCTGTGATGGCCGCGTAACGTGCGCCCACGCGCACCGGCGCCAGATCGTCGAGCACCACCAGCTGCCACGGCGCCCCGCGCAGCGCGCGCGTCGAGGCGAGCTGGTTCACGCCGTCGAGCGCGATGACCTGCACGTCGCGCGCCAGCGCCTCCTTCTGCGTCCACTGCAGCGGCTGCAGGCTTGCCTCGCCGTAGGGGCGCGAGCGCTGCACCTCGGCGCGCTGCGAAGCGTCGAGTGGCCGCAGCGGCCGGAACTTCAGGTCCTCGCGGGTGGCGAGGATCACCACGCCGCGCTGGTCGATCAGCGCCACGTTGCCAGGCAGCATGCGCCAGGCGCGCTCGGACTCCTCGAGATTGACCTTGACGGCCACCACGCCGCGCGCGGGCTGGTCGCGGCGCAGGGCGTACGAGAGGTAGTAGCCGGGCTTGCGGCTGGTGATGCCGACGCCGTAGAAGCGGCCCCTGCCCTGCCCCAGCGCATCGATCACGTAGGGCCGGAACGACAAGTCCTGGCCCACCGTGGTGCCGGGCCGGTCCCAGTCGGAGGCCGCCAGCGAGGTGCCGGCGGCGTCGAGCACATAGAGCATCTCTGCGCCCGCGGTGGCATTGACGCCGTCGAGGTAGCGGTTGACCGCATCGCGCAACTGCGAATCCGAGGGCGTGCCGAGCAGCGCCGGGACGATGGGGGTCATCTCCAGCAGCGCGGGCAGGTAATCAAAGCGGGCCAGATCGGCATCGAGCCCGGTCGCGAGCATGTCGAGCCGGTGGTCGGCCGCCTCGCGCAGCCGCGCCAGGCCGTTCTGCATGGCGAGGTGATGGCCGGCGACGGCGGCCAGGGCCACCAGCGCCAGCGCGCCGCACCAGCGCGGCAGGCCGCGCCAGCGTCTTTGAGTGTCTGAAGGCAAATCGAAGCGCCGGGCCGGCTCCCGTGAAGTCATGAACCCGTTATTGCACAAGGCCGCGCGGGCCGCATCGGTGGCTGCCCGATGGCGTGTGTCACGGGTGGTTTCAGTCAGGCCCAGTGTCTGCTCATGCATAGCGCAGTTCGCCGGTCTTTCCGCGGAAGACCCGATAGGAGAACACGGTGTAGCCCACGATGGCCGGCACCGAGATGCACACGCCCACCAGGATCACCTTGAGCGCCGGTGCGCTGCTCGCGGCCTGCCAGATCGTGAGCTGGCCGATCACCACGTAGGGATAGATGCTGTAGGCCAGCCCCAGGAAGCCGAGCACGAACACCAGGACGAGCAGCACGAAGGGCAGCCAGCACACCGGCCCGCGCACCATGCGCGTGTTCAGCAGGCCGCGCACCGCGAGCAGCGCCACGCCGGTCATGAGCGGAATGGCGGCCAGCGCCAGGATCTCGGGCAGCGCGAACCAGCGCTCGCGCACCTCGGCGCTGATCCAGGGCGTGGCCATCGAGATCAGCAGCATGCCGCCGACCATCGGCGCCCAGGCGGTGCGTGCCCATTGCACGGCGCGCTCCTGCAGCGCACCCTCGGTCTTCATGATGAGCCAGGCCGCGCCCATCAGCACGTAGGCCATCGGCAGCGCCACGGCAATCGCGGCGGCGAACACGGGGTAGTTCCAGCCGCTGCCGAAGCCGCTGATGTAACGCCCGAGCATCCAGCCCTGCGCCACCGAGGCCAGGGTGGAACCCGCGAAGAAGAGCCGGTCCCAGGTGCGCTTGTGGCTGTCGCGCGCCTTCACCCGGAAATCGAAGGCCACGCCGCGCAAAGTGAGGCCAACGAGCATCAGCGCCACCGGCAGGTAGAGCTCGCCCAGCACCAGGCCGTGTGCCTTCGGGAAGGCCACCAGCAGGATGCCCACGCCCAGCACCAGCCAGGTCTCGTTGGCATCCCAGAACGGGCCGATGGAGGCGACCATCACGTCCTTCTCGGCGTCGCTCGCGCGGTGCATGAGCATGCCCACGCCAAGGTCGTAGCCGTCGCTGACCACGTAGACCAGCATCGACGCGCCCATCAGCACCATGAAGATCACCGGCAACGCGGCGTCGAAGCTCATGCGCGACCTCCTTCGACCATCAGCGCGGTGATCGCGCCCGGCGGCGTCGCGGCCCGCTCGGCGGCCTCGGTCGCCAGCACCTCGTCGGGCTTCTCGGCCATGTACTTGAGCACCGCGACGTACGCCACGATGAGCGCGAGGTACAGCGCGATGTAGAGCGCGAGCGTGAGCCCGATCATCGCGGGCGGCACCTTCGACACCACGTCGGCCGTGCGCACCAGCCCGTAGACGATGTAGGGCTGGCGGCCGATCTCGGTGACGTACCAGCCCGCCACCGTGGCTACCCAGCCCGAGAAGGTCATCCCCGCGAACAGCCACAGCAGCGCGCGCGGCAGCAGCGCCGGCTGCCAGCGTGCGCGGCGGTACAGCCACCAGCCGAGCCAGCTGGTCGCGAGCATCAGCAGGCCCATGCCGACCATGATGCGGAAGGCGAAGAACATCGGCAAGGGCGGCGGATGCGCGCCGGCAAAATCGTTCAGGCCGCGGATCTCGCCGTCGGCCTCGTGCGTGAGGATCAGGCTCGCGCCATTCGGCACCGCGATTTCGAAGCGGTTCCTGCGCGCCTCGGCGTCGGGAACGGCGAACAGCAGCAGCGGCACGCCGCGTCCGGTCTCCCACACGCCTTCCATGGCAGCGATCTTGGCGGGCTGGTGCTTGAGCGTGTTGAGGCCGTGCATGTCGCCCACGACGATCTGCACCGGAATCAGCACCGCCGCCAGCGTGAGCCCTACCCGCATCACGCGCGCCGCGCTGCGCTGCCCCACGCCGCGCAGCACCTGCCAGGCCGACAGTCCGATCAGCAGGAACGCGCAGGTCAGCGCCGAGGCCAGCAGCATGTGCACGAAGCGGTACGGAAACGACGGGTTGAACACCACGGCCGGCCAGCTCGCGACATGGAATTCGCCGTTCACGATCTCGTGGCCCGCGGGCGTCTGCATCCACGAGTTGAGCGCAAGAATCCAGAAGGCCGACAGCGTGGTGCCAAAGGCCACCATGAAGGTCGACAGCAGGTGCACCCGCTCGCCGACCTTGCCATGGCCGAACAGCATCACGCCGAGAAAACCCGCCTCCAGGAAGAACGCGGTGAGCACCTCGTAGCCCAGCAGCGGCCCCGCCACGTTGCCGACGCGCTCCATGAAGCCCGGCCAGTTGGTGCCGAACTGGAAGCTCATCGTGATGCCGCTGACCACGCCGAGCGCGAAGGTCAGCGCGAACACCTTGGTCCAGAAGCGGTAGGCATCGAGCCAGCCCTGCGCCAGCCGTGCATCGCCGCCGCCGCGCGTGCGCAGCCAGCGCCAGCGCAGGAACAGCAGCAGCCAGCCCAGCGCGATGCTGATCGTGGGGAACAGGATGTGGAAGGTGATGTTGGCCGCGAACTGCATGCGGGCGAGGATCAGGGCGTCCATCGGGTTCCTTTCGGACCGGCGGCGGCGCGGCCGCCGCCGGCCTGGGTCATCGCTTCGCCGCCCCGCCCTGCTTCAACGCTTCCGACATGCCTATGAGCACGCCGCTCACCAGCGTCGAGTAGCTGTCGATCAGCGCCTGCGAGGCGCGCAGGCCCATCGCGCGGCCGTCGCGCAGGCTCTTCTGCGCGTCTTCCATGAGCTGATCGAGCGCCGCCGTGGCGCGCGCGCCGGTGCCGGTGCCCTTGCCCTGCATCGCCTGGAAGACGCCGCTCCACGGACCGTCGGCCGGCGCTGCCTTGCGCACGCTGGCGAACAGCGTCTCCTCCATCTTCTCGATGTCGGCGAGCGCCTTCTTGAGCTGCGTCTCGCGCAGGCTCACGCCCTGGTCGACCAGCTGTTGCAGCGCGCGTTGATTGGCCAGCACGGCCTGCTCCAGCGCGCCGTCCATGCCGGCAAAGACCTTGCCGAGCAGGCCTTCCACATCGGGCGCGGGCAGCTTGCTGCCGGCCGCGCCGGCCGAGGCCGTCTTGGTGACCGTGTCCAGCACCTGCCGGATGTTCGCCAGCGTGAGCTCGCGGCCCTGCAGCGCCTTGAGCGTGGCTTCGTGCACCGCCTTGCGGACGGTCTCGCCCTGCTTGGCGGAGGCCTCGGAGAACTTCTTGATCAGCGCGGCCTGATCGATGCCGTTTTTGAGGATCATGGTCGTGTGCTCATTGCATGTGCTGGCCGCCGTTGATGGCGATGTTGGCGCCGGTCACGAACGCCGCCTCTTCCGAGGCGAGGTAGATGATCAGGCCCGCCACCTCCTCCGGTTTGCCGAGCCGGCCCACGGGGATGTGCGGCAGGATCTTGCTGTCGAGCACTTCCTTCGGGATGGCCGTGACCATCTTGGTGCCGATGTAGCCCGGCGAGATGGTGTTCACGGTGACGCCCTTCTTCGCCACCTCGAGCGCCAGCGCCTTGGTGAAGCCATGCACACCGGCCTTGGCGGCCGAGTAGTTGGTCTGTCCGAACGCGCCCTTCGAGCCATTCACCGACGACACATTGATGATGCGGCCCCAGCCGCGGTCCACCATGCCGTCGGCCACCTGCTTGCTCATGTTGAACAGGCTGTCGAGGTTGGTCCGCAGTACCGCGTCCCAGTTGATGCGGTCCATCTTCTTGAAGGTCATGTCGCGCGTGATGCCGGCGTTGTTGACCAGCACATCGACCGGGCCCAGCCGCTCCTGCACCTCCGACACGGCGCGCGCGCACGAATCGAAGTCCGCCACGTCGCAAGGCACGGCCAGGATTTCATAGCCGCGCTGCGCCATCTGCGCCACCCACTCGGCGTGCGACTTGTTGCCCGGCGAATAGGTCACCGCGAGCTTGTAGCCCGCATCGACCATCTTGGTGGAGATCGTCTCGCCCAGGCCACCCATGCCGCCGGTGACCAGGACCACTTGTTGCTGCTTCTCGCTCATCTGCTTTCTCCTTGGTTGTGTGACAAAGAAAATCGGTCAGGCGCGCTCGACGGCCAGCGCCACGCCCATGCCGCCGCCGATGCACAGCGAGGCCAGGCCCTTGTTGGCGCCCCGGCGGCGCATCTCATGCAGCAGCGTCACCAGCACGCGGCAGCCCGAGGCGCCGATGGGGTGGCCGATGGCGATGGCGCCGCCGTTCACGTTGATGCGGCTGGTGTCCCAGTCCATCTCGCGGTTGACCGCGCAGGCCTGCGCCGCGAAGGCTTCGTTGATCTCCATCAGGTCGAGGTCCTGCGCCTTCCAGCCGGCCTTCTTCAGCGCCAGCTGCGAAGCGGGCACCGGGCCCATGCCCATGAGCGACGGGTCCAGCCCCGCGCTCGCATAGGCGCGGATCACCGCCAGCGGCTGCAGGCCGAGCGCGGCGGCGCGCGAAGCCGACATCACCAGCACCGCGGCCGCACCGTCGTTCAGGCCCGAGGCATTGCCGGCCGTCACCGAGCCGGTCTTGTCGAAGGCCGGGCGCAGGCCGGCGAGCGCATCGGCACTGGTCTTGCGGTTCACGAACTCGTCGGCCGCAAAGACGACGGGGTCGCCCTTCTTCTGCGCGATGCTGAAGGGCAGGATCTCGTCGTCGAAGCGCCCCGCGTCCTGCGCGGCCGCGGCCTTCTGCTGCGAGGCCAGCGCCAGTGCGTCCTGCATCTCGCGCGTGATGCCGTACTTCTTCGCCACGTTCTCGGCCGTGGTGCCCATGTGGTACTGGTTGAAGACGTCCCACAGGCCGTCCACGATCATGGTGTCGACCAGCTTCCAGTCGCCCATGCGCTGACCGTTGCGCGAGTTGGGCAGCACGTGCGGCGCAGCGCTCATGTTCTCCTGGCCGCCGGCCACCACGATCTCGGCGTCGCCGCACCTCACGGCCTGCGCCGCCAGCATCACGGCCTTCAGGCCCGAGCCGCAGACCTTGTTGATGGTGAGGCCCGGCACGCCGACGGCCAAGCCGGCCTTGATCACGGTCTGCCGCGCCGGGTTCTGGCCCGCGCCGGCCGCGAGCACCTGGCCCATGATCACCTCGGACACCGCATCGCCCGGCACGCCGGTCTTGGCGAGCAGGCCCTTCACCACGTGTGCGCCCAGCTCGGGCGCGGCCGTGCCGGCGAGCGAGCCGCCGAACTTGCCGACCGCCGTGCGTTGCGCGGCCACGATCACGATATCGTCTGACATGAGAGTCTCCTTGGGGGTTGATGCGAAGGGAATGACAACGGCCCGGATTCAGGCCGCCTTGGCTTTGACATAGCGACCGGGGGCGGGCTCAATCACGGGAAAATCGGCGCTGCCCAGCGCGCGGCGGGCGGCGACCTTCGCGCCGGCATGCGTGGCGAGCCAGTCGCTCCACGCGGGCCACCAGCTGCCGTCGATGCTTTGCGCGCCGTCGAGCCAGGCGCCGGCGTCGGACGCGAGATCGCCGACCCAGTGGTTGCGCTTCTTCTTCGCGGGCGGGTTGATCACGCCCGCGATGTGACCGCTGGCACCGAGCACGAAGCGCGTGTCGCCCCCAAGCAGCCGCGTGCCGGCATAGGCGGTCTTCCACGGCACGATGTGGTCGTCGCGCGAGGCGTAGACGAAGGCCGGCGCGTCGATGCGCGACAGGTCCACCGGCACGCCGCACTGCACGGTGCCGCCGGGTACGCGCAGCCTGTTCTCCAGGTAGGTGTTGCGCAGGTACCAGCAGTACATCGGCCCCGGCAGGTTGGTGTCGTCGCCGTTCCAGTAAAGCAGGTCGAAAGCCGGCGGCGCGCGGCCCTTGAGGTAGCCGTTGACCACATAGGGCCAGATCAGGTCGTTGGCGCGCAGCGCGGCGAACACGGTCGCGAGCTCGCGGCCCTTGAGCAGGCCGCGGCGGCCGATAGTGGCTTCGCGCGCGGCCACCATGGCTTCATCCACCATCAGGCCCAGTTCGCCGGTGTCCGAGAAGTCGAGCATCGCGGTCAGCAGCGTGACGCTGGCGGCCGGCGTTTCGCCGCGCGCGGCGGCCACCGCGAGCGCGCTGCCCAGCAGCGTGCCGCCGATGCAGAAGCCCAGCGTGTTGACCTTGTCGGCACGGGCGATGCTGCGCGCGACATCGAGCGCACGCAGAACACCTTGTTCGACGTAGTCGTCCCAGTCCAGATGGCCCTGCTCGGCCGAGACATTGCGCCACGACACCAGGAAGACGGTGTGGCCCTGTTCGACCGCATAGGCAACCAGCGAGTTGCCCGGCTGCAGGTCGAGGATGTAGAACTTGTTGATGCACGGCGGCACGATGACCAGCGGGCGCTTGTGGACCTTCGCCGTGGACGGCGTGTACTGCACGAGCTGCATCAACTCGTTCTCGAACACCACGCTGCCGGGGCTGGTCGCGACGTTGCGGCCGACCTCGAAGGCCTCGTCGTCCGACATCGAGATGCGGCCCTTCGCCACGTCCGCCAGGAAGAGGCGCGCACCTTCGAGCAGGCTCGCACCGCCGGAGTCGAGCGCGGCCTGCATCGCCTCGGGGTTGGTGGCGAGGCTGTTGGCCGGGTTCATCGCATCGAGCACCTGCCGCAGCGCGAAGTCCATCTGTGCCTTGCCGCGCGCATCGAAGGGCGCCGCCTCCAGCGCATTTCGCATCAGCGCGCCGAACTGGGTATGACCCTGCGACAGGCCCTGCTGCCAGGCTTGCAACCACGAGGTGGCATCGAGATCGGGTGAAGGTTGGGTCATGGCCGTGACTGCTCAATGGAGCTTGACGTGGGGTTCGGTGCGCCGCGTGATGAGGCGGGCGAGCGTGTCGAGCGAGACCTTGACGACGCCGTGCAGCGCCAGCTCGTGCATCTTGTAGAGCGACATGTACATGAGCCGCGCGAAGCGGCCTTCGATCATCAGGCTGCCACCGACGGGCCCGCCCATCATGTTGCCGACGGTGCTGAATTCGCCGAGCGACACCAGCGAGCCGAAGTCGCGGTAGCGGTAGGGCTTGAGCGCCTTTCCGCCCAAGCGCCGACGGATCTGCGCCGCGACGTGCGAGGCCTGCTGGTGCGCCGCCTGCGCGCGCGGCGGCACCAGGCCGCCCTTGCCGTCGTTGGCCTCGGGCCAGTCGCAGGCCGCGCAGTCGCCGATGGCGAAGATGTCGGCATCGCGGGTGGTCTGCAGCGTCGGCAGCACCGCGAGCTGGTTGCTGCGGTTGGTTTCGAGTCCCGCGATGTCCTTCATGAAATCGGCCGCCTTCACGCCCGCGGCCCACACCACCAGCTCGGCCGGCAGCGTGCGGCCGTCGGCCAGGCGCACGCCCTCGGGCAGCACCTCGGCCACCTTGGCCGAGGTGTGCACGTCCACGCCCAGCTTGCGCAGCAGCGCCTCGGTGGCGGCCGACATGCGCGGCGGCAGCGCGGGCAGGACGCGATCGGCGGCCTCGATCACGCTGACCTGGATGTCCTTCTCGGCATCCACGCGGTCCAGCCCGTAGGCCACGACCTCGCGCGTGGTGCGATGCAGCTCGGCCGCCAGCTCCACGCCCGTGGCGCCCGCGCCGATGATCGCCACGTGCAGCTGCTCGGGCCGCAGCGGCGTGGTCTGCGCGTGCGCGCGGATGCAGGCGTTGACCATGCGCTGGTGAAAGCGCTGCGCATCCGCCTTCGACTCGAGCCGCAGCGCATGCTCGCGCACGCCGGGCGTGCCGAAGTCGTTGCTGAGACTGCCGATGGCGACCACCAGCGTGTCGTAGCCGAAGGCGCGCGCCGGCGTGACCAGCCGGCCCTCGTCGTCCATGTAGGGCGCCACATGCACCTCGCGCCGCTCGCGGTCGATGCCTGTGAGCTCGCCGAGCCGGAAGCGGAAGCGGTGCCAGTGCGCCTGCGCGAGGTAGTCGACCTCGTGGGCGCTCATGTCCATGCTGCCCGAGGCGATCTCGTGCAGCTTGGGCTTCCACACGTGGGTGCGGTGCTTGTCGATCAGCGTGATGTCCGCCATGCCGCGCAAGCCCCGCGTATCGCCGAGGCGCGTGGCCAGCTCCAGCCCGCCGGCGCCGCCGCCCACGATGACGACTCGGTGCCTCTGCACAGGGTTGTTCATGGTTGGGGGCTCCGTACAGGCATGTGATCGCTTCAGCGCGGCTGGGCCACGGGCATGTGGGTCTCGACCTGGTCCAGCACCGCCTCGGGCGCGTCGGCCTCGGCCGGCGTCTCGTTGTCCAGGATGCGCTTCATGCGGGCGGTGTCCAGGTCGTTGGTCCACTTGGCGACCACGACCGTGGCGACGCCGTTGCCGATCAGGTTGGTCAGCGCGCGGGCTTCCGACATGAAACGGTCGATGCCCAGGATCAGCGCCAGGCCCGCCACCGGCACGTGCCCCACCGCCGACAGGGTGGCGGCCAGCACGATGAAGCCGCTGCCGGTCACGCCGGCCGCGCCCTTGGACGTCAGCAGCAGCACCAGCAGCAGCGTGATCTGCTGCGTCACGGTCATGTCGGTGTTGGTGGCCTGCGCGATGAACACGGCCGCCATCGTCAGGTAGATCGAGGTGCCGTCGAGGTTGAACGAGTAGCCGGTCGGGATGACCAGGCCGACCACCGACTTCTTGGCGCCCAGGTTCTCGAGCTTGGCCATCATGCGCGGCAGCACCGATTCGCTCGAGGAGGTGCCCAGCACGATCAGCAGCTCTTCCTTGATGTACTTGATGAACTTCCAGATGCTGAAGCCGTGCGCCCGCGCGATGCCGCCGAGAACGACGAAGATGAAGAGCAGGCAAGTGGCGTAGAAGGTCGCCATCAGCTGTCCCAGTTGCAGCAGCGAGCCGACGCCGTACTTGCCGATCGTGAATGCCATCGCGCCGAAAGCGCCGATCGGCGCCACCTTCATGATGTAGCCGACGATGACGAACAGGACGTGCGAGAACTTCTCGATGAAGTCGAACACCAGCGTGCCGCGGCCGCCGAACTTGTGCAGCGCGAAGCCGAACATCACGGCGAACAGCAGCACCTGGAGGATCTCGCCCTTGGCGAACGCGTCGACCACCGTGCTCGGGATCACATGCAGCAGGAAGTCGACCGTGCCCTGCATCTGTCCAGGCGCCGTGTAGGCGGCGATCGCCTTGGTGTCGAGTTGGCTCACGTCGATGTTCATGCCGGCGCCGGGCCGCACGATGTTGATGATGACCAGCCCCACCAACAGCGCAATGGTGCTGACGATCTCGAAGTACAGCAGCGCCAGGCCGCCGGTCTTGCCGACCTTCTTCATGTCCTCCATGCCGGCGATGCCGACCACCACCGTGCAGAAGATGATCGGCGCGATGATCATCTTGATGAGCTTGATGAAGCCGTCGCCCAGCGGCTTCATTGCCGCACCGGTCTGCGGATAGAAATGGCCCAGCAGCACCCCGATGACGATCGCGGTGATGACCTGGAAGTACAGGGACTTGTAGAAGGGCTTGGATACGGGTTGGTGGTCCACGAAGGTCTCCTAGAAAATTCAGACGCCGGCGGCATGCGCCTGCCGGTCGGCGTGGTAGCTCGACCGCACGAGCGGTCCGCAGGCGGCATGGGCAAAGCCCATGGCGTGCGCCTGCTGCGCAAGGGTTTCGAATTGCGCCGGAGCGACGTAGCGCGCAACCGGCAGGTTGCCGGGGCGCGGCTGCAGGTACTGGCCGACGGTGAGCATGTCGACGCCATGGCGACGCAGGTCGCGCATCACTTCCAGCACTTCGTCGTCGGTCTCGCCCAGGCCCAGCATCAGGCCCGACTTGGTGGGCACGCCGGGGCAGCGCGCGCGGAACGACTGGAGCAGCCGAAGCGAGTGCATGTAGTCGGCGCCGGGTCGCGCCTGGCGGTACAGGCGCGGCACGGTCTCGAGGTTGTGGTTCATCACGTCCGGCGGGTCGGCCGCGAGGATGTCGAGCGCGACCTCGGCGCGGCCGCGGAAGTCGGGCGTGAGCACCTCGATCTGCGTGCCGGGCGACTGCCTGCGCACCGCGCGGATGCAGGCAGCGAAGTGCGCCGCGCCGCCGTCGCGCAGGTCGTCGCGGTCAACGCTGGTGATGACCACATACTTCAGGCGCAGCCTGGCCACGGTGTCGGCCAGGTGCTGCGCCTCCTGCGGATCGGGCAGCTGCGGACGGCCGTGGGCCACATCGCAGAACGGGCAGCGGCGCGTGCAGAGGTCGCCCAGCACCATGAAGGTGGCGGTGCCCTTGCCGAAGCATTCGCCGATGTTCGGGCACGAGGCCTCTTCGCACACGGTGTGCAGGCTGGCTTCGCGCAGCGTGCGCTTCACCTCGCGGAAGCTCTCGCTCTGCGAGACGCGCACGCGGATCCAGTCGGGCTTGAGCAGGGCCGGGCCTGCCTCGGCCACGCGGATCGGTATCCGGCGCGTCTTGGCGGCGCCGCGCTGCGGGCCATGGAGCACGATGTCGTTCATGGCCGTGCCGTCAGGCCGCGCCGCGGTGCGAGTTGGCATCGACCACCGCCAGCGCCGTCATGTTGACGATGCGGCGCACGGTGGACGACGGCGTGAGGATGTGCACCGAGCGTGCCGCGCCCAGCAGGATGCCGCCCACCGTGATGCCGCTGCCGGCCGCCATGCGCAGCAGGTTGTAGGAGATGTTGGCCGCATCGACGTTGGGCATGATGAGCACGTTGGCCTCTGTGTCCAGCGCCGAGTCCGGGAACTCGTGGTCGAGGATCGACTTCGACAGCGCCGCGTCGCCGCGCATCTCGCCGTCCACCGCGAGTTGCGGATCGCTCGCCTTGATGAGCGCGAGCGCCTCGCGCATCTTCACGGCCGAGGCCGCGTCCGAGCCGCCGAAGTTCGAGTGCGACAGCAGCGCCACGCTCGGCGTCACGCCGAAGCGGCGCACCTCTTCGGCCGCCAGCAACGTGATCTCGGCGATCTGCGCCGCATCGGGGTCGCGGTTGACATGCGTGTCGCAGATGAAGAGCTGGCGGCCCGGCAGCATCAGCATCTGCATGGCGGCCATGGTCTTGGTGCCCGGGCGCAGGCCGATCACGTCGCGCACATGGCGCAGGTGATCGCCGTAGCCGCCCAGCGTGCCGCACAGCATGGCGTCGGCCCGGCCCTGGCGCACCAGCATCGCCGCGAGCAGCGTGCCGCGGCTGCGCATCTCGGTCTGCGCCACCAGGCGCGAGACGCCGTCGCGGCGCTTGAGCTGGTAGTAGGCCTCGGCGGCGTCGCCGTGCACGGCGGGATCGAGCAGGTCGACGGCCTCGCAATCGGCGCCCAGCGCAAGGCGCAGGCCGTACTGCGCGATGCGCTCGGCGATCACCTCGGGGCGGCCCAGCAGCAGCGGCCGCGCCAGGCCTTCGTCCACCACCACCTGCGCGGCGCGCAGAACGCGCTCGTCCTCGCCCTCGGCGTAGACCACGCGCTTGGGCGACTGCTTGGCGGCCGCGAACAGCGGCTGCATGCTGCTGCCCGACTGGTAGACGAACTGCGACAGGCGCTGGCGGTAGGCCTTCATGTCGGCGATGGGCCGCGTCGCCACGCCGCTGTCGACCGCTGCCTGCGCCACCGCGGGCGCGACCGCCTCGATCAGGCGCGGGTCGAAGGGCTTCGGGATCAGGTAGTCGCGGCCGAAGCGCAGGCCGAGCGCGCCGTAGGCCTGCGCCACCACTTCGGGAATCTCGGCATGCGCGAGCTCCGCGATGGCGCGCACGGCGGCAAGCTTCATCTCTTCGTTGATGGTGGTCGCGCCCACGTCGAGCGCGCCGCGGAAGATGAACGGAAAACACAGCACGTTGTTGACCTGGTTCGGATAGTCCGACCGGCCGGTGCCGAGGATGGCGTCGGGGCGCACGGCCAGCGCGTCTTCCGGCAGGATCTCCGGCGTCGGGTTGGCCATCGCGAGGATGATCGGATCGCGCGCCATCTCCTTCACCATCTCCGGCTTGAGCACGCCGCCGGCCGACAGGCCGAGGAAGATGTCGGCGCTGCCGATCACGTCGGCCAGCTTGCGCGCCGAGGTGTCCTGCGCATAGCGGGCCTTGTTCGGGTCCATCTGCTCCTTGCGGCCGGTGTAGACCACGCCCGCGCTGTCGGACACGTAGATGTTGTGCAGCGGCAGGCCGAGGCTCACGATCAGGTCGAGGCAGGCCAGCGCTGCCGCGCCGGCGCCCGAGGCCACCAGCTTCACCTCGCGGATGTCCTTGTTCACATGGCGCAGCGCATTGAGGATGGCGGCCGCCGCGACGATGGCGGTGCCGTGCTGGTCGTCGTGGAAGACCGGGATCTTCATGCGCTCGCGCAGCTTCTTCTCGATGTAGAAGCACTCGGGCGCCTTGATGTCCTCGAGGTTGATGCCGCCGAAGGTGGGCTCCATGCGCGCGATGGTGTCGATGAGCGCGTCGGGGTCGGTCTCGTCGAGCTCGATGTCGAACACGTCGATGCCGGCGAACTTCTTGAAGAGGCAGGCCTTGCCTTCCATCACCGGCTTGCCGGCCAGCGCGCCGATGTTGCCGAGTCCGAGCACCGCCGTGCCGTTGGTGATGACCGCCACCAGGTTCGCGCGCGAGGTGAGATTCATCGCCTCGGCCGGATCACGCGCGATTTCCATGCAGGCGTCGGCCACGCCGGGCGAATAGGCGAGCGCGAGATCGCGCTGCGTGGCCATCGGCTTGGTTGGGTTCACCGAGATCTTGCCGGGCGTCGGAAAGCGGTGGTAGTCGAGGGCAGCTTCGCGCAGGTTGTCGGACATGGTTTTGTCTCCGTGTGTCTGTCTGTACTGAGGGTGTCGGATCAGCGCGGGGCGAGCGCGCAGGCGTCGCCCAGCCAGCCGTGCAGGCCGCACAGCAGCGCATCCGGTTGATCCGCGTGCACCCAGTGGCCGGCCTCGGGGATGTGCTCCAGCTGCGCGCAGGGGAACATCGCCTGGATGCGTGGAAGCGAATCGGGTCGCACGTAGTCGGACTCCGCCGCCGCGAAGAACAGGGCCGGCCCGTCGTAGCATTCGCGCAGCAACTGTTCCGGGAACCCGCAAAGGTCCGGCATGCACAAGGCCGTCGCCATCAGATTGAGCCGCCAGTCGAAACGCTCGGTCTGGCGCCGCAGGTTCTGCATCATGAAGTCCACAGGTGCGGTGCCGCCCAGACCGTCCAGCAGCGCCTGGCTGATCCGCCGGCGGCTTGCCGCGGCAGCGGTGTCCAGGCCTCGCATGGCGGACACATGCGAGGCGAACTGGTCGGCATAGCACTCGGGCGCGATGTCGATCACCGCGACCCCGCCAATGGCTTTGGGGTGGCCGAGCGCCAGGGCCATGGCGGTCTTGCCGCCCATGCTGTGGCCGACGACGAATGGCCGCTCCAGCTGCTCTCGTTCGATGAGAGCCAGCACGTCGAGCGCCATGTCGGTGTACGACATGGTCTCGGCCCACGGCGAAGCACCGTGGTTGCGGGAATCGGGCAGGTAGACGCGGTAGCCGGCGGCCAGCGACTGGGCAATCTGCGTCCAGTTACGGCCGGCGCCGAACAGGCCGTGCAGGATCACGATGGGAGGCCCCGATCCGAGTGCCTCGAAGGCAAGTTGAACTGGCATGGCAGTGCGCCCTACTTCTTCTTCACCGGCGGCAGATCGGTGCAGACGCCCTCGAACAGCTCGGCCGCCATGCCGATCGATTCGCCCAGTGTCGGATGCGGATGGATGGTCTTGCCGATGTCGCCGGGCTCGCAGCCCATCTCGATGGCCAGGCACAGCTCGCTGATCAGGTCGCCCGCATGCGTGCCGACGATGCCGCCGCCGACGATGCGGTGCGTGGCCTCGTCGAACAGCAGCTTGGTGAAGCCTTCGTCGCGTCCGTTGGCGATGGCGCGGCCCGACGCCGCCCACGGGAACACGGCCTTGCCGACCTTCAGGCCCTCGGCCTTGCACTGCTCCTCGGTCTTGCCGGCCCAGGCCACCTCGGGATCGGTATAGGCCACCGAGGGAATCTGCCGCGCATCGAAGAACGCCGCTTCGCCGTGCGCCGCCTCGGCCGCCACGTGAGCCTCGTGCACGGCCTTGTGCGCGAGCATGGGCTGGCCGACGACGTCGCCGATGGCGAAGATGTGCGGCACGTTGGTGCGCATCTGCCTGTCGACGTCGATGAAGCCGCGCTCGGTGACGGCCACGCCGGCCTTGTCGGCGCCGATCTTCCCGCCATTGGGGCTGCGGCCCACGGCCACGAGCACGAGGTCGTAGATCTGGGCCTCCTTCGGCGCCTTCTCGCCTTCGAAGCTCACCTCGATGCCGCCCTTGGTCGCCTTGGCGCCGACGGTCTTCGTCTTGAGCATGACGTGGTCGAAGCGCGGGGCGTTGAACTTCTCCCACACCTTGACGAGGTCGCGGTCGGCGCCCTGCATCAGGCCGTCGAGCATTTCGACCACGTCGACGCGCGTGCCCAGCGTCGAGTACACCGTGGCCATCTCGAGGCCGATGATGCCGCCGCCGACCACCAGCATGCGCTTCGGAATGCTCTTGAGCAGCAGCGCGCCGGTGGAGTCGACGACGCGGTCGTCCTCGGGCATGAAAGGCAGCTCCACGGCCTGCGAGCCCGCGGCAATGATGGCCTTGGCGAACTTCACCACCTTCTTCGCGCCGCCCTCGCCCACCACTTCGACATGGTGCGGATCGAGGAAGCTGCCGACACCGGTGACGACCTCGACCTTGCGCGCCTTCGCCATGCCGGCCAGGCCGCCGGTGAGCTTCTTGACCACGCCGTCCTTGAAGCCGCGCAGCGCGTCGATGTCGATCTCGGGCGCGGTGTACTTGATGCCGTGGTGGCCCAGCAACTTGACTTCGTCCATCACGCTTGCGGTATGCAGCAGTGCCTTCGACGGAATGCAGCCGACATTGAGGCACACGCCGCCGAGCGTGGCGTAGCGCTCCACGAGCACGGTCTTCATGCCGAGGTCGGCGCTGCGGAAGGCGGCCGAGTAGCCACCGGGGCCGGCGCCGAGCACGAGCACCTCGCACTCGATGTCGGCCTTGCCGGCGTAGCTGCCGGCCATGGGCGCGGGTGCGGCGGCAACGGGAGCCGCCACGGCGACAGCGGCGGCCGGCGCCGCTGCAGGCGCGGCCGCCGATGCCTCCACCACCAGGATCACCGAGCCTTCGCTCACCTTGTCGCCGAGCGCGACCTTCAGTTCCTTCACCGTGCCCGCATGGCTCGACGGAATCTCCATCGAGGCCTTGTCGGACTCCACCATGATCAGGCCGGTATCGACCGCGATGACCTCACCGGGCTTGACCAGCAGCTCGATGACCGCGACATCCTTGAATTCGCCGATGTCGGGGACCTTGACTTCCACCATGTGTGCCATTTGGGAGCTTCCTTCAGAACAGCACGCGCCGCAGGTCGGCGAGCACGTTGGCGAAATAGACGTTGAAGCGCGCGGCGGCGGCGCCGTCGATCACGCGGTGGTCCCACGACAGCGAGAGCGGCAGCGTGAGGCGCGAGCTGTAGGTCTTGCCGTCGGTGGAGTGCTGCTTCCAGTAGCTCTTGCACACACCCATGATGGCGACCTCGGGCGCGTTGATGATCGGCGTGAAGTAGATGCCGCCGATGCCGCCGAGCGAGCTGATGGTGAAGGTGCCGCCCGACATCTGGTCGGGCTTGAGCTTGCCGTCGCGCGCGAGCTTGGCGAGCTCGCCCATCTCCTTCGCGATCTCGGGCACGGTCTTCTTGTCGGCGTCGCGGATCACCGGCACCATGAGGCCGTTGGGCGTGTCGGCCGCGAAGCCGATGTGCCAGTAGTTCTTGAGCACCAGCGCATCGCCATCGAGGCTGGCGTTGAACTCCGGGAACTTCTTCAGCGCGGCCACGGCCGCCTTCATCATGAAGGGCAGCATGCTGATCTTCACGCCCGACTTTTCCAGCTCCTTGTTCATCTGCACGCGGAAGGGTTCGAGCTCGGTGATGTCGGCCTCGTCGTGTGTCGTCACATGCGGAATGACGACCCAGTTGCGGTGCAGGTTGGCGGCGCTGATCTTCTTGATGCGCGACAGCTCCTTGCGCTCGGTCGGTCCGAACTTGGCGAAGTCGACCTTGGGCCAGGGCAGCAGGTCGATGCCGCCGACGCCACCGCCTGCGGGGGCTGCGGCGCCCTTGCCGGCCGCCGGCGCGGCAGTGGCACCGCCCCCTTTCGCGAAGGCCTCGACGTCGGCGCGCACGATGCGGCCATGCTCGCCGCTGCCCTTGAGCTTTCCGAGGTCGACGCCGAGTTCGCGTGCGAGCTTGCGCACGGCGGGGCCGGCGTAGGCGAGCGCGAAGGCAGCTTCGTCGATGGCGCCGCCGGCGGCTGCAGCGGCCTGCGCCGGTGCGGGCGCGGCAGATGCTGCAGGCGCCGGCGCAGCAGCACTCGCCACAGGCGCATCGCCGGTCGCGAGCGACAGGATCACCGAGCCCTCGCTGACCTTGTCGCCGATCTTGATGCCGATGGCCGTCACCACGCCCGACAGCGGCGCGGGCACATCCATCGTGGCCTTGTCGGATTCGAGCGAGACGATCGGGTCCTCGGCCTTCACCGTGTCGCCGACCTTCACGAAGATCTCGATGACGGGCACGTCCTTGAAGTCGCCGATGTCGGGCACGCGCACCTCGGCCACGCCGGCCGGCGCGCTGGTGGCGGACGGTGCGGCACTCACGCTGGGCTTGGCGGCTTCGGCGGGAGCGGGCGCAGCTGCGCCGCCCTCGGCCTTGAAGCGCATGATGACGCTGCCCTCGCTGACCTTGTCGCCCAGCTTCACGGCGAGGGACTCGACCACGCCGCCGCGCGGGGCGGGCACATCCATCGTGGCCTTGTCGGATTCGAGCGAGACCAGCGGGTCCTCGGCCTTCACCGTGTCGCCCGGCTTCACGAAGATCTCGATGACGGGCACGTCGCTGAAATCGCCGATGTCGGGAACCTTGATGTCGATTGCGTTGCTCATTCAATAACCTCCGTGCTCCGCACTGCGGTGCGAGCTTGCTTGGGGCGGCCCGGCGCTGCGCTCATGTTCTGCCTTGCCTCAGACGGTCCAGGGGGCGGCGCGCTCGGCTTGGAGCCCGTATTTCTCGATGGCCTCGGCCACCACGGTGTGCTTGATCACGCCGTCGTCGGCCAGCGCCTTGAGCGCGGCCACCACCACGTGCCAGCGGTCGACCTCGAAGAAGCGGCGCAGCTTGCGGCGGTAGTCGCTGCGGCCGAAGCCGTCGGTGCCGAGCACGGTGTAGCGCCGGCCCGCGGCCTGCACGTACTCGCGCACCTGGTCGGCGTAGTTGCGCATGTAGTCGGTGGCCGCGATGACGGGGCCGTCGTGGCCGTCGAGGCATTGCTCGACATGGCTCCGGCGCGCGGGCTGCGTGGGGTGCAGCCGGCTCCAGCGCTCGGCGGCCATGCCGTCGCGGCGCAGCTCGTTGTAGCTGGTGGCGCTCCAGACGTCGGCCGCGATGCCGAAGTCGCTCTTGAGCAGCTCGGCCGCGAACATCACCTCGCGCAGGATGGTGCCGCTGCCCATCAGCTGCACGCGGTGGCCTTTCTTCGGCGTCTTGCCGCCGTCGCTGAGCTGGTAGAGGCCCTTGAGGATGCCCGCCTCGCTGCCCTCGGGCATGCCGGGGTGCGGGTAGTTCTCGTTCATCAGGGTGATGTAGTAGTACACATCCTCCTGCTCGGCGTACATGCGGCGCATGCCGTCGCGCACGATGGCGACCACCTCGTAGGCGAAGGTCGGGTCGTAGGAGATGCAGTTGGGAATGGTGCCGGCCAGGATGTGGCTGTGCCCATCCTCGTGCTGCAGGCCCTCGCCGTTGAGCGTGGTGCGCCCCGCGGTGCCGCCGAGCAGGAAGCCGCGCGCACGCATGTCGCCGGCCAGCCAGGCCAGGTCGCCCACGCGCTGCAGGCCGAACATCGAGTAGTAGATGTAGAACGGAATCATCGGCACGTTGTTCGTGCTGTACGAGGTGGCCGCGACGATCCAGCTGGACATCGCGCCGCCCTCGTTGATGCCTTCCTGCAGCACCTGCCCGTCCTTCGACTCGCGGTAGTACATGAGCTGGTCGGCGTCCTGCGGCTTGTAGAGCTGGCCGAGCGAGGACCAGATGCCGAGCTGGCGGAACATGCCCTCCATGCCGAAGGTGCGCGACTCGTCGGGCACGATGGGCACCACGTGCTTGCCGATGGCCTTGTCCCGCACCAGCGTGCCGAGCATCTGCACGAAGGCCATGGTGGTGGAGATCTCGCGCTCGCCGGTGTCCTTGAGCAGGCGCTCGAAGGTGGCCAGCGGCGGAATCTCGAGCGCGGTCGACTTGCGGCGGCGCTGCGGCAGGTAGCCGCCGAGCGCGGCGCGGCGCTCGCGCAGGTACTTCATCTCGGGGCTGTCTTCGGCGAGCCGGATGAAGGGCACGTTGGGCAGCTCTTCATCGGACACCGGGATCTGGAAGCGGTCGCGGAAGCCGCGCAGCGCATCCTGCGTCATCTTCTTGGCCTGGTGCGCGATCATCTGGCCCTCGCCCGATTCGCCCATGCCGTAGCCCTTCACCGTCTTGGGCAGGATCAGCGTGGGCTGGCCCTTGTGCCTGACGGCGGCGGCATAGGCGGCGAACACCTTCTCGGGGTCGTGGCCGCCGCGGGTCAGCGCCCAGATCTGCTCATCGCTCATGTCGGCGACCAGGGCCTTCGTCTCTTCGTACTTGCCGAAAAAATGCTCGCGCACGTAGGCGCCGCTCTTGCTCTTGAAGTCCTGGTACTCGCCGTCGACGCACTCTTCCATGCGCTGCAGCAGCTTGCCGCTCTTGTCCTTGGCGAGCAGCGCGTCCCAGCCGCTGCCCCAGAGCACCTTGATGACGTTCCAGCCGGCGCCGCGGAACACGCTCTCCAGCTCCTGCACGATCTTGCCGTTGCCGCGCACCGGGCCGTCGAGGCGCTGCAGGTTGCAGTTGATGACGAACACGAGGTTGTCCAGGCTCTCGCGGCCGGCGAGCGAGATGGCGCCGAGCGATTCGGGCTCGTCCATCTCGCCGTCGCCCATGAACGCCCAGACCTTGCGCGGCGCGGTGTCGGCGAGGCCGCGGCCGTGCAGGTACTTGAGGAAGCGCGCCTGGTAGATCGCCATCAGCGGGCCGAGCCCCATCGAGACGGTGGGGAACTGCCAGAAGTCGGGCATGAGCCAGGGGTGCGGGTACGACGGGATGCCGCCACCGTCGGCCTCCTGGCGGTAGTTGAGCAGTTGCTGCTCGCTCAGGCGGCCTTCGAGGAAAGCACGCGCGTAGATGCCGGGCGAGCTGTGGCCCTGGATGAAGAGCAGGTCGCCGCCGTGCGTGTCGGTGGCGGCATGCCAGAAATGGCCGAAGCCGATGTCGTAGAGCGTGGCCGCCGACTGGAAGCTCGCGATGTGGCCGCCGAGTTCGGACGAGTCCTTGTTGGCGCGCAGGATGATCGCCATCGCGTTCCAGCGGATGATGGAGCGCAGGCGGTGCTCGATCTCGCGGTTGCCGGGCGACTTCTCTTCCTTCTCGGGCGGGATCGTGTTCTTGTAGGCCGTGTTCAGCGAACGGGGCACGTACACGCCGTCGCGGCGGCCCTCGTCGACAAGGCGATTCAAGAGAAAGTTCGCGCGCTCGCTGCCGCGGTGTTGTTGAACCGCGCCAAGCGCGTCGACCCATTCGCCAGTTTCCGTGGGGTCAAGGTCACCCATGGTGCTCATCGGTTTGTCTCCTGTGTCATGGCCGGGACTCGCATCGGGCGACGCGGTCGGCCTTGGTACAGAGCAATCGATGTGCCACGCGGCGCGCGGCGCCAGAAGCACGCTAAGTCGTTGATTTCATGAGGGATGAGATGGGAACGAGGCGAGTGCTCTGCCGACGATCCGGATGCGCAGCGATGAGGCCGTCCGAATCGCCGGACCGGTGATTGGGGCAAACCCTGAAAGCCAGCCCAGCGGTCGTCAGCTTGTGATGCCGCGCTTGCGCGCACGGTAGGCCAGTTGGGGACGCGTGACGCCCAGCATGCGCGCTGCCGCGGAGAGGTTTCCCCCGCATTGTTCCAGCGCACGGCGTATCAGCGCCTCTTCCACTTGTCCCAATGAACCGGGGCCGGCGCGGTCTGGCACGGCGTGGCTTGCAGGCGTGGCCTTCGGGGCAGCGCCCGCCAAGTGGCCATCGGGTCGTACCGACAGCACGTTCTTGTCCAGCGTCTCGCCGCTCGTGAACAGGTGGTGAACTTCGAGCAGGCCGCCCTCAGGGGCGACGATCAAGGCGCGCTCGATCAGGTTTTGCAGTTCGCGGATGTTGCCGGGGTAGTCGTAGTTCAGAAGCGCCTTGACGGCGGCTTGCGTGAAGCCAGTGACCTGCCGGCCGTGCTTGCGGCCGTAGTGCTGCAGAAAATGGCTCATCAAGAGAGGCACGTCATCGCGTCGCTCGCGCAGCGGCGGCAGGTGAATGGGAAAGACATTGAGCCGGAAGAACAGGTCGTCGCGAAACCTGCCCTCGCGCACGGCCTGGCGCAGATCGACGCTGGTGGCCGCGATGACGCGCGTGTCCACCTGTACGCTGCGCGTGCCACCCACGCGCTCGACTTCGCCCTCCTGCAGCGTGCGCAGTAGCTTGCCCTGGGCCGCGTAGCTCAGCGTGCCGATCTCGTCCAGGAACAGTGTGCCGCCATGGGCGCGCTCGAAGCGTCCCGGCCGCGCCGCGCCGGCGCCGGTGTAGGCGCCGCGTTCCACGCCGAACAGTTCGGACTCGACCAGCGTCTCCGGAATGGCCGCGCAATTCACCGCGACGAAGGGCTTGTCGCGCCGCGGGCTGATGTTGTGCAGCATGCTGGCGAACTTTTCCTTGCCGACGCCGGACTCACCGGTGAAAAGCACAGTGGCTGTGGTCGGCGCAACGCGATGCAACAGGTGGCAGGCCGCGTTGAAAGCCGATGACGCGCCCACCATCGCGTCGCTCTTGCGCGGCGGCGTGGGCAACTCCGCGGCCTGCGGCGCCGCACCGCCGTACTGCGGCACTCCGACGAAGTCGCGCGCGCGCAGGTAGCGCATGTCTTCTTCCACATCGTCCCAGCGCTCCGCCGATTTTCCGATCACGCGGCACTGGCTCTCGCCCATCGAGCGGCAGGCGACTTCGCGGAACACCACCAGCCGCCCGAACAGCGTGCTGACGTAGCCGGTGGCATAGCCCACCTGCATCCAGCAGGCCGGCGAGCCGCCGATGCCGTAGGCCGCGATGTGCTCGTCGTCTTCGCTCGAGTGGTGCCAGACGAATTCGCCCTCGTAGTCCGAGGTCTCGGGGTCATAGCGCGCGTGCACCAGCTCGACCTTCACCAGGCCCTCCAGGGCATGCAGGCGGGTGCCGGCCATGGCGGCCGCGGCCGGCTCGGCCTCGGGCCAATGCTCGCGCACCAGCTGCGCGTCGCGCGCGCCGCTGACATAGCCCGCGCGCGTGAACAGGCCGCGGGCCTTCTCCTGGCCCAGGCTGTCGATCAGCTCGCGCCGCAGGGAGCCCAGCGCCTCGGTATGCAGCAGCACCATGCGCTGATCCTGCAGCCAGATGCGGCCGTCACCGGGCGAAAAGAACAGGCATTCGCTGATGTCGGCAATCGTCGGGTGCTCTTCGCTGCTGACGTGCGAGGCCTCGAAGCGGCTCATCGCACGCGCCACTTCGGCCAGCGAGATCCGCTCCGGGAGCGGTGAGGCGGTGGATTTGGTCAATTTCGAGCTCATCGTTTGGTGAAACGAGTGGCGATTTTTGATCATTTGGTGAAAGTGCTGATCAGGGTAAACCAGTTATTCAATATAACTATCAAGATCCCGGGAATTCCCCTAATCCCCCAATGAAAACCGGCCTCGCGCAGCGGCGTTGGGCCACCCCGCCGCGGCGCCGCTGGTACGCCCGTTGCGAAAAGAAGGCACTGCCGCGGGCATTTCCGCCCGCGGCCAGCCGATCAATCTTTTTCGCAAGGGGTGAGTCATGGGTGTTTCGGAGAAGCTGGCGTTCCTGGACGCGGCGGCCTGGGCCGGCAAGGTGTTCAATGGCGGGTGGGTCGCGTCCGCAGGCGGTGTGCGCGACGTCATCGAACCGGCCACGGGCAAGGTGATGGCGGCCGTCGGCATCGCCGACGCGCAGGACGTCGGACTGGCCACGGCGGTCGCGGCGCGAGCGCAGAAAAGCTGGGCGCAGGTTGCGCCGCGTGAGAAGGCCGCAGTGTTCCAACGGGCCGCGGCGCTGTTCCAGCAGCACTTCGACGAGCTGGCGCTTTATGTCGCCCGAGAGACTGGCGCCATCCTGCCCAAAGGACAGCATGAGGTGCGCGAGGCCATCACCCTGTGCCATCTGGCGGCGGCCATGCCCCTGCAGGCACAAGGTCAGATCCTGCCGAGCGCGAGCGGCACCACCAGCCTGGCGCGGCGCGTGCCGCGTGGTGTGGTGGGCGTGATCTCGCCCTTCAACTTTCCGCTCATCCTCACCATTCGCGCCGTGGCGCCGGCCCTCGCGGCCGGTAACGGCGTGGTGATCAAGCCCGACTCGCGCACGCCGGTGAGCGGCGGCTTCATGATCGCCCGGGTGTTCGAAGAGGCAGGCCTGCCCGCCGGCCTGCTGCAGGTGCTGCCCGGCGACGCCGCCGCCGGTGAAGCCCTGGTGACCGATGCGCACGTGCCGATGATCGCTTTCACCGGCTCGCCCGCCGTGGGCCGGCGCATCGGCGAACTGGCCGGGCGTCATCTGAAGAAGGTGACGCTGGAGCTGGGCGGCGCCAACTCGCTGATCATCCTGGAAGACGCCGACCTCGACGTGGCCGCGAGCAATGCGGCCTGGGGTGCCTACCTGCACCAGGGGCAGATCTGCATGGCGACCAATCGCATCATCGTGCACGAGAGCGTCGCCGCCGCCTTGACAGAGCGGCTGGTCGCGAAGGCCCAGCACCTGCCGGTAGGCGACGGCGCCAGCGGCCAGGTGGCCCTGGGGCCGCTGATCGACGCCAAGCAGCGCGACCGCGTGCACGCCATCGTGCAGGACAGCATCGCCGCCGGCGCGCAGTTGCTGGCCGGCGGCAGCAGCGACGGCCTGTTCTACAAACCCACGGTGCTGGCGGGCGTGAAGGCCGGCATGCGCGCGTATGACGAAGAAGTGTTCGGCCCCGTCGCCAACATCATCACCTTCAAGACCGACGACGAGGCCGTGGCCCTGGCCAACAACCACCAGGGAAGCCTGGCCTCGGCGGTGATCTCGCCCTCGATCGGACGGGCCATGGCGATGGCCGCGCAGTTGAACTCCGGCATGGTCCACATCAACGACCAGACCGTCAACGACGAGTGCGTCAACCCCTTCGGCGGCCCTGGCATCGTCGGCAACGGCAGCAGCGTGGGCGGCCCGGCCGACTGGGAGGAATACACCCAGTGGCAGTGGCTGACCATCAAGCAGGCGCCGCATCCCTATCCGTTCTGAGTGTTAGCTACTGAACCCACGAGGAGACATTTCATGCAGCTTCAAGGAAAAACCATCGTCGTCACCGGCGTGTCTTCGGGCATCGGCGCCGAGGTCGTACGCGTCGCGCGCTTTGCCGGCGCCCGCGTCATCGGTATGGACCGCAACGACCCCAGCCTCACGCTCGACGGTTTCGTCAAGGCCGACTTGAGTTCTGTCGCCGCCATCGATGCGGCCGTGGCGCAATTGCCCGAGCGCTTCGACGCGCTGTGCAACATCGCCGGTGTGCCCGGCACGGCGCCAGTCGAGCTGGTTGCCGACATCAACTACCTGGGGCTGCGCCATCTGACCGAACAGGCGCTGCCACGCATCCCGCGTGGTGGTTCCATCGTCAACGTGGCCTCCATCCTCGGCGCCGAATGGCCGCAGCGATTGGAGCCGCACAAGGCCCTGGCCGCCGCGCAAGGCTTCGAGTCCGGCGCTCATTGGCTGCGCGACCACCCCGTGCCGCGGGAGACCTGCTACCAGTACTTCAAGGAAGCGCTGATCGTGTGGAGCGCCACGCAGTCGCAGAAATGGTTTCTGGAACGCGGCGTGCGCATGAACTGCGTCGCGCCGGGTCCGGTGTTCACGCCGATCCTGGGCGACTTCGTGAGCATGCTCGGCCAGGAGCGGGTGCAGGCCGATGCACACCGCATGCTGCGCCCTGGCTTCGCCGACGAGATCGCGCCGGTGATCGCGTGGCTGTGCTGCGACCAGGCGCGCTGGATCAGCGGCGCCAACATTCCGGTCGACGGCGGACTGGCATCGACCTACATCTGACCTGCAATGACCCACCCTTCCATCCCCACCGTGCTCGACACGGCGCCTCTCGACTCGGCGCTGGCCGGCTTTCTGGCGCAAGCCGCCGCCCAAGGCAATCCGCCGCTGGAGTCGCTGCCGCCGCCGGTGGCGCGCCAGATCTACCGCGACCTGGCCGCCGGCCTGGGCCTGTCGGCGCCGGCCATCGCGTCGGCGAACGACCGTGTCATCGACGGACCCTGCAGCCCGTTGACGCTGCGCATCCACCAGCCCGACGCGGAGGGGCCGCTTCCCTTGCTGCTCTACGTGCACGGCGGGGGCTTCGTGATCGGCGACCTCGAAACCCACGACAAGGTTTGCCGCACCTTGTGCCATGAGGTGGCCGCCGTGGTGGTGGCGGTGGACTACCGGCTGGCGCCCGAGCATCCCTTTCCAGCGGCGGTGGACGACGTGGCCTGTGCGCTGCGCTGGGTGGCCGCGCACGCGCGCGAGCTCGGCGCCGATCCGTCGCGCCTCGCGCTGGCCGGCGACAGCGCGGGCGCGCAGCTCGCCACCGTGGCGGCGCTGCGTGCAGCCGGCGCGATCGCGCCGCGTGCGCTGGGCCTCATCTATCCCGTCGCCCAGCACTACAGCGAACCGAGTCCTTCGATGGTCGAGAACGGCGAGGGCAAGTTCCTCACCGCCGGCGTCATGCAATGGTTTGTCGACAGCTACCTCGGCGGGCGCAAAGAGCTGGCGCGGTATTCCGATTTCGCCTTGTTGCATTCGCAGGCACTGGACACGCTGCCGCCCACCTGGCTGGCCACCATGGGCCACGACCCGCTGCGTGACGAAGGCCATGCGCTGGCGCTGCGCATCGCGCAGGCGGGCGTGCCGACCGAGCACCGCCACTACCCCGGTGGCATCCACGCCTGCATTCACTTCACCGCGGTATCGACGCTGGGCACCCAGGTGATGGCCGACCTGGCCGCGTGGCTGCGCTCGCAACTGTCGCCCCACTCCCACCCTGATCACTGAAAGAGACTGTCATGCCATCCATTGGCTGGCGGCCTTCGTCCTACTCGGACGGTCGCGTGGCCGTCAGACCCGTGGGCGGGCCGTCGATCGCGGTCCACCCGCCATCCACCGACAGCGAACTGCCCGTGATGTAGCTGGCTGCGTCGGATGCGAGAAAGGCCACCGCCGAACCCACCTCCGATGGCTGCCCCCAGCGATTGAATACCGTGTGGGCCGCATAGGTGTCGTAGATGGCCGGACGCTCCTTGAGCGGAGCGGTCAGCCGGGTCTCGATGATGCTGGGCATGACCGCGTTGACGCGCACGCCGTAGCTTCCAACCTCGGACGCGAAGCCCTTGACCATCTGCGCGATGCCGGCCTTAGTGGCTGCATAGATTCCAAGGCCGGGCTCGATCGTCACCGCGCGCATCGACGAGCACAGGATGAGGCTGCCGCTTCCCCGCTTCATCATCGGTGTGCCGAAGCGACGCATGAAATGGAAGGCACCCTTCAGGTTCAGGTTCACGACCTGGTCGAACTCTTCGCCCGTGTAGTCGATGATGAGCTTGCGGATGTTGCGCGCCGGCATTGCCACCGCGACATCGATGCGTCCGCGCGCCGCCAGCGTGTGCGCGGCGAGGGCGGCGATGTCCGCGCCGCTCGCCGCGTCGGTGCTGCGCCATTCGGCGGAGCCCGAGCCCGATTGCGTGATCTGCTCGGCCGTTGCCTTCGCGCCATCGGCATCGCGGTCCGCGCACACCACGTGCGCGCCCAACGCGCCCAGTGCATGTGCCGAGGCTTGGCCGATGCCCGAGGCCGCGCCCAGCACCACGGCCGTCTTGCCGGTGAGATCGAAGAGTTGACGGTAGTTCTGCATGTTTGGTCTCCGTGGACAGGAAGTGTGACCGCCAGGCTTTGCGGCTGCCGAGGTTGCGCGTGCGCGCAGCGCGATGTCACGGTTTGAAGAAAGAGGTCGGCACCATCAGCCTCGTCTCCTGAGACACGAGGTAGGCGGCTTGCGCGCTCTTTTCGAGATAGCTCGCCCAGGCAGGATCGCGCTGCATCGCCGCGCGCTTGCTGGCGCGATCCGCCGCATCGGCAAAGACCCAGATGTGCGTGTAGCTGTTGACGTTGCCGGTTTCGGTCTGCAGATAGGCCAGCGGTTCGCCGAGGTGGCGGCGCTGGGTGTCGAAGCCGTGCTCGGCATACAGCGCAAGATGGCGCTTCAGTGTGCCGGGGCGGCAGATGTAGGTACGTACGTCGTAGAGCATGTGTTCTCGGTTTCTTTGCGGGTTCTGGAGGGCTCTCTCATTCAGTCCACGGTCGCGCCTGAACGCTCGACCAGTGCGCCCCAGCGCTTCACTTCCTGCGCGACGAAGGGCTGGAAGGCCTCGTGCCTGTCGCCGATGGCATCGGCGCCGAGCTCCTTCAGGCGCGCCTGCACGGCCGGGTCGGCCACCGCCTGCGCGATCGATGCGGACAGCTTGGCCACCACCGGCGCCGGCGTGCCGGCCGGCGCGAAGAGGCCGAACCACGAGCGCGCGTCCATCTGCGGGTAGCCGGCTTCGGCGAAGGTCGGTACCTCGGGCAGGCTGGCGCGGCGGGCCTTGCCGGTCACCGCCAGCGGCCGCAGCTTGCCGGCCTGCACTTGCGTCAGCACTTCGGGCAGATTGGCGAACATCGCCTGCACCTGGCCGCCGATGAGGTCGGTCTGGGCCAGCGCGCCGCCCTTGTAGGGCACGTGCAGCATGCGGGTGCCGACCAGGGTGTTGAACTGTTCGCCCGCGAGGTGCGCCGCCGTGCCGGTGCCGCCGGAGGCGAAGTTGAGCTTGTCGCCCTGCCCCTTCGCGAAGGCCGCGAATTCGGGCACGCTGCGCGCCGGCACGCCGGGGTTCACCACCAGCACCAGCGGCACCGATGCCAGGTTCGACAGCGCGGCAAAGTCCTTCGTCAGGCTGTAGTCGAGCTTGCGGTAGAGCGTCGCATTGATCGCGTGGCTCGAGGTCGCCATCAGGATCGTGTAGCCGTCGGGCGTGGCGCGGGCCACGGCCACGGCGCCGATGTTCCCGTTGGCTCCGGACTTGTTGTCGATCACGACGGGCTGGCCCAGCTGGTCCGCCACCTTCTGTCCCACCACGCGGGCGATCACATCGGTGGCCCCGCCGGCAGCGAAGGGCACCACGATCCGGATGGGGCGCGTCGGGAAATCGGCCGGGCCCTGTGCATGGGCCTGCATCAGCGTGCAGGCGCCCAGTGCCGCCAGTGCCGAAGCCCGCAGCAGTTTGTTCATGTCTGTCTCCAGTTGGCTAAAGAAAGGTCGGTTAGGACGCGGCGCGCAGAGCCTTCTCGCGCAGCTCGGTCAGGGTGGCGCGCGGCGTCAGGATCTCGGGTTCGATCGCGAGCTCGATGAGAGCGCCGCCTGCGGCGAGGGCGCGCTGCAGCGCGGGAGCGAAGTCGTCGCTGCGCTCCACCCGCTCGGCATGCAGGCCGAAGGATTGCGCGTAGACCACGAAATCGGGATTGCACAGGTCGGTGCCGATGGGCCGGCCCGGGTAGTTCACTTCCTGGTGCATGCGGATGGTGCCGTACATGCCGTTATTGAAGACGATGAAGACGATCGCGAGCGCATGGCGCTTGACGGTCGCGAGTTCCTGCGAAGTCATCAGGAAGCAGCCGTCGCCGGCCAGGCAGATCACCTGCCGCGACGGATGCTGCAGCTTGGCCGCGATGGCGGCCGGCACGCCATAGCCCATCGCGCCGCTGGTGGGCGCGAGCTGGGTGTGCGGTCGCGAGAACGGGTAGTAGCGGTGCGCCCAGGCGCTGTAGTTCCCGGCGCCGTTGGTGAGGATCGCGTCGGGCTCGAGCGTGTCGCGCAGCGTCTGGATGATGCGGGCGGGGTCGAGCTTCGCCCGGCGCGTCGAGGGCGCGACATAGCGCTCGTAGTTTCCGCGCAGTTGTGCGAGCCATGCGCACCGCGGCGCCGGGTCGACCGGCGGCATCGCAGCTGCGGCCTGCGCGAAGGGGGTCACGCTGCTCAAGATCTTTAGCGCCGGCTGGTACACGCGCCCGAGTTCCTCGGCGCAGGGCAGCACGTGCACCAGCCGCTGACGCGGTGCGGGAACTTCGAGCAGCGTGTACCCGCTGGTGACGATCTCGCCCAGTCGCGTTCCCGCGGCGATCAGCAGGTCGGCCTCGCGCACCGCCTTGGCCAGCTCGGGATTGACGCCGATGCCGAGCTCGCCGACGTACTGCGGATGGCGGTTGTCGAAGAGGTCCTGCCGCCGGAACGCGCAGGCTACAGGCAGGCCGTTCTGCACGGCGAATCGCTCGATCGCGTCGCGGCCCTGCGTGCTCCAGCCCGGACCGCCGAGCAACAGCAGCGGCCGTTGCGCCGCAGCAAGGTGATCGCGCAGGCGAAGCATCGCGTCGGGCGCGGGAGGTGCCTCGGGCACTTCGACGCGCGGTGCCGCAACCGGATAGGCGGAGTCGGTCAACATGTCCTCTGGCAATGCCAGCACAACGGGGCCGGGGCGTCCGGACATCGCCACTGAATAGGCGCGCGCCATGAATTCGGGAACACGCGCGACATCGTCGATCTGCGCCACCCACTTCGCGAAGGGGCCGAACATGCGCCGGTAGTCGATCTCCTGGAAGGCTTCACGCTCGAGCATGTCGCGTCCGACCTGGCCGATCAGCAGGATCATCGGCGTGGAGTCCTGGAAGGCGGTGTGCACGCCGATGCTCGCGTTGGTGGCGCCGGGCCCGCGCGTGACCATGCAGATGCCGGGCCGGCCGGTGAGCTTGCCGTGGGCCTCGGCCATGAAGGCGGCGGCGCCTTCGTGGCGGCAGGCCACCACGCGCACGGCATCCTGCTGCGCATGGAGCGCGTTCAGCACGTCGAGGTAACTCTCGCCCGGCACGCAGAACACGGTGTCGGTGCCCTGCGCGAGAAGCGCATCGACGATCAACTGGCCGCCGGTGCGGAGCTTGGGGGAATCGTTCATCGCCAGCCATCGGACCGCCATCGCGGCGGTGGAGTTGAAGAGGGATGAACTTTAGGCAGCCGAGCGCTTGGGCGGTAGGACGATTGCGAGCTCGTCTTGTACTTTTCGACGGGCCGGACTAGGGGCTTACGCTAGCCGCCCTCTACGTGGAACGTCCGGTACGCTTGCCCATTGCGACTGGACAGATGGACTCCGAATGGAACACAGCGTCACGCTGATCACCACGATTGCAGCCGCCTTTGGCCTCGCCTTGATACTTGGCTTCATCGCGGAGCGAATCAAGATCCCGGCGCTGGTGGGCTATCTGCTCGCGGGAATCCTCCTCGGTCCGGCAACGCCTGGCTTTGTCGCCGACGCATCGATCGCCCGCCAACTGTCCGAGATCGGCGTGATGCTGCTGATGTTCGGAGTCGGCTTGCATTTCTCCCTTGATGACCTTTTGGCGGTAAAGCGCATCGCTCTACCAGGCGCGCTTGTGCAGATGAGCCTGGCCACGGGCCTGGGCATGGCTCTGGCCTGGTGGTGGGATTGGAGCATCGGCGCCGGGCTTGTGTTTGGACTGTCGCTCTCGTGCGCCAGCACAGTGGTGTTGCTCAAGACGCTCGAAGCCCGCCGCATTCTCGATACCATGAACGGGCACATTGCCGTGGGCTGGCTCGTGGTCGAAGACCTCGTGACAGTCGTCGTCCTGGTGCTCCTGCCGCCGCTTGCGAGCATGCTGGGCGGTACACCGTCATTGATCGAAGCCGCGCTGCCGTTGTGGCGCACCATCGGGCAGACGCTTCTTCAGGTCGCAGCCTTCGTTGCCCTGATGCTGATTGCCGGTCGTCGCGTGCTGCCTTGGCTGCTGTGGCAAGTCGCGCGCACCGGCTCGCGAGAACTGTTCACCCTTTCGATTGTCGCGACTGCGATCGGCATTGCCTACGGCGCGGCTGAGGTGTTCGGGGTTTCATTTGCGATCGGGGCCTTCTTCGCTGGCATGGTGATGCGCGAGTCCGAGTTCAGCCATCGCGCTGCCCGGGAGTCGCTGCCGCTGCGCGATGCGTTCGCCGTGCTCTTCTTTGTCGCCGTTGGCATGCTGTTCGAGCCAGCGGTGCTGGTTAAGGAGCCGCTGCGCGTCCTGGGGGTGGTTGCGGTGATCGTCGTCGGCAGTCCGATTGCAGCCATGGGGCTGGTGCTCGCTCTTCGCTATCCGCTCAACACCGCCCTGACCGTTGCGGCCAGCCTGGCTCAGATCGGCGAGTTTTCATTCATCCTGGCCGGTCTGGGGATGTCGCTCGGCCTGTTGCCTGCCGAAGGAATGAGCCTGATTCTCGCGGGCGCCCTGATCTCCATCGCACTCAATCCTTTCGTGTTCGGCGGCATCGCATCCATCAGCAGATGGCTTCCCCAGCACTCGGAGCTGGCTCGGCGTCTCGATCGACGGAAGGAGCCCTTCGCCGAGTTGCCGATCAGCACGGAGCGAAAGTTTCTCGAAGGGCAGGTCGTGCTGGTGGGGTACGGAAGGGTGGGAAAGCGCATAGCCAGCGCCTTGAGCGAGCGCGGCATCCCCTATGTCGTTGCCGAACAGAACCGCGAACTCGTGCGAAGCGCTGCGCAAGAAAGGTGTCGCCGCCGTATCGGGCAATGCTGCCGATCCGGCCGTTCTCATTCAGGCGCATATCGCAGACGCCGCGATGCTGGTCATCGCGACACCGGAAACCCTGGGAGTGCGTCAGATGGCAGAGATCGCACGCGCGCTCAACTCATCCATCGAAGTCGTCGTGCGCACTCACAGCGAGGACGAGTCGCGACTCCTGCGCAACGACGCTGTCGGCACGGTGTTTTTCGGCGAGGAGGAACTGGCCAAGGGGATGACAAGTCATGTGCTGCAGCGTTTTTCTCAGCAGCGCGACATCTAGGCGCATCGGCTGCGCACACCACTAGCGGGAAGTGCCGTAGCGCTTCTTGAACTCGCCGGGTGTCAGCTGCGTACGCTTCTTGAAAAAGCGGCTGAAGTAGGCATGGTCTTCGAAGTGAAGGTGGAACGCAATCTCGGCGACTCCCATGTCGGTGTTGCACAGCAGCCGCTTGGCCTCGAGCACGAGGCGCTCGTGAACCATTTCGCCTGCGGTCTTGCCGAGCGTGCGCTTGACGGCATCGTTGAGTTGGCGCTCCGTGACATGCAGCCGTTCTGCATAGTCGCGCAGCGGACCGAAGTCGAGGTAGTGCTGGTCGATCAGGAGCTTGAAGCGCTTGGTCAGCGAGTAGCTTTGCGGGGAGGCGCCGTCGGCGGCGCGTGCCGGATAGAGCCGCCGCAACCGAGTCAGCAACACGAGCAGGTAGGAGCGCACGATGTCCAGGCGCGCCTCCGCCCGGCCGAACATCTCCTTTTCCATCTCCAGCAGCAGCGGCAGCAGCTCGTCATGCTGCGCCTGAGTGAGGTAGAGCACGGGGGCATCCGAAGCAATGTGAAAGAAGGGGTACTTCGCGATGTCGTCGGAACGCGGGAACATCTGCACGAAGAACTCGGTGCTGAAGTTGATGACGAAGCCCTTCGGCCGCACGGTCGAGGCCCAGGCGTGCAGTTGACCGGGCGAGACGAAGAACACCGTGTTGGCGCGCGCCTCGAAGGTCTCGAAGTCGAGCAGGTGCGTGCCCGCCGCTTCGCTCATCCACAGCAGGTGATAGTAGTTGTGGCGGTGCGGGAAGCCGCGCGGGATGTCTGGACGATCTTCGAGCCGTACGAGATCGATATGGAATGCACCTGCTTCACCGCTGAAGTCGGAGCTGTCGAAGACCGGGAAATCGGCAGTAGCCGTGGTGTGCACGAGGGAGCTTGCCATGGATGATCGATTCCACCTCATCTGTGGCCATCGTTCGACCACCACTGCTTCAAGCGGCGCAGCCGCTGAACCGGACGCTTGTCCGCTCGAACGCGGCGCAGGTGCTCGCGATAGAGCGCGCGCTGGGTAGCCAGTGCTGCCCGGAGAGCGCCAAGGTTGTCCTCTGTGTACAGCCAAACGCCTTGGAGCACGAAGTTGCCGGGCTTGCTCGAATCCGGCTTCGGTCGAGCATGAACGTCTGTCGCACCGATGCTCTTTAGCAGCTCGATCCGTGCAGCAGCGACCATCATGCCGTCGCCGTACATCTCTATTTCTCGGGTCAACGTAAAGTGCACGCTCTGTATACCCGGGAAGCGCTCGGCCAGAAACATGGTGACCTCGACCAGCAAGAGCGGGCCGAAGTTGCGCTGCTCGGTTCTGACAGACGGCGAAGGCAGAAAGCGACTGATGCGAACCTCCGACCTGTCGGCGCTTACTTCGACCGGGTCCACCGAGCCAAGAAGGCGACCTCGGTCATGGGCGACGATGGATTCGCCCAGTTCGTAGCTCGACAGGTCCGGGCCCGCGAGGTGCAGTTTCTCAAAGCTCAAAGTTCATCAGGGCGTCGATTCCCAGCCATCCAGCGGCCAATTGTCTGGCCAGGGGTGACACATTCTCGTCTAGGCGGGTTTCGCACGTTTCGCCGAACAACGGGGACAACGCGCCTTGCTTCAGCGATATGGCTGCGAGACGCGACACGCATAGCTTGACGCCAACCCCTCGTCACCGCCGATGTAATGCGGATATCCCGGGTAACGGCACATCGGCCGTGAGCCCTGGACGGCAAACGGAGGAAGGCCGGCTTTGCTCGTCTGCACGATGGCGCCAGCCGGTGGAGCTTGTGCGGTCACCCAACGATCCAGTGGGTCGAGCAGGTCCGCCATCGTCGGAACCGCCACCTTGTCTGTCACCGAGATGAGAACCGTTGTATGAGCTGACCCAAGCGCCGGCAAGCCGTCGCCTGCTGGGCTTCGATGGCGGTTGCGACACCGAGAAGGAGTCCCGAACGCTGTGTATCGACGGAGGTGTACCAGATCGAAAGGGGCGCCGGGGCCATTCCATAGGCATACGCTTCACGAGCGATCGCCTTGTCGTCGGCGCGGGCACTTCCCGAGCGACGACGCTGCAACCAAGCTCATTTGGCTGGCGCTGCGCAACATCACGGCGGATTGGGGACGCGCGGCCAAAGAGTGGCGCGAGGCCATGAACCAGTTCGCGATACTCTACGAGGAACGCTTCACGCAGCCCAACCACGGCGGCGCCAGGACAGGAGGTTGAGCATGGGTACATGGCTCAACCGGGGTGCCTCCGGCGGCCTGGCAGGGGCCTGAAGACCGAAGAGAAACAGTCAAATCGAATTCAACAAACCCGCCTCACACACAGAAATTCGGACACCCCCCTGTTGGACGCCAAGCAGGCCAAGCTATCACGGCTACCCAAGACCCAACGCGCGTTGAGAGCTGCCATAAAACGCGCCGCGCTGGTATCTGAGCGAGCAACTCTCGACCGGGCCAGTTCGGCTCGCTTATGGCCGATCTCAGTCGTAGGCCGTCGCGCTGCGATGGACTGCTCTTCCGCGTACCTGCCGTTGACCGTAATGATGCGACCAGCCGCAGTCGGCCAGAAGCGGTAGTACGCCAATGACTGCTCTTCGGATGCCCATGCGCATTGTGCTCAACGACTG
>NZ_JAGGNV010000050.1 GCF_018614955.1 Variovorax paradoxus
TGACCCAGGATGTCTCATTGGATAACCTCCGCGCTGCGCGCTGCGGTATTCGACTTGGGAACGGCCCAGCGTCTCATGAGTTCAGGCTTCGGCAGGAATGGCAATGCGCACACGGTAGCTCTTCTGGTCCATCCCGGCGCTGAACTGCGCCTGCATATCGTGTAGGAGGCGCAGCCGGTCGCGCACGTTGGCCAGCGCGATGCCGTGCCCGCGCGGCAGGGGTTCGTCGGCCCAGCGCAGCGGCGGCAGGCTGTTGACCACTTCGATCACCGCCATGCCGCCGCGGCGCTCGGTGCGGATGCGGATCTTGGCGCCCGCCGGACTCGGCTCGACGCCGTGCTTGACCGCGTTCTCGACCAGCGGCTGCAGCAAGAGCGGCGGCAGGCGCGCGGTGTTGGCTGCCGGGTCGATGTCCCAGCGGATGCGCAGCCGCTCGCCGAAGCGCACCTGCTCGATCGCGAGATAGCGTTCGGCCAGCGCGATCTCGTCGGCCAGCGTGACCGACTCGCCCGGGTCGGCCAGCGCCTGGCGGAACAGCTCGCTCAGGTCTTCGAGCATGGCCTCGGCCTTGGCCGGCTCCTCGCGCACCAGCGCGATGGCGCTGTTGAGCGTGTTGAAGAGAAAGTGCGGCCGGATGCGCGACTGCAGCTCTTCCAGCCGCGCCGTCATGGCCGCCGGCGTCTGGCCGCGCGCGCGCAGCACCAGCGCGGCCATCACCAGCGCGGCGAACATCGCGCCGGCCAGGGCGCTCGCGAGCCAGGGCGCGCTGCCGAGCACTCCGGTCAGCCGCAGCAGGCCGCAGCCGTACAGCGCGGAGATGGCGCCGAGCGAGGCGCCGGCCGCGTACTGCGCGGCGCGCGGCAGGCGGCCGAGCAGGCTCTTGAGCCAGCAGGCTGCGAGCAGCCACAGGAGCGTGGCCGGCAAGGCGCCGCCGGTCACCGTGGCCATCAGCACCAGCCACTCGGCGGGCGCCGGCGAAACGAACAAGGTGGCGACGGCGACCACGGCCTCGACGAACATCACCGTGCGCAGCACCACCCCGATCTGGCAGGCATCGAACAGCGCGACCCTCACGCGCGCAGGCCCGCGAGCGCGGGCAGGAGCCGGCGTTGAAGGGGTGGCCGATAAAATCGTCGGGTTGCGCATCAGAGCTGAAACATTCGGGTGCAAACCCATTATTGCCTCCCACCTCGGTTCACCCCCATGACCTCCAACCAACTCGACAAGAAATCCGAAGCCTGGTCCGCCCTGTTCTCCGAACCGATGAGCGACCTGGTCAAGCGCTACACCGCCAGCGTCTTCTTCGACAAGCGGCTGTGGCAGGCCGATATCGAGGGCTCGCTGGCGCATGCGGGCATGTTGGCCAAGCAGGGCATCATCGGCGCCGAGGACCACGCCGCCATCCAGGACGGGATGGCGCAGATCCGCGCCGAGATCGAATCCGGCACTTTCGACTGGAAGCTCGACCTCGAGGACGTGCACCTCAACATCGAAGCTCGGCTCACGCAACTGGTGGGCGATGCCGGCAAGCGCCTGCACACCGGCCGCAGCCGCAACGACCAGGTCGCCACCGACGTGCGGCTCTGGCTGCGCGGCGAGATCGACCTGATCGACAGGCTCCTGACCGACCTGCAGAAGTCGCTGGTCGCCATCGCCGAGAAAAACGCCGACGTGATCCTGCCCGGCTTTACCCACCTGCAGGTGGCGCAGCCGGTGAGCTTCGGCCACCACATGCTGGCCTATGTGGAAATGTTCGCGCGCGATGCCGAGCGCATGGCCGACGTGCGCCGCCGCGTCAATCGCCTGCCGCTGGGTGCGGCCGCGCTGGCCGGCACCAGCTACCCGCTCGACCGCGAAGCCGTGGCCCGCGCGCTGGGCATGGACGACATCTGCCAGAACAGCCTGGACGCGGTGAGCGACCGCGACTTCGCGATCGAATTCACCGCCGCCGCCTCGATCGCGATGGTGCACATCAGCCGCCTGAGCGAAGAGCTGGTGCTCTGGATGAGCCAGGCCTTCGGCTTCATCGACATCGCCGACCGCTTCTGCACCGGCAGTTCGATCATGCCGCAGAAGAAAAACCCGGACGTTCCCGAACTCGCGCGCGGCAAGACCGGCCGCGTGGTCGGCCACCTGATGGGGCTGATCACGCTCATGAAGGGCCAGCCGCTGGCCTACAACAAGGACAACCAGGAAGACAAGGAGCCGCTGTTCGACACCGTCGACACGCTCAAGGACACGCTGCGCATCTTCGCGGAGATGGTGGGCGGCATCACGGTGAAGCCCGAAACGATGGAAAACGCGGCCCTGCGTGGCTACGCGACCGCGACCGACCTGGCCGACTACCTGGTGAAGAAGGGCCTGCCCTTCCGCGACGCCCACGAAACCGTGGCCCATGCCGTCAAGGCTGCGATCTCGCACAAGGTCGACCTGTCGGAGCTGCCGCTGGCGGTGCTGCAGACCTTCAACCCGAAGATCGAGAAGGACGTCTACGACGTGCTGAGCCTGCGCGGCTCGCTGCATGCGCGCAACATCCTCGGCGGCACAGCACCGGCCCAAGTGCGCAAGCAGATCGCGCGGCATCGCGCACGCCTCGGCTGAAGCCCGTCCATGGGAAGCGGGCACGAATGCTGCACTGCGATATTTGTGCCCAGTTGTAAGAATGTAGTGCTAAAGTTGCATTGCATCGCGTCTGCGCCCCCCGCAACCTAGCGGGCCCCGAACCGCACGAGAGCGTCTCCGAATCCCATGGAAAAACCCAACTGCGTCGTCGTCATCCTGACTTTCAATTCCGCCTCGATCATTCGCGAGACTGTGTCGCAGGCGAAGAAGCTGAGCCCGCACGTCTACGTGGTCGATTCGCACTCGTCGGACAACACGGTCGCGATCCTCGAGGAACTGGGCTGCACCGTGGTGCAGCGGCCCTTCTCCAACTACAGCGACCAGCGCAACTGGGCGATCGCGCAGGTCGAGGCCTCCTACGGCTGGCAGCTGCACCTGGACGCCGACGAGGTGCTGGACGCACAGGCGGTCGACGAGATCAAGGCCCTGCTCTCGGGCACGCCGCGCTTCGACGCCTACCTGCTGCGCCGGCGCGACTACTTCATGGGCAAGATGCTGCGCTTTTCCGGCGTCAATCCGTGGCACCTGCGGCTGTTCCGCTCGGGCACCGGGCGCTGCGAATCGCGGCTCTACGACCAGCACTTCATCAGCTCGGCGACGCCCGGCCGCCTCAACGGCTTCATGCACGACAAGAATTCGGCCCGGCTCAGCGACTGGATCGCGAGCCACAACCGCTGGAGCGATGCCGAGGCGAAGGAAAAGTTCGACCCCCGCGTGGGCGGCGACAACGTGCTGCAGCCGCGGCTCATGGGCGACGCGCGGGAACGCACGCGCTTCATCAAGGAGCTCTACTACAAGCTGCCGACCGGCCTGCGCTCGCTGAGCTATTTCGTCTACCGCTACATCTTCCGGCTTGGCTTTCTGGACGGCACCACCGGCTTCTATTTCGCTTTTTTTCAGGCATTGTGGTTCCGCATGCTGGTCGACGCGAAGATGTACGAGCAGCGCAGTACCCAACTACCCCAGCGGTTCAACTGATTTTTCTTACGGAGTGATTCGCAGCATGCGCCAATACAACGCTTCCAAGAAGATGCTCGTCACCGGCGGCGCCGGTTTCCTGGGCAGCCACCTGTGTGACCGGCTCATCGAGCAGGGCCACGACGTCCTGTGCGTCGACAATTTCTTCACCGGCACCAAGCGCAACATCGAGCACCTGCTCGACCATCCGCGCTTCGAGCTGATGCGCCACGACGTGACCTTTCCGCTCTACGTGGAAGTGGACGAGATCTTCAACCTCGCCTGCCCGGCCTCGCCGATCCACTACCAGCACGATCCGGTGCAGACCACCAAGACCAGCGTGCACGGCGCGATCAACATGCTGGGCCTGGCCAAGCGGGTGCGCGCCAAGATCCTGCAGGCCTCCACCAGCGAGGTCTACGGCGACCCCGAGATCCATCCGCAGGTCGAGGCCTACTGGGGCCGCGTGAACCCGATCGGCATCCGCAGCTGCTACGACGAGGGCAAGCGCTGCGCCGAAACCCTGTTCTTCGACTACCACCGCCAGCACCAGCTGCGCATCAAGGTCGTGCGCATCTTCAACACCTACGGCCCGCGCATGCACATGAACGACGGCCGCGTGGTGTCCAACTTCATCGTGCAGGCGTTGAAGGGCGAGGACATCACGATCTACGGCGACGGCCAGCAGACGCGCAGCTTCTGCTACGTCGACGACCTGGTCGAGGCAATGCTTAGGATGATGGTCACCGGCGACGAAGTGCCCGGCCCGATCAACATCGGCAACCCCGGCGAGTTCTCGATGCTGGAGCTGGCCAACAAGGTGATCGAGCTCACCGGTTCCAAGAGCAAGCTGGTGCGCATGCCGCTGCCGGCCGACGACCCGAAGCAGCGCCGCCCGGACATCTCGCTGGCGCAGAAGGAACTCGGCGGCTGGGAGCCCAAGACCCAGCTCGAAGAGGGCTTGAAGAAGACCATCGCCTACTTCGACCAGACTCTCTCGGAATCCACAGCAGCTTGATCCCATGAACATCACCATCATCGGCACCGGCTACGTCGGGCTCGTCACCGGCGCATGCCTGGCGGACATCGGCAACAACGTGTTCTGCCTCGACGTCGATCCGCGCAAGATCGCGACGCTCAACGAGGGCGGCATCCCGATCTACGAACCGGGCCTCGGCGAGCTCGTCGAGTCGAACGTGGCGGCGAAGCGGCTCGCCTTTTCGACCGACATCGAAGCCTCGGTGGCGCATGGCGACGTCCAGTTCATCGCCGTGGGCACGCCGCCCGACGAGGACGGCAGCGCCGACCTGCAGTACGTGCTGGCCGCGGCGCGCAACATCGGCAAGTACATGAACGGCTTCAAGGTCGTGGTCGACAAGTCGACGGTGCCGGTGGGCACGGCCGACAAGGTCACGGCCGTGATCCAGGAAGAGCTCGACAAGCGCGGCCGCTCCGACCTGCGCTTCTCGGTGGTGAGCAATCCCGAGTTCCTCAAGGAAGGCGCGGCGGTCGAGGACTTCATGCGGCCCGACCGCATCGTCATCGGCTACACCGACGACGAGACCGGCCGCGAAGCGCTGGCCGAGATGCGCAAGCTCTACGCGCCCTTCAACCGCAACCACGAGCGCACGCGCGTGATGGATGTGAAGTCCGCCGAGTTCGCCAAGTACGCGGCCAACGCGATGCTCGCCACCCGCATCAGCTTCATGAACGAACTGGCCAACCTGGCCGACCGCGTGGGCGCCGACATCGAGGCGGTGCGCCAGGGCATCGGCTCCGACCCGCGCATCGGCTACAGCTTCTTGTACGCGGGCACGGGTTACGGCGGCAGCTGCTTCCCCAAGGACATCCAGGCGCTGACGCGCATCGCACGCGACAACGGCCAGGCGCTGCGCGTGCTCGAGTCGGTGGAAGCGGTCAACGACGAGCAGAAGCGCGTGCTGACCCGCAAGGTGCTGGAGCGCTTCGGCCCGGACCTCAGCGACCGCACCTTCGCGCTCTGGGGCCTGGCCTTCAAGCCCAACACCGACGACATGCGCGAGGCGCCGAGCCGCGTGGTGATCGACGCGCTGCTGCGCGCCGGCGCGCGCGTGGTGGCGCACGACCCGATCGCGGTCGACGAGACGCGGCGCGTGCTGAAGCTCGACTTCGCCGATGCGCCGGCGCTGCTCGAGCGCATCAGCTTCTCGTCGGCCAAGGATCCGATGGAAGCCCTGGCCGGCGCGGACGCGCTGATCATCGTCACCGAGTGGAAGGCCTACCGCAGCCCGAATCTCGAGCGGCTCAAGACGCTGATGAAGTCGCCGGTGATCTTCGATGGCCGCAATCTCTACGAGCCGACCACCATGAAGGAAGCAGGCGTGGTCTACCAGGGCATCGGGCGCAACAGCCTCTAGCGCCTTGTTCTACGCCATCCCGCTCGAAAGCCGGCCGACCTGGCGCAACCCGCCTTGGATGACCGTGCTGCTGATCCTCGTGAACATGCTGGTGTTCTGGGGACCGCAGCGCGCCGAAGACAAGGCGGAGCAGCGCGCCGCGCAGTTCTACGTGCAAAGCGTGCTGCCCAAGCTGGAGCTGCCGCCCTTCGTCGCCTGGCTGCAGGAAACCCGATCGGCGAACGCGCCGGCGGCGCGGCGGCTGCTGGCGCGTGGCGAATTCGAGCCCCTGCTCGAAGGCCTGCAGCAGGAGAAGGATTTTCTGAAGAAGCTGCATGGCGAAGCGGTGATTACGCCCGCCCATCCGCAGTACGGCGAGTGGAAGCGCGACCGGCAGCAGTACGAAGCCCAGCTGCCCGCGCCCTTCACCACGCGCTGGTCGCAGGACCACAACAAGGATGCCGCTTTCGAGCCCTGGACCTGGATCACCTCGGCCTTCCTGCACGGCAGCACCGGCCACCTGCTCGGCAACATGCTCTTCCTGTTCCTGTTCGGCTTCTCGGTCGAGCTCGCGCTGGGCCGCGGCCTCTACCTGAGCTTCTATCTGCTCGGCGCGGTCGGCGCGTCGGCGCTGGCGGCCTGGGCCTATGCCGGCAAGGGCAGCTACGGCCTCGGCGCATCGGGCGCGGTGTCGGCGCTGATGGGCATGTACGCGGTGATGTACCGGCTGCGGCGCATCCGCTTCTTCTACCAGCTGTTCTTCTATTTCAACTACGTCACCGCGCCGGCGCTGATCCTGCTGCCGGCGTGGATCGCCAACGAGTTGCTGCAGCACTTCGTCGGCGGCCAGGGCATCGCCTACATGGCGCACCTGGGTGGCCTGTTGACCGGTGCGCTGCTGATGGCCGCCGCGATGCGATGGCGCCGGCTCCATTTGCCCGAGGCGTCGGCTTCGGCAACGCCGGACGCCTTTGCGCAACACGTCGCCGCGGCGCGCCGTCTCGCAGGCGAGATGAAGTTCGAAGCGGCCTGTGCCGAATGGCGTGCGGCCGCGCAACTCGAGCCCGACGACGCCGACACCCTGCGCGCCTGGTTCAACACCGCGAAGCTCTGGCCGGCTGGCGAGGATTTCCATCGCGCGGCGCACCGCATCTTCCGGCTCAAGCCGCAGGACCTGGTCACGCTGGAACTGCAGCATGCGAGCTACAAGACCTACCTCGACCACGCCAAGCCCGGCGCGCGCCTCAAGCCCGACGACATGGCGCGGCTGGCGCGGCGTTTCACGCGCGCGCAGCAGTTCACCGATGCCGAGCGGCTGTGCCAGGCGCTGCTGAAGACTGCGCCCGAGCATCCGGACCTGGCCGACACGCTGTCGCTCTGCGCCAACGGGCTGATGCAGGCCGGGCGGCGCGAGCAGGCGCTCGGCTGGCTGCCGCACCTGCTGCGGCTCGCGCCCGAGGACATGGTGACGCGGATGCTGCAGAAGGGTTGAGCGCCCTCAACCCTGCGGCGCCTCGCGCAGCAGCCAGCGCACCTCCTGCGTCTGCTCGCTCTCGGGATAGCGCGCTTCCAGCGTCGTCAGGATCGGCTGCGCCATGTCGCGCCGGTTGAGGCCCTGCACCAGCACGCGCGCGGCCAGCTCGTAGGCCTGCGGAATCGCGGTATGCCCGCGGAAGCGCTTGTCGAATCCAGACAGCAGCGCCAGCGATGCCTTCGCCTCGCCGTTGCGCCACTCGGTACGCGCCAGCGCCATCGTGCCCAGCGGATCTTCGAGCACGAAGCCAGGATCCTGCTCGCGGCAGGCCTTGTAGACCTTGAGCGCCTCCGAGGCGAGGTCGCGCGCCAGCAGCATCGCGATCAGCCGCCGCCCATGGTCCAGCAGCGTGGCCGTCTTGTCCGGCGCCAGCAGCAGGATGCGGTGATAGCGGCGCTGCGCGACCAGGTCCTCCGGCTGCGTGCGCTGCTCTTCGTAGGCCAGCGCCAGCGCGCCGGCGATGTCGCCGTCGGTCACCATCTGCGCGACCAGCGAGTCGGTGATCTGCTGGGCGACCTGCGCCGGCGTGCGGGTGTCGAGCGCGCGGTCGTCGGCGCCGGCGCCGGGCAAGAGGTCGATGCCCAGTTCCGCATGGTTCTGGTACATCACGTAGCCCAGCAGGCTGGCCATGACCCAGCTGAAATAGATCATCACGAAGTTGATGGCCGGCAGCGCGAACCAGCCGCTCATCACCGGCAGCAGCATGACGATCGCGATCTGCGCGCCGGAGTTCAGCAGGAACAGGAAGACGCACAGCAGCGCATAAGGCCAGCCGACCGCGCGGATCGTTTCCCACACATAACCCGGATTCAGCGCCTGCCAGAAGCTGCCCGACTGCACCAGCACCATCGTGGTCGCAGGCAAGGTGAACGAGAGCATGAAGATCGCGACATAGCCCAGCGCCGGGCTCCAGGCGCCGACGAAGCCCGCCACGATGCCCTGCAGGATCAGCAGCGCGAACAGCTTCCAGGGCAGGTTCGTCCACTCGTCCTCGAGGCTGCGCGGGAAGTCGCTCGCGCGCACGATGCCGCGCGCGCCCAGCGCCATCACCTTGAAGCCGTAGCGGCTGGCCGCGAGGATGATGCCGAGCTCCACCAGCAGCAGGCCCAGCGCCTGCGGCAGGAAGAACAGCACGTGAAACAGCAGGCTACTGAGCGCCAGCAGCGCCGCGTAGCCGAGCGGCTGGAGCTGGAAGGGAAAGGCGAAAAAAGTGTTCAGGCGGTGCCAGAACGGGCGAGGCGCAGGGCTTGTTTGCTCTTGCATGGGCGCTCCAACAGGGAGCGCCCAGTATAGGTTTCACGTTGTTGCCAACCGCCTACATCGCGCGATAGAAGATGTAGTCGGCCTGGTACTTGACCACCTGCTTTTGCCCCACCAACGACGCGCCGCAGGCCATGGCCGGCGCCACGCCGCCCTGGGTGGCGACGCGCTGGATGTAGCTCACGCCCTGCATCGCACCGCTGCCCATCGCCGGGTTGGCCTTCACGAGCTGGAAGGGAATGTTGCTGGTGCCGTTGGGCGCCACGGCGACCTGCGTGCCCGTGAGCTTGGAGCCGTCCATGCTCTCCCAGGTGGCGGGCGGGCCGTAGTACTTGCCGACCTGCTTGCCGCCGCGGTTCATCAGCCTGGCGTCGGGGCCGACGAAGACCCATTCGTGCTGGCCGGGCGCGTTGGGCTTGACGCGGCATTCGTAGCTGATGTCGCCGGCGCCGACCGTTTCCATCGCGACCTGGTGCCCTGTCGGCACCTTGACGCTGTCGGGCAGGCTGGCTTGCGAGAACATCATGGGCTTGTTCATGCCCATGCCGGAACAGGCGGCGAGGCTGGCGGCGGCCGCGAGGGCGGAGAGGCTGCGGATGGTCATGGTCGATTCCTTGGGTCTGAGGGTGATGAGGGAGGAAGCTCACCCACTCATACGCGGCATCGGCGCTGCCGGATTCAGCCCGCACTGAATCCGTCGGGTTGCCGCTGCCGTATCGTCCTTATGAGAACCGATGCTCCACAATCCGCGCATGCCTGCACCCAGCCCCGACGCCGAACTGATGGCACTGATCGACCGCATCGGCCGGCGCGACGAGGCGGCGCTGCGCCTGCTCTACGACCGCACCGCGCCCAAGCTCTTCGGCCTGGCGATGCGCGTCGTGCGGCAGCGCGAGTGGGCCGAGGACGTGCTGCAGGAATCCTTCCTGACCATCTGGCGCGTCGCCGGCGACTACCGCGCCTCGCTGAGTCCGCCGCTGGCCTGGCTGGGCCTGATCGTGCGCAGCCGCTCGCTCGACCTGCTGCGCCGCCGCACCGCCGACCGCGCCCAGCTGACCCAGGAATTCGACGAGCTGATGGCGGACACCCTCGAGTCCGATGCGCCGAACCCGATGGACGCCGCCGACGCCAGCGAACAGGCCTGGGCGCTGCACCAATGCCTGAGCCAGCTCGAAGGCCGGCAGCGCGAGGTGCTGAGCCTGGCCTATCTGCGCGACCTCAGCCACGGCGAACTGGCCGAGCAGCTGAAGCTGCCGCTCGGCACCGTCAAGACCTGGATCCGGCGCGGCCTGGAGAAGCTTCGCACCTGCATGCATCGCTTCGCATGAAGAAGACGGCCGCCGCACCATGAACCTGCCCGCGAACCCTCAACTGCTCGACCTGCTGGCCGCGAGCCATGCGCTCGGCACCTTGCGCGGCGGCGCCCGCCGGCGCTTCGAAGCCATCGCGCGCGAGCAGGCGCCGGTGCGCGCCGCCGCGCTGGTGTGGCAAGGCCGGCTCGCCAGCATGGCCGAGCTGCAAGAGCCGGTGGTGCCCGATGCCGCCGTGTGGACCCGCATCCGCAACCTGATCGACGCCGAGCAAGAGCAGCAGGCCATCGCGCGCCAGCGCGCCGTGCCGGCCACGCCCGAAGCGGCACCGGCCAAGGCCGGCTGGCTGCGCAGCCTGGCGCTCTGGCGCGGCGCTGCGGCCGCCGGCGCCCTCGCCACCGTGATGGCCGTGCTGGTCGGCGTAAACCTCAGCGAACAGCTGCGCAACGCGCCCGCCGTGCAGTACGTGGCCGTGCTGTCGGACGAGCAGGCTGCCCCTTCGATGCTCGTGACCTTCGACCCCAAGAACCGCCAGCTGGTCTTGCAACGCGTCGGCGGCTTCCGCGAAGGCGAAGACAAGTCGCTGCAACTGTGGGCCCTGCCGCCCGGCGGCGCGCCGCGCTCGCTCGGCGTGCTCGGCCGCGACGCGGCGCTCAAGCTGGCGGCGCAGGAGGCCGACGTGCGCTCCGTGCCGGCGCTGGCCATCAGCCTCGAACCCAAGGGCGGCGTGCCCAGCGAGCGCGGGCCGACGGGGCCGGTGCTGTTCAAGGGGCCGCTGATCGAGAAGACGCTTTGACGATGAACCTTGTTGTTGTTGCCGCCACCCGCCTCGCCCTTCTTCTTCCGCTCGCGCTGCTGTTGCTGCTGCTGACGGCGCTCCCATCGCAGGCGCAGCCCGCCGCTGCGGACCCGACCGAGCCCTCGCCGGCCTACCTCGCCGCCCAGAGCCGCTGGCAGAGCGAGCTCGCCGCTTTCGCCCGTGCCGACAAGCAGAACCCGCCCGCCGAAGGCGGCGTGCTCTTCGTCGGCAGCTCCACCATCCGTTTCTGGACCAAGCTCGCGCAAGACTTCCCGCAATTGCCGGTGGTCATCAACCGCGGCTTCGGCGGCTCGACCATGGCCGACTGCAGCTACTTCGCCCGCGAACTCGTGGTGCGCTACAAGCCGCGCCACGTGCTGGTCTACGCCGGCGACAACGACCTCGCCGAAGGCCACACGCCGCTGCAGATACTGGAGAGCTTCGCCCGCTTTGCTAACGCCGTGCGCGCCGAACTGCCGGACACGCGCATCAGCTACATCTCGATCAAGCCCAGCCCCTCGCGCGAGAAGCTGCTGCCGCAGATGCGCGAGACCAACGACGTCATCGGGGCGTACCTGAATCGGCTGCCGAACAGCGAGTACATCGATATCTTTACGCCGATGCTGGGAGTTGATGGGCGGCCTCGCGCGGAGTTGTTCCGGGGGGACATGCTGCATCTCAATGACGAGGGGTACAGGTTGTGGCGGTCGGTGATTGCGGGGCACCTGCCCACGGCGGCCTCTGCTGTTGTGCCCTAGTCCGATTGCTCCAGCAGGAAAGTGGCGCTCATCCTGGTGCGGGACAGTCCTCGATCACTTCCGCAGGCACAGGAACTGGCGCATCCGGCGCCGTGGCATCCATCACGGCCAGACCGCATGCAGCATTGCCGCTCCAGATGAACTCCACGGTATAGGCGCGGCCCTGCTCCGGCGTGAAGCGCACCACGGCAGGCCCGCAATGGCGGAAGCGGGCGAGCCCTCCGTGTCCGTCCTGGATATAGCCGTATCCACGCACCTGGAGGGGAAGGCCCGGCTTGGCTTCGTGAACAAGATAGGGCTGTTGCCCGGTCACCGCGCTTCGCGTGCGCTCATTCATTCTGGCAATCCACGGAAGCACGATGCCACGGCCGCTGTAAGCCACGTAGCCGGAGGGCACGAAGTCCCGGCAGACCTGCGGCGATGCGCTGACCGAAAAGTGAGCGGGATAGCCGGCGCCGCGGGCCCGGAGAACCAACTTGGCGGTGCCGGGTTCAACGGAGCGAAGAGCGTCGTAACCGTTGTTGGCCCGCTCGTCGGCGGCTGCGGCTTCGGGGTTGATGTCGCGGTAGGCGCATGCGGTCAATGTGCAGACGGTGACTACCAGAAAGAGGGCTGCTGATCTCATGAGGGTTACAGGTTGAGGCGGGTGATGGGGATAGTTGCCGCGGCGCCCTCGCCGCTCAACGGGTTGAAGGCAACTCGAAGGCGCGCCCGATGGTCGTGGTCTTGAACAAGCGGAATATCACCCGGTCGACATCAATGCCGGGCGACTCCTTCTGCACATCTCTCAGATAGCTTGCGAAGTCGTTCTGGCTATCCAGGTAGAAGCGCCACGGCATGGGGTTCTGGAAGCAATCCAAAGCGAAATGACCGATGTAGACGATCTCGCCGGCGCTGACAGTGAAACTCCCGCCTTTCGACGTTTCCGCCGAAACAAGTTCGCCCCGTTCGGCCTTGAAATACCCGACCTTCGAGACGCTCTTTGTGACTCTCACGCTGAATGCGCTGAGAAGATACTCACCCGGCTCGACGAGAAAGGCGTAGTTCACGAAGGGCGAATTCGCGGCGGCAGGAAAGATCGATCTGTCCTCAATGACCAAATCTGCTTTGGCATCGGCAGCCTTGGCTGCCCCGGCCTTGTCGAACGACAGGGTCCGCAACTGCGCGGCCTCGAAGGACCCGCACTGGTACGTTCGTCCCCACTTTGCAGCGACCAGAACCACTCCCTTGGAGCTTGCGCTGTCAGCGTAGGCAGCGGAACTGAAAGGTTTGGCGACCTCTTGTCGCGCACGATGTCGGCCGGCTTGGCCGAAGGTGGACCACCCATGATCGAGTCTCCCCAAAGTTGGACTGTGCAGGGCGCAGGTTGCTGCGGTGGGGCCTCTGTCGTCTTTGGCGGTGAAGTCGACGTGGAACTGCTTTCGACTGCAGAGGCACCGCTACCGCCACTGCCACCGCCGCACGCCTGGAGGAGAAAGAGCGACAGCAGCAAGGGAACGAAGATCTTTTTGCTTTCCATGTGAACGCGTGATGAGTCGCAGGCGCAGCGGCGCGTCTGACGCCGAGGTCCGACGTGGCAACGAGCACGTGTTCGATGGAAGGGGTTTCGGTCCCGTGCCTTCCCTGATTCGCATCGCCCGGCCTGCATGTTGTGATGGCGCGGCGGCCAATTCTGGGGCGTTGCGCCCCAGCAAAATCTGATCAATTGTCGCGATGCGGATCGATGCTTCCCGCACCGATCGGCAGTCTCGTTTTCAGGTGCGCATGCTTTCCATGCGCATGCGGCGTGCTGCGCGATGCCGTCTGCTCATTGCCCGCCCGTCATCCGCGCACTCACCTCTGAATACTTCGCCTGCCCCGCCACCAGCACCACGGTCACGCTCTGCTGGCTGGTCATGCGCAGGCCGCGTCCGCCCAGATTGATCTCCTCGATGACATCCGCTTCCACGCCTGCGCTCTTGCCATCGGCTGCGATGGTGATGGAGCGCAGGTTCACGCTGGTGCTCACCTCCACGTTGGCAGGCATGGCCGCGTAGCCCACCTTCAGGTACTCGCACCACTGCGGCTTGTCGAAGCGCTTGATGTCCGAACCCGTGAAGCGCACCTCGACCACGCGGATCTTCGCGTCGTCGGTGAGCTGGCTGCACAAGGCGTCGGCGTCACGCTGCGTGGCCGCGCGTACACCTGCACTCGTGAGACTTTGGATCATGGGTTCGTCGAGCTTGCTGGGCACGCGTGGCGAACAGGCCACGAGCGCGAGCATTGCCAACAGGTAGCCGCCGGCCCGCAGCGGTCTTGCGTTCAATTCGATGGTCATATTCCTCCTCCCCGCGATGTTGTCGCGAACCAGCGCCCGGGCTGGCCTGCGCCGCTCACGCGCCGGAATTTCCAGCGACTTGCGTGAACTAGTGCTCAGTCCGGCCAGACGGTGGGAACGTCGTCGTTCTTGTCCCGGACCCGGCGCCTCCGCCAGAGCGCGGTGCGTGCAACCGCATAGAGCGAGCCGAACACCACACCCAGCAGCAGCACATCACCCCACCAAGGCCGCGCCACCTGGCTGTCGCCATAGAAGGCCAGCACCAGCAGTACCGCCACCAGGTGTGCGCAGAACACCGGCAGCGATGCCGAGCCCATGGCTTCGAGCCCATGCATTCGCGGGATGCGGCGCATGAAGGCCGGTCCGAAGCGCACCGCGAGGATGCCGAGCACCACGAGGTTGACGATGCGCAGCGGTCCGAGCTGCCATTTGTCGAACAAGAGGTTCGACTGTTCGTCGCCGCCGAAAGGCGCCTGGCCATTGATGCCGTGGTGCCGCCACCAGAAGCCGTACAGCGCTGCCGCCGCGGCCAGCGCCACCAGCCAGTTCGGAAACCGGAACGGCTTCGCATCGGGCGCGTTGCGGCTCGCCCCCATCCACAGCCCCGCGAACCACAGGAACTGCCAGGCGAAGGCATTGAAGGCGCCCATCTCGTGGAAGGGTACGGGCAGGCCGAGATAGCGCACCGCCAGCTCGTAGAGCCACTCGCTCAGCCCGAACTGCGCCAGCGCCCACAGCGTTGCGCTGGCGACCACCACGCCGGTCCAGCCGTGGCGCAGCGCGAAGGCCAGCACCCACGGGCTCATCAGCATGAAGAAGATGTACATCGGCAGGATGTCGAGCAAGGCCGGCTCGTACACCAGCAGCAGCGAGAAGACGAAGGCCTCGGACGGATCCGCGAGGTAGTACGAGAGCAGGTTCGTCACCGCCGGCTGATCGATGCGCGTGCCGACCGTGCCGATGATGGTGAAGAGGAACAGCAGCGTCGCCGCCTGCGCCATGTAGACCTTGAGCGCGCGCCGCCAGAAGGCGCGGCGCATCGAATCGACGCCCTGGCGCTGCCCGATGCGCGTGTAGACCAGCCCGGCGACGAAGGCCGACAGCAGGACGAAGCCTTCGGCCGCCGAGACGAAGCCGAAGGGCTGCCCCAGCGGATCGGTGAAGCGCGTCGGCAGGTGGGTGACGGTCATCAGCACGAGCATCAAGCCGCGCAGCGCATCGATTTCCCAGTAGCGATTCATCGGAGGGTTGCCGGGCGTCAATCGCCCGGCGGTCAGGCAGGTGGATTCGCTACGACGCCAGCTTGCGGATCGCGTCGATCACGACCTGGCTGTAGTTGGGCCAGGTGTAGCTGGCCGCATGCTGCATCGCCGCCTCCTTCATCGCCGAAAGCTCCTGCCGGTTCTGGTTGAACCAGGCCAGCTTCTCGGCGATCTTCTCGGGCGAGCGGATGGGCACCAGGAAGCCGGTCTTGCCCTCGATCACGAGGTCTTCACCGCCCGTGTTGGGCGTGATGACCACCGGCAGCCCCTGGCTCATCGCCTCCTGCATCACCAGCGCGCGCCCTTCGTAGAGCGAAGGCAGGCAGAACACGTCGCAGCTGCGCATCAGCTTCAGCACCTCGGCATGCGGGCGGCCCTTCTCGTGCGTGAAGCCCGGGTACTGGCTGCGATAGAAGTCCAGGTCGTTGAGCAGGGAGCCCATGACGATCAGTTCGATGTTCTCGCCCTTGAGCAATTGCATGGCCTGGAACAGGTCGGCCAGGCCCTTGCGCTGGCCCATGGAGCCCACGAAGAGCACGCGCAGCGGCCGAGAAGAATCGGGCGCCTCGCGCGAGGGCGCACTGGTCGAGACCGGCGAGCCGAAGGGCGACAGCACCTTGGCCTTTTGCGCGGCCCAGGAGGGCAGCGAGTCGGCCACGAAGCGGCTGGGCACCACCACCAGGTCGGCCAGCGCCAGCTCCTGCGCCTTGCGCTCCAGCTTGGCCGGCGAGTCGGACATGCCGCCGCCCATGGCGCCGGCCCAGGCCGGCAGGCGCTGCAGTTCGTCTTCCATCAGCCGGCGGCCTACTTCCCAGTAGGAAATGGGCAGGTCGTAGACGCATTTCAGGTCCAGCGCCTTCGCGGCCTTGAAGGTGTCGAGGGCGGAGTCTTCGTAGGTGTAGACGGCGCCCAGGCCATGCTGCCGGTGGACCTTCGGCAGGATTCCGGCGGTGAAGCGATCGAAGTCCTGCAGCACGCCGTCGATCGAGGCAAAGCCTTCTTCGTGGCGCAGCGGATGGCCCCAGCCGACCTTGTTGCACACGGCCCGCGCCACCTCGCGCCAGGGGTGCTGAAGGATCTTCTCGCGCGGCACCTTGAAACGCCGCCGCAACAGGTCGCGGCTCAGCCCCTCGGGCACCAGCTTCAGTGCGAAGCTGTCCGGCGACACGGCGAGCGTGGTCGAGAAGCGGGCCAGCATGCCGGCTGTCTCCAGTCCATCGAGCATGGCGCGCACATTCTGGTTGCCTGCAGGGTGGCTCAACAACAGTTTCATATCGATCGATCATAGTGGAGGCACATGGCGTGCCATGGCGCTTGCGCCGAGTTGCGCTACGCTCGCGCCCCGAAGGAGAAGTCTGTTGAAAACGAGAACGACAACGCGCGCCCTCGCGGCCGCCGCACTGGCCTTTATCTCTCTCGGCGCCCATGCGCTGCAGATCACCAGCCTCACGCCGCAGGGCGAGGTGGCGCGCATCCGGCAGGTGATGGCCAAGTTCGACCAGGCGGCCGTCAACTTCGGCGACCCCAAGGCACCCGTCCCGCTGGCCGTGAGCTGCACCGACGCGCAGGCGGCCAAGGGCACCGGCCGCTGGACCGGCGAGAAGCAGTGGGTGTACGACTTCGAGAACGACCTGCCGCCCGGCGTGCGCTGCACGGTGACGCGGGTGAGTTCGTTCAAGTCGGCTTCCGGCGCAGAGCTCACCGGACCGGAGCGCTACCAGTTCAACAGCGGCGGCCCCTTCGTGCGCAATCACCAGCCGAGCTACGGCAAGATCGACGAAGAGCAGCAGTTCATGCTCGAGCTCAACGGGCCGGCCACGCAGGAGAGCGTGCGCGAGAACATCTGGTGCCAGGCCGACGGCGTCGGCGAGCGCGTTCCCATCAAGCTCATCGAGGGCGAGCAGCGCACCGCCCTGCTCAAGGCCTTCGGCCGCGACAAGGAGGCCGAGAAGACGCCGCTGCGCTTCGTCACGCTGCAATGCAACCGCACGCTGACGCCGGGCGGCCGCGTGCAGCTGGTCTACGGCAAGGGCGTCGCCACGCCCTCGGGCGTGGTCAACAACATCGAGCGGCGCCTCAACTTCGAGGTGCGCGAGCCCTTCGCCGTGTCCTTCACATGCGAGCGCGAGAACGCGCAGTCGGCCTGCCTGCCGCTCAAGCCCATGGTGCTGCAGTTCAATGCACCGGTCGCACGCAAGCTGGCGGCGCAGATCACGCAGAAGGGCGGCAGCAAGACGATCAAGCCGAAGTTCGACGACGAGAACGCCGCTGACGATGCGGTGGTCGACTCGGTGAGCTTCCCGCCGCCCTTCGCCGAGCAGACGCCCTTCACGATCGAGCTGCCGGCGAAGTTCGTGGATGCCTCGGGCCGCGCGCTGGCATCGCCCGACAGCTTTCCGCTGAAGGTATCGACCGGCGCGATGCCGCCGCTGGCCAAGTTCGCCGCCTCGCCCTTCGGCGTGGTCGAGCGGCTGGCCGAGCCCGGCGGCACGGCGCTGATGCCGGTGACGGTGCGGCGCGTCGAGCCCGCGCTGCAGGTGCAGGCGCTCACGCCGGGCAAGGTCAGCGACATGAATCCGAAGACCGACGCCGAGATCATCGCGTGGTTCCGCAAGGTCCGGCGCTACGACACCAACTACACAGTCGACCGCAAGCAGGCGGCGCGCGACGTGAAGGGCGCACTGCCCAAGGTGATCGACAAGGAGGACCGCGAACGCATCCAGACCCGCATGGTCTCGCTGCTCGGCGGCCAGGCCAACGTGAAGACGCTGGACATGCCCAAGGCCGAGGGCGGCGATCCGCGGCCCTTCGAGGTGATCGGCATCCCGCTCACGCCCGGCTTCCACGTGCTCGAGATCGCATCGCAGAAACTCGGCGACGCGCTGCTCGACGAGCGCTACGGCGCCGGCCGCACGATGTACGTGCGCACCACGGCGCTGGCCACCAACCTCGCGGTGCACTTCAAGCTGGGGCGCGAGAACGCGGTGGCCTGGGTCACGACGCTGGACAAGGGCAAGGTAGTGGCCAATGCCGCCGTGCGCGTCTCGGACTGCAACGGCCGCGAAGTGGCGGCGGGCACGACCGATGCGCGCGGCCTGGTGCAGTTGAGCGGCATCGCGCCGAATGCGCCGACCTGCGCCACCGAAGACGACTACAGCGGCGATGCCTACTTCGTGAGCGCCCGCGCGAAGGACGACAAGGGCGTGGAAGACCTCGCCTTCACCTGGAGCGACTGGCAGCGCGGCATCGAGCCCTGGCGCTTCAACGTGCCGACCAGCATGGAGCCGCAGCCCGACCGGGTCGCCCATACGGTGTTCGACCGCACCCTGCTGCGCGCCGGCGAAACGGTGTCGATGAAGCACCTGATCCGCACCCAGACCAGCAAGGGCTTCGGGCTGCCGGACACCCTGCCCGACACGCTGGTCGTCACGCATGTGGGCAGCGGCCAGCAGTACACGCAGCCGCTGAAGTGGCGCAGGACCGCGACCGGCGGCCGGAGCGGCGAGAACACCTTCGCGATCCCGCCCGCGGCCAAGCTCGGCGTCTACCAGGTCGAGCTCAAGAGCGGCAAGGAAGGCACGGACGGCGACCAAGGCGGCAGCTACAGCACGGGCCAGTTCCGCGTAGAGGAATTCCGCCTGCCGGTGCTCGAAGGCCGTATCGCGCCCAGCGAGAAGAAGCCGCTGGTGGCCGCGACCTCGCTGCCCACCGAGGTGCAGATCAATTACGTGGCCGGCGGCGCCGCGGCTAACCTGCCGGTGCGCGTGTCGGCGGCGGTGCGCGGCAAAAGCCTCTCGTTCGCCGACTTCGACGCCTTCAGCTTCTCGCCGCCGCGCAAGGATGGCCTCATCGCGGTCGACGCCGACGAATCCGATTCGGCTGCGCAGGACCTGCGCGTGATCGCCGACAAGCTGCCGCTCACGCTCGACAAGGACGGCGCCGGCAAGCTCACCATCGAGAAGATTCCGCTGGCCAAGGCGACGCCGCGCGAGCTGCTGCTGGAAGCCACCTACTCCGACCCCAACGGCGAAGTGCAGACCTTGCGCAGCGTGCAGACGCTGTGGCCCGCGGCCGTGATCGCCGGCATCAAGACCGAGGGCTGGGTCTCGACCAGCCAGAAGCTCAAGTTCCAGGCACTGGCGCTTGGACTGAGCGGAAAGCCGCAGGAAGGCGTGACGCTCAACGTGCGCGCCATCGCCCGCATCACCACCACCAGCCGCAAGCGCATGGTGGGCGGCTTCTACACCTACGACAACAAGACCGAGGTCAAGGAGATCGGCACCGTGTGCAGCGGCAAGAGCGATGCGCGCGGCCTGCTCCTGTGCGAGGCCGAGCTCAAGGAAGCCGGCCAGGTCGAGCTGATCGCCAGCGCCACCGACAAGGACGGCCGCGACAGCCGCGCCGCGAGCTCGGTCTACGTCACCAAACAGGGCGAGCTCTGGTTCGGCGGCGAGGATCACGACCGCATCGACGTGCTGCCCGAGAAGAAGAGCTACCAGCCCGGCGAGACCGCCAAGTTCCAGGTGCGCAGCCCCTTCCGCTTTGCGACCGCGCTGGTGTCGGTGGAGCGCGAGGGCGTGATCGAGACGCAGGTGGTGCAGCTCAACGGGCAGGACCCGACGGTGAGCCTGCGGGTCAAGTCCGAGTGGGGACCCAACGCCTACGTGAGCGTGCTTGCGCTGCGCGGGCGGCTGCGCGAGGTGCCGTGGTACAGCTTCTTCACCTGGGGCTTCAAGGCGCCGCGCGAATGGTGGACCGCCTTCTGGTACGAGGGCAAGGAGTACGTGGCGCCGACCGCGCTGGTCGACCTCAGCAAACCGGCCTACCGGCTCGGCCTGGCCGAGATCCGCGTCGGCACGCAGGCGCACCAGATCGAGGTCAAGGTGGCGAGCGACAAGCCGAGCTACCCGGTGCGCGGCAACGCGCTGGTCACCATCTCGGCCAGGCTGCCCGACGGCAAACCCGCCGCCGGCGCCGAGGTGGCGCTGGCCGCGGTCGACCAGGCACTGCTGGAACTGATGCCCAACGACAGTTGGAAGCTGCTCGAAGCGATGCTGCAGCGGCGCAGTTGGGGCGTGAGCACCTCGACGGCGCAGATGGAAATCGTCGGCCGCCGGCACTACGGCCGCAAGGCGGTGCCGGCCGGCGGCGGTGGCGGCAAGGGCCAGACGCGCGAGCTGCTCGACACCCTGCTCCTGTGGAACCCGGCGGTGGTGCTCGACGCCAACGGCCAGGCCACGGTGACGGTGCCGCTCAACGATGCGCTGACCACCTTCAAGATCGTCGCGGTGGCCGACGCGGGCACCGGCCTGTTCGGCACCGGCCAGACCTCGATCCAGGCCACACAGGATCTGCAGATCGTGAGCGGCCTGCCGCCGCTGGTGCGCGAGGACGACCAGTTCCGCGCCCAGATCACGCTGCGCAACACTACGCAGAAGCCGATGAAGGTCGAGGCCACGCCGCGTGCCACGCTCATCACGTTGGCTCCGCAGACGGTCGACATCCCGGCCGGTGAGGCGCGCGAGCTCGCCTGGAACGTGACGGCACCCGCGCAGCTGGCGCAGACGCGCGCCGAGGCCCTCCTGTGGGAGATCGAAGCCAAGGACACGATCGGCGGCGCGCGCGATGCGCTCAAGCTGCGCCAGCGCATCGTGCCGGCCGTGCCATTGACGGTGCAGCAGGCCACGCTGGTGCAGCTCGACGGGCCCTTCACGCTCGACGTCGCGCCGCCCGCCGACGCCCTGCCCGGCCGCGGCGGCTTGAAGCTTTCTCTGCAGCCCCGGCTGGCCGAAGGCCTGACGGGCGTGCGCGACTGGTTCGCCGCCTACCCCTATGCCTGCCTGGAGCAGAAGGCCAGCAAGTCCATCGGCCTGCGCGACGGCAAGGCCTGGCAGACGGTGGTGGCGCAGCTGCCGAGCTACCTCGACGGCGACGGCCTGGCCAACTACTTCCCGCCGCGCGACGGCGAGGCCAACCGCGGCAGCGACACCCTGACGGCGTACCTGCTCGCGGCCACGCACGAAGCGGCCGCGCTCGACCCGGCCTTCACGCTGCCCGACGCGGCGCGTGCGCCCATGGAACAAGGCCTGATCGCCTTCGTCGAAGGCAGGATCCAGCGCGAGTTCTGGAGCCCGCAGAAGGATCTCGACGTGCGCAAGCTCGCCGCACTGGAAGCGCTCTCGCGTTACGGCAAGGCGCAGGGCCGCATGGCCGGCAGCATCACCATCGCGCCCAACCAGTGGCCGACCAGCGCCGTCATCGACTGGCTCAACATCCTCAAGCGCGTGCCGGACGTGCCGCAGCGCCAGCAGCGCATGGCCGAGGCGGACAACGTGCTCAAGGCGCGCCTGTCCTATCAAGGGACCAAGCTGGTCTTCAGCACCGAGCGCGACGACTACTGGTGGTGGCTGATGACCAACGGCGACGTCAACACCGCGCGCCTGCTGCTCACGGTGCTCGACGACCCGGCCTGGAAGGACGACATCGGCAAACTGGCCACCGGCTTCATCGGCCGCCAGCAGAACGGCGCCTGGCACACCACCACCGCCAACCTGTGGGGCGGGCTGGCGCTGGAAAAGTTCTCGAAGCAGTTCGAAAGCGCGCCGGTCGCGGGCATTACCGCGGCCAACCTCGGTGCCATCAAGGCCCAGGTCGACTGGCGCAAGGTCGAGCGCGTGAAGACCAGCGACGCGAGCGGTGCGCCGAACCAGACCGCGGCCTTCGGCGCGCCTGCCGCGCCGGGCAACTTGCGCAACAACAGCATGTTCCTGCCCTGGCCGGCATCGAACGCGGCGCGCGACACCCTGCTGGTCACGCAGTCCGGCAGCGGCAAGCCCTGGCTCACGCTGCAGTCCATCGCCGCGGTGCAGCTCACGGCGCCTTTCGCGGCCGGCTATGCGATCAAGAAAACCATCACCCCGGTCGAGCAGGCCGTGCAGGGCATCTACACGCGCGGCGACGTGCTGCGCGTGAGCCTGGAAGTCAACGCCAGCGCCGACATGACCTGGGTCGCGATCACCGACCCGATCCCCGGCGGCGCCACCATCCTCGGCGGCGGCCTGGGCCGCGACTCGCAGATCGCGACGCAGGGCGAGAAGCGCACCGGCGCCGGCTGGCAGGCGTTCGAGGAACGCAGTTTCGAGGCTTTCCGCAGCTACTACCAGCACCTGCCGAAGGGGATGGTGAAGATGGAGTACACGGTGCGCCTGAACAACGTCGGGGACTTTGCGCTGCCGCCGAGCCGGGTCGAGGCCTTGTATGCGCCGGAGATGTTCGGGGAGGTGCCGAATGGGCGGGTGAAGGTGGAGGCGGCGAAGTGAACGGCTAGTGGAAGCATCCATGGCGAAGTCCCTTCTATGGGGACTCGTCTGTCAAGCCCTTTTGATCATCGTATCGATGAGCGGTATTTCATGGCGGCACCTGTGTGTTGCTGAGAGATTGAGATGGCATGGCACCGGTGATGCACCTTGATCCGAGGTCGGGGTATGACGAGCGTTCGAGCCAGTTGCTCGGACGACCTTCTATCCGTGCAGGGCGCGGACACCCTGCACCACATGCTGCATGCGCGCGAGCGCACTGGCAGACCCCAGTTACCGAAGCGCCCCTTCTTTCGAGACGGTCACTTTGCAGTGACCCAGGGACTTCGCGGGCGCGTCGACCTTTGATCATGATGATGCGCTTGGACCTCCGTGCGTTGGAGCAGGGGCCGCCCGGGCTTCAGGCAGTGGCCGGCTTGAGCAAGGCCCCGGCCGGGATCTCGCCGTACTGAAGATAGCGCCACAAAGCGATCGCCAGTCTTCTCGCCATGGCGACGATGCCTACTCTGCGCATGCGCGAGCCGCCACCAGCGAAGCGCCGATTGAACCACTGGGTCAAGGCGCTGCCGGGCTGCAGGCGCAACCAGCACCAGGCCAGTTCCACCAGCAATGTACGCGCTCGTTTGTTGCCGCCCTTGCTGATGCCTTGCTCGATCTTGCTGTCGCCGCTGGAATACGGCGTAGGCGCCAGCCCGAGGCAGCCGGCCAGCTCGCGCCGGTTGGCGAAGCGCCGCCAGCCGAACACTTCTTTGACCAACACCCAAGCGCCGTTGGGCCCGACGGCGCGCAGCTGCGCGAGTTGCGCCACCAGCCGTTGCTTGCCGTTGGCCAGTTCCTGTCGCCGCTCGGCCTCCAGCGCTTTCATCTGCTGCCTGACCAGTGCCAGCCGCTCGCTCTCGCGCTCGATCTCGGCGCGCAGCACCGGGGGCACCTGCTCACTATGGCGCTCCCACCAGCTCGCCCAATCACGCCCGCCGATGATGACGTTCGAGCGCATGTTGTGCAGCACCAGCAGCGCGCCGATGCGGTTCGTGTGTGAGGTGCGCTCCTTCGTCAGCCGAGCGAACTCGCGGTGCGTGCGGCGCGCGTCTTCGTCCTCGGGCGTGGGCTCATGCACCACCGACCACACACGCTCGCCGCGATGATGGCGCAGCAGCATCGCCAACAACTTGTCACCATCGAGCCGGTCGGTCTTGGCCCGTCTAGCGTGTCGGTTCACCTCGATGCTGGAGGAGTCGACAACGATGTTGTCGACACCCTGCTCGATCAGCCAGCGATGCAGCCACCAGCCATCGCGGCCGGCTTCGTAGCACGAGTCACCTTGGCCTGTGGCTCGAGCTTGCAGCGCTCACGGGCCTTGCCCATGCAATGCGTAATTGCGGCCTTGTCGCCGGCGTCCACGTTGTACCGGCTCGCGCCGAGGCGGCCATCGCTCGCCGTCAGCTTCCAGGCCTTGTCGCCGAGTTCGAAGCTCATGTACAGCTCGCCCTGGATCGCCGTATCCTCACGTTGTGGGACTGCCTGGGTTGTCGACATTTCCATCTCCTTTGCCAAGAAGTTAAGGAAATCCCGTTCTAGCCAAACGGGTCTCGCTCGGGTAGTCCCACATAGCATCTTTCACAGACTCCAGCGAGCATGAAGCTCACAGTCCTGCCTCTCACACCCGAACGCTGGCCTGACCTCGAAGCACTGTTCAATGCCAAGGGGTGCTCGGTGGCTCGCGGGTGCTGGTGCATGCACTACCGCCGAAGCAGCGCGCGCGGATCCCTGCCCTCGGGGACAACGCGTGCTCAGCCCGTCTGGTCGGTCATCTGTTTCGTTGTGCCATCCGAGTATCGCGGCCAAGGTGTCGCGCAGGCGCTCCTCGACGGAGCCATTGCCTACGCCAGGAAACGAGGCGCCACGCTGCTCGAGGCGTGCCCCGTGGACAAACCCGGCCGCTCCGGCGACGATCAGATGTGGTTCGGTGCCAAGTCGATGTACGACCGCGCGGGTTTCAAGGAAGTTGCGCGTCGCAAGCCGCGGCGGCCTGTCGTGCGGCTCAAGCCCGCTTGAGCGTTTCCGCAATCTGCGAAGTTGCCGACCACCTCCCAGCCATTGAGCAAGAATTTCAGCAGCCGAACGAGAAAGCAAATGCCAAAGGGATACTGGATCGCCCGCGCCGATGTCGCCGACCCGGAGGCCTACAAGGCCTACGTCGCGGCCAACGCAAAGCCATTCGCGATGTTTGGCGCACGCTTCCTCGCGCGCGGCGGCCGCTTCGAGAATCCCGAGGGCAGCAGCCGCACGCGCAACGTCGTGATCGAGTTCCCTTCGTACCAGTCTGCCCTTGACTGCTGGAAGTCACCCGAATATCAGGAGGCGCTCAAACTGCGCTTGCCCGTTTCCACCTTCGATCTGGTCATCATCGAGGGTTACGACGGTCCGCAACCGTCTTGATGGATACCCCATGACCAGAAAACTCATCAGCTCAGGCTCCACCTTCGAGGAGCAGATCGGCTACTCGCGCGCCGTCGTCGACGGCGACTGGGTGTTCGTATCGGGCACCACAGGTTTCGACTACGCAACGATGACCATCTCGGACAACGTGGTCGAGCAGGCCGAGCAGTGCCTGAAGAACATCGAGTCCGCATTGCAGCAGGCCGATGCGAACATGAAGGACGTGGTGCGTGTCACCTATGTGCTGCCGAATGGCGCCGAGTTCGAATCATGCTGGCCGGTGCTGCGCAGGTACTTCGGCGAGGTGCGCCCGGCGGCGATGATGATCTCCGCGGGCCTGGCCGATCCGCGCATGAAGATCGAGATCGAAGTCACGGCCAGGAAGCGTTCGCAAGCCTGAGATATGAACCCCATCACGCTCCAAGCCCTCGAAAACTTCCCGCAACAGCTGGAGGCGCACTACGCCGCCATCCCCTCAGAGTTCAAACACTGGGTACCGCCCTCCTGGGACGGCGTACCGAGCGAGCCTTTCACCGCCATCGAGCAGGTCTGCCATGTGCGCGACATCGAGATCGAGGGCTATCACGTGCGCTTCCAGCGCACGCTGAACGAGTCCAACCCCTTGCTCGCGTCCATCGAAAGCGAGGAGCTTGCCAAGTCGCGCGCCTACGCCACGGCCGATACATCCGCCGTCTTTGCCTCTTTCAGGGCGGCACGTGCGAAGACCCTCGCGCTCATCACCGGGCTGAGCGCCGAACAGTTCGATCGCACCGCGGAGTTCGAAGGCTACGGCCCGCTGTCGCTGCGCAGCCTGGTGCACTATCTTTGCAGCCATGATCAGCAGCACCTGGCCGGGCTGCAATGGCTGCTCGGAAAGATCGAAGCCTCGCGTGTTCACGCCAGTTGACGCCTACCCACGAAAGAATCCATGCCGAATGTCGCCTCCCCCAAGCAGGTCGCTGCTTCACTCACCGAGTTCTGGTCGCCGCGCGTCGTCGCGGAGGTCGACGACGCCTACATCAAGGTCGCCAAGGTTCAGGGCTCCCTGGCCTGGCACAGCCATGAGCACGAAGACGAGCTGTTTCTCGTGCTCAAGGGTCGTTTGCGCATCGAAATGGAAAGCGGGCCGGTCGAGCTCGGCGAAGGCGAGATGTTCGTCGTTCCCAAAGGCGTGCGCCACAACCCGGTGGCCGAAGAGGAATGCCATCTCATGCTGATCGAGCGCAAGTCGACGCTGCACACGGGCGACGTCGTGACCGAGAAGACCCGCTCTCTTGACGAGCAATTGCGTCCCGTCTGAGCGACTGCATCACATTCCCATGCATGACAACGATTGGTCCGTCGCCTCCGTGACGCTTCCCGGCGAATCACGCATCGCGCGCGCGTACGCGACGACGGACCTGGCCGACGCCTACGCGGTCCGCCTGCCGAAGGATGCGATCACCGATCCCGAGCTGCTTGCGCGTTTTCTCTTCTCCCAGCAAGCGCCGTGGGTTGCAGGCCTGATGCGAATCCGTGACACGCTCGTTGCCGGCTTCGGCCTCAAGACATCAGGCCAGCTGAAAAGCCCTTCTGCCCGGTCGCGCAACGACCGCATCTCCATCTTCAAGATCTATGAGAAGGGCACGCACGAAATCCTGCTGGGCGAAGACGACAAGCACCTGGACTTCCGGGTGTCGGTGTTGCACCAGACGCGGACAGTCTCCACGGAAAGCGCACCCTACCTGGTCGTGTCCACCGTCGTGCATTGCCACAACCTCCTGGGGCGCACGTACATCCGGCTCATCGCGCCCTTCCATCGATTGGTGGTTCAGTCCATCATGCGCAGAGCCGCTCGTGCCGGGTGGCCCGTTCTTTCGCAAACTCCGTAGGAGCAAGAAGTGCCCACGCAGATGATCCTGGTCGCCGGCCCCTACCGCTCCGGCACGAACGACGATCCCTTGCTCATCGCCAAGAACGTCGCGGCGATGACCGAAGCCTCGCTCCTGCTGTTCCGCGCCGGCCACCTGCCTGTCATGGGCGAGTGGTTCGCGCTCCCGCTCATCGAGCACGCGGGCTCCAAGCGCATCGGGGACGCCGTGTTCAACGAGATCTTCCACCCCATCTCGCGCAGGCTGGTCGCCCAGTGCGATGGCTGCCTGCGCATCGGCGGTGCGTCTGCCGGTGCCGACGAGATGGTGGCCCTCGCCAGGCAGCACGGAAAGGCCGTGTACCACGCGCTCGAGGAAATACCCGGTGCCGACACGCCGCTATGACATCGCCGTGGGCGGCCTCGTCATCCTGATCGCGGCCTTCTATTTCATCTACGCCGCGCTCGGCTCCTACGTGCGGCAGTCGCAGGCGCATTCCTCCTTCATCCCCGTCGGCGCAACGATCGTCGAGGCTTCGGTTCGGTCCAGCGGCAGCACGGCAGCCGCGCATGGCGAATCCTTCTCGCCGCGCATCGTCTACCGCTACAACGTGGGCGGGAAGGCGAACCAGAGCGATCGCTACTTCTTCGTCGGCGACGGATGGCGCGATGCCGCTTCGGCGCAAGCGGTCGTGGCGCGCTTCCCAACGGGAAGCTCGGTGCATGTGTACGTGGACAAGGCCGATCCCGCGCAGGCCGTGATCGACAGAAGCAAACCCCGGCTCGGCGTGCTGCTGTACCTGCTCCCCATCGCGACCCTGGGGCTCGGCGTCTTGGCCTACGGCTTGCGCAAACGAAAAGAGACGCGCTAAAACGCGAGGCGTGATGTCCCTCGATCGCCTTGCATTCATCGCGGTACTGGCAGCCATGCTCGCCGCATGTGCGCCGATGCGCAGCACCGGCTGCGCGAGCGGAGAGCAGGCGCTCGTTCATGATTCGCTGATCTTCGGTACCGGCAAGCCCCGCGGCGGCGTGGTGACGTCCGCGGAATGGGCCGAGTTCCTGAAAAGCACCGTCACGCCGCGCTTTCCGCAAGGCCTGACCGTATCGCCCGCGTCGGGGCAGTGGCGCGGCGCCGATGGCGCGATCGTTCAAGAGGCGTCGCAGCTGCTCCAGCTCGTTCATCCAGACGACACGGCCAGCGAGCGCGCCGTCCAGGAACTCGTCGCGGCGTACAAGGCGCAGTTCCAGCAGGAGGCCGTGCTGCGCGTCAAGGCAAGGGCCTGCGTATCCTTCTAGACTTGAAGACCGAACTCGTGGAGCGGCCATGTGCAGAAACATCAAGACCCTGTTCAACTTCGAACCTCCCGCGACGGATGAGGAGATACGCACCGCGTCCCTGCAGTTCGTGCGCAAGCTCAGCGGCTTCAACAGCCCGTCCAAGCTCAACCAGGAGGCCTTCGATCGCGCGGTGGAAGACGTGGCGAGCGCGGCCCGCGTCCTGATCGAGTCGCTGGTGACCACCGCCGATCCGCGCGATCGCGAGATCGAGGCCGAGCGGGCGCGCGCCAGGTCGGCGAACCGATTCGGAACACAGCCATACCGGCCCGTGAAGGCAGCGTCATGACCCCGGCCCTCCCCTCCGTCGAAGCCGTCCAGCAGATCCTGAACCCGCTGTTCCCGGGCCTGATGGGCGTGCGCATCGTCGCGCTCGAAGCGGAGCGCGTGGTGGCCGAGCTCGCTGTGCGTCCCGATCTCTGCACCACCGGCGGCATCCTGCATGGCGGGGCCTACATGGCTTTCGCCGACACGCTCGGCGCGGTCGGTACCTTCATCAACATGCCGCAGGGCAAACGGACGACGACCACGGATTCCAGCACCAAGTTCATCGGCGGCGCGCGCGCGAACACGACGATCACGGCCGAATGCCTCGCCCTGCACCGGGGGCGGACCACCATGGTGTGGCAGACGACGATCCGCTCCGCGGAAGGCAAGCTGTGCGCCGTCGTCACGCAGACGCAGCTGGTCATGGACGCCTAGCGGCAGAGCTTCATGAAAGGCGCATCCGTCGTCGTGAGATTGCTCGGTCCCGAAGAGGCCGAGGTGCTTGCGAACGTTGCGCCGGACGTGTTCGACTTCGATGTGCAGTCGAAGCTCGCCGAGGAGTTCCTGAACGATCCGCGGCACCATCTGGCGGTCGCGCTGGATGGCGAGCAGGTCGTGGGCATGGCTTCCGGCGTCCACTACATCCACCCCGACCAGCGTGCGCAGCTCTTCATCAACGAGGTCGGCGTCGCGCCCAGCCACCAGCGCCGGGGCATCGGCCGCCGGCTGGTCGCGGCATTGCTGTCGCGCGCCAGGGCGCTGGGCTGCACCGAAGCCTGGGTCGCCACGGAGCCGGACAACGAGGCGGCTCGCGGCCTGTACGCGGCGGCGGGCGCCATCGAAGATCCGGAGCCGTTCGTCCTCTACGCTTTTCCGTTGAACCAGAAAGGACCTTGATGCGCACGCTGATCTTCATTGTCGGAGGGTTCGTTCTCCTGGCGGCCTGCTTCGGTGCCGCCAAGCTGCTGTCCAACGGCCTTGCCGATGCCGTGCGCACGGCGACCATCGCCTTCGTGGCGCTCTGGTTCGTGATCGCCGCAGTCAACATGTGGGTCGGCGTGGCGAAGGCCGGCTATTCGGTGGCCGAGGAGTTGCCGATCTTTCTGTTGATCTTCGGCCTGCCGGCAGTCGCGGCCGTGCTCCTCAAGTGGAAAGTCTTTTGAGGCGGCCATGAATCAGGAACTCTCCCTTCTTGCGGCCGAACTCGGCATCGATGCGCAGCAGCACGAGCCGCTTCGCCTCGCCTTCGGTCTTGCCTGTGTTCGCCGCATACAGCACCTGCTGGAAGATCCCAGAGCGATCGACGGCGTCTCGGTTCTGGCGGCCTTTGTCGAAGGCCGGTCGGACCGGGCCGCGCTGGTCCAGGCAACGCAGGAGACCGCGGCGGCGGCCAACAGCCATCGCGGCTCCAACTCGATCGACGGCTCGGCCCATGCGGCGGTCTCCGCGACCTACGCCGTGGCCAAGGCACTTGCCGGGCGGGCCCTCGAAGCGGCCGGCTATGCTGCCTATGCCTCGGTCTATGCCTATGGCGGCTATGCGGTCAACGATCCGTCGGCCTTCGAAGCCGAGCACACTTGGCAGGTGCAAACACTCAGGGAGCTGGCTCACGCGCGCACCTCAGGGTGAGGCGTGCACGATGGAGGTCCACTCATGATTTCGCGTCACTGGCGAGGCCTGGCGAAGCCCGCCCAGGCAGATGCCTATGTCGAGCATCTGCGCACCGAGACCTTTCCGGCGCTGAAAACGATGCCGGGATTCATCAGCGCATCGATACTGCGCCGCTCCCAGGCGCTGGGCGTGGAGTTCCTGGTCGTCACCCAATGGGCATCTCTGGAGTCGATCCACGGCTTCGCCGGGGAAGATGCGGAGGCGGCTGTCGTTCCCCGGGAGGTGCAGGACATGATGGTGGAGTACGACCGCAGCGCTCGCCACTACGAAGTGGTGTTGTGAAGGAGGCAGCATGGACACCGATCTGGACGGCATGTCGCGCGACCAGCTGGTCGCCGAGGTGAAGAAGTTGCGCGAGGGCATTCGCGAGCATCGCGACAGCACGGGCCACGCGCTGTGCTGGCACCACCCGGCCCTGTGGGCACTGCTGCCCGAGCGTTCGGATCCGGTCCCCGTCGTGCCCGGTTGGCCGCAGTTCCTCCGGGGCTGCCTGCGCTACCGTGAATCGCTCGACGCGCAGCTTCCGCAGGCGCCTCGGAGCAACGAGCCATACCGCGATTGACATCTGCACAAAAAGGAGAATTCGTGCCCAATCCCTCTGTTCTCGAAGGCGGCTGCCAATGCGGCTCGGTTCGCTACCGCGTCACCGGCGATCCGGTGATGGCGGCGCTGTGCCATTGCTCGATGTGCCGCCGCGCGAATGCAGCACCGGCCGTGGCCTGGGCGATGTACCAGGAATCGCAGGTGGTATTTCCCGACAGCGCGCCGGCCCTCTACGAGTCGTCGCCGGGTGCGCGCCGCGGCTTCTGCGCCCGCTGCGGCACGCAGATCAGCTTCACCGCGGACTACATCCCCGGGCTCATCGACATCACGATCGGGAGCCTGGATGACCCGGGCCAAGTCGCACCGAGCCTTCACTACTGGGAGTCGAAGCGCCTGCCCTGGGTGCACTTCGCCGACCCCCTGCCCCGCTACCCGGAGTTTCCTCCCACGGAGTAGGCAGTATCCGTGCGTCAAGAAGGAGAGCAATCATGACAGTCCTGGTTACCGCAGAAGTCCAAGGCCAAACCCGGCAGGGTTACGAAGGCATGTTCAGCGCACTCTCCGACGGTCTCAAGCAGGCGCCGGGGTTCGTGCTTCACACAGCGCATCCCATCGAAGGGGGCTGGCGAATCATTGAGGTGTGGCAATCGAAAGCGGAGGCGGATCACTTCTTCGCGAAGCAAGTCGCCCCTCACCTGCCGCCTGGAATTCACCCCAAGCGTTCAATCCAGGAGCTTCACAGCCTGCTGCGGTCTTGATCGACGATCGATCAGTAGCGGTTCGGATTCCCCGGCCGGCTGTCGTAGCGATTCGGCACACCGTCTCCATCGCGATCGCGGTCGTAGCGGTTGGGCACGCCGTCGCGGTCCCTGTCGCCATAGCCCTGTCCCTGCGCGCCGTGATAGCGCGGCGGCGGGCGGCCGCTGTCGTAGGGTACGGCCACGCAGCCGGCCAGGGTGGCGGATGCAACGAGCAGTGCGAGCAGTGTTTTCATTTGGTTCTCCTTGAGCTTCGGTCGATCGGGTGGACCCGACGAAGCCATCATCGGCTGCGCCGGTGTCCGGCCGGTATCCGCCTTTCGCCTTTGCGTGAAGCTGGTTACCGGATGTGCCCATCCAAGATGCTCAGTGCGCTGCGCTGCCGCAACCGGCGCGGGCACCTGTTCGCGAGTAGGCCCAGACCGCTTTCATGCATCGGCATGCAACTTGCGGCGCTTCGAAAAGCAACCCCAGAGGCATCGATGAACACCCGCTACCCCGGCCCGCTGCCCGCGCACGGCCGCTTCGACTACCAGCCCATCACGCGCCGTGTCGACCATGCGTGGCCGAATGGCGCGCGGCTCGCGGTCTACATCGGCTTCAACCTCGAGCACTTCGCCTTCGGCGAAGGCATGGGGGCCTGCATCGGTCCTGCGGCGCCGCATCCCGACGTGCTCAACTACGCGTGGCGCGAATACGGCAACCGCGTAGGCGCCTGGCGCTGCCTCGAACTGTTCGACAGCCTGGGCCTCGCCTCGAGCACGCTGCTGAACACCGCCCTCTACGACCACTGCCCCGAACTCGTGGCGGCCTCGGTCGCACGCGGCGACGAGCTCATCGGCCATGGGCATACCAATTCCGAACGGCAATCCGACATGGACGAAAGCACGGAGGCCGCGCTGCTCGCGCAGTGCCGCGCGCGCATGCGCGAGGAAAGCGGCCAGGCGCCGGCGGGCTGGCTCTCGCCGTGGATTTCCGAGAGCCGCCTCACGCCCGATCTGCTGGCCGAAGCCGGCTACTGCTACACGCTCAACTGGTGCCACGACGACCAGCCGGTGCCCATGCGCACCCGCAGCGGCCGCACGCTGTGGTCGGTGCCCTACCCGCAGGAGCTCAACGACATCCCGATGATCGTCGCGCGCCAGATGGACGCCAAGGACTTCGCCCAGATGATCATCGACAACGCCGACGAGATGCTCGAACAGTCGCTCCGCCAGCCGCTGGCGATGGGCGTCGCGCTGCATCCCTACATCGTCGGGCAGCCCTACCGCTTGCGGCACCTGCGGCGCGCGCTGTCGCACCTGGCACGCATGCGCGATCGGGGCGAGGTCTGGTTCACCACGCCGGGCGCGATCTGCACGCATGTGCAGCAGGTGGCCGCCTGCTAGGACGCGGCGGCCGGCTGTGGCAAGCTAGCGGCCCCATGCCACGCACCCGAGCCGCCCTGCTGGCGCTGACACTGCTCGCCGCCCTCGCCGGCGAAGCGCAGGCAATTGCCAGCTTCGACGAAGTGCGGCGCGAGTTCCGCCCCTCCGACGCCCGGGTGCTCGACCGCCACGGCGAGCTGCTGCAGCGCGTGCGCACCGACCCCCAGGTGCGCCGCGGCCAATGGATCGCGCTCGCCGAGGTGTCGCCGGCCCTGCGCACGGCCATGGTGCTGAGCGAGGACAAGCGCTTCTACGCGCACAGCGGCGTCGACTGGCGCGCGGTCTCGGCCGCGGCCTGGGGCAATGTGTGGAACACGCGCACGCGCGGCGCATCGACCATCACGATGCAGCTCGCGGGCTTGCTGGACGACGATCTGCGCCGCGGCGGCGGCGGGCGCAATCTCACGCAGAAGCTCGGGCAGACCGTGGCGGCGCAACAGCTGGAACGCCACTGGCGCAAGGACCAGATCCTCGAGGCCTACCTCAACAGCGTGCCCTTCCGCGGCGAGATCGTCGGCATCGATGCGCTCTCGCGCACGCTGTTCGGCAAGGCGCCGCACGGGCTCGACGCGCGCGAGGCTGCGGTGGCGGCGGCACTGGTGCGCGCGCCCAACGCCAGGCCGGCGCTGGTGGAGCAACGCGCTTGCAAGGTAATGCGGGCGATGGAAGTGGGCGCGAAGGTGGATTGCGAGGCGTTGGATATGTTTGCGAGTGCGGCTTTGCAGAGGCGAGGGTTCGCGGCGAACGAGGGGATTGCGCCGCATCTGGCGCTGCGGGCCCTCACCCCGGCCCTCTCCCGGGGGGAGAGGGAGGAAATCCGGACCACCTTGCGGGCGCCCTTGCAGCGCTTTGCGCTCGCGACCTTGCAACGCCATCTGCGCGAACTGCGCGGCCGCAATGTCGAAGACGGCGCGCTGGTGGTGCTCGACAACGCGAGCGGCGAGGTGCTGGCCTGGGTCGGCTCCTCGGGCGAGCTGAGCCGCGCGGCCGAAGTCGACGGCGTGCTCGCGCAGCGCCAGCCGGGCTCCACGCTGAAGCCGCTGCTCTACGCGCAGGCCATTGCCGAGCGAAGGCTCACGGCAGCCTCGCTGCTCGACGACTCCTCGGCGCAGATCAGCACGGCGAGCGGCCTCTACATCCCGCAGAACTACGACCGCCAGTTCAAGGGCCATGTGTCGGTGCGCACCGCGCTGGCGGCCTCGCTCAACGTGCCGGCCGTGCGCACGCTGGTGATGGTCTCGCCGGCCTCCTTTGCGCGCCAGCTGCGCGCGGCGGGCTTGCCGCTGGCGCAGAACGGCGACTACTACGGCTACAGCCTGGCGCTGGGGAGTGCGGAGGTGTCGCTGCTGGGGTTGACGAATGCGTATCGGACGCTGGCGAACGGGGGAAGGGTTGGGGAGACGCAGTTTCTGATGGCGCGCGTGCCCCCATCCCAGCCTTCCCCCAGAGGGGGAAGGAGCAACTCGCCGGCCATCGATCCGCGTGCTGCGTTCATCGTGGGGGACATCCTCAGCGACGCCAATGCGCGCGCCCGCACCTTCGGCCTCGACAGCGTGCTCGGCACGCGCTTCTGGAGCGCGGTGAAGACCGGTACCAGCAAGGACATGCGAGACAACTGGGCCATCGGCTGGTCCGAGCGCTACACGGTCGGCGTGTGGGTCGGCAACGCGAGCGGCGCGCCGATGTGGGAAGTGAGCGGCACCAGCGGCGCCGCGCCCGTGTGGGCCGAGCTGATGGGCTTTCTGCATCGCAGCGAAGCCAGCCGCGCGCCGGCGCCGCCGCCCGGCCTGGTGCGCTTGCGCGTGCGCTTCGGCGACGAGCTCGAAGCGGCGCGCGACGAATGGTTCATCGCAGGCACCGAGCAGCCGCTGTTCGCCATCCCCGGCGCCGCGGCCGAGTCGGCGCCGCGCATCACCGCGCCTTCGGACGGCACCATCATCGCGCTCGACCCCGACATCCCGCCCCGGCACCAGCGCGTGCGCTTCGAAGCCGAGGGCCGCGACCTGCAGTGGCGCATCGACGGCAAGCTCTTCGCGCGCAGCGGCAGCGCACAGTGGCTGCCCTGGCCGGGCCGGCACGTGGTGGAGCTCGTCGATGCGCGCGGCCAGGTGCTCGACCAGATCAAGCTCGAAGTGCGCGGCGCCGGCGTGAAGCGGCTGGCGGCCAAGTAAGCTCGGCGCCCATGAAGCAGCAGTCCCCCCGGAAGCCGGCCAAGGCCGAGGCCGCGAACGGCCAGATCTCGGCCGTCCTGGCGCGCATCGAAACGCTCTGGCCCTCGCTCGGGCCGGTCGGCCAGCGCATCGCCGCCTTCATCGCCAAGAACCCCCAGGAAGTGGTCCACATGTCGGTCAGCGAGGTGGCCGAGCGCACCGGCTCCAGCGAGGGCAGCATCGTGGGCTTCTGCAAGAACCTCGGGGCCACCGGCTTCCAGCAGATCAAGATCGCGCTGGCGCAGGAAATCGTGCGGCCCGTGCAGTTCATCCACGAAGACCTGGAGCCCAGCGACAAGGTCGACACCACCATCCGCAAGATCTTCCAGAGCAACGTGCAGACGCTGCACGACACCCAGGCCGCACTGGACGTCAAGGCGATGGAAAAGGCGGTCAAGCTCATCAAGAAGGCCAAGCGTATCGAGATCTACGGCATCGGCAGCGCAGCCACCATCGCCGAGGACGCGCACTACCGCATGCTGCGCATCGGCCTCGACGTCAAGGTGGTGGTCGACTCGCACGTGCAGGCCATCAGCGCCTCGCTCACCGGCCCCGAGGTCGCGGTGCTCACGATCTCGCATTCGGGCAGCACGCACGAGACGGTGACGGCCACGCGCCTGGCCAAGGAGGCCGGCGCCTCCACCATCTGCATCACCAACTTCGGCAAGTCGCCGATCCAGGCCTTCTGCGACGTGCTGCTCTTCACCATGGCGCGCGAGACCAGCTTTCGCACCGAGGCCATGACCAGCCGGTTGGCGCAGCTGGCGATCATCGATGCGTTGATCGCCTGCCTGGCGCTTTCAGACTACGACCGCTCGGTGAAGACCTTGCGCCAGACCTTCGACGTGCTTTCGCTCAAGCGCTACTGAGGCTGCCCGCGCGCGCAGCAGCGCGGCCAGCGTGGGCGCATCGGCATCGGGCGCGCCGCCGACCAGCAGGCAGCTCATGCCCAGCCGCACGGCGCCGAGCGCATCGGTGGCAGGGTTGTCGCCGATCACGAGCGTCGTGGCCGGCGCCGCACGGAGCCGGCGCAGGCCTTCCTCGAACAGCAGCGGACCGGGCTTGCCGATCACGCGCCAGGGCCGCACGCCGCTCGCCGCGACCACGGCGGCCAGCAGCGCGCCGGTCTCCGGCACCAGACTGCCGCCGGGCCCGGGATGGTTGTCGTCGCCGTTGGTCGCCACCAGCCGCGCACCGCGGTGCAGCTGGTTGGCGACCAGGCCAAGGCGCGCGCTGTTGAAGTGCGGATCGAGGCCGAGCAGCACGAACTCGGCATCGGTCCTGACGAGCGTGCATCCGCTCGAGAGCGCATGGCGCTGCAGCGCGGCGCTCGCGATCGGAAGAATGCGCGCGCGCGGATGCTCCCTGTTCATGAACGCGACCGTCTCCTCGCCGGCCAGCACGACGCGCTCGGGCGCGACCTTGAGCCCCATGCGCGCGAGCCGGCGCGCGACGCCGCCGGCGGTGTGGGTGGAGTTGTTGGAGACGATGACGTAACGGTCGCAGAACAGCGCCAGCAGTTCCACCGCGCCTGCCAGCGGCTCGTCTTCGCGGATCAGCGTGCCGTCGAGGTCGACGATCAGGTGGCGGGCCTGCATGAGGCGCTCGGCTGCGGTCTCGATGCCATCGGTAGTTCTTTGAATGCTCATGGTTTCGTCGGGTTCCAAATGCACCGGCCATCCGGTGGATGGCTGCGGATTGTATTGAATAGAGTTCAATTAACTTTCAAAAGTTCTTTGAGCTATATTCATTTTCCTGTCATGTCCGCTTCCTAAGCTCATCGGGGTCAAGCCACCTCAATGCCACAGGAACCCCAGGACATGAAGCAACTCTCGAGACTCGCCGCCGCCGTCGCGCTGGCCGTCACCGCATTGGCGCCAGTCGCCGCCCAATCGATGGCCGACGGCTCCAGGGAACACCCGCTGCGCGTGCTCCTGATCCCGGCCGACGGTGGCACGGAGTCGGGCACCAAGGCCGACTACGCGCCGGTCTTCAACGCGATCTCGCGCACGACCGGCCTGCAGTTCGATCTCAAGGTTGGCCAGTCCTACGGCGCGGTGGTGGAAGGCATGTGCAACCAGCTTGCCGACATCGCCTTCTTCGGCCCGGTTGCCTATGTGCAGGCGCACAAGCGCGGCTGCGCGCAGCTGCTGGCGGTCGGCGTGGAGAAGGGCGAGTCGGTCTACTACGCAGGCATGTTCGCCAAGGCCGATGCGCCGATGGCCGCGGTCAAGGACGTGAAGGGCAAGCGCGTCGCCTTCGGCGACGTCAACTCGGCATCGAGCTTCACCTTCCAGATCGCGATGCTGATGGATGCCGGGCTGGACCCGGTGCGCGACCTCTCGGCCATCCGCATGACCGGCAGCCATGCCAGCAGCCTGGCCGCGCTGACGCAGGGCCAGGTCGACGTGGCCTCGCTGTCCTTCGACTCCTACGAGAAGGCGGTGCAGCAAGGCGCCGTCGATGCGAAGACGATCAAGGTGATCGCCAAGAGCATCCCGATCCCTTACCCGCCGCTGGCGCTGAATGCCAAGCTGCCCGAGGCGCTCAAGGCCAAGCTCAAGACCGCCTTCGGCAGCGTGCACAAGGTGCCCGGCGTGACGCCCGAGATGATCCGCGGCTACGGCGGCAAGAAGGTCGATGCCTTCGACACGAAGTTCTCGGAGGACGAGTTCAACGTGGCGGCCGAGAAGCTCGCACTGCTCACCGACGAACTCAAGGGCCGGATCCTCAGGAAGGCAGCCGAGCGTTGAGCACGCACATGCTGGATTTCGAGTCGGTCGGCATGCGCTATCCGGACGGCACCATGGCACTCAGGAAGGTGTCGCTGCAGATCCCGGCCGGGCAGTTCTGCGTGGTGCTGGGCGCCTCGGGCGCGGGCAAATCCACGCTGCTGCGCATGGCCAACGGACTCGCGACGCCGACCGGCGGCGCCGTGCACGTGAACGGCGTGCGCGTCGCGCCGGCTTCGCTGGCGCAGCTCCGGCCGCGCATCGGCATGATCCACCAGCAGTTCAACCTGGTGCTGCGCAGCAGCGTGGCGACCAACGTGCTCAGCGGCGCCTTGCCTTCGCTGTCGCTCTGGCGCGCGCTGGCGGGCCTGTTTCCCGAAGCGGCGCGCCGCAAGGCCTGCGAGCTGATCGAGGCGGTGGGTCTCGAGGAACAGCATCTCGGGCGGCGCGCCAGCGAACTCTCCGGCGGCCAGCAGCAGCGCGTGGGCATCGCACGCGCCTTCATGCTCGATCCGCCGCTGGTGCTGGCCGACGAGCCGGTGGCCAGCCTCGATCCGCGCGCCAGCGACGAGGTGCTGGCGTTGCTCAAGCGGCAGGCGCGCGAGCGCGGCACCACGGTGCTGTGCAGCCTGCACCAGGTCGAGCTGGCGCGCAGTTTTTCCGATCGCATCGTGGCGCTGCGCGACGGCAGGGTGGTGTTCGACGGCCCGCCGGAAGCCTTCGATCCCGCCAGCTCGCGCGCGGTCTACGACGGCGGCGTCGATCGTCCTGCATCCGCACCCTCCGCGCTGCCGCGGACGCCCGAACTCGCGCTGGAGGCCGCATGACGAGCGCCGAGGCAAGTCGCCCGGCCTCGGCCTGGCAGATCGAGCGTCCCTACGGCACACGTTCGATGGTGGTGCTGTTGCTGGCCGTACTGGTCTTCTTCGCGGCCGGCCAGCGTGTCGAGATCGGCCGCATGCTCGCGCTGAGCGGCGAAGGCCTGCTCGCGGCCATCGGCCTGCGCGACAGTTCGCAGGTGTCGTCGGGCATGGCCCAGATCGCGCGCTCGCTGTTCCCGGCGCAGATCTCGGAACGCACGGAGGTCGCGCGCATCGAGAACTTCGACCGCCAACACCTGCCTTGGCTTTCCTACATCGAAGAACAGACGACGCGCGAGCAGCGCCTCGATCCGGCCACGCTGGCGATGAAGGAAAGCATCGAGCGGCGCGAGGTCCTGGTCGAGCCGCTGGGCTACCTCCGGCATGTGCTGGCCAAGATGCTGGAGACGCTGGAGATCGCGCTCTGGGCCACGCTGCTGGCGGTGCTGTTCAGCCTGCCGCTGGCCTGGTTCAGCGCGCGCAACTACACGGCCAACCTCTTCAGCTACGGCTTGGCGCGCGGCCTCGTGAGCCTGCTGCGCGCGGTGCCCGAGCTCGTGAGCGCACTGTTCCTGGTGCTGGCCTACGGCTTCGGTCCGATTGCCGGCGTGCTCGCGCTGGCGCTGCATGCGGCCGGCTTCCTCGGCAAGTTCTACGCCGAGGACATCGAGACCGCCGACGACAAGCCGCAGGAGGCGCTGCGCGCCATCGGCGCCGGCAAGCTCAAGGTGATGCGCTTCGCGGTGCTGCCGCAGCTGATGCCGCAGTTCATCGGCTACACGCTCTACGTCCTCGACCGCAACGTGCGCATGGCCACCGTGGTCGGCCTGGTGGGCGCCGGCGGCATCGGGCAGGAGCTCAAGGGCCGCTACGACATGTACCACTACGCGCACGTCGGAACGATCCTGATCGCGATCTTCCTCACCGTCTTCGCGCTCGACCAGATCGCGGCCCGTCTGCGCCGCCGCTACGCCTGAGAGCCCCGTCGACGGCCCCCGGACACCTTCACCCCTCCCCCGTTCCCATGGACCTCTCTCAACCAAGGAATCCCGCAATGAAACTTGTCTTCCTCACCCGCGGCCTCTGCGCCGCCGCTCTTCTGCTGAGCCTCGCCGCGTGCGGCGGTGGCTCCGGCTCCGATGCCGGCGCATTGGGCGCGACGGCGGCCGGCAACCAGGCGCCGGCCGCGCAGAAGCCCGATGGCACGGCGGCCGATGGCGCGACGGCGGACAACGCCTCCTCGCAGTCCCTGAGCTGGGCGCCCTGACCCATTCCCCCTCGTCCTTCACATCTCGAGTTGCAACCATGACCATGAACAATCCCCCACGCCGCGACTTCCTTCGCAAGACCGCCACCACCCTGGGCGCTGCGTCCGCTCTCACCGTGCTGCCGCCCTCCATCCGCCGCGCACTGGCGGTCGAAGCGGACGTCAAGGCCGGCACCATCGAGGACGTCAAGCACATCGTCATCCTGATGCAGGAGAACCGCAGCTTCGACCACTACTTCGGCACCATGCGCGGCGTGCGCGGCTTCGGCGACCGCTTCCCGATTCCGCTGGCGAGCGGCAAGTCGGTGTATTTCCAACCCAACCCCAGCGGCGGCGCGGAGATCCAGCCCTTTCGCCGCGATTCCAGGATCGGCAGGGCGCTGATCGGATCTGGCACGCCGCACAATTTTCCCGATCAGCAGGCGGCGTGGAACCAGGGGAAGATGGATCGCTGGATTCAGTTCAAGAACCAGGCGACGATGGGCTACTACCTGCGCGAGGACATTCCGTTCCAGTTCGCGCTGGCCGATGCCTTCACGATCTGCGACGGCTATCACTGTTCCATCCTCACCGGCACCGACCCGAACCGCATCGTGTTCTGGTCGGGCTCCAACTTCAACCCGGAACTGCGCAAGAAGGGCATCAACAGCACGGACGCTGATTCCGAGCCCGTCAACTCGCGCTGCTGGCCCAGCCCGTCCAACTGGGTCGCGGGCAGGGCGCAGCAGGCAGACGGGTCGGGTCAGGTCGACCCCGGAACGGGTGCCTACAACTACAAGTACAAAAACACCGCCTTCAAATGGGACACGTTGCCGGATATCCTGCAACAGGCGGGCATCAGCTGGCACATCTACCAGAACATGAACAACAACTGGACGGGCGCCATGCACGGGTGCCTGGCCTTCCAGAGTTTCCGCACTGCGCAGCCGGGTTCGCCGATCTATGAGCACGGCCTGACGGGCGGGCCCGCGTCGGCTGACGGCGCTGTCAATTTCCTCGCCCAGCTCAAGCAGGACGTGATCAACGACACCCTGCCGCAGGTCTCGTGGGTGCTGCCCACGCAGGCCCTGGCCGAGCATCCCGGCAGCAGCGAAGGCACTGCCGGCGCCGCCGACTTCATCTCGGACGTGCTGGACGCGCTGACCTCCAATCCGAAAGTCTGGAGCAAGACGGTCCTTTTCGTGACCTTCGACGAGAACGACGGCTTCTTCGACCATCTGCCGATGCCAGCGGTGCCGTCGTATGACGTCAATGGCAACCTGATGGGCAAGTCCACCGTGGCGCTGGACGGCGAGTATTTCGACGCCTCCGTGGGCAGCTACCTGAGCGTCAACGACACCACCAGCGGCAAGATTCGCCCATGGGGCCTGAGTTCGCGCGTGCCGATGTACGTGGTGTCGCCGTGGAGCAAGGGCGGCTGGGTCGATTCGCAGGTGTTCGACCACACCTCTGTGGGCAGATTCCTGGAGAAGCGTTTCGGCATCACGGTGGACGCCATCAGCCCGTGGCACCGCGCAGTCTGCGGCGACCTCACCTCCTGCTTCGACTTCGTCAACCCGAACGACCCGGTCTTCCCCAGGCTGCCCGACACGAGCAACTTCGCCGCGATCAATGCGGCGCAGAGGCTACTGCCCACGGCCCCCGTGACGACTGCGCCCGCCACGCCGCAGCCGCTGTTCCAGGAGACCGGCGCGCGCCTGTCGCGTGCGCTCCCCTACGAGCTGCACACCAGCGCGCGGGTGGAGTCGCGCGGCATGCTGTCGCTGGTGTTCGCCAACAGCGGCAAGCAAGGCGCCGTCTTCCACGTCTACGACAAGCTGCACCTGGACCGCATTCCGCGCCGCTACACGGTGGAGGCCGGCAAGACGCTGACCGACACCTGGAACACGGGCCTCTCCGACAGCGGCAAGTACGAGCTCTGGGTCTATGGCCCCAACGGCTTTGTGCGCAGCTTCAAGGGCGACGCGCTGTTCCACGACACCGCGGCATTCAAGCCCGAAGTCCAGATCGGCTATCAGGCCCACAGCGGCCATCTCTATCTGAGGGTGCACAACAGCGGCAAGGAAGCGGGCAGCGTGACGACCGCGCCCAACGCCTACCGCGACGATGGCCCGTGGACGATGAAGAAGATCAAGGCCGGCGAGACCGAAACGCAGCACTGGAACCTTCAGAAGAGCAGCGACTGGTACGACTTCACGGTCACGTCGGACAACTTCGAACGCCGCTTCGCCGGCCGTGTCGAAACCGGCAAGGCGGGCGTCAGCGACCCCGCCATGGCGCTGCATCTGAAGAGCTGAAGCCAGGCGCCCCGAGGCCATTGCCGCTTGTCGCACAATCCGGCGCTTGAGCCCACTCAAGCGCCGGAGAGACATCGACCATGAAGACAAGCACCCTCGGCCTCATCGTGCCGCCCTCGGCAGGCCTCGTACCGACCGACGGCCAGGCGCTCTATGGCGGGCGAGATGTGCGCTTCATCGCCCGCGGCCTCGGCATCCCGGGCATCTCGCCCGAGGGCTTCGACACCGTGGTGGACCGCATCCTCGCGCTTGCGGTCGAGCTGCGCGATGCCGGCGCCGAAGCCGTCTCGCTGATGGGCACCTCGCTCAGCTTCTACCGCGGCCTCGAATTCACCGACGCGCTGCGCGACCGCATGCAGGAGGCCACCGGCCTGCCCTGCACGACGATGAGCCACGCGATCGTCGCCAGCCTGCGGCAGCTCGGCATCCGGCGCGTGGCGGTCGCCACCGCCTACATCGACACGCTCAATGAGCGCCTCGTGGCCTACCTCGCGAGCTGCGGCATCGCGGTCACGCACATCGAGGGCCTCTCGATCACCGGCGTCGAAGCAGTGGGCCAGGTGAGCGCCGAGACGCTGATGGCGCTGGCCGAGCGCACGGTCGCGGCCGACCGCTCGGCCCAGGGCCTGCTGATCTCCTGCGGCGGCCTGCTGACGCTGGACATCCATGTGCCGCTGGAAGCGAAGCTCGGGCTGCCCGTCACTTCGAGTTCGCCGGCCGGTTTCTGGGACCTGATGAAGGTCGCCAGCCTCGACCCCGCCTCGCCGGGCCACGGCCGCTTGTTCGCACCCGAGCAGGCTCTTGAACGAGCCGCTTGATCTCGCCACGCTGCGCGTGATCGTCGCGGCAGCGGAGCTCGGCTCCATCAGCGCCGCCGGCGACCGGCTGCAGCTTGCCGTGGCCGCCGCCAGCGCGCGCATCACGGCGCTGGAAGAGTCGCTCGGGCTGCGCGTGTTCGAGCGCTCCTCGCGCGGCGTGCGGCTCACGCCCGCCGGCCAGATGCTGGTGCGGCGCGGCCGCGAACTGCTGGCCGACACCGATCGCCTCTCGGTCGACCTGCACGACTACGCCAAGGGCCTGCAGGGCCATGTGCGCCTGGTGGCCAACACCTCCTCCGTGCTGGAGCTGCTGCCGGCCAAGCTCGACCGCATGATGCGCGAGCATCCGCTGATCCGCATCGACGTTGCAGAGCACGGCAGCCTGGACATCCCGTTGCTGCTGCTCGAGGGCCGGGCCGATCTGGGCATCGTCGACATGGCGCATGCGCCGCACGGCATCAGCCTGCGCGACTGTTTCTCCGACACGCTGGTGCTGGTGGTGCCCGCGGGCCATGCGCTCGCCGGCAGCGGCCCGATGGCGCTGGAGGATGCGCTGGCCGAGGATTTCATCGCGCTGCACGACGGCACCGCCCTGTCGAGCCGGCTCGCGACTTCGGCTTCGGTGGCCGGCAAGCCGCTCAAGGTGCGCATGCAGATGCGCAGCTTCGACGCCGTCTGCCGCATGGTCGCCGGCGGCCTGGGCGTGGCCGTGCTGCCGCTGCAGGCGGTGACGCCGCAGCTCGCGAGCCTGCCGCTCGCCGCGGTGCGCCTGACCGATGCCTGGGCCGCGCGCACGCACCGCATCGCGCTGCGCAGCGGGGTCGAGCCCTCGCCGGCCACGCTCACGCTGATCGAGTTCCTGCTGCGCTGAGGGCCCCTCCGGGCAAACCCTCGATTTCGCGAATGCCGAAAGCGGGCTTCGCGCGGCGTTCTTGTGGATGCCGCACCGCGCTTCCTACACTGCGCGCCAACACTGGAGACACGCGTTCATGAAGATCACCCGCGTCGCGGCCACGCCCCTGCATCTGCCGATCTCGGTGGAGGTTGCGGGCCGCAGCAAGACCACCTCGCTGTCGCTGTGCCTGGTCGACATCGAAACCGACGAAGGCCTGGTCGGCACCGGCATGACCGCCATCACCGAGGAGGAAGTGGTGGCCTCGGTGGTCAACGAGATCGCGGCCCATGCGCTCGCCGGCATGGACCCGATGCGCCACGAGCAGATCTGGGAGCGGCTCTACTGGCTGCTCACGCCGCGCGGCCAGTCCGGCTATGCGAGCCATGCCATTGCGGCGCTCGACCTCGCGCTGTGGGACTTGAAGGGCAAGGCGCTCGGCCAGCCCTGCTGGCGCCTGCTGGGCGGTGCGCGCGCGGAAGTGCCGGTGTACGCGACCTTCGGCTTCGCCTTCTTCGAGCGCGACGAGCTCGCCGCGGCGGCGCAGGGCTGGGTCGAGCGCGGCTTCAAGCGGCTGAAGATGACGGTCGGCCACCACGGCCTCGCCCGGCGCGACGAGCCGCGGCCGCTCGACGCGCTGATCGCCGAGGACGTGCAGCGCATCCGCGCGGTGCGCGAGGCGGTCGGCCCCGAGGTGCAGATCTACATCGACGCCAACTGCAGCCTCGACTACTTCCATGCGCTCTCGCTCGCGCAGCGCATCGAGGAATACGGCATCAGCTTCTTCGAGGAGCCGGTGTCGCAGAACGACATTCCCAACCTCGTGAAGCTGCGCGCCAAGACTTCCATTCCGCTCGCCGCCGGCCAGAACGAGGGCCAGGCGAGCCGCTTCCGCGACATGCTGGTGGCGCAGGCGGTCGACGTGGTGCAGCCCAATGCCTGCATCACCGGCGGCTTCACCCAGTGCGCGCGCATCGCAGGCATGGCTTCCGCCTTCAACACGCGCTTCGCCAACGGCGGCGCCTGGCCGCATCACAACATGCACCTGCACGCGGGCCTCGCCAACGGCTCGCTGGTCGAATACCACTCGGTGGCGGTCGACTGCTGCAAGATGGTGTTCGACGATCTGCCGGTGCCCAGCAACGGCGTGCTGGCGCTGCCCGAGCGGCCCGGCCTCGGCTTCGCACCGAACCGCGAACGCGTGGCCGAATTGGCCAAGCGGCCCGGCTCGCGCGGAGCGGGCAAGGCCTGACGCAGCGCGGCGACACGACACAACGATTTCCGGAGACAACACGATGAACACGATCACCACGCGCCGCGGCACCCTGCTCGCACTCGGCGCCGCGCTGCTGGCGGGCCATGCCGGGCTCGCCGGCGCCCAGACCTACCCCGACCGCCCGATCCGCCTGCTGGTCGGCTACTCCGCCGGCGGCGGCGTCGACGCGATGGCGCGGCTGGTCGCACCGCGCCTGTCGGCGCTGCTCGGGCAGCAGGTGGTGGTGGAGAACCGCGCCGGCGCGGCCGGCGTGATCGCGGGCGACGCGGTGGCCAAGGCCGCGCCCGACGGCTACACGCTGCTGCTCGGCGACAGCTCGACGCTGATTGCGAAGTACATGCAGGCCAAGCTCACATTCGATCCGATCAAGAGCTTCGTGCCGGTGGCCGGCCTCTTCAAGTCGCCGCTCCTGATCGTGGCCGGCAACGACTTCCCCGCCAAGACGCCGCGCGAGCTGGTAGCGGCCCTGAAGGCCAAGCCCGGCTTCTATTCCTTCGCGACCTCCGGCGTCGGCACGGTGCAGCACCTGGGCTTCGAGATGATGAAGGGCCAGTCGGGCACCTTCGCGCTGCACATTCCCTATCGCGGTGCCGCGCAGATCGTGCCCGACGTGATCAGCGGCCAGGTGCCGCTCGGCGTGGTCAGCGCCACCGCGGGCATGGCGCAGGCCAAGGCCGGCAAGCTGCGCGCGCTCGCGATGATGAGCAACGACAAGCTGCCCGGCGCGGAAGACATCGCGGCCTTGTCGACCGCCGTGCCCGGCGTCGACGTGGCGCCGCGTCTCTTCCTGCTGGCGCCGGCCGGCACGCCGAACGCGATCGTCGAGCGCCTGGGCGAGGCGGCACGCGCCGTGATGAGCGCACCCGACCTGCCGCAGGCCGCCGCGCTCCAAGGTGCGGTGACGGACTACATGCCGTCCGCGGCGCTGGCCACCGCCCTGGCGCAGGAATCGGCGCGCTGGGGCAAGCTGATCAGCGAGCAGAAGATCGCGGCGCAGTAGGCCGGATGAGCGTCATCACCCACATCGAGGACCTGCGCGTCCTCGCGCAGAAGCGCGTGCCGCGCATGTTCTACGACTACGTGGATTCCGGCTCCTGGACCGAAGGCACCTACCGCGCCAACGCGGCGGACTTCGACCGCATCAAGCTGCGCCAGCGCGTGGCGGTGAACATCGAGCACCGCAGCACGCGCACGACGATGGTGGGCATCGACGTGGCGATGCCGGTGGCGATCGCGCCGACCGGCATGACGGGCATGCAGCGCGCCGACGGCGAGATCCTGGCGGCGAAGGCGGCCGAGAAGTTCGGTATTCCGTTCACGCTCCCGACCATGAGCATCTGCTCGATCGAGGACATTGCCGCGGCGACGAGCCGGCCCTTCTGGTTCCAGCTCTACGTGATGCGCGACCGCGATTTCATGGCGCGCCTGATCGACCGCGCCAAGGCCGCCCGATGCTCGGCCCTGGTGCTCACGCTGGACCTGCAGATCATCGGCCAGCGCCACAAGGACCTTCGCAACGGCCTCTCGGTGCCGCCGAAGCTGAGCCTGCGCAACCTCGCCGACATGGCGAGGAAGCCGCGCTGGTGCCTGGGCATGCTGGGCACGAAGCGGCGCAACTTCGGCAACGTGTTCGGCCACGTCAAGGGCATCGAGACCATGCGCTCGCTCGCGGAGTGGACCAACAAGCAGTTCGATCCGCGGCTCTCGTGGGCCGACATCGAATGGATCCGAAAGCGCTGGGGCGGCAAGCTGATCCTGAAGGGCATCCAGGACGCCGAGGATGCGCAGCTGGCCGTCGCCTCGGGCGCCGATGCGCTGATCGTCTCGAACCACGGCGGGCGCCAGCTCGACGGCGCGCCCTCTTCCATCGCGGCGCTGCCGGCGATCGCCGAAGCCGTGGGCCGCAAGATCGAGGTGCACATGGACGGCGGCATCCGCAGCGGACAGGACGTGCTGAAGGCGCGGGCCCTCGGCGCCAAGGGCGTCTACATCGGCCGCTCGATGCTGTACGGGCTGGGCGCGATGGGCGAGGCGGGGGTGACGCGGGCCTTGCAGATCATCCATCGGGAGCTGGATCTCACGATGGCGTTCTGCGGGCATACCGATGTCGAGAAGATCGATGCCGGGGTGGTGCGGGTGTAGGCCTCCTACGCAGGCTTGGGGCATTGCCGCACCTCGGCGTGGGACATTTCATACAAAAGTCCTGCAGATCCGACTTTCCGAGCGAACGAAATCCGCCATCATGCCTGCCTTGTCGCCTTCCATCGAGATCCAAAACTTGGCTGACCTCGGCAAACCCCTCAACCTCGGCGCCGTCGCGAACGCGGACTACCGCCTGATGGTGGATTCGATCGCGGACTACGCGATCTTCTTCCTCGACCCCAACGGGATCGTGCTGAGCTGGAACAGGGGGGCGAGAGAACTCAAGGGTTACGAGGCCGACGAGGTGATCGGGCGCCACTTCTCGTTGTTCTATCCGCAGGAGCTTCTGGACAAGGGCTGGCCGCAGCACGAGCTCGAGGTCGCGGCCGAGGCGGGAAGGTTCGAGGACGAGGGGTGGCGGCTTCGCAAGGACGGAACCCGCTTCTGGGCCAGCGTCGTCATCACCCGCCTGACGGGACCGGGCGGGTCGCTGCGCGGCTTTTCGAAGATCACCCGCGACCAGACCGAAAGCCAAAAACAGCGAGACCTGCTTCGCGCCAGCGAAGAGCGCTTCAGGTTGATGGTGGATGGCGTCAAGGATTACGCGATCTTCATGCTCGATCCCAGCGGCTACGTCATGAGCTGGAACACCGGTGCCAGGGCCAACAAGGGCTACGAAGCGGGAGAGATCATCGGCAGGCATTTCTCGGTCTTCTATCCGCCCGATGTGGCCGCGACGGGCTTCCCCGACAAGGAGCTCGAAATCGCGCGCGAAGTCGGAAGATACGAGGACGAAGGCTGGCGGGTGAGAAAGGATGGCACCAGGTTCTGGGCCAGCGTCGTGATCACCGCACTCTTCGATGCGACCGGTCGCCATCGGGGGTTCGCCAAGGTCACGCGCGACCTGACCGAGCGCCGGCGTGCGTCCATTCTCGAGGACGAGGGACGCCGCATCACGACCTTCCTGGCGATGCTGGGGCATGAGCTGCGCAACCCCCTCGCGCCGATTGCCAACGCGCTGGCGATCATCGAGCATCCGAATGCGGAACCCGGGACGCTGAAGAGAATGAGCGGCCTCATCTCGCGTCAGCTTAAGCAGATGACGCGGCTGGTCGACGACCTGCTCGATGTCGGGCGCATCACGAGCGGCAAGATCCATCTCGAAGCCAAGCCGGTGAAGCTCTCCGAGGTGATCGCAGAAGCCGTCGAAGCGGTGAAGCCGCTGGCCGACACCAAACAGCACACGCTCACGCTCGACATGCCCGGCGAGGCGCTATGGATCGGCGGCGACCGCGCCCGCATGATCCAGGTGGTCTGCAATCTGCTGAACAACGCGATCAAGTTCACGCCGCGTGGCGGGCACATCAAGGTCAGCCTGCGGTCGGCTGGCAGCGATGCCGAGATCAGCGTGCGCGATGACGGGCCCGGCATCAAGCCCGAGCAGCTGCCCCGGATCTTCATGCTGTTCGCCCAAGGCGACCAGGAGCCTTCGCGCTCGCAGGGCGGCCTGGGCCTGGGGCTCACGCTGGTGCAGCAACTCGTGGCGCTCCATGGCGGCGAGGTGAGCGCTTTCAGCACCGGCGTGCCGGGCCAGGGAAGCGAATTCGTCATCCATCTGCCGCTCATCGCGGCGCCTCTGGAGATGCGCAGGGCCGAGGGCCCGGGCGCCCGCAAGCGGGTTCTCGTCGTCGACGACAACATGGATGCGGCGGAGACGATGTCCGTCCTGGTCGACAACCTGGGCTACCTCAGCAGCATTGCCTTCGACGGCCCGTCGGCGCTGGCGGCGATCAAGAAGGAGCAGCCCGACCTGGTGCTGATGGACATCGGCCTGCCCGGCCTCAGCGGCGTGGAAGTCGCGCAAAGGGTTCGCCGCGAGGTCGCCAACCCTCCGGCCTTGATCGCGGTCACCGGCTATGGACAAGCGTCGGACCGGGAGACGAGTTACGACGCCGGCTTCTATGCGCACCTCACGAAACCGGTCGACGTGGGCCAGCTGGAAGTCCTGCTCGAACGCTTGCTCGACAAGCCCTGAAGGCGCGCGTCCCCACGCCGTCAGTAGGTCTTGTACGGCAGGAACTTCCCCGACAGCACCACCTTGACCCGATCCCCCTTCGGATCGGCCTGGCGCTGGATGTCCATGCTGAAGTCGATCGCGCTCATGATGCCGTCGCCGAACTCTTCGTGGATCAGCTCCTTGATGGTGCTGCCGTAGACGCTCACCACTTCGTACCAGCGGTAGATCAGCGGATCGGTGGGCACCGGCGTCGGCAACGAGCCCTTGTAGGGCACGACCTGCAGCCACTTCTGCTCCTCGGGCGTGAGGCCGAAGATCTCGCCGACGATGCCGGCCTGCTTCTCGTCCAGCGTCATCTGGCCCAGGCAGGCGGCGGTGGTCCACTCCTTCGAGAGGCCGACCTTCTTGGCCACGTCGGCCCATTGGATGCCTTTGGCCACCTTGACGGTGATGATCTTTTCGGTGATGTCGTTGCGGTTCATGCGGATGCTCCTGATTGAAATGGCTAAAGGGCTCACGAGGCCTTGGCCCGCGTGACGAGAAAGTCGATGACGTGGTTGCGCAGCGCGTAGTAGCCGTCAAGGTGATGCAGCCCGGCGCGCGTGCGCTCGCGCGGCAGCGGGTTGACCACGGTCTCGGCGATGTTGCCGGGGCGATAGCCACTCGCGGTCTCCGTGCCGTTGCTCATCAGCAGGATGCGGTCGGCCAGAAGAATGGCCTCGTCGACGTCGTGCGTGATCATGAAGACGGTCTGCTGCGTCTGCCGCACGATGCTCATCAGCTCGTCTTGAATGGTGCCGCGCGTCAACGCGTCGAGCGCGCCGAAGGGTTCGTCGAGCAGCAGCATCTTGGGCTGGATCGAGAAGGCGCGTGCGATGCCCACGCGCTGCTTCATGCCGCCCGAGAGCTGCGAAGGCTTCTTGTCGATCGCGCCGTCGAGCCCGACCAGCGCGACGAACTTGCGCACCTGCTCGTCGATCTGCGCGGCCGACCAGTCGGGCCAGCGCGACTGCACAGCGAAGGCGATGTTCTTGCGCACCGTGAGCCAGGGCATCAGCGCATGGCTCTGGAATACCACGCCGCGCTCCAGGCTCGGCCCGGCCACCTCGCGGCCGTCCATGAACACATGACCGCCCGACGCGGTGTCGAGGCCCGCGAGCACGTTGAGGATGGTGGTCTTGCCGCAGCCCGAGTGGCCGATGATGCAGACGAACTCGCCGCGGTCCAGCGTGAAGCTCACGTCGGCGAACACCGGCTTGCCGGGTACGAAGGATTTGGAGAGCCCCTCGATGCGCAGGAAGCCCGCGCCGGTGGATGGGACAGTGGGTTTCATGGCAACGCCCGGGGACGAGAGATCACTCCACATAGGTCACCTTCTTCTGCAGGCCGGCGAACGCCAGGTCCAGCAGCATGCCGACGACACCGATCACCAGGATCGCGAAGATCACGTTGGTGAGCGAGAGGTTGTTCCACTCGTTCCACACGAAGTAGCCGATGCCGGTGCCGCCGACCAGCATCTCAGCCGCCACGATCACCAGCCAGGCGATGCCCATGCTGATGCGCATGCCGGTGAGGATGGTCGGCGCGGCCGCGGGCAGGATCACGCGGAAGGCGCGGCGCAGCGGCTTCACTTCCAGCGTGCTCGCGACGTTGAGCCACTCGCGCTTGACCGAGGCCACGCCGAAGGCGGTGTTGAGCAGCGTCGGCCAGACCGAGCAGATGAAGATCACGAAGATGCCGCTCACCGACGAGTCCTTGATGGTGTAGAGCGCGAGCGGCATCCATGCGAGCGGCGAGATCGGCTTCAGCACCTGGATGAAGGGATCGAAGGCCTTCTGCAGCAAGGGCGACATGCCGATCACGAAGCCCAGCGGCACCGCGACCAGGCAGGCCAGCAGAAAGCCCAGCCCCACGCGGCCCAGCGACCAGGCGAGCTGGATGGCGATGCCCTTGTCGTTGGATCCGTTGTCGTAGAAGGGATTCGACAGGTGCTTCCACGCGGTGGCACCCATCTCGCCCGGCGTCGGGAAGCCCGCCGACTTCACCTGGCCCGGATCCTTGCCGAGCATCTTCTGGTACTCGATCTGCTCGGCCGACATGCCGGCCTGCGAGGCAGCGCCGCCTGCGGACATCGTCGCCACCTGCCATACCGCGAGGAACACGGCGAAGAGCAAGACCGAGAGCAGCGCCGCCTTGAGGTTCATGACCTTGTGCATTGCGTCAGGCCATCTTGCTGATCGCGAAGCTCTTGACATAGTCGTCCGGCTTCGCGGGGTCGAAGACCTTGCCCATGATGGTGAACTTGGGGTAGGCGCCCTCGGGCGGCGTCTGGCCCAGTTCCTTCATGTGCTTCCTGGCATCGGTGAGCAGGAACACCTTCTCGGCGATCTGCCTGTAGTTGACCTCGCCCTTCACATAGCCCCAGCGCTTCATCTGCGTGAGCATCCATACCGCCATCGACTGCCACGGGATCGGATCGAAGTCGGCGCGGTCGGGCACCGTCCTGATGTTGCCCAGGCCGTCGGCGAAGCGGCCGGTGAGCACCTGCGTGAGCACGGTCTCGGGCTGGTTCAGGTACTGCGCCGGCGCGATCACCTTGGCGATCAGTTCGCGGTTCTTCGGATCGCGCGCCATCGCGGAGGCGGTGAGCACCGCGCGATACATCGCGGCGAAGGTGTTGGGATTTTTCTGGATGAACTCGGTCGAGGTGCCGAAGGCGCAGCAGGGATGGCCGGCCCACAGGTCCTTGGTGAGGATGTGCAGGAAGCCGATTTCCTCGAACACCGCGCGCTGGTTGAAGGGGTCGGGACCGAGGTAGCCGTCGATGTTGCCGGCGCGCAGGTTGGCCACCATCTCGGGCGGCGGCACCACGCGGATCTGGATGTCGGTATCGGGGTTGAGGCCTGCTTCCGCCACGTAGTAGCGCAGCAGGAAGTTGTGCATGCTGTACTCGAAGGGCACCGCGAACCTGAAGCCCTTCCACGTCTTCGGGTCGCGCTTGTCCTTGTGCTTGTTGGCCAGCGTGATGGCCTGGCCGTTGGTGTTCTGGATCGTCGCCACGTTCATCGGCACCGCGTTGGAGCCGGCACCCATCGAGATTGCGAGCGGCATCGGCGACAGGAAGTGCGTGGCGTCGTACTCCTTGTTGAGCATCTTGTCGCGGATCAACGCCCAGCCCGCCGTCTTGACCACTTCGACGTTGAGCCCCTGCTTCTGATAGAAGCCCAGCGGGTGCGCCATGATCAACGGCGTGGCACAGGTGATCGGAATGAAGCCGATCTTCAGGTCCTTCTTCTCGAGCGGGCCTTTTTCCTGCGCCATGGCCTGCAGTGCGCCCAGCGGCAGCACCGACAGGATCGCGGCGCGCGCGGTGTTGGCGCCCACCGCGCGCAGGAAGTTGCGGCGCACGCTGTCGACCGGGAACAGCGCCTTCATGAGGCTGGCCTCGAGCTTGGCGTTGGAGTCTTCGATCGTGCCGACATGCTCGCCGGGCCCATGGTCGCGCCCGCACGCGCAGCGCATCACCAGTGGCCGGTCGGCGTCGTAGGGGTCGCAGGCTTTGGCGTCGGGCGGTAGTGACATGGTGCACCTCGTTGAAAAGATGCAGCAGCGATGCAAGGGCCGGGCCGGTTGCGTGCCTGCGCGGCCGCTCAATGCAAAATCGCGGGGCGCCGGTCGATGCCGTGTAGGGGCAGCACTACATGGAACTCGGCTTGGCGTGCCGCTCGGCATACAAGGCGAGTTCGACGTCGTTCTTGGTGCCGGTCTTTTCGAGGATGCGCGCGCGGTAGGTGCTGACCGTGTTGGGCGCCAGGCCGAGCTGTGCACCGATTTCGCTCACGGTCTGCCCGGCCGTGAGCAGGCGGAACACCTGGTGCTCGCGGTGCGAGAGCGCCTCGGTGCCCAGCGCCGATGCGTTGCCGACGGCAGCCGCCAGCGCCTCGGCCGTGGCGGCCGAGACGTACCTGCCGCCGGCAGCCACCTTGCGCACCGCGCCGACCATGTCGTCGGGGTCGGCGCTCTTGTTCAGGTAGCCGGCCGCGCCCAGCTTGATGCAGCGCACCGCGTACTGCTTCTCGGGGTAGGTGCTGAGCATCAGCACCGGCAGCGCGGGCCAGAGCTTACGCAGCGCCTGCAGCACGTCGAGGCCGTCGCGGTCCGGCAGCGCGATGTCGAGCAGCACCACGTCCAGGCCCTGCGCGCCACCGAGCGCGGCCACGCGCTCCAGCACCTCGGGGCCGGTCTGCGCCTCGGCCACCACCAGCATCTCGGGCACGCCGTTCGACAGGTCGCCCAGCACCTGCTTCAGGCCTTCGCGCACGATGCGATGGTCGTCGCCGATCAGCACACGGATGTCCTTGGCCTTCGTCACAGCGGCATCTCCAGGTGGAATGCGCTGCCGGTGCCGGGCTCGCTCTCGATCTCGATGCGCCCGCCGAAGTGGCGTGCGCGCTCGCGCATGCCGAGCACGCCGTAGGCGGTGGCGGCCTCGAAGGCATGGGCGGGCGCGCCGACACCGTTGTCGCGCACGGCGATGCGCAGCAGCGACGCATCGGCCTCGATGCGGATGTCGAGCTGCGAGGCTTTCGCATGGCGGCCGACGTTGCTGAGCATCTCCTGGAAGATGCGGAAGACCGCGATCGCAGCCGGCTCTGGCAGTTCGGTGTCGGGCTGCACCTCCATATGCCAGGCCAGCTCGAGCTCGGCGGACTGCACGAACTCGTGCGCCTGCCATTCGAGCGCGGCCCACAGGCCCTGGTGGTCGAGGATGCTGGGCCTGAGGTCGGTGATGATGCGGCCGACGTTGTCGACCGCGCGCTCGATCAGCCCGCTCATGTTCTGGCACTTGCCGCGCATGAGCGTGCGCATCTCTTCGGCGGCGGCCGGGCTGCGCTCCTGCTGTTCGCCGAGGCGCTTGCCGATCCAGTTGACGTCCATCTTGAGCGCCACCAGCAGGCTGCCGAGTTCGTCGTGCACCTCGCGCGCGATGCGCGTGCGCTCGTCCTCGCGCACCTTGTCGAGCCAGGCCGAGAGCTCGCGCAGCTTGGCCAGCGCGTCGCTCAGCTCGCGCGTGCGCTCGTCGACGCGCAGGCCCAGCTCGTCCTTGGCCTGCTGCAGCGCGCGGGCCGCGCGGCGGCGCTCGGTGATGTCGACGAAGGTGATGACGGCGCCGCGCACCTGGGCGCAGTCCATGATCGGGTGGCTCGAGTACTCGACCGCGAAGGCGCTGCCGTCGGCGCGCCAGAACACCTCGGTGTCGATGCGGCAGGGCAGGCCGCGGCGGAAGGCGTTGAAGATCGGACAGTCGGTGTCGGCGTAATGCGAGCCGTCCGGATGCGAGTGGTGAGTGAGCTCGTGCATGTTGCGGCCCAGCACGGCAGCGCGCTCGTGGCCGAGCATCTGCGCGCCCGCACGGTTGATGAACATGCAGTGGCCGTCGAGGTCGATGCCGAAGATGCCCTCGCCGGTGGACTCCAGCAGGAGCTCGAGCTGGTGCTGCCAGAGCGGGTGGCTGGCCGGTGTCGTCAGTACGGATGTCTCCATGCACCAGATGCAAGCAACAGGCGTGCCGGGTTGGTGCGCCCCGATAATCGACACCCAACGCCATTCACGACCAAGGAGACCCCGCGTGCCCGACCTTTCCCGGATCACCTGCATCGAAGACCTGCGAGTGATCGCCAAAGAGCGCGTGCCGCGCATGTTCTACGACTATGCCGACTCCGGCTCCTGGACCGAGGGCACCTACCGCGCGAACGAGAGCGACTTCCAGAAGATCAAGCTGCGTCAGCGCGTGGCCGTCAACATGGAAGGCCGCTCGACGACGAGCACCATGATCGGCCAGGAGGTCGCGATGCCGGTGGCCATCGCACCCACGGGGCTGACCGGCATGCAGCACGCCGACGGCGAGATCCTCGGCGCGCGCGCGGCCAAGGCCTTCGGCATTCCGTTCACGCTCTCGACCATGAGCATCTGCTCGCTGGAAGACATCGCCGAGCACACCGACCGCCATCCCTTCTGGTTCCAGCTCTACGTGATGCGCGACCGCGACTTCATCGAGCGGCTGATCGAGCGCGCGCGCGCCGCCAACGTCTCGGCGCTGCAGCTCACGCTGGACCTGCAGATCCTCGGCCAGCGGCACAAGGACATCAAGAACGGCCTCACCGCGCCGCCCAAGCCCACGCTCACCAACCTGATGGACCTGGCGACCAAGCCGCGCTGGTGCATGGGCATGCTGGGCACCAAGCGCCGCACCTTCGGCAACATCGCGGGCCATGCCAAGGGGGTGAAGGATCTGTCGTCGCTGTCGTCCTGGACGGCCGAGCAGTTCGACCCGACGCTGAGCTGGGCCGACGTCGAGTGGATCAAGAGGCTCTGGGGCGGCAAGCTGATCCTCAAGGGCGTGATGGACGTGGAAGATGCGCGCCTCGCGGCCTCCAGCGGGGCGGATGCGCTGATCGTCTCGAACCACGGCGGGCGCCAGCTCGACGGCGCGCCCTCCTCCATCGAAGCCCTGCCTGCGATCGCCGAGGCGGTGGGCACCGAGATCGAGGTCTGGATGGACGGCGGCATCCGAAGCGGGCAGGACGTACTGAAGGCGCGCGCGCTCGGCGCCCGCGGCACGTTGATCGGGCGCAGCTTCCTCTACGGCCTCGGCGCCTTCGGCGAGCCCGGCGTGACGCGTGCGCTGCAGATCATCCAGCGTGAGCTCGATCTCACGATGGCGTTTTGCGGCCGCACGCAGATCGACGAGGTGGATTCGAGCATCCTGCTGCCGGGCACGTTCTAGGGCCTGTTAACAGGCCCTAGCGCACCGGCACGCGCGACTCGAGCGGCGCGCTGCGGTAGTCGGGCTTGAAGCGGCAGCGGTCCTTGCCGCCGTCGTTGAAGGTGGGCTCGAAGGCGGCGCAACGCGTCGCCAGCGAAGCCGGCGTGGGCTTGTCGCCCTTGTCGATCCAGTCCACGAGCGCCGCGAACAACGCAGGGTATTCGGGCTCGCTGAGATAGCTGTGCTCGGATTCGTCGCTGAAGCTTTGAACCAGGCGGTTGTTGGTGCCGGCGCTTTCGCGGATCGCGCGGTAGGCACTCTCCAGTTCGACGAAAGCGGTCGGGTCGTGGATCGCATGCAGCGTGAGCGTGGGGAGGGTGGTGCGGCCGGTGGGCCGGCTGTCGCTCGCGAGCGCGCCTTGCGCCTGCGGATCGGCCGCATAGCGCAGCACGCCGGCATTGAGCGCCGCATCGTCGGCCGAGCCCTGGTAGACCACGCCGGCATTGCCGAAGGGGTTGCGGCCGCCCAGGCGATCTTGCGTCAAGTCCTGGAACAGCCAGGTCGCCCAGTTGAGATGGCCGACCAGCGTGCGCTCGGGAATCTTCACGACCGAGAGGATGGTCTTCAGCCGCGCCGCCTGCTCGGGCGAGCGCTGCGCGGCCGGCATGCCGACGCCGGTGCAGGCCTTCACGCGCTCCGCGAGTTCGGCGCGCGTGAGCTTCGAATCCTTCGGCAGGCCTATCCACAGCGGGTATTGCGGTTCCTCGGGCTTCGGATGGTTGCGGCAGACGTACTGGTAGACCACGCGCAGGTCGAGCCGGAACTCATAGGCGCTGTTGCCGCCGCCGAGCACGCCGTTGGTCAGCAGGACGCCGTCGTAGGGGCCGGGCTTGCCGTCGACCTGCGCATAGAGCTCGGCCGCCTTCGACGCCACGGCGCCGCCATAGCTCTGGCCGTGCAGCAGCGTGCGACGCGGTGCGCCGAAGTGCGCAGCGAAGATCCCGCGCAGGCGCTCGGTGTCCTCGGCCGCCATCGTCACGCCGTAGCCGCCGCGCCGGTAGGTCGAGCCGGCCCAGGCATAGCCGGCTTTCACTGTGACGGCCCAGCGCTCCAGGTCCTTCCGGCTGCGCTCGAGCGCGGGCGGGCCGGTCTCAGGGCCGCCATGCGCGTGCATGACCAGCACCTTGTTCCAGTCGCGCGGGATCGCGATCCAGTAGAAGGCGCCGGCGCCGTCCTGGCCGGTGTAGCAGCGCGCGGTGCTCGGCACCGGGGCCGGGCAGCTGGCCGGTGCCGGGGATGCCGCGTGGGTGGCCCATGCGGCCGCGAGGCCCACGAGCAGGACGAGGATCGCTTCCTTTTTCTTCATCAATGCCGCACTCCGAGTTCCAGCGCCGCGTTCGAAGCCGAGGTGGACACGAAGCCGAGGACGCCCTGGTTGAAGATGAAATTGCCGGGGCGTCCGGCATCGGCCTGCACGACGCCGACCACGGGCGTGTCGTAGCCGAGCGCGGCGGCCGCGCCGCCCAGGTTGAAACTGCTGCCTGCGATGGTGGCCTCGCGCGTTTCGCCTTGCACGCTGGCAACGGCGTAGACACCGTCCGCCGCACCCGGGGCGAGGCTCTGCTGGATCGCCATCAGGCGCATGCCCTGGTTGGCCGCCGACTCGCGCACCAGGTGCAGCGGCACCGCGGCGCCGTTGACCAGGCCGATCACCATTGAGCCGCTGAGCGTGCCGCCGGTGGTGGTGGCGCCGCCGGTCGGCGAGGTGGTGTAGACGTCGAAGGCGCTGCGCGCGGCGGTCCAGCTGATGTAGCCCTTCTCGGTCTGGGTGCAGTTGGGGTCGTAGGTCATGAAGCGGCCGGTCACCGGGTCGCGGCAGTACTGGAAGGTACCCGCATTGCGCAGCCGCACAGCCGCGGCATGGGCCGCGGTGCCGCCTGTGCCCTGCTGCACGCCGACCGCGTTGAAGATGTTCGCGACCGGGTTGAACACGGTCGGCGTGGCGGCGTTCTCGAAGGTTTTGCGGAAGGCGACGAGCGGCAGGAAGCTGCTGCCCGCGGGCGCCGCCACGCCGCCCTGCAGGACGCCGCCGGCGGCGAAGCTGAAGGCCGCGCCGTTCTCGGTGCTGCCGTAGCTGCAGTTGCCCTGCGCGATCAGCGTGCCGCTGCGCTGCGTGCCGGCTGCGCGCTGCAGGCTGGCATCGATGGTGACCGTGTAGGCCATCGTCGACGGATCGACCAGCACGTCGAGCTCCTCGCCCGAACTGTTGCCGCCCTTGTAGTGCGTGGCCGCGGCCGGCAGATTCGGACAGGCAAGCGGGTCGCCCGCTTCCTTCACGCAGCTGTAATTGATCGCCGCGTCGAGGCTGCCGCTGCCGCGGTACTTGGGCCAGGCCGGGAACTGGCACAGCGGCCGCGTGCGGCCGAAGCTGCCGGCCACGCTGTCCATCGCCACGCCGGTGGCCGGCGCCAGGCCGCCTTCGAGCCAGCCTTCGAGCGCCGCGAGCGAGTCCCAGACCGGGACGAAGACGCCGGTGCCGTGACCCATGCCGGGCACTGTGTAGAAGCGCACGCCGCGGTCCACCGCGTCCTGTCCGACGGTGGCGATCAGCTGCTGGTAGTAGTCGATGGTGGAATTGGGACTGATCACTTCGTCGGCCAGCCCGTGCAGCAGGATCAGCCGTCCGCCGCGCGAGAAGAAGGGGCCGAGCTGCGGGTTGGTGGCGTCGGTGATCGCCGACACCTCGGTCACGCGCGCCGCATAGGGGCCGGGGTCGAGCGGATCGAAGCCGAGCGAGTCGAAAGCCTCGATGCGCGTGACGAAGAACTTCACCCACTGGTCGCCGGTAACGTACATGTTGGCGTCGGCCGAGGTCGCGGGGTTGGCAGGCACGGGCCGCGATCCGAGATCGCGCGTGGTGTACGGCCCGGCCACGAGCGCGCCTTCGAGGATGTTGTAGCCGCCGGCGCGGCGCACGCCGTTGGCGAGCGCATAGCTGGTGAAGACCAGCGGCGACTCGATCGCGCGGATGCTCGCGAGCTGCGGGTCGGAGAGGCAGCCGTCGCCGTTGTCGGTGCCGCCGCTGCAGCGCAGCGAGGCCAGGATCTGCGTGTTGAGCTGGCGGCAGCTCTCGACGTTGCTCACGATGCCGTCGCTCGCGCCGTCGAGCCGGTCGCAAGCCTGCAGCACGGTGCGCTGCACCAGCAGGGTCTTGGCGACGTTGACCCAGCCCGCGCCGCCGTTGGCATAGAGCGCGCGGCCCACCGCCACGTTCGACAGGCGCGTGCCGCTGTAGTTGAGCGCCGGCTCGTTGGCGATCACGCCGTCATAGTCGCGGGGCCAGCGCTGGATGTAGGCCAGCGCGTCGCGCCCGCCGGTGGAGGTGCCGAGGAAGTAGGCCTTCTTCGGCTCGCTGGCGTAGTGCGCGCGCACCAGCAGCAGCGCGACGTCATGCGTCTTCTTGAGCGACTGGCCGCCGTAGTTGGCCAGCGCCTCGTCGTTGGCGGCGAAGCGGCCGTCCGTGATGCTGCTGCTCTGGTGGCCGGAGTCGTCGCCGAAGGTCGCGTAGCCGAGCGCCAGCGGCGCGGGCTTGTCGGGCGGGCCGAAGCGGATGGTTTCGGTGCCGTCGATCAGGCGGCCGTTGAAGCCGCCGCCGCCGAAGTGGATCACCTTCTGGTTCCACTGCTGCGGTAGGTTGACGGCGAAGTTGATCGCCGGCGCGTTCGGGTCGACCGGCTGGATGCTGCCGCGCACGCGGCAGTGCGCGCCGAGCACATTGCCGGGTTCGTTGGCCGCCACCTCGACGGCGGAGTTCACGGTCGCACCGCCTGTCGCCAGGCCGATTTGCGCCGCGGCCAGGCTCATGCCGGCCAGCGAGGCGCAGGCCACGCGCGGCGTGATCGGGCCGGGCGGCGTGACGGGCGGATCGGTGTCGGTGTCCGAGGTGCCGGGCGAGCTGGCCGGCGGATTCGAGAAGCCGGCGAAACCGGCGTCGCCGCCGCCTCCTCCGCCGCAGGCGGAAAGAAGCAAGGCGAGGCCGAAAGCGATGAAGGTGCGAAAGCGCGAGGGGCGCATGGGGTATGTCTCCGGAATGAGGCCTCATGGGTCCTCTTGGCTGGGGGCACCGAAGATGCGCGACACCGGATCTAGCGTCAAATAAAATAACAAGGCCTGTTCAATACGAAAAAAATATGGATATACGAGCACTTCGCTACTTCGCGGCCGTGGCCGAGACCGGCCACATGACCCGCGCGGCCGAGCAGTTGGGCATCCAGCAGCCACCGCTCAGCCAGCAGATCAAGGGGCTAGAGCGCGAGCTGGGCATGGCGCTGTTCCGGCGTCATCCGCGCGGCATGGCGCTGACCGATGCGGGCCGCCAGTTCCAGGCCGAAGCCCTGCGCATGCTGCAGGACATGGAGACGGTGAAGCAGCGCATGGCGCGCGTCGCGAAAGGGCAGGAGGGCGTGCTTTCGGTCGGCTTCACCAGCTCGGCGGCGGCGCACCGCTTCATGCCCGATGCGCTGCGCGCCTTTCGCCGCAGCCACCCCGGCGTGGAGCTCCGGCTGCGCGAGAACAATGCCGCCGAGCTGACCGAGGCGCTGGCCGCCGGCCGATTGCATTGCGGCCTGCTGCGCGTGCCGGTGGCGCGGCCCGCGGGGCTCCGGTTCGAGACGCTGCTGCGCGAGCCGGTGCTGGTGGCGATGCCGCGCGACCATCGCTTCGCCGGCGCCGGCGAGGCGGCCACGCCCCTGTCGCTCGCGCAGCTGTGCGAGGAAGACATGATCCTCGTGCGGCGCCCCGGTGCGCCGGGGCTGTACGCGGACCTGCTGGCGCTGTGCAACGCGGAGGGTCTCAGCCCGCGCGTGGTGGCCGAGGTGGACCGCATGATGACCAACCTGAACCTGGTCGCCGCCGGGGTCGGGCTGTCGGTGGTGCCGGCGTCGATGGGCGGCGTGCATCCGCACGCGATCCGCTACGGTCCGCTGGCCGGCAGCGAGCGGCTCGATGCGCCGCTGACGCTGGTGTCGCGCGAGGGCGAGGACAACCTGCCGGCCCTGCATTTCGCCGCGCTGCTGCGCGAGCTGGCCACGGCATGACGCACTTGCAGCGCCGCACGCTGGGACGGTGGGGGCTCGCCGCGCTGGCAGCGCCCTTCGTTGCACGGGCGGCAACCGCATCCTGGCCGGATCGGCCGGTTCGTCTGGTGGTCGTCTACCCGCCCGGCGGGGTCAGCGACAGCATGGCGCGCGCACTGGCCGACCCGCTCGCGCAGTCGCTGGGCGTGCCGGTGCTGGTCGAGCATCGCGCGGGCGCGGGCGGCAGCGTCGGCATGGATGCATTGGCGCGCGCGGCGCCGGACGGCCACACGCTCGCCTTCTCGGCCATCAGCCCGCTCACCCTGCAGCCGCTGCTCGCGCGCGTGCGCTACGACCCGCTGCGCGCGTTCACGCCGGTGGCCAGCGTGATGCGCACGCCGGTGCTGGTGGTGGGCACGCCGGCCTTCGGCGGCCGCGACTTCGACCAGATGATCGCGCTCGCGCGAGCACGGCCGGGGGCCGTGCGCTGGGCCAGCTCGGGCGTGGCGACCATCGGCCACATGGTGCTGGTGCAGGTGCGCATCAGGAGCGGCGCCACGATCACGCACATCCCCTACCAGGGCGGCGGGCCGCAGCTCAACGACGCGCTGAGCGGACAGTTCGAGGTGCTTTCGACCAACGTGGCCGCGCAGCAATTGCAGTACATCCAGGCCGGCCGCCTGCAGGCGCTGGCGGTGGGCGCGCCGGCACGGCTCGATGCGCTGCCGCAGGTGCCGACCCTGGCGGAGCTCGGCTTCGCACAGGCCAACCTGGCGTCGCTGTTCGGCATCTTCGCGCCGGCACGCACGCCGGACGCGGTGGTGCGGCGGCTCAATGCCGAGATCAATCGTGCGCTGGAAGGCAGCGTGCTGCGCGAGCGGCTTCGAGAAGCGCACAACCTGCCGGCCGTCGGCAGCGTCGAGACCTTCGCGCGCGAGATCGCGCTCGACCGGCAACGCAATCAGGCGCTGGTGGCCGGCCATGCGGCCTTGTTCGAGTAGGGCTTCAGTCCTCGGCAGCCCAGAGCGTCGGATATTGCGAAACGAAGCCCTCCGGCGTGACCACCAGCATGCTCTCGTAGTCGAAGCGCGGAGCCTGGTACCAGTATTCGCAGTCCGCGCGCCGCTCGTAGGTCTGCATCAGCGGGCCGAGGCTATCGTCATCGAGGTCGAGCCAGGCTGCCGGTGCCTGGGCGCTCTCGCCGAGCTTGAGGTTGAGGCGTCGCAACTGCACGAGATTGGTGGCAGGCGTGAAGCCGAAATCCAGGTCCGTGCAATGGGCCAGACCAGGCACCACCTGGTCATTGAAAGACCATTCGCCGTTGCTGCCGCGCGCGATCGCGAAATCCACGGCCGCCGAGCCGACCCAGCCGCGCACGCGGCCCCATTGGGCATGCCATGCGTTGTCGCAATGCAGGCGGTAGTCCAGCCGCACGGGCCGACCGTCCTCGTTGCGGAACACGGCGGCGCCGTCGAGCTGCCATCCGTTGCCGTGCTTTTCGAGACGGCAGGCATCATGGCCGGGCAGGTCGAGCCGGCGCCAGAACATGGTGGCAACGATTTGCATGGCCATGATGATGTCATCGATGCCCCTCGCGCACCAGCACCCGCGCCGAAGCGTTCAAAATCCGTACCGTGACAGCCGCCCCGATCCGCCGCATTGCCCACCTCGACATGGATGCGTTCTATGCGTCGGTGGAGTTGCTGCGCTATCCGCAGCTCAAGGGATTGCCGGTGGTGATCGGCGGCGGGCGCCGCAAGGTCGACGAGGCGATCCGCAACCTGCCCGCGGGCGGCACGCTGGCCGACATTCCGGTCGAGGCCTTTCCGCTGCTCAGGGACTACGCCGGCCGCGGCGTGATCACGACCGCGACCTACCCGGCGCGCCAGTTCGGCGTCGGCTCGGCAATGGGACTCATGAAGGCCGCGAAGCTGTGTCCGCAGGCGCTGATCCTGCCGGTCGACTTCGACGAGTACCGCAAGTACTCGCGCAGGTTCAAGCAGGTGATCACCGAGATCGCGCCGGTGATGGAGGACCGCGGCGTCGACGAGGTCTACATCGACTTCACAGAGGTGGCGGGCGGCCAGCGCGAAGGCGGCCGCGCGCTGGCGCGGCTGATCCAGCGCTCGATCTTCGACGCCACCGGCCTCACCTGCTCGATCGGCATCGCGCCCAACAAGCTGCTGGCCAAGATGGCGAGCGAATTCGACAAGCCCAACGGTATCTCTGTGGTGTTCGAGAGCGACCTGCAAACGCGCATCTGGCCGCTGCCCTGCCGCAAGGTCAACGGCATCGGGCCCAAGGCCGACGAGAAGCTGCAGCGTTTCGGCATCCGCACCATCGGCGAGCTCGCGGCCAGGGAACGCGGCTGGCTTGTCGAGAACTTCGGCAAGGCCACCGGCGCCTGGATGCACGAGGTGGCATGGGGCCGCGACGAGCGGCCCGTGGTGACCGAGAGCGAGCCGGTGTCGATGAGCCGCGAGACCACCTTCGATCGCGACCTGCAGGCAGTGCGCGACCGTGCCGAGCTGGGCGCGATTTTCACGCACCTGTGCGAGAAGCTGGCAGAGGATCTTCAGCGCAAGGGCTACGTCGGCAAGACCATCGGCATCAAGCTGCGCTACGACGACTTCAAGATCGCCACGCGCGACCAGACCATCGACCACTTCACCGCCGACGCGAAGACCATCCGGCGGACGGCCGGACTGTGCCTCAAGCGCGTGCCGCTCGATCGGCCGCTGCGGCTCCTGGGTGTCCGCGTGGGCGCGCTGGTGAAGGCGGGCAGTGCCGAGGCTTCTGCGGCCGACCCGCTTCCAAGGGCGGCGACCCGGTCGCGCGGCCCGGCCGATGCGGTGGCTACCGCCTCGCTGTTCTAGGTCCACAGCGGTCAGTTCGCGAGGTTGATCACGAGCGTGATCGCGGTGTCCTACAGTCGCGCACGGCGCGCGGCACCACGTTCGAGCGCATCCTTGATGCACGCTCTTTGCGCTCCCTTCTCGCAAAGCCCATGTCCGCCGCTGCAAGCCATCGCCCCCTCCCGCTCGCCAACGGTCTGGTCTACATCAACCCGGAGATGCCCGGTCTGAGCCGGGTGAAGCGCGGCAACAGCTTTCGCTACCGCGACGCCAAGGGCCAGTGGCTGCGCGACGTCGATGAGATCTCGCGCATCCGGCAGCTGGCCATTCCGCCCGCATACACGGGTGTCTGGATCTGCCCGTTGCCGAACGGACATCTGCAAGCCACCGGGCTCGACGCGCGCGGCCGCAAGCAGTACCGATACCACGCCGAATGGCGGGTCATGAAGGACGAGACAAAGTTCGAGCGGCTCGAGGCCTTCGGCCGCGCACTGCCGAAGATTCGCGCCCGCGTCGCGCGCGACCTGCAGCCAGGCAGCAAGAGAAAGACGCTGGATCGCGAGCTGGTGCTGGCCACGCTGGTGCGGCTGCTCGACACCACTTTCCTGCGCGTAGGCAACGAGGAATATGCGAGCAGCAACGGCTCCTACGGCCTCACCACCTTGCGCAACAAGCACGCCGAAGTCCGCGGCGCCTCGCTCAAGCTGCGCTTCCGGGGGAAAAGCGGCGTGCTGCACGAGGCGATGCTCGACGATCCGCGGGTGGCCCGGGTGGTCCGGCGCTGCCAGCAGCTGCCGGGGCAGGAGCTGTTCCAGTTCCAGGACGAGGACGGCATGCCGCGCATCCTCTCGTCGACCGACGTCAACGACTACCTGCGCGAGGCCGCCGGGGACAATTTCACCGCGAAGGATTTCCGGACCTGGCACGGCACCGTGCAGGCGCTCGAACTGACACGGCTGGCTTGTTCTGACGTCGATCCGGCGGATGCGTCACCCGCCATGCGCCACAGCGCCAAGGAGATCCTGAGCGTCGTGGCCAAGCAGCTCGGCAATACGCCGGCAGTCTGCAAGAAGGCTTATGTGCACCCGGCCGTTCTGGCGCTCGGCTCGAAACTGGCAGGCGACGCGGGCGCCATGAACGACATCTGGCAGGAGATTGCCGGCAGGACCAAAAGTGTGCGCCGACTTCACTCCGCTGAGGCGCGGCTGCTGGCTTTTCTGCATCGACATCGGCTAGAGGCCAGGCGCGCGCAAAAGGCCGTGCGAGGCACCCCAAAGCAAAAAGCCCAA
>NZ_JAGGNV010000051.1 GCF_018614955.1 Variovorax paradoxus
CTTCTGCCGCGCGGACTCCTAGTCCAATACCAGTACTGGCTCGAGCGAGAACAAGGAGTAGCGACCCGGGACTACGCCGAGCTGTGGCGCTGGTCCGTCGACGATCTGTCGCGATTCTGGCAATCGATCTGGAGCTACTTGGTTCGCCAAGGAGCCCACCGGCGTAGATGGAAAGGGCCAGCGCAATGGCCTCACGTTCCTGAAGATGCTGCTGGCCGACGGATAGGGGGCAAAAAGAAACCCGCCGAAGCGGGCCAAGGTCAGCCTTTCATGGAGTGCGAGGGTTGGGAGGAACTAGGGCTGACCGGCACCAATGTAGGCCCTGATCTAGGAGAGATCTGGGAGGCCCGCGAGCGGCCAAGCGTTCGACGGGCTCCTCCCTAAGCTTGGTGCCCCATGCTTCGCCCTGACAGTCAGTCGGCGCTGGAGAGGATGCTTCGGCGCCCGGACCGTGATGGTCGGCCTCGATGCCGGCGACTGTCGCGATCAGTCGGACATGAAAAAGCCGCCTCGATGGGCGGCTTTCGTTTGTTTGGCCGTGGACACTTACGCGATCCACGTTACGGCATGTTCACTTGCAGGAGCCACCTTGTGTTTTTCTCGTCGTGGCAGCTCTTGTTCGACGTGCCGTTGTGAGATCCGGCTTGCCTGCGCAGGCATTTGCTCAGCAACTTGAGCAAGGAGCCATTCTACCACCCGGCCGGCTCGAAGCCGCGAAAGAGACGTGGAAGGGGCTTGCTTGCGCAACGGCGCCCATGCTCGATACGCCCGCAGAATGCGGACCCACGCAACTGCAGCAGCGTGATGTTGTTGGCGCATGGCTGAAGTGGACGCGCGTAGGCCGTGACCGGCAGACGGAGGCGCCGGCGTTCGCCACACTTTGCCCATGGTTGATCAACTCCGATCCATCTCGGTCACCGTCGAAGAGCCGAGGCCTGGTGCCTTCCATTGGGTATTGCTGGAGGCCAGCGAGGACGCCAGCGTGTGGACGCTGCTCGAAAGCGCCGAGAGACCGTTCAAGAAGTATCACCAGGCCATGGCGGCTGGCTTGGTCGCGCTGCAAGGGATGATTGAGAACTTGGACGTTGGACCGCGGGAAGCGGGTGAGGACGAGGATGCGGACCCGGTCGGCAGGAAGGTAACTGGTCCGTTCGGGTTCGGCGATCTCCCGTTGTAGCGCGTCGCCCGAGCGAGCTGGATAAGCGACATGCGCCAATCCCCAAGTTCCGCTTGAGTTTGCCGCCCCATGCGTTAGCCGTCGCTCGACCGTCAGCCTCTCCTCGAACAGGCTGGGCGAGCTTAGGCTCGGGCGCGACTACACGCCGACGTTCTGGTCATGATGCGACTCCTCGAAGTTCTCGCATCCTGCGCGAGAGTTGGAGCTTCCCTTGGTCGGCGCCGATGGTGGACCGCGCGAATTGGCACGGTCGTCATCAAGCCATGACAGCGGCTGTAGGATTTCCCCCGCGAGCCTGCGATGAAGCCGCGATGGTCACGGACGCGTGCGACCCGATGCCACCTCGACCCGCTGCGAGGGTCGAGGGGCTACGATTTCGGACGCATGTCGAGCCTCCATGCGGTTACGCTGTGGGGCTCACCACCACAGGAGACATGGCATGACGCTCGATGAATACACTGAAGCTGCAAAGGCTATCTATACAGAGCAGCAGAGTCTCGCTCAGTCGATCTCGCAGCTCGCGCTCTCGGCCAAAGCATCCCCGACCAACCCGGAGTTCTTAGCTCTGATGACGAGGCAGGCGGGGCTGGTGCAGCAAGTGGCCAAGCTCAACACGGAGCTGATGCTCGGCATCATGACGCAGAAACAATAGGATGCAGGCTGATTCCGACGGAGATGGGTGGAGGCGTCGCCTTCAATCGAGTCCCGATTCCTCGCAAGCGTGACCCTCGAACGCCCCTCGTAGAGGCGACGACCCCAATTGCGGCAGCAAGACCCATCTAATTGGAGCTTTACGCCGGAATGGGGGCTGACCATTGATCGTCGAACTGCGCCGGCGTCGTCTATCCAAGACCACAACCCTCGTAACGTTGGTGTCTCGACGTCGACCTTGTCGAGTGCTGGCACGAGCTGGACTGTCAATCATCCAGACCAGCGACAGATGCTGCGGCGGCTGGGCAGTTCTGAACGACGAGCTCGGGGCGGCTGCCAAGGGATCGGCCCATCAGTAGATCCCGCCCCCCGGCTGCGAAGAGATCAGCACGCCGGCTTCGGCTGACAGGTCGTAGCGCGTCGTCGCGCCGCCGGCGCCGGTCCAGTTCTTGACGTGGAACGACCCCGCGCCCGACAGCCGCTCGACCAGCACGATTGCGAAAGGTCAGCGGCTGCCGCGGCTCGCACACCGTCGGCGCGATCGACGGCCGCAGGAAGTACACCGATCCGCCGAGGTCGACGCCTTGCGCGTCGCGGTCGGCCAACCGGGTCGCGACGCCTTTGTCGATCGCCACCGCGGTCGATGGATCGACCCCGATGCCGCGCGCCGCATCGGCGCCGATCCAGCCGTCGCCGGGGTTGGTGAGGCGCGCCAGGAAGGCGAGCAACCGTCCCATGCGGTCGCGCTCGTCGAAATGCGAGTCGGTGATGACGCCGGTCATCGCGGCGGCGGTCAGGAACTCGCGGTCGAGCGTCATGCGGCGGTTGTAGGGGTTGGCCAATGCGTCGGCCGAGGTTACCGTGCCTTTCAGTGCGGCGAAGTCGAACTGCCCCAGCACCGCCAGCCCGGCGCTGGTGCCGCCGATCGGCACGTTGCGGCGGACCAGGTCCCGGATCGCGTCGTCGAGCGCGGTACCCTTCCAGAACTCGATGTAGTCGCTCTCGTCGCCGCCTGCGATGAACAAGGCTTCGGCCTTGCGCACCCGGTCGACCACGAAGGGGTCGTTGGCCGCTTCGACCGAAGGGATCACGAGCGACTCGACCGAATCGACGCCGCCCATCACGTAGACGTATTGGTTGTAGCCGTCGGCGCCGGTCGCGCGGATAACGACGAAGTCGCCGCCGCCGGCCTTGTCGATCATCCTGCGGAACGCCGCGTCGACGTCGGGGCCACCACCCGTTAGCAGCGTCGACGGCGAGCGCGGTGGCTGCGACGAGGTCGCATGCGGAGGTCGGCCCATCGCTGGGAGCCGCCCGGCTCGCGTGGTTGGGGTGCGATCCGGGCGAGACCGCGCACATCTTCCGGGCACTGGCGGTGACTGACGAGTTCGAACCGCGAGTTGCCGAGCGCGCTCGCATGCAGGATCGGGCGGCGCGACTGGCAGGGGTGTATGGCAGCCTCGAGCCCCACTTTCAGTCATAGCAAGTGGAATCGCCACCCGCGCGCTGGCACGAGCAGCGTAACCCCCCACCTGCGGCCTCGGCCCAGGCCCGCAACCGCAAATCAGTCAGCAGCAGGCGACGTCGATTCCTCCGTCCACCGCGCGTGCGACGCGCTCAAGTGATGCAGCATTGCCGCCACCGCGGCCTGCGGATCCCGAGCCTCCAGCGCGCGGTAGATCGCCTCGTGTTCGACGAACGCCGCCTTCCACGCCTGCGAATCCTCGGTGCGCGCGCTCATGCGCGACGAGATCGGGCTGTGCCGCCCATCGAAGAGCTCCCCGACCAGTCGCACGAGAACCGAGTTTCCCGTCATCTCCGCAATGGCGATGTGAAAGCGTCGGTCGTTCTCGATCTCCGTGCGGCCGTTGAGCCCGTCCTTGCGCATGCTTTCCAGCGATGTCTTCACACGTTCCAGATGCTGCGGCGTGACGCGTGCCGAGGCCAGCGTGACCACCGAGCCTTCGAGCATCGCGCGGGCCTGCATCATTTCGGACGGGCTTTCGCCGACCGCCGGCGTTTCGCGCTCCGAGGCGTCCTGCGACGCGCAGACATAAACGCCTGAACCCATCCGTATCTCGATGCGCCCGTCGATCTCCAGGGCGATCAGCGCTTCGCGCAGCGAAGGCCGCGACACGCCCAACTGCAAGGCCAACTCCCGCTCCGGTGGCAAGCGCGCGCCTACGGGCAGATTGCCTTCACGGATGAAAGCCCGAATCTGGTCCGCGATCTGTTGGTAGAGCCGTCGGGTGTCGGTGGGTTTGGCTGGAGGAAGCATGCGGAAGCAGGGGCGCTATCTGGTCATGCCAGTTTGACACCCTCGCCGATCGATTTCCGCGCAATACACCCTCGTTCTCTTCGGGAAAACCCGAAAAGGGTTTGTTCTGGTAAGGCCAATTCTACATTATGGCAAAGTGGTCATACCAAATTGGTAAGGCCAAAAATAAAGCTTTCGCAACACAAAGGCCCTGTTCCCGATTGGTCTTCACCAGGTCGATGGCGTCGATGTGACGCAGTAGGCAAATGACTTCAAAAAGACTCCAGAACAAGACGCTCCTGATCACCGCGGCGGCACAGGGCATCGGCCTACCGCGCTGGCGTGTGAGCGTGAAGGCGCACAGGTGATTGCGACCGACATCAACGCCGGGCTTCTCGAAAAACTGGCGCATGCATCGCCCGGCGTCCGTACGGCGGTGCTCGACGTGCGCAGCGCGGATGCGATTGCCGCGCTGGCCGCCCAGCTGCCATCGCTCGACGGCCTCTTCAACTGCGCCGGCTATGTGCACCACGGCAGCGTGCTCGATTGCGACGAAGCCGCGTGGGACTTCAGCTTCGACCTCAACGTCAAGAGCATGTACCGCATGGTGCGCGCCTTCCTGCCGGGCATGCTCGACAAGGCGAAGCGCGAAGGCAGCGGCGCGTCGATCGTCAACATGGCTTCGATGGCTTCGTCGGTCAAGGGCTTCCCCCATCGCTTCGCCTATGGCGCTTCCAAGGCCGCGGTGATCGGCATGACAAAGGCCCTCGCGGCGGACCATGTGCAGCAGGGGCTGCGCTGCAATGCGCTGTGCCCCGGCACGGTGGACACGCCCTCCTTGCGCGAGCGCATCGCCGCCGCGGCCGACCCGGTGCAGGCCGAGCGCGACTTCATCGCACGCCAGCCCATGGGCCGACTCGCCGTGGCGGAGGACATCGCGCCGCAGGTGGTGTACCTGCTGAGCGACGAGTCGCGTTTCGTCACGGGCCAGGTGGTGCTGGTCGATGGCGGCGTTACCATCTGACGAGACGGATGGTGCCAAGCAGCATGACGCAGCGCATCGACTCGCATCAGCATTTCTGGCGACCCGCGCGCGGCGACTACGCATGGCTGCGCGTCGATGTGCCCGCCCTGGCGCCGCTGGTGCGCGATTTTCTTCCCGCGCATCTCGCGCCCCTCCTGCAAGCGCATGGGGTCGAGCGGACTGTGCTGGTGCAGGCCGCCGACTCGGAAGCAGAAACGCACTTCATGCTCGAACTGGCCACCGCGCACGACGTGGTTGGCGGCGTGGTCGGCTGGGTCGACCTGAGCAGCCCCGATGCCGTGGTTTCGCTCGAACGCATGGCGCGGCATCCCAAGTTCAAGGGCGTGCGGCCGATGCTGCAAGACCTGTCCGATGACGACTGGATCGCGCGCATGCCACGCGCCGATGCGATTCAGGCGCTCGTTCGCCTGGGCCTGCGCTTCGATGCGCTGGTGAAGCCGCGGCATCTGTCCTCGCTGATGTGCTTCCTGAAAGACTGGCCGCAGCTGCCCGTGGTGATCGACCACGCCGCCAAGCCGCCCGTGGGCGCGCACGACAGCGAGGCCTTCGCGGCCTGGCGCAAGGACATGACCGAGCTCGCCGCGCTGCCGCAGGTGTGCTGCAAGTTCTCCGGCCTCTGGGGCGAAGCGCCGCCATCGACGCATGGCGAAGTCGATGCGGCGGTGCGCGCCGTGCGCCCGGTGTGGGAGCCACTGCTCGAAAGCTTCGGCCCCGCCCGCCTCATGTGGGGCAGCGACTGGCCAGTGCTCACGCTGGCCGGTGACTACGCGGGCTGGATCGCGGTCAGCGAGGCCTGCATTGGCCGCCTGTCGACCGGCGAGCAGTCGCAAATCTGGCGTGGCACCGCGCACCGTTTCTACGCCATCTCGACGGACTGAATACGCATGCAACCCATCGTCACCATCCGCGACCTCTGCAAGTCCTTCGCCGGCGTGCGCGCGCTCGACAAGGCGCAGTTCGATCTGCTGCCCGGCGAAGTGCATGCCTTGATGGGCGAGAACGGCGCGGGCAAGTCCACGCTGATGAAGGTGCTCGCGGGCGTCTACAGCAAGGACTCCGGCGAGGTGATGTTCGAGGGGCGGTCTGTGGACATCGCGAGCCCGCGCGCCGCACAGGCCCTGGGCATCGGGATCGTCCATCAGGAGCTGAACCTGATGAACCACCTGAGCGCCGCGCAGAACATCTTCATTGGCCGCGAGCCGCGCGGGCGCTTCGGCGTTTTCATCGACGAGGACGCGATGCACGCCGAGGCACAGCGCATCTTCGAGCGCATGCATCTTCGACTCGACCCGAATACGCCCGTGGGCGAACTCACGGTGGCCAAACAGCAGATGGTGGAGATCGCCAAGGCGCTCTCGTTCGACTCGCGCGTGCTCATCATGGACGAGCCCACCGCAGCGCTGAACAACGAAGAGGTGGCCGATCTGTTCCGCATCATCGGCCAACTCAAGTCGCAGGGCGTGGCCCTCGTCTACATCTCGCACAAGATGGATGAGTTGAAGCGCATTGCCGACCGCGTGACCGTGATGCGCGACGGCCAGTACATCGCCACCGTGTCGATGGCCGACACGCCGATGGACACGTTGATCGCCATGATGGTGGGGCGCCAGCTCACCGAGGTGGAGAACGACTTTCCCGACACCTCGGGCAACGAGATCGTGCTCGAGGCCCGGGGCATCCGTCGCGGTTCGATGGTGCGCGACGCGAGCTTCGTCTTGCGCAAGGGCGAGATCCTGGGCTTTGCGGGGCTCATGGGCGCGGGCCGAACCGAGCTTGCGCGCGCGGTGTTCGGCGCCGACCCCATCGACGCGGGCGAGGTTCGAGTGCACGGCAAGAGGGTGTCGATCAAATCGCCCGAGGACGCGGTGTCGCACGGCATCGGCTACCTCTCCGAAGATCGCAAGCACTTCGGCCTGGCCACGGGCATGGATGTGGAAACCAACATCGCGCTGCCGAGCATGAAGAAGTTTCTGTCGATGGGCGTTTTCATCGACCGGGCCGCCATCGAGGCCGCAGGCGAGCGCTACGTGAAGCAGCTCAGCATCAAGACGCCCTCGGTGCGGCAGCAGGTGCGGCTGCTCTCGGGCGGCAACCAGCAGAAGATCGTGATCGCCAAGTGGCTGCTGCGTGACTGCAGCGTGCTCTTTTTTGACGAGCCCACGCGCGGCATCGACGTCGGGGCCAAGGCGGAGATCTACCGCCTGCTCAACGAACTGGCCGCGCAGGGCAAGGCCATCGTGATCATCTCTTCGGAGCTGCCCGAGATATTGCGCGTGAGCCACCGCGTGCTCGTGATGTGCGAAGGCCGCATCACCGGCGAACTGGCGGGGCGCGAAGCCTCGCAGGAAAAGATCATGCAGCTCGCCACCTGGCGCGAAGCTGCCGCCACCGCATGACGACTGGAGACAACGCTTTGACAGCCCCCACAGCTACCACCGCTACCGCGCCCGGCTTCTCGCTGAAGGCACGGCTCTTTCGTCCCGCCACGCGGCAGAAGCTGCTGGCCTTCGCCAGCCTGATCGCGCTGATGGTGTTCTTCAGCTTCGCGTCGCCGCAGTTCCTGCAGACCGACAACCTGGTGAGCATCCTGCAATCAACCGCGGTGAACGGCGTGCTGGCCATTGCCTGCACCTTCGTCATCATCACCGCGGGCATCGACCTTTCGGTGGGCACGCTAATGACTTTCTGCGCCGTCATGGCGGGCGTGGTGCTCACCTACATGGGCATGCCGCTCGCGCTGGGCATCGCGGCCGCGATCTTCTTCGGCGCGCTGGCCGGCTTTGTCTCGGGCGTGCTGATCGCCAAGCTCAAGATACCGCCCTTCATCGCGACGCTCGGCATGATGATGCTGCTCAAGGGCCTCTCGCTCGTGATCTCGGGCACCAAGCCGATCTACTTCAACGACACGCCGGATTTCCCGGCGATCTCGCAGGACTCGCTGATCAGCTACTTCATTCCCTCGCTGCCGATTCCGAATGCGGTGCTGATTCTGTTCCTGGTGGCGATTGCGGCGAGCATCGTGCTCAACAAGACCATCCTGGGCCGCTACACCTTTGCGCTGGGCAGCAACGAGGAGGCCGTGCGCCTGTCGGGCGTGAACACTGATTTCTGGAAGGTCGTGGTCTACACGGTGAGCGGCGGCATCTGCGGCATCGCGGGCCTCTTGATCGCCTCGCGCCTGAACTCCGCGCAGCCCGCGCTGGGACAGGGCTACGAGCTCGACGCGATTGCGGCAGTGGTCATCGGCGGTACCTCGCTCAGCGGGGGAACGGGCACCATCGTCGGCACGATCATCGGCGCCTTCATCATGAGCGTGCTGACCAACGGCCTGCGCATCCTCTCGGTTGCGCAGGAGTGGCAGACGGTGGTCACGGGCGTGATCATCATCCTCGCCGTGTACGCGGACATCCTGCGCCGCCGCAGCGGCAGCAAGCACTGATCCCATTTTCACAATCACAGGAGACATCGCATGATCCAGAGAAGAGCAGTTACAACCACGCTCGGTGCGGCCCTCATTGGCCTGTCGGGTTTCGCGCAGGCGCAGGCGCAGACGCAGGAGATCTACATCCCGCTCGTGTCCAAGGGCTTCCAGCACCAGTTCTGGCAGGCCGTGAAATCCGGCGCCGAGCAGGCCGCGAAAGACCTGAAGGTGAAGGTCACGTTCGAAGGTCCCGAGACTGAGGCGATGGTCGACAAGCAGATCGACATGCTCTCCGCGGCGCTTGCGAAGAAACCGCAGGCCATCGGCTTCGCCGCGCTCGACAGCCAGGCCGCCATTCCGCTCCTGAAGAAGGCGCAGGCCGCGAAGATCCCCGTTGTGGCGTTCGACTCGGGCGTGGACAGCGACATTCCCGTGACCACCACCACGACCGACAACAAGGCCGCCGCTGCGCTGGCCGCCGACAAGATGGCCGAGATGATCGGCAAGTCGGGTGAAGTCGCGCTGGTGGTGCACGACCAGACCAGCCGTACCGGTGTGGATCGGCGTGACGGCTTCGTCAACCGCATCCAGTCGACCTACCCGAACATCAAGATCGTGAGCGTGCAGTACGGGGGTGGCGACCAACTGAAGTCCACCGAAATCACCAAATCGATCCTGCAGGCTTCCCCGAATCTGAAAGGCATCTTCGGCGCCAACGAAGGCTCAGCCATCGGCGTGGTCAACGGCGTGAAGGAGATGAAGCGCAGCGGGAAGGTCGTGATCATCGGCTACGACTCCGGCAAGCAGCAGAAGAACGCAATCATGGACGGCAGCATGGCCGGCGCCATCACGCAGAACCCGGTCGGCATGGGCTACAAGACCGTGGAGATGGCAGTGAAGGCGATCAAGGGCGAGAAGCTGCCCAAGGTGGTCGATACCGGGTTCTTCTGGTACGACAAGACGAATATTGCCGATCCCAAGATCGCCGCGGTTCTGTACGACTGATCCTTTCTCCGAAGACCTCATGACCATCGTTCGATCGATGCGCGTACTGGACGTGCGCTTTCCCACATCGCAGCAGCTCGACGGTTCCGATGCGATGAACCCTGACCCGGATTACTCCGCAGCGTACGTCGTACTGGAAACCGACCAGCCGGGGCTCGAAGGCCACGGCCTGACCTTCACCATCGGCCGCGGCAACGAGATCTGCTGCGCGGCCATCGAGGCGATGCGTCACCTGGTCGTGGGGCTCGACCTGCAGTGGGTGGCCGAGGACATGGGGCGCTTCTGGCGGCACATCACCTCAGACAGCCAGCTGCGGTGGATCGGCCCCGACAAGGGCGCCATCCACCTTGCGACCGGTGCGGTGGTCAATGCGATGTGGGACCTGTGGGCTAAGTCCGAGGGCAAGCCGGTGTGGCAGCTGGTGGCGGACATGAGCCATGAAGAGCTGGTGCGCTGCATCGACTTTCGCTACATCACCGACTGCATCACGCCAGAAGAAGCGCTCGCGCTGCTGCGCGATGCGGCTGTGGGCAAGGCCGAGCGTGTGGCCACGCTGCAGGCCGAAGGCTACCCCTGCTACACGACTTCGGCCGGCTGGCTCGGCTACTCCGACGAGAAGCTGCGGCGGCTGGCGCAAGAGGCGGTCGATGCGGGCTTCAACCACGTCAAGCTCAAGGTGGGGCGCGACCTGCAGGACGACATCCGCCGATTGACCGTGGCGCGCGAGGTGCTCGGCCCCGATCGCCACCTGATGATCGACGCCAACCAGGTCTGGGAGGTCGACCAGGCGATCGACTGGGTGCGGCAGCTGGCATTCGCCAAGCCCTGGTTCATCGAAGAGCCGACGAGTCCCGACGACGTGGAAGGCCATCGCAAGATTCGCGAAGGCATCGCGCCGGTGGTGAAGGTGGCCACGGGCGAGATGTGCCAGAACCGGATCATGTTCAAGCAGTTCATCATGCGTGGCGCCACCGACGTGGTGCAGATCGATGCGTGCCGGCTCGGCGGCGTCAACGAGATCCTGGCGGTGATGCTGATGGCCGCGAAATACAAGCTGCCCGTGTGTCCGCACGCCGGTGGCGTGGGCCTCTGCGAGTACGTGCAGCATCTGTCGATGATCGACTACCTGTGCATCTCGGGGACGCGCGAGGGCAGGGTGATCGAGTATGTGGACCATCTGCATGAGCACTTCGTCGAGCCCTGCGTGATTCGCGATGCGGCGTACATGCCGCCGACGGCGGCGGGCTTCTCGATCACGATGAAGCCCGAGTCGCTCGAGCGCTATCGGTTTCGTGAGTAAAGAACAAAGGCACCGCACAACATGGATATGAATCTGAAGGACAAGGTGGTGCTGGTCACCGGCGGTGGCAGCGGCATCGGCGCGGCCATCTCACTCACGCTGGCGCGGGAAGGCGCGGTGCCGGTGGTCTGCGGCAAGAACCCGCTCGATGCGTCGTTCGAGGAGGAACTGCGCGCATTGCAGCCGCGGGCGCGATTCCTTCAGTTCGAGTTGATGGAAGAGGCGGCTTGCGGCAAGGCGATCGAAAGCACGGTTGCGGAGTTCGGTCGCATCGACGGTCTCGTCAACAACGCGGGTGTGAACGACAGCGTCGGCCTCGAGGCGGGGCGCGAGGCCTTCATCGCATCACTGGATCGCAACCTCATTCACTATTACGTGATGGCGCATTTCAGCTTGCCGCACCTGAAGGTAAGCCGCGGGGCCATCGTCAACATTTCGTCGAAGACCGCGCTCACAGGGCAGGGCAACACCAGCGGCTATTGCGCCGCCAAGGGGGCCCAGTTGTCATTGACGCGTGAGTGGGCTGCGGCGCCCGCGCCGGACGGCGTGCGCGTGAACGCCGTGATACCGGCCGAAGTCATGACGCCGCTGTACCAGCGCTGGATATCGGCGTTCGACGAACCCGACCAGATGCTGGCCGCCATCACCGACAAGATCCCGCTGGGCCGCCGCATGACCACGCCGCAGGAGATTGCGAGCACCGCGGTGTTCCCGCTGTCCGAGCAGGCATCTCACACGACGGGGCAGTGGGTGTTTGTGGATGGCGGGTATACGCACCTGGATCGGGCGTTGACCTGAGCTCCCACTCTTCCGCTCTCTCATGGACTATTGGATCGGACGACCCATGCGCCACTGCCTGGCCCTTGACTTGAAAGACGACCCGACGCTGATCGCGGAGTACGAGGCGTATCACCGCAGCATCTGGCCCGAGGTGCGCGCGCATCTGCATGCACATGGCGTGACGGGGATGGAGATCTACAGGCTGGGCACGCGGATGGTGATGCTGGTGGAGACGGATGACGCGCGGTATGACGCCGAGGCGATGGCGGCTGCGACGCGGGACGATCCGAAGATTCGGGAGTGGGAAGAATTGATGTGGAACTTTCAGGCGCCAACGCCTTGGACGCCTGACGGGGAGAAGTGGGTGGAGATGGATCGGATATTTGAGTTGTAGGTGCTTGCGGTGTTGGATTCCACCGATCCCCGACCCTAGATTTCATCGCGACAGACCCACGTATCGATGTGCATTTGTGGTGCTTCGCAAATGCCCCTGACTGGTGCCTTGTGACGCTGCGGCTCGAACCCAACGACGACGACAACAGAAGCTCAACTACGCGTCGGCCAACAACCTGCTGCCGGTGCTGCGTCCGCTGATTGCGCCCAACAACACGATCAACGTGAACCCGGGCAACAACTCGCTGGTGATCACCGACTATGCCGAGAAACATGCGGCGGCTGGCGCGCATCATTGCCACGCTCGACGTGCCGAACACTTCCGGCATCGAGGTCATCCCGTTGAAGCACTCGGTCGCCACCGACCTGGTGCCGCTGATCACCCGCCTGGCCGAAGGCGGAAGTGGTGCCGCCGGTCAGACGGCGGTCGGCACGGTTGACGCGTCCTTTCGCACGACGATCCTGGCGGAGCCACGAAGCAATGCGCTTATCCTGCGCGCCGCCAATCCGGCGCGCACACAACTCGTGCGCACGCTCGTCGACAAGCTCGACCGCCCGCCGATTGACAGCGGGAACGGCGCGGCTGGCAACATCTATGTGGTCTACCTGAAGAACGCCGATGCGGTGAAGCTGGCGACCACGCTGCGCGCGGCCATATCGGCCGACTCGCGCAGCAGCAGCTCCGGCACAACCAGTCCGCTGACAAGTTCTGCCAGCTCGACGGCCGCGTCGAACACGCAGGCAAGCACCAATACCAGCACAACAAGTACGGGCACCGTCAGCACGGCTGCGAGCACGCCGCTCAACAATGCCAATCAGCCCTCGACTGGTGGTCAAATCCAGGCCGATCCCTCGACCAATTCGCTGATCATCACCGCGTCCGAGCCGCAGTACCGGCAACTGCGGGCGGTGATCGACAAGCTCGATGGCCGGCGCGCACAGGTGCTGATCGAAAGCCTGATCGTCGAGGTCAATGCCGACAAGGCGGCCGAGTTCGGCATCCCAGTGGCAGAGCGCGTTGGGCGGCAGCGGTAGCAACGTCGGCGTGATTGGCACGAACTCCAGCCTGGGCGGCGCCAACATCATCGATCTGGCGGTCGGTATCGCGACATCCGACACCACCACACGGCCATCGAGCGGCTTCAATTTCGCCATTGCCCACAAGGTCAATGGCGAGTACGTGCTTGGCTTCTTGGCGCGCTTCCTGCAGAGCAACGGCGAAGGCAATGTGCTCTCGACGCCAAACCTACTAAGAAGCACTACCCGCACCCCATGCTTCATGCCCCGGGGTCGGGCCCGCCCGATGAACAACTACTGACGCTCGACAATGAGGAGGCCAAGATCGTGGTTGGTCAGAACGTGCCTTTCGTCACCGGCCAGTACACCGACACCAGCAGCAGCACTACAACAGTCAACCCCTTCCAGACCATTGAACGCAAGGATGTGGGGTTGACGCTGCGCGTGCGGCCGCAGATCAGCGAGAACGGCACTGTCAAGATGTCGATCTATCAGGAAGTCTCTAGCGTGGTGGCCTCTACCGTCAGCAACGCGAACGGACCGACCACCAGCAAGCGCTCGATCGAGTCGAGCGTGCTGGTCGATGACGGCACCATCGTGGTCATCGGCGGCCTGCTGCAGGACGAGTATTCGCGCAGCGACGAGAAGGTTCCTGGCCTCGGCGATGTGCCGGTTCTCGGCAATCTCTTCAAGAGTGAAACAAGGTCGCGAAAGAAAACAAATCTCATGGTCTTTCTGCGTCCGAGCGTGATCAGGGATTCAGGAACAGCAGAGGCGATTACCCGGCGGATTTACAACAGCATTCGAGGTGAGCAGATCTTGACAAAACCAGAAGCCAACCCGCTGCTACCAGGCGTAAGTGACGCCCCCGTCTTGCCTCCTGTTGACATGCGATCAGCGAATGAACAAGGCAAATAGACGGATCCGCTTGAGAGCCAGGTCTGATCGAGCACTCGTGCATGACGCTAGCCCGGGAGCAAGGGCGAACAGCGTCTTGAGGTTCGAATGGGCTGCATCGGAACTCGCCAAATGGTCGGCTCGCCATTCCGGCCCTTCATGCGGGTGTCGTGCCGCGGTCCTACCCTGTTGGTCTCGAATGCCTTCCCCCGCGTGTCCAAGCTTGACGAGCCGCTGGCAGTGCGCTGATCGTGCGTGCCCGAGTTTGTCCCAAAAGTCTCCCGTTCTTTTCATGCAATGTCGACCATGAGTTCACGAGTCTTCAGGCTTAGCGTGGATCGCGCTGAGAACGGCGATTTCATTTGGGTCATCACCGAGGTCGGCCCTTCGTCGCAGGAGGTCGAGCTTGCCGCTTCGCTCGACACCTATCCGACTGCCGCGCAAGCACTGGCAGCGGGCGCGAAGGTCTTGGAAGGGATAGGAAGCGCCTAGACGGCGGAGTCAACTCGACCAACACGATGTGCCTCGGCTTCAAACCGCACGATGAAGCCGATCGTGGCAGCGGATTCATCGGCAGATTGATGCGGTGCCCTCGTGTAGCACCGCGCGGAACGCCGCATCGGCGTTGTATGCGTCGGCATGCAGGGGGAGTTCGGCTGGCACCCGTCGCAACCCGTCGCAATGGCAGGCAGGCTCAGCAGTTCTGGAAGCTTTTCTCAGACGGCCTCTTCGCGCAGTGTCACAAGGGATTCAAATTCGGCGCTGAGGAAGGGGTGTGGATCGTATCGATTCAGACTCTATGCGAACGGCCGACGGAAACTGGCTGGTCGCTCCTGCGCCTGGCTTCCCTCCGAGATGCCGCTGGCGACGGGGCAAAAAAAAGCCCGCCGAAGCGGGCTAATGTCAGCCCTTCACAGAGGAGGGAGGGTTGGGAGGAACTCGGGCTGACAGGTGCAATGTAGTCCCCGAGTTTGTAGCAATTGAGGAGAGCGCCCGGCAAATGTGCGTTGCTCGCATTGCTCCTCAGACTGACTTAAGTTTGGCGCCGTACGCTTCGTCGACCTCGCCAGCCAATTCATTGCCCGGTGTAGCCGGCATCCCCTTATAGCGTCGCAAAACCGCGACCCAGATCGGCCACCAGATCTGCCGGATCTTCCAGCCCCACATGCAGGCGTATGACCTGGCCGCGCGTGCGCCAGTCGGCGATGCTGCGGGCCCTGTTGATGTCGGCAAGCATGACCAGACTCTCGTAGCCTCCCCAGGAAGCGCCGAGGCCGAACAGCGACAGGCCATCGACCAGCCGTTCGGCTGCTGCAGCCGAGATCCCGGGCTGCAGTTCGAAGGACACCAATCCATTGGTGCCGATGCAATCGCGCTGCCACAGTGAATGGCCTGGATGCGAGGGGAAGGCGGGGCAGAACACGGTTGCCACTTCCGGCCGGGATCGCAGCCAGCGCGCGATCTGGAGCGCATGGCGCTCATGCATCTGCAGCCGCGCGGACAGCGTGCGCATGCCCCGCAGCACCAGCCAAGCGTCGTCCGGGCTGGCGGTCATGCCGAAGGTGTCGCTGCGCTCGGCCAAGGGCTGCCATGCCGCGCGGGTGGTGGACACGGTACCCATCATCACGTCCGAATGGCCGGACAAGTATTTGGTGGCGGCCATGATGGAGATGTCGGCACCCAGCGCCAACGGTCGGTACTGACAACCCGAACCCCATGTGTTGTCCGCCACCACCCACGTGCCGTGCTCATGGGCGATCGCAGCCAGCCGCGGCAGGTCGCACATTTCGTAGAGCAGCGACCCCGGGCATTCTGCGTAGACCATGCGCGTCGCAGGCGTGAAGCCTTCCTCCAGATCGCCGCCGTCGGCGCTGAAGAAGGTGCAACCGATGCCGTAGGGTTCCAGGAACGAGTGCGCGAGCTTGCGTGCCGGCTCGTAGACGCTGTCGGACATCAGCACGTGGTCACCGGGCTTCAAGTAAGCCAGCAGCGTCATGCCAATGGCTGCGAGACCGGTCGGGAATAGCCGCGTGCGGTAGGCGCCTTCGAGTTCACTCACTGCATCTTCGAGCGCGAACGTGGTCGGAGTGCCTCTCGCACCGTAGGTAAAAAGCCGTTCGTCGCCACGACGTGCGCGCATCTCGCGTTGCGCCGCCACGCTGTCGAACAACACCGTGCTAGCGCGTACCAGCGGTGGGTTCATGGGGTTGCCACCGGCGTAGGCAGGCGCCTTGCCCGCATGCAGCAGTCGGGTCTGAAGGGCCAGGTCGGGTGGAGTTGAATGCGGCGCGGGCATGCTGAGCTTTTGGCTAGGGTTCGCCGATGACGAAGACGGGGTCAGTCCACCTTGGCACCTGAGAGCTTTACCACGCGAGACCATCGGGCTATGTCCTGGCGTAGCTGGGCAGCAAAGGCCTCGGGTGTGTTGGCGACTACCTCGCTGCCGCCGTCGGTGATCAGACGGGCGACCTCGGGCATGTGCAGGGTCCTCACGATGGCCTCGTTGAGGTAAGCCACCCGTTCCGGCGGCGTGCCGGCGGGCGCAAAGAAGCCGTACCAGTCCTCGAAGCGGGTGTTCGGATAGCCCAGCTCCTCGAGTGTCGGCACCTTCGCGAAAACGCCGAGGCGGCGCGGGCTGGTGACGGCCAGCGCCCGCATCTTTCCGTTCTGCAGCATGCCGGCGACCGAGGCTGTGGACGTCACCAGCACGTCGACCTGGTGGCCCAGCAGGTCCGTGATGGCGGGGCCCGCGCCCTTGTACGGCACGTGGGTCATCTCCACGCCGCTGTCCTTGGCGAGCACCACGCCGACGAGGTGCGACAGGGTGCCGTTACCGGGCGTTGCATAGGTCACGGTGCCGGGATGCGTCTTGGTGCGGGTCACCAGGTCAGCGAAGGTCTTGTACGGCGAGTCGGCCGCCACCACCAGCGCCAGCGGCGCGGCGTTGATCTGAGTGATCGGCATGAAGTTCTTCAGCGGATCGAAGCCGGCCGATGCGTAGAGGGTCGGATTGACCGCCATCAGCGACACCTGGGCGGTGAGCACCGTGTAGCCGTCGGGTTTCGCATCGGCCACGGCCTTGGCGCCGATGTTGCCGCCTGCGCCGCCCCGGTTGTCCACGACCGCGGGCTGGCCGGTGACGTCGGCCAGTCGCGTGGTGACAAATCGCGTTGTGCCGTCGTTGCCCCCACCCGGCGGGAAAGGAGAGACGAAGCGGATCGCCTGTACGGGGAAGCCATTGCGCGCCGGCAGGGGCTCGGCTGCTGCTTGTTGCAGCGCGAAGGTTGCCCAGCCGACGGCAACAGCGAGTCGGATGACGGATGAGAAACGAAGCGCATCAAGCATGGCAAGACTCCTAAGAGCGAAATGGACGAGTACGGAAGCAGACGTTGACGGATCGAAGCAGCGACAGGCCCTAGGCGCCGGAACAGGCGCATGTCCCGACTGCGCCGGAGAGAGCAACTGGGAGCCGGAACTCGGCCATTTCCTCGGCATCCAATTGCGCCACCAGGCCGGTTTCCCAGGCCAGGTAGCGGCGCGCTGCCTCCTTGTTGCCGTCGTGCCGGTCGTGCACGAAGAACAGGTAGTCGATGCATTCCGCATCGGAAGGCGCGTCCGGGCTTGCCGCGATCGGTAGTCCAGCGGCGCGCCAGGCATCCATGCCGCCAGCCAGCAGCAGCGGTGCAACAAGCGCGCCAGGCCATTCGACTGCCGCCCACAACGCGACCGCAGGGACATCGGCGACGAGTACGACCTGACGGATTTCTCTCTCGAGCAGCGTTGGCAGCAGGGGCCGGATCGACCAACGTGCCTGTGGAACGCGGCCTGCGCGAAACTGCATGCCGGGCCGCAGGTCGATCAGCGCCACATCGCCGCACTCCAGGCGCGCCGCCAAGGCCTGCGCGCTGATCGTCTCAAGCGCAGGCGGCGCTGGCGCATCGGCTGGCGGCAGCGCCAAGCCGCTGGCGAGGCCGTCCTTGAGCACACTGGCGTCGTGACCCATCTGGCGCAGCCAGCTCGCGACAGTCGCCGCACGCACGCCATCGCTGTCGAACAGAACCAGACGGGCGCCGCGCACGCCGATGTACTGATCGCCGGCTTGCATCAGCTGGCCGCCGGGCGTGTGCTGCGCCGCTGGCAGGCTGCCCGCGGCGAATTCCTCCGGCGTGCGCACGTCGCACAGGAACAGCGTGCGCTGCGTATCGGCAGCCCACCCTCGGACTGTGACGGCATCCACATAGGGCACATCGAAGCGCCGCGCCAGCGCCTCGGCCGCCGGCCGCAATGCGGCGCTGCCCGAGTCGTCTGGATAGCGTCGGGTGCCACCATGCTCCAGCACCTGGCCCGCCAAGTACCAGCCCTGCGTCCCGTTCTCCAGCGCATAGACAGGGTTGGGCACGCCGAGGTTGATGAGCGTCTGCGCGCCGATGATGCTGCGTGTGCGCCCGGCGCAGTTGACGACGATCGGCGTTGTGGCGTCGGGCACCAGATTGGACACCCGAAAGGCAAGTTCGCCATTGGGACAGCAGGTCGCAGTGGGAATGTTCATCTTGCGGAACTCGGTGGCCGGCCGGCCGTCGAGCACGGCGACGGGTTCGCCCCGCGCCAGCATTCCCGCCAGGCGATCGGCACCGATGCGCGGCGTGTGATAGACCTGCTCGGCAAGTTCGCCGAAGGTCTTGGAAGGCAGGTTGACGCCGGCGAAGAGCACGAAGCCCGCCGCTTGCCAGGCACGCGCGCCGCCCTCAAGCACGGCCACGCTGGTATAGCCCATCGCCTCGAGCCGGGCGGCGGCGCGCTCGGCGAGGTCCGGCGTGCTGGCGTCGCCAGCGTCGTAAACCACCAGGCGCACGCCACGCCGTGGCACCAGGCGTGGCGCATCGATCTCCAGGCGGCTGTAGGGCAGCGGCACCGCATAGAACAGATGTGCTTCGCCGTACTGGCCGTGCTCGCGCACATCGAGCAGCGCAATCTCTCTGCCGTCGTGCAGCCAGGATTTCAAGGTTCGGGGAGCGAGGTACTGGGTCATGTGAACTCTGCGAAAAAGCGTGTCCTGCCGCGGGCGCGGCGGCTCCTGCGGAGGTGCGGCGCCGCCGCAGGCCATGCGGGGGGAAGTGGAAGGAGGACCGCGGCTACCGCCCGCGGCCGGGGCTAGCGGCGCGTCTGCACGCCGATGCCCATCGTTTGGCAAGTGCCGTTGTCGAGGTCGTAGCTGGTGCGCTCGTTCAGTGTTTCCAGCGCCCGGCCGTACATGTGCAGATGGCGGATCACCTGGTCGCCCCGAATCTCGACTGAGTGGATGTCCTCGGGCATCAATGCGATGCCTGTGCCGGGCGCGACCACCACGCAGCCGGTCTCCCGAAGCCGTCCGACGCCAGGCACCGAGCCGTCGTCCGACCGCTCGTAGACGCGGTTGTGCTCGGTGCCCTCGACGGCAGCGATGCAAGCCCAGGTCGTGTGGTTGTGCGGCACGATGCGTTTGCCTGGGCGCATCACGTTGAGATAGAGCGCGAAGCTTTGGTCGGCGTCCTCGGCGATCAGATAGCGTGCCTGGTGCTCGCCGGCTTCGGGCGCCTTGAAGGCATCTTCCTGCCAGAGCGCTTTCGCGCTGGCCAATTCCAGCAAGGCGCCCAGTACCGTGGCCAGGGTGTCGCGGGTGGCCTCTCTGCCCTGGATCGCCTTCTTCATCTGCGCAATGGAAGACTGCACCGCCTGCTGGCGCCGGACGGCAAGGGAGGGGATTGTGGCGGTCACAGAAATTGCTCCTTCGAATTCGTGTTGGCATTCACTGTAGTGAGGGCAGCATGTCCAAACAATCCAGTCCGCACACGAAATACTTCAATAAGATTAATCAATGAACACCCTCGACCTGGACCTGCTGCGTGCGCTGGCCGCCATCGTGGCCTACGACAGTTTTGCTGCAGCAGCGGTCCATCTCGGCAAGACGCAGTCGGCCGTGACGCAGCAGATGCAGCGCCTGGAGGAGCAGATCGGGCATCCGCTGTTCGAGAAGCAGGGGCGCAACAAACGCCTGACGAACCATGGCCAGCGGCTGCTGACCTACGCTCGCCATTTGCTGGCGATCAACGACGAGGCGCTGCGCAGCCTGCAGCAGGGCCAGCTGGAGGGCGTGTTGCGCATTGGCGCTCCGCATGACACCGCAGACACCATGCTGCCGCCACTGCTCGCCGAGATCGCGCGCAACTCACCGATGTTGCAGTTGGATATCCACGTGGGGCGAAGTCCATTCCTGATGGAGTCCTTAAAGCGGGGGGAGCTGGACATGGTGATCTCCAACCGCGTGGACGATGCGCTTGAAGGCGTGGTGCTGCGTGCCTCGCCCACAGTGTGGCTCTGCGGGGCAAGCTATGTGCACGACCCGTCCAAGCCCATTCCGTTGATCATGGCCGATGGCCCAAGCATTTTTCGTCGAGTGGGTCACGAGGCGCTCGACGCGGCCGGCATTGCCTGGACGCCGCGCTACGCCTCCACCAGTCTGGTCGGAATCCGGGCGGCCTTGCGCGCCGGCCTCGGCGTCACGGCGCGCGGCGTGGAGCAACTTGACGCGGGCCTGCGGGTGCTGGGCACGGGCGATGGCATGCCCAGCCTCCCCGACCTCGTCTACCGGCTGTACGTGCGCAGCCATGTGATCAATCCCGTCACGCGGCAGGTCTTCGAGAACCTCAAGAACCGCATGCGCCTTTCGGATACCGAAACGCGCAGCTGAGGCGCGGCTGAGGCGCGTGCGCGCCGAGTGTTCGCTGGCGCGTTGGACATCGCCTCGTTGGTGGCTGGGTGCCATCGCTGGCAACCTCGGATCGCGCCACGGGTCCGCGCGACCTCCTCGAGTTGGAGAGGGTCCACGGTGCGCCACCGCTGAGGCGGGTCGTTGGTGCTGCTTCCGCTCGCGTTGCTTCTTGCGCCGCTGCTTGGAGCTCTTGGTTTCCTGGTTCCGGTCATCACAGCTATCGTGCGGTTCGGGAGATGGCTGCGGCCACGTGGCTTGCGTTTGGTCTAGGACGACCTCTGATCTACCTGTGGCGGCGGCTCAGGCCTTCCGTGTAGCCCGCAGTGCAGCGAAAGTTGTCTTTCGCCACGAACTCCGAAAGCTCCGCGTTCGGGTCTGCGCAAGACGATCCGCAGACGCAGGTGAGCTTGCTCGCGCTTGTGGAAATGAAGGAGCCGGGTGTGCTGGCAGGCAAGCATTACAAGGCCACAATCGAGGCCCGGATCGCGAAGTTCCGGACCTCGGCAGAGATGCGGAAGATCAAGCTGGTCGTCGGGCAGATTCGGTTCGACAGCCCGAGCCAAGTCGCGTAACTGCCTCGGGCGTGATGCCGCTGGGTCGTTGTTGCGCTGAACTACCCTTTCTGCAGCGAGAGCGGTCCTCGGGCGCTTGCTCATGCAACGGCTCGCTGACAGTCGCGGCGCCGGCTGGCACGCCCAAGCCGATCGTGCAGCGGCTCGCCGACGAGATCCGCAAGGCCACGCAGCAGCCCGACGTGCAGCAGAAGGTCGCGACCATGGGCTTCGAGCTCAAGGACAGCTCGCCCGAAGCCTTCACCGCCGCCTACAAGGCCGATCGCCCGGTGTGGGAGCGGCTGATCAAGCAGTGAGGCTGCACCTCAGCCGTCGAACAGGTAGGACGGGACGGTCGCTCCGATGCAGCGGACGATCTCCGGCCGCTTGAGCGCGACCACCGGCGGCAGCCGCAGCACATAGCGGCACAGGGCGAGGCCGAGGATCTGGGTCGCGATCAGCGCCGCCGCGGCAGCAGGTCCCTCATCATCGGTACTGGGCTGCGGTGATGAACTGGCCGAACGATTCGCACCAGACGACGACCGTGTTGTAGGCCGTCGGATCGGCCGATGCCCTCGGCGACAGGCGACCACAGCTACTTCGCTTACCTGCATGTCGACGATGCGCAGGCGCTGCACGATGAGTGGGTCGGTCGAGGGGCTATCGTGATACATCCACCCATCGACCGAGACTGGGGTATGCGTGAGTTCGCCGTCACTACGCCTGACGGACATCGACTTATGGTTGGGCAAGTGCTGCCGGCGGACTGAGGCCAACGACAGCTTCTGAAGCGCGCGCACGCACCCGTGGTCCGGCAACAATCCGCAGCCAGAAGCGGACATTCAACTCATGCCTCCGGCCTACTTGGTCGGGGCAGCCCGATTCGATGAGCACCATTTCCTTCAGGTTGTACGGCGCTACCGAAAGATCTTCGTGGACAAGGCCGTCTCGCGCGCCAGGTTCTGGAGACCCTGTGCGATCTGACTGCCCGGAGGTTTCAGCATGGTCGACGGCGAGGCGCCAAAGATCGCCTTCGCCTCGCGATTCAGGTGGGACTGGTCGTAGTAGCCGCAGTGGAGCGCGAACTCGGACCAGCGTTCTGGCGGCTCCGGCGCCGTGAGTGCAGCCTGGAGGCGCATCACTCGTGCGAAGAGCTTGGGCGGCACGCCGATCGCGCAGCGGAAGCGGCGCTCCAGCGTGCGCTCGGTGGCGCCGAACTCGCGGGCCATCTGCGCGACGCTCATGTCGTGCTTGCCGCTGCACAGGTGCATCACGGTTCGCTCGACGAGCCGGTCGCCTTCACGCGCCCGCAACAGCCCCAGCAGGAAGCGCTCGACCTGCCTGACCCGCGCCAACGAGGTCGGCAGTTCGAACAGTTGCGACTCGAGGTCTTCGACCGCGCTGCGTGCAAACAGGTCGCGGCAGTCGATGCGCCGCTCGGCCGCCTCTTCGAGCGAAGGCGGAAAGAAGCGTGCGAGGCTCCAGGGCCTGAAGCGGACCGTGATGCCGGCTGCATGTCCATCGCAGGAGACCTGCACGGGCCGGGCCTGAAAGCCGCACACCGCGCTGCGCGTGGTGAAGGACCGCCGCCCGTCGGAGGCGGTGAGCGGATCGCCGTAGACGAAGCACATCGTGGGATGGCCGTCGGGCAGCAGCGTCAACGTTCCGCCGTCCGAACGTACCAGCGCGGAAGGAATCTCCCACACCCAAATGTCCGTGATGCAGGACGCGAGCGCAGGCGAAGGCTTGTAAGCCTCCATCAACGGCACGGGCAGTGAGGTGGGAGGGGTCATGGGGCAACGGGTGGCGGATCTTAAGCAGCGGTTGCCTCCGCTGGCAACAGCGTGGCCACGCCGAGCTGGCGCTGCAGGCCGAGCATGTCTTCCTCGCGCCAGTATTCGGCGACCCGCCCGCCGGCCAAGCGGACGATGCAGATGCCTTCGATGCGGAAGCGCCGTCCGGTCGCTGCAATGCCGAACAGGTCGCCGACATGCCGTGCGGCGTAGACATAGCGCAGCGCCACGCGGTCGCCGTCGATCATGTGGTCGATTACCTCCGCACTCGCTTCGCCGAAGGCATTGCCGAACACCGGGACCACCGCCTCCAATGCCGCCGGTCCCGGCGGCAGCCCGTAAGCCGCCCACGGATGGGCCACGAAATCCGGCGTCACCCACTGTGCCGCCGCCCCGGCGTCGAAGCGGACAAAGGTCGCGGCGATGAAGCGCTCGACGATCGCCAGTGGATCGTCGTGCGGTGCAAGCGCAGGCAGGCCGAGTTCGAACGCAAGCCAACGCCGTCCCTGCGGCGGGAGATGCGGTCCCACCATGCCGGCCACGCCCGCGAACACCTCCGGCGGCATCGACGCCTGCAGGCCGCGCATCAGCGCCGCCAGTTCCGACGGACTCAGGTGGGGCGTGATCCAGCGCACATCCACCGCCAGTTGCGATGGTGACGTCGCCGCGACGATGGCGGCGTGCAGCTCGGCCAGTTCGGCATCCGTGTAGCCGGCCCACAGGATGGCGTTGTTCACCGATTCTTCCGTATCCATGTGCGCCAAGTTGTCGGCGACAAACACGGCCAGCTGCCGGTAGAGCCGGGTCGCGGCGGACTCGCGCGCTGCGCCGCCGGCTCGGCTCAGCCGGTCGGCGTCGTCGCGCAGTTGCGCGATGGAAGCGTCGTGGTGCGCATGCTCTCCAGCCATGCGCAGGCTGGCAGCCGGGTCGCGCGCCTCGATGGCGGGATGGACGAACTGGTTTTCCTTTTGCAGGTGCCCGACGCACCAGTCGAGCAATTGGTCAAGTCTGTCGAGCACCCACTTGACCGCCTGGTCGTCGCCGCAGTCCATGCGGCCCACCTCGACGAGCGTGGCGGCCATGCAGGCGCGCAACCCCTTGTGGACTTGCGCGTAGATGTCAAAGCGGGCGGCGGGCGTGTCGATCGCCGTGGCGGTGGTGGAGGCGGTTGCCGGGTTCGTCATGGTCTTCCTTCCAGTGAGGGCCGGTGCCGAATGCTTGAATCGGCTGTGGCGGGGCATTGAAGGTTAGGGACGGGCGGCTGTGCGTTCTAGGATATTCCCGACAGAATCGGGCCATGGGACCCCCGCACGGTCACCAGGTCCCCGCCGCGCCGGATTGCCGACCTCTCGGGCCCGCGCGGCCTCCGCTGATCGGCAACCTGCTGCAGATGGACACGCCGCGCATGCACCAGCAGCTGCAGCGGTGGTGGTGTGACACGTACGCCCCCTTCCCTCAAGCCGTTGTCGTGCCGCCGCCTGTGCGCCCGAAGGGCAGGTGTCGGACAACCCTTCACCCAGGACAACCCTTCACCCAAGGCGACTTGCGCCCGGATCGGAAGCCGACATTCCATCCCAGCGTCACGGCGTCGACTGTGCACTGATCAGCTCATAGTCGTTGTGGCTTCTGTCGCGAGAAAGTCCGGGATTGCACGATCAAGGAACTCATCATCCCTGCTTCAAGTCGACAAAATCCAAGCGCGAAATGCGGCCACTTCGGGTTGATCGTGGTTGCGCTCCGGATACACAAGGTAGTACGCGAAATCGTCGAGCCAAGTAGCAGGCGAGAGCCTCAAAAGAGTTCCGTTCCTGAGTTCCGGCGCCACCATGGCCTCCGGCAGCAACGCGGCTCCCTGGCCCGCAAGGGTCGCCTTCAGTAGAAGGCTCGAATCATCGAATGAGGGGCCGCGCGCCGGGCCGGTATCGAGGATGCCTTGCGCTTCGAACCACAGTTGCCAAGCCTTGCGCTGTGCATCGTTCACCCGGGGCCATCGCGCGAGATCAGCCGGCCGGGTTGGCTTGCCCATGCGATCGACGAGAGCCGGCGCCGCCACGGGAACGATCTCGATCGTTAATACCCGCTCGCTGCGCAGCCCGGGGTAGTTTCCGAGCCCGTGACGAATCGCAACATCGACACCATCGCGTGAGAAATTGGCCTGCGTGTCGCCGGTGCGCACTTGCAAGTCGATGTCGGGATGCGCATCCTGGAAAGTTTTCATGCGCGGCAGCAACCAAGCCGAAGCGAAGAAGGTCGTGGCGCTTACGGTCAGGATGCCGGACCCCGCTCGGGCGGCCACCCGCCGCGTGGCATCACTGATTAGCCGGAATGCGTTGCGCACCGGAGGCAGGTACGCCTGACCGGAATCGGTCAGGCGTATGCCCCGGTTTGCGCGCCAAAACAACGACACCCCCAAATGCTGTTCCAGCGACTTGATGAGCTGGCTCACGGCGCCGGGCGTAACGCTCAACTCTTCGGCGGCGTTTTTCATCGATAGGTGTCGAGCAGGCGTGGCCGGTACCACTGGTGCCCACGCGGCCAAAGTTGCTCCGAAATCGGTGCTACCCGCGGTCTTGACCAGCGAACGGCAGGAGAGACGAGGCCTGACCTCGAGGAAAAGATGCTTCACGCTCTGTCAACTCACAATCAGTCGTGCAGGCCGGTATCGCGACTGGATCCCCTACGCACGTTGGTATCCCTCAATCTCATTCGCTTCGGAGGGTTGGACGTGCAAGGCCATTTGGCCGGGATCACAGGCCCGATGCGCGAATGCGCACAGAGCCCGGCCCTTGGCGGGAGGGCCGCGAAGGGAGTGGTTGGGCGTGACGGATCGGTGCCACCCCATGCGGAGCAGTTCTATTTCTTTGGTGGCGAGGAGCGCGCGCGGGCGCACCAGCTTGCACAAAGCAGGGGATGTGCTTAGAGTCAGAGGGCGACAACGAGGCGGCTGGCGGGGTCAGAGAGCCGGGGACGTTAGCGGATACGACCGTTCAGTGCCGGGGCAAAAAGGGGCGCTTCCCCGAGTGAACGCGTCGGAAAGTTCGACTCCCACCTTCGCATTTGCGCCGTTTTCCGCCCATTTTGGGCTGTGGGCCACCCGGACCGTTCAAATCCCCCCAGCTCCACCATACATCCATCGGATCGATGTCCCGACGCGGTTCATGCAGCCGCGTGGGCCTCGCGACCTTTCCTTTCTCGCACGACGCTCGCGCCAGTCTGTGCGCGAGCTATAGTCGGCGTCGCTCGCCCAGAGGACATCCATGGATTCAATGACGACCGCGCTCACGAGTTACTACGACACCGTGCCGTACGACTCGCATCCGTTCCCTCAGTCTGCGGTCGAACATCTGGAGGCGCTGGCCTTTCTCTTCGGCCTCGAGGCGCCTGCTCCCGCGCAGGCACGCGTGCTCGAACTCGGCAGCGCGGCCGGCGGCAACCTGATCCCTTTCGCGGCACGCCACCCGGAGGCGAGAGCCCTCGGCGTGGACCTTTCACCGGTGCAGATCCGGCAGGGCGTGGCGGCCATCGAGCATTCGGGCCTGAAGAACGTCGATTTGCGCGCACTCGACATCGCCAGCATCGACGCCTCGTTCGGCCAGTTCGACTACATCATCTGCCACGGCGTCTACAGCTGGGTGCCGGCACCGGTGCAAGACGCGATCCTGCGCGTGTGCTCGGAGAATCTCGCGCCCAACGGCGTGGCCTACGTGAGCTACAACGTGTACCCGGGCTGGAAGGCGCGCGAGATCGTGCGCGACGCCATGATCCTGCGCGGCGCCCCGCGCGACGAGCCGGACGAGAAACTCTCTTACGCGCGCGGCATGCTCGAGTTTCTCGAACAGTCGGCGCGGCCGGACAGCGTGCTCAAGAAGACGCTCGAAGAGACCATGCCGATCGTGCGTGCCGCGAACAGCTCCTACCTGCTGCACGAGTTCCTCGAGCCCTGCAACTCGCCCTGCTACTTCAAGGAGTTCGCCGCGCGTGCGAGCGCGCACGGGCTCAGCTACCTGGCGGATGCGGAGCCGTCGACCATGTTCGTCCAGAATTATGGCGAAAAGGTTCGCGATCCCTTGCTGCGCGAATGCGGAGGCAGCCAGATCATGATGGAGCAGTACCTGGACTTCCTGGTCAACCGCACCTTCCGCCAGACGCTGCTCGTCAAGCAGGAACGTGCCGCCGAGATTCGCTATCGCCTTGTCCCGGAGCGCATCCGCGCGCTCGAATTCGCCGGCGTGTTCGCAGCGGAAGGCGGCGGGGTGCTGACGCTCGATGCGCAGGAGCAGCCTTGCAATGCGATGCGCAACCTGAAGATCACGCTGCGGCTGCCGCTTCAAAAAGCGGTGGCGCAGGTGCTCGACGAGCGCTACCCGGCCACCGCCTCGGCCGACGCGCTGATCGCTGAGGTCTCGGCACGGACCGGCGAACCGCGCGCCGCAGTCGAGCCGCTCGTCATGGCGATGCTGGAGGAACTGCTGATCCTCGGCGCCGTGCGCATCCGGCGCGCCTCGCCGCAGGCCGCCGCGCAAGTGTCGGAGTTCCCGCGTGCGCTGGCCGCGGTGCGCAGGGCGCCCGGTCTCGCGCTGAATGCCGGACCCTCGGCCGTCGCGTGCAACCTTTGGCATGAGCCGGTGGGTCTTTCGCTGCTCGAACGCTGCCTGCTGCCGCTGCTCGACGGCGCGCATTCGCACGAGTCCCTGGCATTGCACCTGGCCGTCGAAGCCCGCGCCGAGCGCCTGCGCTTCATCAAGGACGAAAAGCCGCTCACCGAAGCAGGTGCGTTGCGCGAGTTCACGCAGCAACAGGTGGCGCTTGCCCTTCGGGACTTGCGGCGCAAGGGGCTGCTTGCGGGCTGATCCATTCTTCCTAGGAGATAGAACCGTGAAACAACTTCAGTGGACTTCGGCCTTGCGCAGCGCCGTCGCGGCGGCGCTCGCGCTGGCAGGCGCGGCACAGCTGCACGCGGCCTCGCAGGCGCCTGTGGCGGCCGAGAACGGCATGGTCGTGAGCGCCCAGCATCTCGCGACCAAGATCGGCGTCGACGTGCTCAAGCGCGGCGGCAATGCGATCGATTCCGCGGTGGCGGTCGGCTATGCGCTGGCGGTGGTTTATCCGGCGGCCGGCAACCTGGGCGGCGGCGGCTTCATGACCGTGCAACTGGCGGACGGACGCAAGACCTTCCTCGATTTCCGCGAGAAGGCGCCGCTGGCCGCCACGGCCAACATGTACCTCGACAAGGACGGCAACGTCGTCAAGGGCCTGAGCACCAATGGCCACCTCGCCGTCGGCGTGCCCGGCACCGTTTCCGGCCTCGAGCTGGCGCGCGAGAAGTACGGCACCATGAAGCGCGATGCGCTGATCGCGCCTTCGATCGCGCTGGCCGAGCGCGGCTTCGTGCTGGAGCAAGGCGACATCGACATGCTCGCCACCGCGACCGCGGACTTCAGGAAGGACCCGGCCTCCGGTGCGATCTTTCTGAACAAGGGCGAGGCCTTCGCGGTCGGGCAGCGGCTGGTGCAAAAGGATCTGGCAAAGACGCTCAAGACCATCAGCCGCAACGGCACCGACGGTTTCTACAAGGGCCCGGTGGGCGCTGCGCTCGTGGCCTCGAGCCAGGCCGGCAAGGGCATCATCACGCAGGCCGACCTGAACCAGTACACAACGCGCGAACTGGCGCCGGTCGAGTGCGACTACCGCGGCTATCACGTGGTCTCGGCGCCGCCGCCGAGCTCGGGCGGCGTGGTGATCTGCGAGATGCTGAACATCCTCGAGGGTTATCCGCTCAAGGACCTCGGCTTCCGCTCGGCGCAGGCCGTGCACTACCAGATCGAGGCCATGCGCCACGCCTACGTCGACCGCAACAGCTATCTGGGCGACCCGGACTTCGTGAAGAATCCGCTCGACCGGCTGCTCGACAAGGGCTATGCCGAGAAGGTCCGCGCCGTGATCGACCCGAAGAAGGCCGGCGTCTCCAAGGACATCAAGCCCGGCGTCGCGCCCCACGAAGGCAGCAACACCACCCACTATTCGATCGTCGACCGGTGGGGCAACGCGGTTTCCGTGACCTACACCTTGAACGACTGGTTCGGCGCCAAGGTCACGGCCGCCGGCACCGGCGTGCTGCTCAACAACGAGATGGACGACTTCACCTCGAAGATCGGCGTGCCCAACCTCTACGGCCTGGTGCAGGGCGAAGCCAATGCCATCGCCCCGGGCAAGCGGCCGCTCTCCTCGATGAGCCCGACCATCGTGACCAAGGACGGCAAGCCCGTCTTCGTGGTCGGCACGCCCGGTGGCAGCCGCATCATCACCGCGGTGCTCCATACGATCCTCAACGTTGTCGACTACGGCATGAACGTGCAGGAAGCGGTCGACGCGCCGCGCTTCCACCAGCAGTGGTTGCCCGACGTGACCAACGTCGAGACCTTCGCGATCAGCCCCGACACGCGCAAGCTCCTGACCGACATGGGCCACAACCTCGGCGTGCCGCAGCCGGCCAACCATCTGGCGGCGATCATCGTCGGCGCGCCTTCGCTCGGCGGCAAGCCGGTCGGCAAGAACCGCTTCTACGGCGCCAACGATCCGCGGCGCAACACCGGCCTGGCTCTCGGGTATTGATGCGGATCGAGGAAATCCTTTATACCCAGGGCTTCGGCACCCGGCGCGTCTGCGCCGGACTGGTCCAGCAAGGGCTGGTGAGGGTGGGAGAGGCCGTCGTCGCGGACCCGGCCGCCGAATTCGAGCCGGAAGGCCTGCACTTCACGGTCCAGGGCACCGAGTGGGCGTACCACGAGAAGGCCTACCTGATGCTGCACAAGCCGGCCGGTACCGAGTGCTCGCAGAAGCCGTCGACCTACCCGAGCATCTACACGCTGCTGCCGTCGCCACTGCGTCTGCGCCCCAACAAAGGCGCAGTTCAGGGCGTGCAGGCCATCGGCCGGCTCGACCAGGACACGACCGGGCTGCTGCTCCTGACCGACGATGGCCAGTTCATCCACCGCATGGGCTCTCCCAAGCACCATGTGCCGAAGGTCTACGAAGTTGGCACCAAGCACCCGGTCGATGACACGCAGGTGACCCGGCTGCTGGCCGGGGTGGTGCTCGACGACGACCCGAAGCCGGTGCGCGCGGCCGCCTGCGAGGCGGTCGGGCCGCTGCACCTGCGGCTCACCCTGACCGAAGGCAAGTACCACCAGGTCAAGCGCATGCTGGCCGCCGTGGGCAACCGGGTCGAGGCCCTGCACCGCTCGCGCATCGGGCCACTCGCGCTGCCCGACGACCTGGCGCCGGGCCAGTGGCGCTGGCTGGATCCGGTGCAGGTCGACGCGCTGCGAACGGCGCGCCCAAGTCAGCCAGCGGGCAGGGTCGATCGTTAAAATCGCAAGCCTGATTCCCGGAACTTCCCCCTTGCGCTTCTTCTCCCCCCCGATAGGCCGCCTCGCGGCCTTTTTATTTGCCTGCGCCGTGCTGCCGGCGCTCGCTGCCGAACCGCCACCGGTCTTCGTGCTCAATTCGCTCGATGCCACGGTCAGCGTGGTCGATCCGGTCAGCTGGACCGAGAAGCTGCGCATCCCGACCGGCAAGGAGCCGCACCACCTCTACCTGTCGCCAGACGAGAGCTCGCTGATCGTGGCCAATTCGGCAGGCGACTCGCTGACCTTCCTGAATCCGCGCACGGCCGAGGTTCAGCGCGTGGTCTACGGCATCATCGATCCCTACCACCTGCGCTTCTCGCCCGACATGAAGTGGTTCGTCACTGCCGGCAACCGGCTCAACCACATCGACATCTACCGCTGGGACGGCAAGGAGCCCAAGCTGGTCAAGCGCATTCCCTCGGGCAAGACGCCGAGCCACATCTGGATCGACGGCAAGAGCACCACGGCCTACGTCACGATGCAGGACAGCGACGAGCTAGTCGCGGTCGACCTCGCCACGCAGACCCTCCGCTGGCGCATCCCCACCGGTCCGATGCCGGCCGACATCTTCGGCATCCACGACGGCAAGACGCTGCTGGTGGGCCTCACGGGCAGCGATGGCGTGCAGGTCTTCGACGTCGCCGGCCGGGAGCCCAGGCTGGTCGGCAAGATTCCGACCGGCAAGGGCGCCCATGCCTTCCGCTCGGCCGGCGACGGCCGCAGCGTGTTCGTCAGCAACCGCGTGGCCAACACCATCAGCCGCATCGACCTGCAGACGCTGCAGGTCAGCGACACCTATCCGGTGGGCGGCGGACCCGACTGCATGGACGTCTCGGCCGACGGCAAGACGCTCTACGTGACCGCGCGCTGGGCCAGGAAGCTCAGCGTGGTCGATCTGGCCGCCCACAAGGTGGTGCGGCAGGTGCCCGTGGGCCGCTCGCCGCACGGCGTCTGGACGCTCGATCATGCGCGGCGCTAGGTCCGCGGCCGCGCTCGTCCTGCTCGCTGCGGGCGTCGTGCCCACCGGTGCCCTCGCTCAGGGCAGTTGCACCAAGCCGGTCTACCTGAGCTTCGACACCGGCCACATGGGCGTGGCGCCGCTGGTGGCCGAGGTGCTCAAGCGCCAGGAGGTGCGTGTCACCTTCTTCGGCGCGGCCGAGCGCACGCTGACCGGTGGCGACAGCCTCGACAACCAGTGGGCGTCGTGGTGGAAGGCGAGGGCCGCCGAAGGCCACGAGTTCGCGTCCCACACCTACGACCATGCCTACTGGCGCGGTGACGTGAAGGGCATCGCGTCGCGCTTCCGCATCGAACCCTCGGCCGGCGCCTTTGCCGGCCGGCAGTTCACCTGGGACGCGGAACAGTACTGCGCCAACATCACCAAGGCTTCCGAGCGCCTGCTGCACGTCACGGGCAAGAAGCCGCTGCCGCTGTTCCGCGCGCCGGGTGGCAAGACTTCGCCCAAGCTGCTGGCGGCCGCCAAGGCCTGCGGCTACGCGCACGTGGGCTGGGCGCCGGCCGGCTTCCTGGGCGACGAGCTGCCGAGCGAGAAGTTCAGCAACGAGAAGCTGCTGCAGCAGGCCCTCGACAACATCCAGCCCGGCGACATCCTGGTCGCGCACCTGGGCATCTGGTCGCGCAAGGATCCATGGGCGCCGGCCGTGCTGGAGCCCTTGATCGTCGGCCTCAAGGCCAAGGGCTTCTGCTTCGAGACGCTGCGCCAGCATCCGGCGTATCGTGAATGGATCGCGTCCCATCCCTGATCGCGCGGGTGTTCCGATGGACTGGTTGACCGACCCCTTCGCCAATCTGCAGCAATGGCTGTTCGAGGCCGCCGTGCAGCCGCTGGTCTATGCCGTCGGCCTCGGCGGCTGGGTCGAGGATGCCTTCGACGCCACCGGCTGGCTGCTGGTCGGCCTGATCCAGATCGGGGTGCTGGTCGCCGTGTTCGGCCCGCTGCAGCGCTGGCGGCCGGCCGAGCCAGTGCTCGACCGGCCCGCCATCCGCACCGACATCCTCTACACGCTGATCCACCGGCTGGGCCTGTTCCGGCTCGCGATCTTCTTCGCGCTCGACCCATTGTTCGACGAGATCCTCGGCATCGTGCGCGCGGCCGGCTGGGGCTCCTTCCATCTCGACCAGCTCTGGCCCGGCGTGACCGACATTCCCTGGGTCGCGTTCGCGATCTACCTGGTGGCGCTGGACCTGGTCGAGTACTTCATCCATCGCGGCCAGCACGGCTTCCAATGGTGGTGGGCGCTGCATTCGCTGCACCATTCCCAGCGCCAGATGACGATGTGGAGCGACAACCGCAACCATCTGCTCGACGACGTGATCCACGACACCATCATCGTCATCGTCGCCCAGCTGATCGGCGTGGCGCCGGGGCAGTTCATCGCGATCGTGGCCTTCACCCAGCTCAGCGAAAGCCTGCAGCATGCCAACCTGCGCCTCGGCTTCGGCGCGATCGGCGAGCGGCTCTGGATCAGCCCGCGCTTCCACCGCGTGCACCACAGCATCGGGATCGGCCACGAGTCGCAGGGCCCGCGAACGCTCGGCGGCCACAACTTCGGCGTGCTGCTGCCATGGTGGGACATGCTGTTTCGAACCGTCAATTTCGAAGAGCGCTACGACCCGACCGGCATCCGCGACCAGGTCGAGCCCGACGCCGCAGGCCGCGTGCGCGACTACGGGCGCGGCTTCTGGGCGCAGCAGTGGCTGGGGCTCAAGCGCCTCGCCGGCCGCGGCTGATCTCGATTCCACGCGACGCGGTTATCCTCGGCGTCGATGCGTCTTCTTCTCGACTCCTTCTGGCGCTCGGTAGCCTATTGCATGCACCCGCGGGTGATCGTGCTCTCCCTGCTGCCGCTCGGGCTCATGGCGCTGCTGGCAGCGCTGTTCGGCTATTTCTACTGGGACGCGACGGTGGCATGGACGCGCGAGGCGCTCGAGGCCTGGCCGCTTCTGTCCAGCTTCTGGGGCTGGATCGGGCGCCTGTTCTCCGGGGATGTCACGGCCGTGCTGGCGCCGATGGTGGTGGTGATCGCGGCCACGCCCTTGATCGTCGTGGTTTCGCTCCTCATCGTGGCAGGGCTCATGGCGCCGCCGCTCACGCGCCTGGTGGCCGACCGTCGTTTCCCGACGCTCGAGCAGAAGAAGGGCGCTTCCTTCTTCGGCGGCGTCTTCCGCTCGCTGGGCCTCACCGTGCTGGCGCTGCTCGCGCTGGTCGTCTCGATGCCGCTGTGGCTCATTCCGCCGCTGGTGCTGATCCTGCCGCCGCTGATCTGGGGCTGGCTGACCTATCGCGTGATGAGCTTCGACGCCCTGGCCGAGCATGCGAGCCCGGAGGAGCGCGATGCCGTGCTGCGCGCCCACCGGCTGCCGCTGCTCGGCGTCGGCGTGCTGTGCGGCTACCTGGGCGCCGCGCCCAGCATCATCTGGGCATCCGGGCTGCTGTTCGCGGCTGCCTTCTTCGTGCTGGTGCCGCTCGCGATCTGGATCTACACGCTGGTGTTCGCGTTCTCGGCGCTCTGGTTCGCGCACTACTGCCTGGATGCGCTGGCCCAGCTGCGGGCGCAGCGCGCGGCGGCGGCCGTTTCACCTTCCACGGCCGAGATGGCAGACGTCCATGCGGCCGCCACCCAATGGGGCGCACCATGAGCACACGTTCATTCGGTCTTCTCGTCGTCGGCGACGAAATCCTGTCGGGCAAGCGTGCCGACAAGCACATGCCCAAGGTCATCGAGCTGCTCGCCGCGCGCGGCCTGCAGCTGGCCTGGGCCGAGTACGTCGGCGACGTGCCGGTCCGCATCACGGAAGCGCTCGCGCGCGCCTTCGCCTCGGGCGACGTCGTGTTCTCCACCGGCGGCATCGGCGCCACGCCGGACGACCACACGCGCCAGTGCGCGGCCGCGGCGCTCGGGGTGCCGCTCGGGCTGCATCCGGAAGCCGAGCTGCTGATCCGCGAACGCATGCAGGACACCGCGCGCGAGCAGGGCACGGTCTACGAGCCCGACCGTCCCGACAACGTGCACCGGCTCAACATGGGCGTGTTCCCGCTCGGCGCCAACATCATCCGCAACCCGTACAACAAGATTCCGGGCTTCAGCGTCGGCGACGTGCATTTCGTGCCGGGTTTCCCGGTCATGGCCTGGCCGATGATCGAATCGGTGCTCGACGAGCGCTATGCGCATCTCTTCGCCCACGGGCATGCGGCCGAGAAGTCGGTCATCGTGTACGGTGCGATGGAAGCCACGCTCACGCCGCTCATGGAGGCCGTCGAGCGCAGCCATCCGGGCGTCAAGGTCTTCAGTCTGCCGAGCGTCGACCATGCCGAGCACGGCCGCCACATCGAGCTCGGCGTCAAGGGCGAAACCGCGTCCATCGACGCTGCCTATGCGCAGCTGCTCGAAGGTCTGCACGCCTTTGGTGTGCGTCTTGGCCCAGAATTGGTGCGTTGATCTGAGTCGCACCAATTCGGTTACAACTTGCCTGTTTTTGGGGTTTCGGCGCGATGCCGGGTACCCCTCTTCGGCAGTGACAATGGGCACAGAAACTGCATTCCCAGTCCCGCAATTCCAACCAACCATCCAAACCAGGAGAACCTGATGGCAAAGACCGTCGCCGATGTACTCAAACTCGTCAAGGAAAACGAGGTCAAGTTCGTCGACTTCCGCTTCACCGATACCCGCGGCAAGGAGCAGCACGTGACCGTGCCTGTGTCCGCCTTCGACGAGGGCAAATTCACCGACGGCCATGCCTTCGACGGCTCGTCGATCGCCGGGTGGAAGGGCATCGAGGCTTCGGACATGCTGCTCATGCCCGACCCGAACACGGCCAACATCGATCCCTTCTTCGAAGAAACGACGCTGCTCTTGACCTGCGACGTGGTCGACCCGACCGACGGCAAGCCCTACGAGCGCGATCCGCGCTCGCTCGCCAAGCGCGCCGAGGCCTACATGAAGGCCTCGGGCCTGGGCGACACCGCCTACTTCGGACCGGAGCCCGAATTCTTCGTGTTCGACGGCGTGCGCTGGCAGAACGACATGTCCGGCTGCTTCGTCAAGATCGAGTCCGAAGAAGCCTCCTGGAACAGCGCCAAGGAATTCGAGCACGGCAACACCGGCCACCGTCCCGCCGTCAAGGGCGGCTACTTCCCGGTTCCCCCAGTCGACAGCTTCCAGGACATGCGCTCCGAGATGTGCCTGGTGCTCGAGTCGCTGGGCATCCCGGTCGAAGTGCATCACCATGAAGTGGCGAATGCCGGCCAGATGGAACTCGGCACCAGGTTCAGCACGCTGATCCAGCGCGCCGACTGGGTCCAGCTGCAGAAGTACGTGATCCACAACGTGGCCCACGCCTATGGCAAGACCGCGACCTTCATGCCCAAGCCGATCGTCGGCGACAACGGCTCCGGCATGCACGTCCACCAGTCGGTCTGGAAGGACGGCAAGAACCTGTTCGCCGGCGACGGCTATGCGGGTCTCAGCGACTTCGCGCTGCACTACATCGGCGGCATCATCAAGCACGCCCGTGCGCTCAACGCCATCACCAACCCCGGCACCAACAGCTACAAGCGCCTGGTTCCCGGCTTCGAAGCCCCGGTGAAGCTGGCCTACTCGGCCAAGAACCGCTCGGCTTCGATCCGCATCCCGTTCGTGGCCAATCCGAAGGGCCGCCGCGTCGAAGCGCGCTTCCCCGATCCGATGATGAACCCGTACCTCGGCTTCGCCGCGATGCTGATGGCCGGCCTGGACGGCGTGGAGAACAAGATCCATCCGGGCGAAGCCGCGAGCAAGGACCTCTACCATCTGCCGCCGGAAGAAGACGCGCTGATCCCGACCGTGTGCCACAGCCTCGACCAGGCGCTCGACTACCTCGACAAGGACCGCGCCTTCCTGACCAAGGGCGGCGTGTTCACCGATGCCTACATCGACGCCTACATCGACCTCAAGATGCAGGAAGTCACGCGTTTCCGCATGGCGACGCACCCGGTCGAATTCGACATGTACTACTCCCTGTAAGCCAGCTTTTCGGCTTTGGCGTTAAAAAGGGACGGCCTTGGGCCGTCCCTTTTCTTTTTGGGGCCACCTTGCGCGGCCGAACTCCCGAATTGCACGAAAATGCCGGTTTGCTGCGCACTACATTCACGATCATGAAGATTCCTTTCGTTTTCCTCCTAGCCGCCTTGGCGGCGGCCGGCGTGCACATCCAGGCCCAGGCCCAGCAGGAGCGCGTCTGGCGCTGCGGCAACGAATACACCAATAACGCGACCCTCGCCCAGCAGCGCGGCTGCAAGGTGATGGAGGGCGGCAACGTCACCGTGGTCCAGGGCACCCGCCCGATCGCGGCGGCTGCGGCGGGCAGCACCGCAGCGCGTGCACCGGCCGGCAGCCCGCGCGTCGACGGCGCCGACCAGCGCGCACGCGACGGCGAAGCCCGCTCGGTGCTCGAGTCCGAGCTCAAGAAAGCCGAAGAGCGCCAGGCCCAACTGCTCAAGGACTACAACGGCGGCGAACCCGAGAAGCAGGGCAGCGAAGCCCGCAACTACCAGAAGTACCTGGACCGCGTGGCCGAAATGAAGGCCGAGATCGCGCGCAACGAAAGCGACATCGCGGGCATCCGCCGCGAAATCGGCCGCCTGCCGGCCAATCGCTGATGGCCTTTGGAAAGAGCGCTGCCGCCGCCAAGCGCTTCCAGGCCTTCGACCTTCTTTCCACGCTGATCGCGGTGGTGCGCACCGACGGTGCGGTGCTGTTCGCCAATGCCGGCTTGGAAGACGCGCTCGGTACCTCGCGCCGCACGCTCGAAGGCTCGCAGTTCGGCGCCTGCTTCCATGAGCCGCAGGTGCTGCGCACGGCGATCGACGGCGCGCGCAGCAACGACTTCGCCACGCTGCGCTACGAAGCCTACCTGCGCCGCGTCAACCACGAGCTGATGCCGGTGCAGGTCACGCTGGCGCAGGGCGACCGCGCGGGCGAGCTGATCATCGAGATGTCGCCGCTCGAGCAGCAGGTCCGCCAAGACCGCGAAGAGCGGCTGCTCGATCAGGCGCAGGCCAACAAGGAACTGATCCGCAATCTCGCGCACGAGATCAAGAACCCGCTGGGTGGCATTCGCGGCGCGGCGCAACTGCTGCAGATGGAGGTCGAATCGCGCGACCTCATCGAGTACACCCAGGTCATCATCCACGAGGCCGACCGCCTGCAGACGCTGGTCGATCGCCTGCTCGCGCCGCACCGCCGCCCGCACGTGGTGGGCGACGTCAACATCCACGAGGTCTGCGAGCGCGTGCGCTCGGTGATCCTTGCGGAGTTCCCGCGCGACCTGCACATCGAGCGCGACTTCGACGTCTCGATCCCCGAGTTCCGCGGCGATCGCGAGCAGCTCATCCAGGCCACGCTCAACATCGTCCACAACGCGGCGCAGGCATTGGCCGAGCGGCGTGCGGCCGGCGATGCGTGCATCACCTTCAAGACCCGCATCGCGCGTCAGGTGATATTCAACAAGCAGTGGTATCGACTGGCACTGGAATTGCATGTCATCGACAATGGACCGGGTGTGCCGGACGCGATCAAGGACCGCATCTTCTACCCGCTCGTGTCGGGCAGGGAAGGCGGGACGGGCCTTGGATTGACGCTGGCGCAAACTTTCGTGCAACAGCACCACGGCGTGATCGAGTGCGACAGTGTCCCGGGCCGGACCGATTTCAAGATATTGATACCGCTGCCTTAGCTAACAGGGAACAAGGAACTGCATGAAGCCGATTTGGATAGTGGATGACGACCAATCGATCCGCTTCGTGCTGGAAAAGGCGCTCTTGCGCGAAGACCTGCCGACCCGCAGCTTCACCAACACGCGCGAGGTGCTGGCCGCGCTCGAAGCCGCGGCCGACGACGAGATGCAGGGTCCCCAGGTGCTGGTGAGCGACATCCGCATGCCGGGCGGCTCGGGCCTCGACCTGCTCGACAAGATCAAGGCCAAGCATCCGGGCCTGCCGGTCATCATCATGACCGCCTTCTCCGACCTCGACAGCGCCGTCTCGGCCTTCCAGGGCGGCGCCTTCGAGTACCTGCCGAAGCCCTTCGACCTGCCGCGCGCGGTGGAACTGATCCGCCGCGCGGTCGACGAAAGCCAGCGCGAGGAAGTGTCCGAGGAGCGCATGGCCGCTGCCCCCGAGATGCTGGGCCAGGCACCGGCGATGCAGGACGTGTTTCGCGCCATCGGGCGGCTGTCGCAAAGCAATGTGACGGTGCTGATCACCGGCGAATCAGGCTCCGGCAAGGAGCTGGTGGCGCGCGCGCTGCACAAGCATTCGCCGCGCGCCAACGGCCCCTTCGTGGCGATCAACACGGCCGCCATCCCGAAGGACCTGCTCGAAAGCGAGCTCTTCGGCCACGAGCGGGGCGCCTTCACCGGCGCGCAGACCATGCGCCGCGGACGCTTCGAACAGGCCGAGGGCGGCACCCTGTTCCTCGACGAGATCGGCGACATGCCCTTCGACCTGCAGACGCGTCTTCTGCGCGTGCTGAGCGATGGCCATTTCTACCGCGTCGGCGGCCACAACTCGGTCAAGGCCAACGTGCGCGTGATCGCGGCCACGCACCAGGACCTGGAGCAGCGCGTCAAGATCGGCGGCTTTCGCGAAGACCTGTTCCACCGGCTCAACGTGATCCGGCTGCGGCTGCCGGCCCTGCGCGAGCGCGGCGAAGATGTCCCCGCGCTCACGCGCCACTTCCTGCAGCAGAGCGCCAAGCAGCTCGGCGTCGAGCCCAAGCGCATCTCCGATGCGGCGCTCGCGCAGCTCGCGACATTCTCTTTTCCCGGCAACGTGCGGCAGCTGGAGAACATTTGCCACTGGCTGACGGTGATGGCGCCGGCACAGCTGATCGAAGCCAAGGACCTGCCCCCCGAGGTGATGGCCGGTTCTGCCGCCGCCGTTGCGGCGCCTGGTGCCGCCGCTGCCGCCACAGCGGAGCGCGAAGCCGTGGCGGCCCCTTCCGCGGCTGCTGCCGTGGCCTCGGCCTCGGCTTCCGCGGCACCCTCCGCACCCGCTGCCGGCGCAGCCCCGGTCGGCTCGGCTTCGTGGGAGGCCGGGCTCGAACAGGAGGCGCAGAGCCTGCTGGCGGCCGGGCGCAACGACGTCTGGGACGTGCTGTCGCGCCGTTTCGAATCGCGCCTGATCCTTACGGCGCTGGCCAATACGCGCGGCCGCCGCATCGAGGCTGCGCAGAAGCTCGGCATCGGCCGCAACACGATCACGCGCAAGATCCAGGAGCTCGGCCTGGAATGACTGCAGGCGCGCCGACGCTCAGCGGCTGCGCTGCCCCAGGGTCAGCGTATCGAGCTGGAACTGGCCGCTCCTGTCCCACAGCCAGGTGTCGACGTACGTGTGCGCGCCCAGCTTGCCCGGGGCTGGCAGGGGCGAGGCGTCGCGGATCAGCTCGGCGATCTTTCCGCTCACCTCCGGCGCATGGCTCGGCGTGCGGCTGAAGTGCACGCCCGTGACGCGCCCGCTGCTGTCGACTTCGGTTTCGGTCACCACCACCGCATACACCAGCGGCGGAATCTTCCCCTTGTAGATGCGCTGGGGGTACTTGCTGTAGATGTGCCGCGCGCCGATCTTGCGGTAGGCGCGCACGGCAGGCGTCTGCGCGGTGATGAGCCGCACGGTCGGCGCCTTGGCCGACGGCTGCGACGGTTCTTCCGGTGGGCCTTTGGCGCCGGCCGAGGGCACTTCGTCAGTGGCGCTCGGCTTCAACGCCGAGCAGGCGGAAAGGCCGAGCACGGCCGCGAGAAGGGCGAGGTGAAGGATTCGTTTCATGCGTCGAGCTCCAGTGTCACGGGTGCATGGTCGCTGGGCTTGTCCCACTTGCGCGGCACGCGGTCGATGGTGCAGCTCTTCGCATGCGGCACCAGCGGCTCGCTCACCAGGATGTGATCGATGCGCAGCCCCCGGTTCTTCTGATAGCCGAGCATGCGGTAGTCCCACCACGAGTAGCTCTTCTCGGGCTGCTCGAACAGGCGGAAGCTGTCGGCGAGGCCGAGCCCCAGCAGGGCCTTGAAATGCTCGCGCTCCTCGGTCGTGTGATGAATGGTCTCGGCCAGCCCGATGGGGTCGAAGCTGTCGCGGTCCTCCGGCGCGATGTTGAAGTCGCCGAGCAGCACCAGCCTCGGATGTGCCGCGAGCTCCTCGCGCAGCCACTCGCGCATGGCGCGCAGCCAGCTCATCTTGTAGGCGAACTTCTCGGTGCCCGGCGCCTGGCCGTTGACGAAGTAGCCGTTGACGACGCGCAGCTCGCCGGCCGGCGTGTCGATGGTGGCACTGACGACGCGCGAGTGATCGTCGGCAAAGCCGCCGATGTTCTTCGCCACGTCGCGCACCGGGGCCAGGCTCAGGATCGCGACGCCGTTGTAGGTCTTCTGGCCGAACACCGCCGCGTGATAACCGGCCGACTGCAGCACGTCGAGCGGGAACTTGTCGTCGCTCATCTTGAGCTCCTGCAGGCACAGCACGTCGACCGGGTTGGCGATCAGCCAGTCGAGCACGTGCTGCAGGCGAGCGGTGAGGGAATTGACGTTCCAGGTGGCAATTTTCATAAGTTGCGCAAGAGTACCTGAGTTAAGGATCGCCCATGCCCGCGACAGCGCCGGTGCGCTTCATGCCGGGGCTCAGGCCATTTCCGGTGTCGCGGGATTTGCCTCATGTCGTACTTTCCTAGAGCGGGCGGTTGAGATGGTTGAGGAACCAGTCGCGTGCCAGCGCCGAAACGGCGCCGAGCGCGCCGGGCTCTTCGAACAGGTGGGTCGCGCCAGGCACGATCGCCATGTGTTTCTCGCAGCGCAGCAACGCGAGCGCTTGCCGATTCAGATCGATCACCGCCCCGTCGTTGCCGCCGACGACCAGCAGCGTCGGCGCGCGAACGCGAGCCAGCGCCTGCCCGGCCAGGTCCGGCCGGCCGCCGCGGGAGACCACGGCGCGAACCGTATCGGGCCGCTGCGCCGCCGCCGCCAGTGCGGCCCCGGCGCCGGTGCTCGCACCGAAATAGCCGATGTTCAGGCTGGCGGTTCGCCCGTGAGCGCACAGCCAGTCGGTCAGGTCGATGAGGCGGTCGGCGAGCAAGGTGATGTCGAAGCGCAATTGGCGCGTGCGTTCGTCGACCACTCCTTCGGCGGGCGTCAGCAGATCGACGAGCACGGTCGCCAACCCGGCCTCGTTGAGCTGCTGGGCAACCTGGCGATTGCGCGGACTGAAGCGGCTGCTCCCGCTTCCATGCGCGAACAGCACGAGTCCGCGGGCCGTGACCGGCAGGCTCAGGTCGGCCTCGAGCATCGCGCTGCGCAAGTCGATTCGAAGCGCGAGCTGCTCTATGGATTTGGGTCCGGAGTCCATGACTACACCCCCGATGGATAGGTCTCAGGCGCCTCGGCGTCCTTCCATCCGGCTTCGCGCTCCAGCGGCTCGACCGCACGTGACTCATCAAAGTGAAGCAGCGCGTCGAATTGCGCTGGCAGCCGAGCGAAGAAGTAGTAACTCTGGCGTTCGGTTCTGGGGCGGTAGATGACGCCGATCGCACGCTCGAGCCGAGCTTCCTGCAATGCCAGAACATGGCTGCCTCCGCCGCGCAAGGGCTCGAGCAGCGCACCGTAGTCCTCGTCAGAGCCGCTCAAGGGTTGCGCCGCGAAACGCAGCGCGTCGACCTCTTTTGAAATGTTGGTCGATTTCATCGTCTTCTCCTTTCCTGTTCAGCGCCGGCTGCGCCGGTTGGCGAACAGGCAGCCGGCCGCGAGGCCGATCGCGAATGCGCCATACATGGCGGACATGGCGGGCTTCGACAGCCGATGCTCGAAACCGGGTCTGAGCCTTTCCGGCGTGACGGTGTAGTCGACTACGCACGAAACCGCGGCCGCCGCCGTGGCGCCCGCCAACGCAGCAGGAATCGACTGGGCACTTTGCCGATTGCCGTACAACCACGCATACAAGCTCGCCCAGAAGGTGGCGGCGAGGTGGTGAGTCAGGTAACCCAGGGCGGTATGACGAAGGGTCGCGCGGTCGGCAGCAAGAGACTCTTTCCCCCATAGCCAGTGACTGGTCGCATTGGTCGGCGCAAGGGCGCTGCCTGTCTCGTGCCGGCCCGCCAGCATCAACGCCGCAGTGGACAGCACGCTCGCTCCGGTGCCGGCGATGAGCCCGGTTCGCAGCGCCGAGCGTGCCCGCGAGTCTTCGAGCCGCCTTGAAGAGTCGCGCGCAACGCGAGCCTGATCGGCCGCAGGGGGGATGACCCTGCTCGTGGTGACGGATACGGGATCACTGGCCGGGAATGATTCTTCCACGCCATGGTCCAGCGCCGATTCGGTCGGTTCCTGCGCCGGGGGCCCGTCCCGATGGAGCGGTGCGTCGTGGTCCTCGGCGGTAGGAAACCGGAACGCTTCAGTGGTGCTTTGTGCCATGTTCGGACTCCTTTCAGAATCCAAACATCGCGCGATCATGAGGTCCCCCATGTGGGCGGTGTTGCCCCTTGATGTAGGGATTTTTCTCGAACCGGGCGGGCCGCCCGCTGACCTTGTGGACCGTCGCATGGCGGCACCGTCGCCCCATGGCCGGAACACGTGGCGACGCCCGCATCGGGATCTCGGGCTGGCGATACAAACCATGGCGCGGGCGGTTCTATCCGCCCGGGCTTGCGCAGCGTCGGGAACTCGCGTTCGCGTCGCGCATGCTGTCCACGATCGAGCTCAACGGCTCCTTCTATTCGTTGCAGCGACCCGAGTCGTACCAGGCATGGCACGACGAGACGCCGGACGACTTCGTGTTCGCGGTCAAGGGCTCGCGCTACATCACGCACATGCTTCGGCTGAAGGACGTGCGCATTCCGCTGGCCAACTTTCTTGCTTCGGGGTTGTTCGCCCTGCGTTCGAAGCTGGGTCCGATCCTGTGGCAGCTCCCGCCGAACCTGCCCTACGACCCGGAGCGTCTCGAGGCCTTCCTCTCGCTGCTGCCGGGCGACACGCAAGCGGCGCTCGCCCTCGCGCGCGCACATGACGAGCGCCTCGAGGGCCGCACCTGGCTGAAGCGGCCCGTCCGACGGCGAATGCGGCATGCCGTTGAAGTGCGTCATCCCAGCTTCATCGACCCCGGCTTCATCGCCATGCTGCGCCGGCACAAAGTCGCGCTGGTGGTCGCCGATACGGCCGGACGCTGGCCGCTGATCGAGGATCTGACGGCCGACTTCGTCTACGTGAGGCTGCATGGCGACAAGGAGCTTTACGCCAGCGGCTATGGTGACGCCGCGCTCGACCGGTGGGCAGAGCGCATCGATGCCTGGCGCCGCGGTCGCCAGGTGAACGATGCGCGAAGGGCATCGCCGCAGCCGGCGGCGCGCCGGGCGCGGCGCGACGTTTTCTGCTACTTCGACAATGACGTCAAGGTGCACGCGCCGTATGACGCGGCGCACCTGGCCACGCGGCTCGGCGTTGCGAACGGGCTCGGTCCGGATCGGAACTTCATCCCGCCGCCGGGGTTTGTGGCGCCGCGCCGTGCGGCGTGAAGTCAGGTGTCGGCGAAGCGGTCGAACAGCACGCCCCGAAGCCACTGGTTGCCCGGATCGCGATGGAAGCGCGCATGCCAGAACGCGTTGATCGCGATCTGCGGCAGCGCCACCGGGTGGGTGCGCCAGATCAGCCCGAAGGGCTCGGCGATGCTTTGCGCCAAGCGCTCGGGCACGGTGGCGATCATCGGCGTGGAGCGCAGGATATGGCCGATGGCCACGAAATGCGGCACCGTGAGCCGGATGCGGCGGGCAATGCCCTGCGCGGCCATCAGCTCGTCGACCTGGCCGTGGCCGGTGCCCGCGGCCTTGACCAGCAGGTGCTCGGCCGCGCAGAAATCCTTCAGCGTCAGCTTCGGCTTGGCGGCAAGCGCATGCGTGGCGCTGAAGAGGCAGACGTAGCGCTGCCTGAACAGCCGGCGCTGGAAGATGCTGGTCTTCAACTGCGGCAGGAGGCCGATCGCGATGTCCACCTGGCCGGCCTCCATGGCGTCGCGCAGGTTGACGGCGGTGTTGCGCACGGTGCTGATGGTCACGCCCGGCGCGGCGCGCGACAGCACTTCCATGAGCACCGGCGCGAAGTAGATCTCGCCGATGTCCGTCATCGCGAGCGTGAAGCTGCGCGTGCTGGTGGCCGGATCGAAGACGGTCTGCTGATTGAGCGCTTCATGCAGCGTGCCCATCGCGTAGGCCACCGGTTCCGCGAGCTGCAGCGCGAAGGGCGTGGGCTCCATGCCGCGCGCAGTGCGCAGGAACAGCTCGTCGCCGAAGGCCCGGCGCAGCCGCGCCAGCGCATTGCTGATGGCCGGCTGCGAGAGGCCCAGCGATTCCGCCACGGCCGAGACGCGCTTCTCGGCCAGCATCCGGTCGAAGACCAGCAGCAGGTTGAGGTCGATCTCCCGGAGCTCCATGCGGCACCTTTATTCACATCAGTGATTCGATGAATTCACGAGATTCTATTGGCCAATGTGAGAAGGATGCCGATGATCGGCGCCATGGAACTGCATGTCCGCCCCTTCGCACGCACCATCGAGGTCCGCCCGGGCGCGAACCTGCTCGAGGTGCTGCGCGAGCACCAGGTGCCGGTCTCCTACAGCTGCATGGCCGGGCGCTGCGGCACCTGCCGCTGCAAGGTGGTCGAAGGGCGGGTGCTGGATGCGGGGCAGGGGCAGGACGCGATGCGGCCCGACGGCCCGCGCGAAAACCATGTGCTGGCCTGCCAGAGCACGCTGACCGAGAACTGCACCATCGAGATTCCCGAGCCTGACGAAGTGGTCGTGCACCCCGCGCGCATCGTCAAGGCCACCATCGCCGAGATCGAGACGCTCACGCACGATATCCGGCGATTGCGCCTGAAGCCGGCCAAGCCCTTGTCGTTCTCGCCGGGCCAGTACGCCCAGCTGCAGTTCGCGCCCGAGCACGTGCGGCCCTATTCGATGGCCCGGCTCAGCGGCGATGCGGAGCTCGAGTTCCACGTGCGGCGCGTGCCCGGCGGCCGGGTGACCGACTACGTCTTCGAGCAGTTGAAGCCCGGCGACGCGGTCCGCGTCAGCGGCCCGATGGGCGCCGCCTACCTGCGCACGCGGCATACCGGACCGATCCTCTGCGCGGCCGGCGGCACGGGGCTGGCGCCCGTGCTGGCGATCGTGCGCGGCGCGATCGAGGCCGGCATGTCCAACCCGATCCACCTCTACTTCGGCGTGCGATCGGACGCCGACGTCTACGGCCTCGAAGAGCTGCGCGAACTGCAGGCCCTGCACGCGGGGCTCCAGGTGCACGTGGTCTGCGTATCGGGCGCGGCGCGTCCGGGCGCACGCCAAGGGCTGATCACCGATGCCATCCGCTCCGACTGGCCGGGCGGCTTCGAGGGCTGGCGCGCCTACCTCTGCGGCTCGCCGCCGATGGTCGAGGCGGTCACGCTGCTGCTCAAGGACCGCGGCCTGGCCTTGGAAAAGATCCATGCCGATGCCTTCTACATGCAGGGCGCATGAGAGAAGCGTCGAAGAACGAAAGGAGACCCCATGACGACCCCGCCATCCACCGTGTTCCCCGAGAAGATCCACTGGGAATCGGAGAAGACCAGCCGCATCCCCTTCATGGCCTACATCGGCGAGGACCAGCACAAGAAGGAGCTGGAGCGCTTTTTCTACAGCAAGCACTGGTGCTACGTCGGCCTCGAAGCCGAGATCCCGAACGCCGGCGACTTCAAGCGCACCGCGATCGGCGAGCGCTCGGTGATCATGGTGCGCGACGCCGATGGCGGCATCAACGTGGTGGAGAACGTCTGCGCGCACCGCGGCATGCGCTTCTGCCGCGAGCGCCAGGGCAACCGCAAGGAGTTCGTCTGTCCCTACCACCAGTGGAACTACACGCTCAAGGGCGACCTGCAGGGGGTGCCCTTCCGGCGCGGCGTCAAGCAGGACGGCAAGGTCAACGGCGGCATGCCGGCCGACTTCAAGACCGAGGAGAACAGCCTCAACAAGCTCAAGGTGGCGACGCGCGGCGGCGTGGTGTTCGCCTCTTTCGACCACGAGGTGGAGTCGCTGGAAGACTTCATGGGGCCGGCCATCCTGCATTACTTCGACCGCCTGTTCGACGGCCGCAAGCTCAAAATCCTCGGCTACAACCGCCAGCGCATTCCGGGCAACTGGAAGCTGATGCAGGAGAACATCAAGGACCCGTACCACCCGGGGCTGCTGCACACCTGGTTCGTCACCTTCGGCCTCTGGCGCGCGGACAACAAGTCAGAGCTCAAGATGGACGCGCACGGCCGCCACGCCGCGATGATCTCGACGCGCGGCAACGCGGGCAAGGCCGCTCAGGTCACGCAGGTGTCGAGCTTCAAGGAGAGCATGCAGCTCAAGGACCCGCGCTTCCTCGACATCGTGCCCGAGCCCTGGTGGGGCGGCCCGACCGCGGTGATGACCACGCTGTTCCCGAGCGTGATCCTGCAGCAGCAGGTCAACAGCGTGTCGACGCGCCATATCCAGCCCGTGGGCCACGACGCCTTCGATTTCGTCTGGACGCACTTCGGCTTCGAGGACGACAGCGAAGAGATGCAGCAGCGGCGCCTGCGCCAGGCCAACCTGTTCGGGCCGGCCGGCTTCGTCTCGGCCGACGACGGCGAGGTCATCGAGTTCTCGCAGCAGGGCTTCGAGCAGAAGCCCTACCACCGCACGCTGGCCGAGCTCGGCGGGCGCGAGGTGGAGGACACCGACCACATGGTGACCGAGACGCTGATCCGCGGCATGTACAAGTACTGGCGCAAGGTGATGGAGGCATGACCATGGCGCCGCATGACTACTTCGAGCTGAGCCAACTCTACGCCGACTACGCACGTGCGGTTGACTCGGGAAACTGGGATTTGTGGCCCGCCTTCTTCATCGACGAGTGCAGCTACCGCCTGCAGCCGCGCGAGAACCACGAACGCGGCCTGCCGCTGGCCACCTTGTCCTTCGAGAGCAAAGGCATGCTGGAAGACCGCGTCTACGGCATTCGCGAGACGCTGTTTCACGACCCCTACTACCAGCGCCACGTGGTGGGCCTGCCGCTGGTGCATGGCGTGGACGAAGACGGCACGATCCGCAGCGAAGCCAACTACGCGGTCTTTCGCACCAAGCTCAGCGAACTTTCCACTGTCTTCAATGTGGGCCGCTACATCGACACGGTCGTGCGCATGCCCGAGGGGCTGAAGTTCGCGTCGCGCCTGGTCGTGTACGACAGCGAAATGATCCCCAACTCCATCATCTATCCGATCTGAGACATGACAGACAAAGAACCGGATACCCACGGCACGGCGCTGCGCCGCTTCCGCGATCCCGCCTATGTGCCGCTGGCCGACAACCTGGCGCAGGTGCGCGAACGCATCGATGCGATCGACGTGCAGATCGTCGCCTTGCTGGCCGAGCGCGGCCGCTATGTGAAGGACGCGGCGCGCTTCAAGCGTGATGCCTTCCAGGTCTCGGCGCCGCAGCGCCAGCAGGAGGTGATCGACAAGGTGCGGCGGCTGGCCGAGGAGAAGGGCGCCTATCCCGAGGTGGTCGAGGCCGCCTACCGCGCGCTGATCGCCGGCTTCATCGCGCGCGAGCAGCAGGACCACCAGGCGATGGTCGACATCGAGGTGCCGCAGTCATGAGCCCGCTTCGACTCCTGCCCTGCGCGCTGCTGGCGCTCGCTGCTGTCCATGCCGGTGCCCAGGACTGGCCGCAGCGCCCGGTGCGCATCGTCGTTCCCTTCGCGGCCGGCTCCTCGCCCGACATCCTCGCGCGCATCGTGAACGACAAGCTGGCAGGCCGCATCGGCCAGCCGCTTGTGGTGGACAACAAGCCCGGCGCCGGCGGCAACAGCGGCACCGACCTGGTCGCGAAGGCCGCGCCCGACGGCTACACCTTCCTGCTCTCGGTCAACGCACCGCTGGTCTACAACACGGTGCTTTACAAGAATCTGCCTTACGACCCCTTCCGCGACCTGGCGCCGGTGTCGCTGGCGGCCACGACGCCGAACGTCTGCGTGGTCTCGAACGACTTGAACGTCGATTCGGTCAAGGGTTGGCTCTCGGCGATGCAGCGCAACCCGGGCAAGTTCAACTTCGCCTCCACCGGCAGCGGATCGATCTCGCACCTGGGCGTGGAGCTGATCAAGCTCAAGACGAAGTCCTTCGCGGTGCACATCCCTTACGCCTCCTCGGGCCAGGCGACCACCGCCATCATCCAGGGTGACGTGCAGTACGCCTGCCTGCCGCCGGTGGCCGTGATGCCGCAGGCCAAGGCCGGACGCCTCAAGGCCCTGGCCGTGACCTCGGCCGAGCGCTCCACGCTGCTGCCTGAGCTGCCGACCCTGCGCGAGTCAGGTGTGCCAGACATCCAGGCCGTGCCGTGGTTCGCCTACATGGCGCCCAAGGGCACGCCGCCCGAGGTGGTGCAGCGCATGAGCCGCGAGATCGCCGCCGTGCTGAAGGACGAGGCCACGCGCCAGCGGCTTTCGACCGCCTACTTCGACCCGGTCGGCAGCACGCCGCAGGAGCTGGCGGCCTTCATGGGCGAGGAGCTGCGCCGCTGGAAGCCGGTGATCGAGCGCGCCGGCCTGAAGCCCGAGAACTGACCCACGCGAGGATGAACACACGATGAGCACTACATCCTGGATCGACGCCGCCGCCGTCGACGACCTGCCGGCCGACGACGTGCTGGGCCTCGAGGTCGAAGGCCGCGACCTCGCGCTCTGCAGCGTGAACGGCGAGGTCTTCGTCACGAGCAACACCTGCACGCACGGCCAGGCACGGCTGTGCGACGGCTTTCTCGAAGGCCACGAGATCGAGTGCCCGTTGCACCAGGGCAAGTTCGACGTGCGCACGGGCAAGGCGACCTGCGCGCCGGTCACCGAGGATCTGCGCACCTATCCGGTGAAGATCGAAGGCGGGCGGGTGTACGTGGCGATCGGCGACTGAGCCGCGCGTCACGAAGACAGGGAGCGCAGGGCCGGACGCTCCTGCCGCGTGCGCCACCAGAGCATGGCCGCGATCGACAGCGTCACCAGGTTCCACGCGATGCCGTTGAGGAAGGCCGCGTGGTAGCTGCCGGTGAGGTCGAACACCTTGCCGGACATCCAGCCGCCCAGCGCCATGCCGAAGAGCGTGCACATGAGCACCGTGCCGACACGCCCGCCGGCTTCGGTCGGCGGGAAATGCTCGCGGACGATGATGGCGTACGAAGGAACTATGCCACCCTGGAAAAGCCCGAACAGGGCAGACACGACGAAAAGGGACGCCAGTCCGTCAAAGGGCAGGAAGAGCATCAGCGCGATGCATTGAAGCGCGGCCCCCAGGAGCAGCGTGCGCAGCCCCCCGATGCGGTCGCACACGAAGCCCGACACCAGGCGGCTGACGATGCCGCAGGCGAGCATCAGGGACAACATCTGCGCGCCGCGCGCGGCGCCGAAGCCGAGGTCGCTGCAGTAGGCCACGATGTGGACTTGCGGCATCGCCATGGCGACGCAGCACGCCACGCCCGAAATGCAGAGCAGGCCCTGCGCCGTGCCGAGGCTGAGTCCGAAGGGCCGCGCATCGGGTGCAGCTGCCCCCGGCGCCGAGGCCGGTGCGTCCGGCTGCATGTCCGGTGGCCGCGGCCGCATGAGCAGCGCCAGCGCCGCCATCGTCAGGCCGCAGAAGATGCCCAGGCCGAAATAGGTCTGGCGCCAGCCGACGAGCTCGACGAAATGCTGCACGATCGGCGGCCAGACCGCGCCGGCCAGGTAGTTGCCGCTGGCGCATACCGCCACCGCGATGCCCCTGCGCTTCACGAACCAGAGCGAGGTGTCGGCGACCAGGGGCGCGAAGGCGGCGGCGCTGCCGAGCATGCCGACGAGCACCGCCTGCGCCAGCGTGAAGGCAACGATGCCGCCGGACAGGGCGCAGGCGACATAGCCGATGCCCAGGCACAGCGCCCCGAGCAGCAGCGGCCACATCACGCCGAAGCGGTCGGCCAGCCGGCCCATGAACATGCCGCCGATGCCGAAGCCGATCATCAGCAGGGTATAGGGCAGCGACGCATCGGCGCGCGCGATGCCGAATTCGGCCTGTACGGCGGGCAGGACGACGGACACCACGTACATGCCGCTGCTTCCGATGGTCATCAGCAGCAGGGTCACGAGCAGCCGATAGACGGCGTAGCGCGAGTCCGGGCGATGCAGTGAGGCCACCGTGGGGTCAGCCGGAGGCTCGGCGCAGCCTCAGGGCCTCTCGAGCGTGACGAAGGCGTAGGGCAGGCCGTTGGCCGAGACGTGCGACTCGCGGGCGGTCTCGCGCCAGGACACGTCGAAACGCGGCGCCCAGGCGTCGCCTTCGTAGTCGCGTCCGATCTCGGTCACGAGAGCGCGTTGCGCGAGCGGCTCGGCCTCGGCATAGATCTGTGCGCCGCCGATCACCCAGGCCTCGGGCAGTTGCTCGTCTTCGCAGCGAATCAAGGCCTCGCGCAGGCTGCCGGCGCGCTCCGCGCCCTCGCCCTGCCAATCCGCCTGGCGCGTGATCACGATGTTGCGGCGGCCCGGCAGCGGGCGGAAGCGCGGCGGCAGCGAGTCCCAGGTCTTGCGGCCCATGATCACCGGCGCACCGGCGGTCTGCTGCTTGAAGTGCGCCATGTCCTCGGGCAGATGCCAGGGCATCACGCCGTCGCGGCCGATCACGCCGTTGGCGGCGCGTGCGAGGATCAGGTTGATGCGCGTCATGGTTCAGACGGCCACGGGCGCCTTGATGGCGGGGTGATGCTGGTAGTCGACGACCTCGAAGTCCTCGTATTCGTAGTCGAAGATCGAGGCCGGCCGGCGCTTGATGACCAGCGTCGGGTAAGGGTAGGGCGTGCGGCTCAGCTGCAGCGCCACCTGCTCGGCATGGTTGCTGTAGATGTGGCAGTCGCCGCCGGTCCAGATGAAGTCGCCCACGTCCAGATCGCACTGCTGCGCGATCATGTGCGTGAGCAGCGCATAGCTCGCGATGTTGAAGGGCACGCCCAGAAAGATGTCGGCGCTGCGCTGGTAGAGCTGGCAGCTGAGCTTGCCGCGTCCACCCGGAGTCTGCGGCGGCGCGACGTAGAACTGGAAGAAGGCATGGCAGGGCATCAGCGCCATCTTCGAGAGCTCGGCCACGTTCCATGCGCTCACGATGATGCGGCGCGAATCCGGGTTGGTCTTGAGCGTGTCGATGACCTGCTGGATCTGGTCGATGTGGCCGCCGTCCGGCGTCGGCCAGCTGCGCCACTGCACGCCGTAGACCGGGCCCAGGTCGCCGTCCTCGCGCGCCCATTCGTCCCAGATGGTGACGCCGCGCTCCTTCAGCCAGTTGTTGTTGCTGGAGCCGGTCAGGAACCACAGCAGTTCCTGGATGATGGACTTGAGGTGCACCTTCTTCGTGGTCACCAGCGGAAAGCCTTCGTTCAGGTCGAAGCGCATCTGGTGGCCGAACACGCTCTTGGTGCCGGTGCCCGTGCGGTCGCTCTTGTGCACGCCGTGGGTATCGACGTGGCGCATGAAGTCTTCGTATTGGGAGCGGATGGGGCGGTTCATGCGTCGATTTTCTCCGTCCGGATCACCCGGCCCGGATTCAGGATGTTTTGCGGGTCCAGCCCGCGCTTGATGGCGCGCATCATGTCGAGCGCCACGGGCGATTTGTGCTTCTCGAGCTTGTCGATCTTGAGCGAGCCGACGCCGTGCTCGGCCGAGAAGGAGCCGTCGAATTTCTCGACCGCGTCGTAGACCAGCGTGTTGATGCGCTCTTCGTGGTCGCGCAGGAAGGCGCCGTTGTCGCCGCCGGCCGGCGCCTGCACGTTGTAGTGCAGGTTGCCGTCGCCGAGGTGGCCGAAGTTCACCAGCCGCACGCCCGGGATCTCGCGTTCGAGCAGCGCGTCGGTCTCGGCCACGAAGGCGGGGATGCGCGACACCGGAATCGAGATGTCGTGCTTGATGTTCAGGCCTTCTTCGGCCTGCGCCAGCGGAATGCTTTCGCGGATGTGCCAGAGCTGGTGCGCCTGCGTGAGGTTCTCGGCCACCACCGCGTCGCTGACACAGCCGGCCTCGAAGGCGGTTTCGAGCAGCGCTTCGAAGCGGCCGCGGGCATGCTCTTCGGATTCGTTGTCGGAGTTCTCGAGCAGCACGCAGTAGGGCACCGCCGCATCGTCGATGAAGGGCACGCGCAGCTGCGGCATGTGCTTGTCGACCAGGCTCAGCGCGAACTTGCCCATGACCTCGAAGCCCGTGAGCCCCGGGCCCAGGCGTTTGTGCGCGAGGCCCAGCAGCGTCACCGCATGTTCGAGTGAAGGCACGGCCGCCCAGGCGGTGAGCCGCGCGGCCGGCAGCGGGTAGAGCTTCAGGGTGGCGGCGGTGATGATGCCCAGCGTGCCTTCGCTGCCGATCATCAGGTCGCGCAGGTCGTAGCCGGTGTTGTCCTTGCGCAGGCCGCTGGTGCCTTTCCAGATGGCGCCCTGCGGCGTGACGACTTCGAGGCCGAGGCACAGCTCGCGCGCATTGCCGTAGCGCAGCACCTGCGTGCCGCCTGCGTTGGTCGCCAGGTTGCCGCCGATGGTGCAGCTGCCTTCGGCCGCCAGGCTCAGCGGGAACAGGAAGCCGGCCTTCTCGGCGGTCTCCTGCAGGGTCTGCAGTACGCAGCCGGCATCCACCGTCATCGTGAGGTTGGCGGCGTCGACGCCGCGGATCGCGTTCATGCGCTGCAGGCTCAGCAACACCTGGGTGCCGCTCTCGTCCGGGATCGAGCCGACCGCCAGGCCGGTGTTGCCGCCCTGCGGCACGATGGCGGTGCCGGCGGCCGCGCATGCCTTGACCACCTCGGCGACCTGCTGCGTGCTGGCGGGCCGCACCACGGCGAGCGCCTTGCCGCGCGAGCGCTTGCGCCAATCCTGCTCGTAGGCGCTGAGGTCGCCCCCGGTCAGCACATGGGCCGCGCCGACGATGGCGCGCAGTTGGTCGATCAACGATGCGCTCATTGGATAACCTCCGTGCTCCGCACTGCGGTGCGAGCCCCTTCGGGCGGCCGGGCGGGGCTCATGGCGCGGCTCCTTCCAGATGGCGGGCCCGCGCCGCATGGCGCAGGCGAAGTCGAACGTGCAAGGCGCAGGCGACGAAGAGCGCCAGGCACAGCGCCACCTCGATCAACGCAAGCACCTGGCTCGTGCCGTCGGTGTCGCTCCAGGCGCGCACCACGCCTTCGGTGAAATAGAGCCAGACCATCAGGCTGACCCAGCGGTAGGTGTACATGCGGTTCTTGAGCAGGCCCGCGAGCGGCACCACCAGCGGCAGCACCTTGAGCGCCAGCCAGGAGCCGCCCGGACGCAGCGGCGCCAGCCACATCTCCCAGGCCAGGCCGAGCACGATCAGGCCGACCAGGCTGCCGACGGCGAGCCAGCGCGTGGCGGAAACTGAAGGAGGAGAGGCTTTGGGAGCGGTCACGGCAAGGGGAAATCGATCGGGCGGCGCCGGAACGGCAGAGGACCCGATGGCATGATACCGGCCATGAATCGCCGGCAACTCTGGAGGGATCTTTCGAATTTTCCCTGGGGTAATACCGCCGCGGTGCTGGGCGAGCGTTTCCGCGAAGACCGGCTGGGCCTCACGGCCAGCAGCCTGACCTTCACCACCACCATCGCGATGGTGCCCTTCTTCACCGTGGCGCTGGCGCTGTTCACGGTGTTCCCGATGTTTTCGGCCATGCAGGGGCGGGTGCAGCGCTGGCTGATCGAGAGCCTGATCCCGGACAACATCGCGCGCCAGGTGCTGGGCTACCTCAACCAGTTCGCGAGCAAGGCCAGCGGCCTCGGCGTCGCCGGGCTGGTGCTGCTGCTGGTGACCGCCATCGCGCTGATCCTCACGATGGACAAGACGCTCAACAACATCTGGCGCGTGCGCACGCCCCGGCCCTTTGCTCAGCGGGTGCTGATCTACTGGGCCGCGATCACGCTCGGGCCGCTGGTGCTGGCCCTGAGCCTGAGCACCACCGCCTACGTCTTCTCGGTCTCACGCGACGTGGTGGGCCGCGGGATGCTCAAGCTGGTGTTCGACACCTTCGAATTCGTACTGCTCGCGGGCGGCATGGCCTCGCTCTACCACTACGTGCCCAACACCCACGTGAAATGGGTGCACGCGTGGGCCGGCGGCATCTTCGTGGCCGCCGCGATCGAGATCGCCAAGCGCGTCCTGGGCTACTACCTGAGCCTGGTGCCGACCTATTCGGTGCTCTACGGCGCCTTCGCGACGGTGCCGATCCTGCTGGTGTGGATCTATGTGGCCTGGGTCATCGTGCTGCTGGGCGCGGTGATCGCGGCCTACCTGCCCAGCCTGCTGACCGGCGTCGCGCGACGCGGCGGCACGCCCGGCTGGCCGCTCCAGCTCGCGGTGGAAACGCTGCAGCAGCTGGCGCGCGCGCAGACGACGCCGGCCAAGGGGCTGGGCGCGGCCGAGCTGGTGGCGCGCATGAAGGTCGACGCGCTGCAGCTCGCGCCGGTGCTGGAAACGCTGGTCGCGCTCGACTGGATCGGGCCGCTGGCCGAGGAACCGGACAACGAGGATCCGCGCTACGTGCTGCTGGCCAACCCCCGCAGCACGCGGCTCGAGCCCCTGCTCAAGGAACTGCTGATGCCGCAGGCGCCGGCCCTCGATAACCTGTGGCACAAAGGTCCCTTGCGCACGCTGGTGCTGCAGGATGTGCTTCCCTATCGATAATGGCGGCGGTTTCCGTTCCAACCTCATCCATTCAACCTTGAACGATTCGACCATTCCCGCGAGACTCGACCTGGCCGACGACGCCCTGTGGGTGGCCTGCCTGTGCGCCGAATGGTGCGGTGCCTGCCGCGAGTACCGGCCGCTGTTCGAGCAGGTGGCACGCGCGCACCCGCAGTTCCGCTTCGCCTGGGTCGACATCGAGGACCACGCCGACCTGGCCGACGACTTCGACGTCGAGACCTTCCCGACCATCCTCGTGGCGGGCGAGTCCGGCACCCGCTTCCTCGGCCCGCTTCTGCCGCATGCCGAAACGCTGGCGCGCATGCTCGGCGCGCTGCAGCCGGCGCAGGCCTCGGCCGCCGAGGTTTCAACCCTGCTCCGCGCACTGGCGCGCGAGCCCGGAACTTTCGCCGTCGGCTAGCGCCATGAACGTCCTGCTCTTCGGCGCGACCGGCATGGTGGGCCAGGGCGTGTTGCGCGAATGCCTGTTCGATGCCGGCGTGTCGCGGGTGCTGAGCGTCGGGCGCAGCGCGACCGGGCAGACCCATCCGAAGCTGCGCGAGCTGATCGTGCCGGACCTCTTCGACTACAGCGCGGTCAGGGAACAGCTCTCGGGTTTCGATGCCTGCTTCTTCTGCCTCGGTGTCTCGTCCGCGAGCATGAGCGAAGAGGCCTATCGGCACGTCACCTACGACCTCACGCTGGCCGCCGCCAAGGTGCTGGTGCGGCTCAATCCGCAGATGACCTTCGTTTATGTGTCCGGCGCCGGCACCGACAGCAGCGAGCGCGGCTCCAGCATGTGGGCGCGCGTCAAGGGTGCGACCGAGAACGCGCTGATGCGCCTGCCCTTCAAGGCGGCCTACATGTTCCGTCCCGGTTTCATCCAGCCCATGCACGGCGTGCGCTCCAAGGTGGCGCTCTACCGGTGGATCTACATGCTGGCCAGCCCCTTCTTCGGCCTGCTGCGGCGCCTGGCGCCGCGCCACGTGACCACCAGCGAACAGGTGGGCCGCGCGATGCTGGTCGTCGCCAGGCGCGGCGCGCCCACGCCGCTGGTCGAAACCGTGGACATCAACGCGCTGCGCTGAGAAAGTCCCGCAGCGCGAACAGCACCTCGTCCGGCGCTTCCGACATCAGCTGGTGGCCGGCCCTGACGGTGAGCACCTGGGCCCCGGATGCTTTGGCGATCAGCGCACGGGTCGCGCGCGCCGGCGTCATCTGGTCGGCGTCGCCGAGCAGGAACAGGATCGGGCACTGCACGGCCGCGATCGCCGCTTCGCCGTTCGCATAGTCGTTGCAGGCCTTGAAGCCGATATGGAACACGTTGGCCTCGCGGTTGCTCGCCAGCACGCGCCGCATCAGCGCGCGCGAGCCGCCGTAGACCCAGGTGCCCGGGCCCAGCGAGGAGGGCGGCGGCGCCAGCAGCGAATGCGAGAAGGTGTTGACCATGTCGATCGCGCGCTGCGGATCGTTCAGTGCGCCGTCGAGCAGCGCGGGTGACACGGTCATCGGATAGGCGGTGCCGACCAGCGCCAGGTGCGTGACCCGCTCCGGCGCGCGAGCGGCCGCTTCGAGTGCGATGAGCGAGCCGAAGCTGTGGCCGACCAGGACCGCCTTGCCGATGCCGGCTGCATCGAGCAGCGCGAGGACGAACTGCGCCGCCTCCTCGACGCTCGCAGGCGGCGGGCCCCCGCTCCTGCAATGGCCGGGCAGGTCCACCGCCAGCACGTTCCAGCCGTGGTTGGCGAACCAGCGGCTTTGCAGGATCCACACGCTGTGGTCGTTCAGAACGCCGTGGATGAAGACCACGCTCGGCTTCGCGGCATCGAAGGCCTTGCCGGCGGTGTAGCAGTAGGCGCGGTGACCGTTGACGACCAGTTCCATCAGGCACCCGCCTTTTCTGCAGCCTTCAATGCGCGCTTCAGGTCGTCGATCAGGTCGGCCGGATCCTCCAGCCCGATCGACAGCCGAATCGTTCCCTGCGTGATGCCCGCGCCGGCGAGCGCCTCGTCGGTCATGCGGAAATGTGTGGTGCTCGCCGGATGGATCACCAGGCTGCGGCAGTCGCCCACGTTCGCGAGATGGCTGAAGAGCTTCAGCGCCTCGATGAACTTCTTGCCTTGTTCGCGGTTGCCCTTGAGGTCGAAACTGAAGACCGCGCCCGCGCCCTTGGCGCCGTGGCGCAGCAGCTTGCCCGCGAGCGCATGGCTCGGATGCGATTCGAGCAGCGGGTGCCCGACATGCGCCACGAAAGGATGCGCCGCCAGGAACTCGACCACCTTCTGCGTGTTGTCGATGTGGCGTTCCATGCGCAGCGGCAGCGTCTCGATGCCCTGCAGGATCAGCCAGGCGGTGTGCGGACTCATCGAGGCGCCGAAGTCGCGCAGGCCCTCCCGCCGGGCGCGCAGCAGGAAGGCGCCCACCGTGCTCTCCTCGCTGAAGACCATGTTGTGGAAGCCGTCGTAGGCTTGCGTGAGCTCTGCGAACTTGCCCGAGCGTTCCCAGTCGAAACTTCCGCCGTCGACCACCACGCCGCCGATCACCGTGCCGTGGCCCGAAAGGAACTTGGTGGCCGAGTGGTAGACCAGGTCGGCGCCCCAGTCGAAGGGCTTGATCAGGTAGGGCGAGGTCAGCGTGGAATCGACCAGGAGCGGCACGCCGGCTGCATGCGCGATCTCGCTCACGGCCGGGATGTCGAGCACGTCGAGGCCCGGGTTGCCCACGGTCTCGCCGAACAGCAGCTTGGTCTCCGGCCGGATCGCGGCGCGCCAGCCGTCGAGGTCGCCCGGCTTCACGAAGGTGGTCTGGATGCCGAAGCGCCGCATCGTGTAGTGCAAAAGGTTCTGCGAGCCGCCGTAGAGCGCGGTGCTCGCGACGATGTGCGAGCCCGCGCCCATCAGCGTCGCGATCGAGAGGTGCAGCGCCGCCTGGCCGCTGGCGGTCGCGATCGCGCCGATGCCGCCTTCGAGCGCGGCCACGCGCTGTTCGAGCACCGCGTTGGTCGGGTTGCTGATGCGCGAGTACACATGGCCCGCGCGCTCGAGGTTGAAGAGCGCGGCCGCATGGTCGCTCGACTCGAAGACGAAGGAGGTGGTGAGGTGGATCGGCACCGCGCGCGCGCCGGTGGCGGGGTCGGGCGCGGCGCCGGCGTGCAGCGCCAGGGTATCGAAGCCGGGGTCGGAATAGCCGGGCATGGGAGCCTTTCGATGGTCGTTTCTGCCATGCCCGTTGCGCGCGCAATGCCTGCGACGCCGACGTGGGCCTGTGGACGGGCGGTCATTGTGGGCTATATTCAAATCGGCACGCCGCCGAGCAAGCGAGGAGCAACACGATGAAAGTCAGCGACATCCTGCGCGTGAAGGGCAACACGCTCTACACCGTCACGCCCGACGAACCCCTGTCCGACGCGGTCAACACCATGGCCGACAAGGACATCGGCTCGCTGGTGGTCATGGAGCATGGCGACCTGGTGGGCATGCTCACCTTCCGCGAAGTCATCGTCGCCATCGTCGGCAACGGCGGCCAGGTCGGCGGCACGCTGGTGCGCAAGGCCATGGACGACCATCCGGTCACCTGCACCGCCGAAACCGACCTCGACGAAATCCGCCGCATCATGCTCGAGCGCCATGCGCGCTACATGCCGGTGATGGACAAGCGCATGCTGATGGGCGTGATCAGCTTCTACGACGTCGCCAAGGCCGTGGTCGACAGCCAGAACTTCGAGAACAAGATGCTCAAGGCCTACATCCGCGACTGGCCGGCGGAAGACGAGTCCTCGTAGGTCTTCACTCCTTGATATTGGCGGTCTGCACGATCTTCTGGTTGCGCGCGTACTCGGCCTGTACGAATTTGGCTAGCTCCTCGGCCGAGCCGCTGCCGGGCAACGCGCCTTGCTCCGTCAGCTTGGTGCGCACCTCGGGGTCCTTCAACACCGCGTTGAGTTCCTGGTTGAGGCGGGTGACGATCGCCGGCGGCGTGTTGGCCGGCGCGAAGATGCCGGTCCAACTCAGCATCGAATAGCCCTTGAGGCCCGGCATCTCGTCGAAGGTGGGCACGTTGGGCAGCGCCTCGAGCCGCTTGCTGCCGGTCACGCCCAGCGCCTTCAGGCGGTTGCCGTTGACGTGCGGGATCGCGCTGGTGCTGACCAGCATGGCGAGGTCGACCTGGTTGCCGATCACGTCGGTGGCGATCTGCGCGCCGCCGCGGTAGGGCACATGGGTCACGAAGATGCCGCTCTTCTCCTTGAGCAGCTCCATCGCGAGCTGCAGCACGGTGCCCACGCCCGAGGTCGCGTAGTTGTATTTGCCCGGCGCGGCCTTGGCGAGCTTGACGAAGTCGGCGTAGCTCGCAGCCGGCAAGCCAGGCCGCGCGACCAGCACCATCGGCGCGGTGTTGAGCATGCCGACCGGCGCCAGGTCCTTCAGCGGATCGAACTTGAAGGCGGCGGGGTTGATGAGCTTGCCGATCGCGATCGCGCTGTCGGGGCCTGCCACCAGCGTGTAGCCGTCGGGCGCCGCGTTCGCGGCCTTGGCCACGCCGATGGCGCCGCCGGCGCCGGTCACGTTCTCGATCACGACCGACTGCTTGAGCCGTTCGCCGAGCTTGGTGGCGACCAGGCGCGCGTTGAAGTCCACGCTGCCGCCGGCCGAGTAGGGGACGATCAACGTGATCGGCTTGGCGCCGGGCCATGCGGCCGCCTGGGCGAATGCCGCGCCGGGCAGCGCGGCAAGAAGCAGGGAGGCGAGGAGCAAGGGCTTGATCGTGGGCATGGTCACATTCCGGAGGGTGGGGTGTCTTGTGGCAGTCGGGCGCGCAGCGCATCGAATTCGGCGCTCCATTGCACGCGCCATGCGCGGCGCGTCGTGTCGTCGATCCACGCGCCGGCCAGCCCGTTGTGCATGAAGCCGCGCAGATCGTCGAGGCCGAAGCCGAAGTCGCGCACCATCATTCCCCAGGCCTGGGTGGGCGTGACCTTGTGCAGCGTGGGGTCGTCGGTGTTGGGATGGATGCGCAGGCCCAGGCCGGGCATGCGCCGGATCGGATGGTCGAGGGCCCAGCGCTCGGGCGGCAGCGTGCGCAGGTAGTAGGAGTTGGTCGGCACCACGGTGAACAGCACGCCGCGCTCGGCGCACTCGCGCGCGAACTCGGGCTGGTCGACCACCGTGTAGCCATGGTCGATGCGGTCGACCTGCAGCAGCTCGAGCGCAGTGCGCACGTTGGTCCATGGCATGCCGAACTCGCCCGCATGCGCCGTGGTCTTGAGGCCGGCGCGTCGCGCGTCGCGGTACGCCTGCAGAAAGAGCTCGGGCGGCCGGTCGACCTCGCGGTAGTCGATGCCGATGCCGATCACCTCTTCGCAGCGGTTGGCCGTGACCCAGCCGACCATCTCCACCGCTGCTTCGGGACTGGCTTCGCGGTCGATGGCGGCGATCAGCCGGCCGGTGATGCCGAACTCGTATTGCGCATCGTGGATGGCCCGCAGGATGGCCTGCTGCGCAATGGGATAGGCGATGCCGGAATCGCGCACCGTGCCGGTCGGGTTCCAGAAGAACTCGGCGTAGCGCACGTTGTGAGCTGCGGCGTCTTCGAGGTATTCGAAGGTGAGCCGGTGCACGTCGTCGGGCACGCGCACCAGCTGCGCATCGAGCGCGCGCAGCACGCGCAGCACGCCGACCGGCTTCTCGCCGCGCGTGTAGAAGCCTTCGATTTCCTCATCGGCCAGCGGCGATCCGGCGCGGCGGTTGAGCGCCGCGAAGCTGTCGTGCCGCACCGTGCCGAACAGGTGGCAATGCAGCTCGAGCTTGGGCATGGCATGCAGGAAGGCATCGAGCGGGGAGGCGGGCACGGGCGTCATCCGGGCCAGTCTAGTGAGCGGGCCGCGATAAGCAAAATTTTGAATTTCTATAATTTGATTCACTCGACTGATAACAAGCACATGGACGCCTTGCCCCTGCGTGCGTTGACGCTGCGCCAGCTGCAGTTCTTCTCCGTGCTGGTGCAGGAGGGCCAGTTCGGCCGCGCCGCGCGGCGGCTCGCGATCACCCAGCCGGCCCTCAGCAATGCCCTCAAGCAGATGGAGAAGCTGCTCGGCGCCGAGCTCCTGACCCGTTCCACCCACCGGCTTCAGCTCACGCCGGTGGGCGCCGAGGTGCTGGCGCGTACCGATTTCCTGGTCAATACCTTCGAGGTGGCGCTGCGCGACATCGAGAGCACGGTGCAGCGCGGGCGCGCTTTCGTGCGCGTGGGCGTGATCCCGTCGGCCAGCTACAGCGTGGCGGCGGCGGTTGGCGAGTTTCTGCGCAGCACGGCGCACGAGCTCGAGCTCGCATGGCGCGATGCACCCTCTACCACGCTGCTGGCCGAGGTGCGCAGCGGCCAGCTCGACATGGCCGTCGTGGCCATCACCGAACCGCCGGGCGGTCTCGCCTGCGTCGATCTTTTTCGCGATCCGCTGGTGCTGGTGGTGCGGCGCGACCATCCGCTGGCGCAGGCGGGCGAGGTGAACTGGGAGGCCGTCGGCGGCGAGCGGCTGGTGCTGTTCGAAAGCGGCAGCATGCCGGCCCTGGGCATTCCGGCCCGCGCGCAGTTCGCGCAAGGCGCCGAGCCCTACCGGGTCAGCTACTCGGAAACGCTCTATGCGCTGGTGCGCGGCGGGCTGGCGCTCGGACTGATGCCGCGGCTCTATACCTCGTCGCTGCGCGACCCCGAACTCGTGGTACTGCCGCTCGCGAAGCCGCGCATCGAGCGGCGCGTGGTGCTGGTCTACCTGCCGGGGCCGATGCGCAACGTGGCGGCGCAGGAGCTGATCGCCTTTCTTCGCCGGCGCCTGCCGCAACCCGCGGGGAGGAAGCGCCGCTAGCCCGTGGATTCAGTGCAGCTCGGCGGCCGTGTGGATCGCCTCGCGCACGCGCGGATAGATCTGCGCGTTCCACTTGCTGCCGCTGAACACGCCGTAGTGCCCCACGCCCGCCTGCAGGTGGTGGGTCTTGAGATAGGGGCGCACGCCGGTGCAGAGGTCTTGCGCCGCCACCGTCTGGCCGACCGCGCAGATGTCGTCGCGCTCGCCTTCGACGGTCAGCAGTGCGGTGCGGCGGATGGCAGCGGGGTTGACCTTGCGCTCGCCCACGGTGAGCGCGCCGCGCGGCAGGTCGTAGGTCTGGAACACGCGCTCCACCGTCTCCAGGTAGAACTCGGCCGGCAGGTCGTTCACCGCCAGGTACTCGTCGTAGAAATCGCGGATGGTGGCGGCCTTCTCGATCTCGCCTTCGACCAGGTACTCGAAAAGCTTCTGAAACTGCTGCTTGTGGCGCTCCGGGTTCATGCTCATGAAGGCGGTGAGCTGCAGGAAGCCGGGGTACACGCGGCGCATCATGCCCGCATGCGGCCAGGGTACGCGGCTGATCAGGTTGCGTTCGAACCAGCCGATCGGGCGCTCGTTCGCGAGCTTGTTGACAGCCGTCGGGTTGATGCGGCAATCGACCGGCCCGGCCATCAAGGTGAGGCTGCGCGGCGTGGCCGGGTTGTCGTCCTCGGCCATCAGCGCGGTGGCCGCCAGCGCCGCCACGCAGGGCTGGCAGACCGCGACCATGTGGGCGCCGGGTCCGATGGCTTCGAGGAACTCGATGAGCTGCAGCGTGTAGTCGTCCAGGCCGAAGCCGCCATGCCAGAGCGGCACGTCGCGGGCGTTGTGCCAGTCGGTCAGGTAGACGTCGTGGTCCCGCAGCAGGGTGCGCACGGTTTCGCGCAGCAGGGTCGCGAAGTGGCCCGAAAGTGGTGCGGCCAGCAGCACCGGCGGATGCACCGCGCTCGTGTTCCTGCGGAAGTGCAGCAGGGTGCCGAAGGGCGCGGCCAGCGTGACCTGCTCCTGCACGGCCACTTCTTCGCCGTCGACCATCACGCTCTGGATGCCATAGGCAGGCCGCGTGTGCGTGAGCCGCAGGCGCGAGTAGACCTCCATGGCAGCGGCGATGCGCCGCGCCGCACTGCGCTCCGAGTTCTGCTGCCACAGGGAGCTGCCGAGGTAGTGCGCCGCGAGCCGCGATGGCGAGAGCAGGTCAGCGCTGGTTTGGTAGGCCCTGTACAACATATGTAGCTGTCGCAGGCAATTTGCGGGCCAAGGCGCGCGCCGGCTTGGGCGCGGCATGCACTGTTGTGGCACAGGCCTTGCACACGCTGCCTTGCCTATCCCGGCAGCCGAGGAGCGTCCCCATGGCCAGCAGCAGCAAACCCGTTCTCACGATCAGCAGCAAGAACTACGGCGCCTGGGCGCTGCGCGGCTGGCTGATGTGCCGGCTGGCGGGGCTGGACTTCGTCGAGAAGGTGATCCCGCCCGACGACCCGGCCATGAAGGCCGAGATGCTGCTGCTGTCGGCCTCGATGCTGGTGCCCTCGCTGCAGCACGGCAACGTGAAGGTCTGGGACACGCTCGCGATCGGCGAATACCTCAACGAGATCAAGCCCAAGGCCGGTTTGCTGCCGGCCGACATCAAGGCCCGCGCCCACTGCCGCGCGATCTGCGGCGAGATGCATTCGGGCTTCGGCTCGATGCGCGGCGCCTTGCCGATGAACATCAAGGCCCGGTTTCCCAACTTCAAGATCTGGTCGCGCGCGCAGACCGACATCGATCGCATCGCCCTGATCTGGCGCGAGTGCCTGAAGGCCTACGACGGCCCCTTCCTGTTCGGCAAGGAACCCTGCATGGCGGATGCGATGTACGCGCCGGTGGTCACCCGCTTCATCACCTACGACGTTGCGCTCGACCGCGCCTGCGGCGCCTACTGCAAGCGGGTCGTCGAGCTGCCGGCCATGCAGGAGTGGATCGAGGCGGCCAAACTGGAGCCCGAAGAGATCGACGAGCTCGACGCGGAGTTCTGAGGCGGCTCGTCAGGTGGAAGGCGCTTCGCTGCGCGCCTTGTAGAAGCGCAGGATGTGCTCGGAGAAATCACCCAGCAGGAAGTGCGCGACCCGGTCCGCATACCAGTTGAAGCGCGTGCTGACGCGCCAGGACACGTCGATGCGCAATTCGGTGCCGCCGTCGCGCGGCGCGAGCGTATAGGCCGAATCGCGCAGGTCGAAGTAGCGGCCGCCGATCACGACGTGGTCGTCGAGCGCGCCGGCTGGAAAGGAGTCGGGCGCAAAGCGGTAGCGCCACTTCACGCGACGCAGCGGCTCCCATTCGGTGATGAGCTCGTCGAAGTGCACGTCCTTCTGCCAGCGCACCTTGCGCACCCGGCCTTCGGGGCTTTCCTCGGTTCGTCCTTCCACGGGCATCGGCACGCCGATCCGGTAGGCCCAGGCATCGCCGACTTCGTCCGGCCGGATGTCGCGCGCATCGTTAAGCGATTGCCAGACCCGTTCGGCCGGCGCCGCGATGAAGATCGTGCGCGAGGTGCTCGAGAGCTGCTGGGGATCGGGCAGCGAGGGCTCGATCGCACCGAGCAGCAGCGGCAGGGCCGCGATGCCGTAGAGCGTCGGCCGCGGCCAGTCGGTGACGCGGCAGACCACGCCCATCATCAGGCCGCCCAGGCTGCCCATGAGCGCGAACAACGGCACGATGACGATGGCGCAGATCAGGCCCTCGATGTAGATCATCAGCGTGCCGCCCACGAACAGCGCCGTGGCGCACCACGGCGCCCAGAGGTAGTACCAGAAGCTGCGCCGGCGGCTGCGCTCGGCGAGATAGACCGTGACCGCGCCGCAGAGCACCGGCGCCAGGTAGATGAAGGTGCCGAGCATCGCCGAGTAGCGCTGGCCCGGCGAGCCGCTAAAGACCAGGCGCGTGACCAGGGCCGCGGCAGCGCCTCCGAACAGCGGCAGGAGCCAATGGAAGGGCAGTTCGACCGCCGGCGGTGCGGCGACGTGGCGAGTGCTTCGCGGGTGCGCCGGACCTGCCTCCTCGCTCATGCGCGGCCCGCCTCGCTCGCCTCGCGCACGGCCGTCACCATGCAGTAGTCGAAGTCACGCCAGAACAGACCCAGCGCGAGGGCGCAATAGCTGGCGACGATATGCTTGCGGCGCCATGGGGAGAGGCGGCCGCGCGCCTTCCAGAGTTCGGCCAGCGTGAAGCGCGTGGCCAGCACCGGAATGTGCAGCGCGCTCGGTGCCACGCGCCAGCGCAGCGACTTCACTTCGACTTGCGCGAAGCCGTGGCTCTGGAGCGTTGCGGCGAAGTCGTCGCGCGTGGCCAGCGTGGGCACGGCCCAGCTGTCGGCCCAGAGCCGGTGCAGCCAGCCGGCGATGCGGCCGGGCCGGCGGCGCAGCAGGAAGCCGTCGATGACCACCAGCCGTGCGCCGGGCTTGAGCAGGCGCGCGGCTTCGGCAACGAAGTCGGCCTTGGCGGCGCCGCTCGCATAGCAGGCGCTCTCGACCGCCCAGGCGCCGTCGGCCTGCGCGGTGGGCAGCCCGGTGCGGGTGTAGTCGGCCTCGACGTGCGCCACGCGGTCGGCCACGCCGGCGCCGGCATCGAGCCGGGCCGCGATCGTGTTCTGCACCGCGACGTTGGTCACGGTCACGGCATAGAGCTTGGGGTGCTCCATGGCCAGCGTGCGGGCGGTGGCGCCGGCACCGCAACCGAGGTCGACCACGCAGGCCGGCCGCGCGGGGTCGAGCTGCAGCGCGCGGCCCACGGCGCGGTTTATCTCGACCAGCATGCCCTCGCGCCGCAACGGGTTGAGTCCTGCGCGCCAGAAGCCGAAGTGCATGTTGTAGCCCGGGCTCCACGCGCGGTAGTCGTCGGCGACCTCGGTGAAGTAGTCCTGCGTGTCGCTCGGCGTCACGCGGGCATGCGAGGGCGCGGCAGATGCCGGCAGCGCGATGCGTTGCGGGAGGGTGTCGCTCATGAAGTGCTTTCCTGAAGTTCATTCACAGGGTGCCGGCGAAATCGCGCAGGTCGCGCGGCTCGGTGCCCAGCCAGCCGCGCAGCGGCGCATTGCTCGCGACGTTGTCGAGCTCGAGCATCACGCGGGTGTCGGTGCACCACGGCACGCCGGGTACGAAGTCGCCGGCGCGCGAACTCAGCACGCCCACCCATGCAGGCAGGCGCAGCACGCGGGCCGGCTTCGGCGCACCGCCGCGCCGCGCGCTGCGCAAGGTGGCGATCAGCTCGGCCAGCGTCATCGCGCGTGCGCCGCCGAACTCCACCACGCCGCGGGAGGGCGAGGCAGGATCGGCCAGCACCGCGACGGAGCGAGCTAGATCCTCGACGTAGACCGGCTGCAACCTGGCGGCGAGCGCAGGCGCCGGCATCGAGAGCACAGGCAGCGCGGCGAGCGTGCGGAACAGCTTCGTCGCATCGCCGCCCTGGCCGAGCACGACCGAGGGCCGCAGCGCGATCCACGACGGCCCACCGGCGGGCAGGGCTTGCAGCGCGGCTTCGGCAGCGCGCTTGGTGCGTGCGTACTGCGTCGGGTTGTCGCTGTCGTCGCGGCCGATGCCCAGCGCTGAAATCTGGACGATGCGGCGCACGCCGGCCTGCGCGCAGGCTTGGAAGAGCGCGGCCGGCGTGTCGGTGTGCACTGCCTGCATCGGCCGGCGTGCACTGTCACGCAGCACGCCGACGGCGTTGATCACCGTGTCGAAGCCCGCCAGGCGCGGCAGCCAGATCGCGGCATCGGTGTCGCGCGAGTAGTCGATCGGCAGATGGGGCAGGTCATTGCGCAGGCGCGTCGCGCTGCCGCAGGTCACGCGGTGTCCCGCCTTCAGCACCGCGGCGGCGATGCGGCTGCCGATGAAACCGTTGGCGCCGCAGACGAGGACGTTCAATGAAGTGGCCATGGTGCTGCTCCGGGTCTGAGTCTTCTCGATATTTCAGTCAAAACAGAAATGAAAGCACAAAAAAAGCTCAAAGCATGGGCAGGCTGGCGTGGTGTGCATCCGGATCGTCCTTGCCGCGGCTCGCATCGCCACGCACGAACTTCTGCACGCTGGCGCCCAGCGTCAGCACCTTGTCGAGCGTGCCGGGCGAGAGCCGCAGCATCTCGTCGGCCCAGGTGCCCAGCTTGGCCATGAGTTCCATGGTGGAGCGGATGCGGTCCTGCGCATCCGCCGGCTCCTTGGCGAAGTCGGGGCTGGCGATGATCTCGCGCAGCACCCGCACGGTGGGGTCGAACTCGCGCTCCTTGCGCTCGCGCACCACGGTGCGGAACAGCTCCCATACGTCGACGCTGGTCTCGAAGTAGTCGCGCCGGTCGCCCAGCACGTGGGTCACGCGCACCAGGTTCCAGGCCTGCAGTTCCTTCAGGCTGTTGCTCACGTTGGAGCGGGCGACGTTGAGCGTCTCCGAAAGCTCCTCCGCATGCAGCGCCTTGCCGTGCGCGAAGAGCAGGGCATGGATCTGCGACACGGTGCGGTTGACGCCCCACAGGGAACCCATCTCGCCCCAATGGAGCACGAACTTGCGCTGGATTTCGGTCAGTTGCATGGTGTGGCCTCGCGATCGAGTCTATGGCTTCCGTAATTTCTGTCAAGAAAGAAATGTAAGTCTGCTGCAGATTCGACTGATTGGTGAAATACTGTATGTTCATAAGGGGTATCCGCTTAGCTC
>NZ_JAGGNV010000052.1 GCF_018614955.1 Variovorax paradoxus
CCAGATTGACGCGCCGCAGCTGCCTGGGCACAAGACCCAGCCACGCAGCCAACTGCCGCCCGCCATCGAAGTTCTTAGCATCCCCGATGGAGGCGACCAACGCGCTCGCTGTGATCGGGCCGATGCCAGGCACCTGAGCGAGCTTGCTGCTGAGATCACTGTTTCGGTGCCATGCCTGGATCTGAGCCTCGAGTTCTTCGACCTGACGCCCGAGTTCCTTGAGGTGCTCGAGCAGCCTTTGAACGAGCACGCGGAAAGAGCCGGGGAGCTCGTTGGCGGCGTCTTCGATCAGTTCCGGCACCCTCGAGGCAATGTAGCCAATGCCTTGTGGAACGATGAGACCGAACTCACCGAGAAGGCCGCGAATTTGATTGGCCTGCGCTGTGCGCGCCTTCACGAAACCCTGGCGAACTCTGTGCAGAGCCAGCACCGACTGTTGCTCGACATTCTTGGTCGGCACGAAGCGCATGTTCGGCCGGGCCACTGCCTCGCAGCTGGCCTCGGCATCAGCTGCGTCGTTCTTGTTGGTTTTGACATACGGCTTGACGAACTGCGGTGCCATCAAGCGAACGGTATGGCCCATCGTATGGAGCTTGCGCGCCCAGTGGTGTGCGCTGCCGCAGGCCTCCATGCCGATGAGACAAGGCGGCAAGTTGACGAAAAACCCCGCCATCTGGTCCCGGCGCAGCTGTTTCTTCGCGAGCACCTTGCCATGCTCGTCGATTCCGTGGACCTGGATGAGACGCGAACCCGGCATTTCGCCGGCGAAACCGGTGTCAAAACCGAACTCGGTAACAAGGCAGCTGAGGGTGCCGGGATCGGCGGCGCCATCGGCGGCACAGTCGGTGCGACCATCGCCGCCGTCGCCGCTTTAGGGACCAACCTCGTGCTTCCTGGATTGGGGCTCGTGATTGCAGGCCCTCTCGCGGCTGCAGCAGCCGGGGCCGGCGCCGGCGCGGCCAGCGGCGGACTGATCGGCGCGCTGATTGGGTGGAACATTCCCGAGGAACGCGTGAAGGATTACGAAGAGGGCATCAAGAAGGGCGGGATCCTGATGGGCCTGCGCGCAAAGAATGACGAGGACGCCGCCCACTTAGAAGAGCAATGGAGGCAAAACCGCGGCGAGCACATCTACCGCTGAGATGCTCAGGGCTGGCGGGCGGGTCTTCATGGGGACAGCCCGGCCGGCCCGCCGTCAAATCCAATGCTCTTAGACATCTCGCCAAATGACGCAACCGCAATAGGCCTATATGGAGACCTCGATGAAAAAAACTGCGGCGAGATTGCTATGCGTGTGAATCGCCCTCGCGGCCACCACTGCCACTGCTCAGGACACCACGAAAAAGAATGGAACGGGCAAAGACAGTGGGTCGTCAGTGGCCATGACCGTCCAGCAGTGCAGGGAGCACATGGCCGCGTCGGCCAAGGCGGGCGTGAGAAAGGACGACGCCATGACGCGGAAAGACACCATGTGCAACGACTTGATGAAGAAAGAGGGGCCCATGGTCAAGGAAGACACCCCTGGACAGGCGAAAAAATAGCCGGGGCCGATGCCCAGGGAACAACTGTTGATCCTTCGGGACTCGCTCTCGATATCCGGAAAATTCAAGATGGTTGCAAAACTTACGCAGGGTTCAAAGTGACCTGGTAGATCTGGTCCAAATGCTTGATGCGCAACGCCTCCGGCGCGCGTCCTTGGCGCAGATCGACATGAGCCTGAGGCGGAGTTGGTGGGGTTGGACGGTGCCGGAGACGGCGTGCTTCTGGGGCGCCCGGCAGGGCAGAATGCGGTCGACGGCCGGACCCGGCCATGAGTTGCCCCTCGCGACCGACGGCTTTCAGCAAGTGATGCACTTGAACTCAGGGCACGTCAGCAATCCGTTTCAACGCTCCTTCATCCTCAACAAGGCCCGAAGCGTCACTTCCGTCGCATCGTCGTCCGGCCTGGTCCGATGCGCAATACCCAGCGCCCTCGACAGCGCCGGCCGCAGCGGTCGCATGCTGATGCGCCGATCAGGTGGCGGCGCGCCTGCTTCGTGCGGCAACAGCGCGGCGCCGTAGCCCGCTGCCACGAGGTTCTTCATCGCGTCGATGTAGTTCAATTCGATGCGCGCCTGCGGCCGCTCGCCGGCCGTGGCGAACCATTCGGCAGTCTGGCGGGAGAGCCGGGTGCCGCGATCATTGGCGATCAGGGGCCGGGCGGCGAGCCAGGCAGGCGTCACGTGCCGCGGCGGTTTCCAATCGGCTGGGATGAACGCCAACACCGGATCCTGGCGCCAGGCCTGCACGCGCAGGCCGCGGAGCACCGGTTGCGGCAGCGCGACGATTCCGATGTCCAGGCTGCCAGCGGCCAGCCGCGCCAGGGCTTCCTCGCTGGTCATCACCGCGACCTGCACGTCGATCTCGGGATGCCGGGCGGCCAAGGCCTCCAGCGCCTGCGGCAGCAGGTGCGCGAGCGCGCCGGTGGAGGCGCCGAATCGCACGCGGCCGCCGCGCGCGGCGATCTGGCGTTGCACGGTCTGCAGCAGGTCGTCGGCTTCGGCCAGCAGCCGCCGTGCCTTGTCGATCAGCAAGCTGCCGGCGGACGTCGCGGTAACGCCGGCCGGCGCGCGGTGCAGCAGGCGCGTCCCGAGGCGGGCTTCGAGCTGCGCCACGTGCAGCGTCACCGTGGGCGGCGCCAGGTGAAGTGCCTTGGCCGCCGCTGCGAACGAGCCGAGGTCGACCACCGTCAGCAGCGTGCGCAGGCGGTCGAGGTTGATTTCGCGCATCGTGCAACTTTCGTCGTTGGAAGGTGATTCAGAATTCCTGAATCAGTAGTTTGTCAGATTCAACTGGCATGCATGCGATGGGCGATGCACCATGCGCTTCGAACTCAATCGGAGCGCTTCATGACCCCTCTCGTTTTCATCGATGGCGACCAAGGCACCACCGGCCTGCAAGTGCGGCAATGGCTGGCGGGGCGGACCGACCTTCGCTTGCTGCAATTGCCGTCCGGGCATCGCAAGAGCGCGGTCCATCGCGCCGAGGCGCTGAATGACTGCGACGTCGCATTGCTGTGCCTGCCGGATGAAGCTGCGCGCGAGGCCGTGGCGCTGGTGCGCCGTCCTGGCGTGCGGGTGATCGACGCGAGCTCGGCCCATCGCACCGCGCCGGGCTGGGTCTATGGCCTGCCGGAGCTGGAGGCTGCGCAGTCCGAGCGCATCGCCAACGCCGGGCGCGTCAGCAATCCCGGCTGCTACCCGACGGGGGCGCTGGCATTGCTCAAGCCCTTGATCGACGACGGCCTGGTGCCGGCAGACTACCCGCTGGTCATCCACGCGGTGTCGGGCTATTCAGGACAGGGCCGAGCCGGACTCGAGGATCATGAAGGCGCCGGCGCTGCCACCGCGGTGCCCTTCCAGGTCTACGGCCTGGGCCTGAACCACAAGCACGTGCCCGAGATCCAGCAGCATGCCGGCCTGGCGCATGCGCCGGTGTTCGTGCCGGCGTATGGCCACTATCGACAAGGCATCGTGTTGACGATGGCGCTGCATCTGCGCCTGCTGCCCGCCGGCGTGACGGCGGCGCGCTTGCACGCCGCGCTTCAAGCGCGCTACGCAGGGCAAGCTTTCATCGAGCTGCAATCGCTTGACAAGGACGTCGATGCGCGGCGGCTCGACCCCCGGGCACTCAACGGCAGCAACCGATTGCGACTCGCGGTTTTTGAGCAGGAGCGCACGGGCCAGGTGCTGTTAGCTGCGGTGTTCGACAACCTAGGCAAGGGCGCCGCGGGAGCGGCGGTGCAGAACCTCGATCTGATGCTCGGATTGTCGGCGGTACGACACCTGGAGCCCGGCGACCCATTTCACCGCGTGCGGGCGGCATGACAGGAGTCAGTGGTAGAGATCGACCCGAGCCCCATCGCTCGCGTTGGATGCCCGCTTTCCGGCGCTGAGATTGAAGGATCGATGGGCAGCAACGGGCCCTATCCGGGCCTACAGCCGACGGCAAAGGGGCCCGGAAGCGGCCGTTGGATCCTCGCTGCCGCTTGGCGCCCGCGGAACTGTGAAAAAGCGAAGGGTGCAACTTTGAAAACGGCGTTCGTAAGCTGTTGATCTGCCTGGGTTTGCAAGTGCGACAACCTTGGAGGAACTCACCAATGTGACCAACCAAATGAGCTCGTTCAAAGTTTTGGCCGGAATTCCATCAAATTCAGGGCCTAACTTTGACGGCGGCTCGCGTAAGTCGTTGATTCGATCGGGAACGGCCCGAATGAGGTGTTCCAGTCTCGAATACGGTCGAACAAGGACGGCTAAATTCATAGAAGCAGGGCAGGGCGGCGCCGTCTCGACAAGCACCCTGAATGAACGAGCTGATCTCGACATGTTGCCGGTGCTGGGGCGCATGGGATCGCGAGCTCGAGTCCTAGCGCAGACGCCTTATTTCTGCGCGAGGGTCGGCGCAACCGGCGCAGGCTCGACCCCGAGGAGACGACATGAACGAGACATTGCAGCAGGAACTTCTGATCCGCCGGCTGGTGGAGCGCTGGGCGGTCTGGCGCGACGCTGGCGACTGGGAGCGCTTCGCCACCGTGTGGCATCCAGAAGGCGTGATGATGGCGACCTGGTTCCAGGGGCCGTTCCAGGAGTTCATCCGGGTCACTCAGGAGGGCTGGGCCAAGGGCGTGAGCATCCTGCACTTCCTCGGCGGCTCGGCAATCGAGGTGGCGGGCGAGCGTGCCATCGCGCAGACCAAGATGACTATCTCGCAGCGCGGCATGGTCGAGGGCGTGCTGTGCGACGTGGTGTGCACCGGCCGCTTCTATGACTTCATCGTCCAGCACGGCGGCGAATGGAAGCTGCTGCATCGCCAGCCGATCTACGAGAAGGACCGCATCGACCCGGTCGACCCTGCCGCCACCGTCAGCCTGGACGCGCAGACGCTGGCAAAGTTTCCCGAGGGCTACCGGCATCTGGCCTATATCCAGACCCGAATCGGCTACGCGGTCAAGCTCGACATGCCCATGCTCAAGGGCGAATTGGTCGAGGCCTTGTACCGGCGCGGCGCCACATGGCTCGCAGGTGGAGCCCTCGAGCGCTGAACGGGGAGGGCTCATACGGAGCCCGGCGGAGACCCCGGAAGCCCGGCCCCGGGGCGGCGGCTGGTAGGTGAACTGGACCGAGTACTTCCAGGCGCCGTCAGGTTAGCTGGCGCGGGCTTGTGCCACCGCCCAGGCACATGAGCTATCAAAAAGAGAGAGTCGCACATCCCCCTGGGGGGAGTCCACGACTTCGTTCCCCTTGCCTCGCTTCGGGCGCGTGGCTCCCACTCTTCGAAGGCTACCTCCGAATGGCGCGGCTTCGTGGAGGACCCGCCACGCCGGGCTGCTAAACGCCGGGGTCCGCTAGCGCGAATGTCGCTGCGGGGCAACGCGGCACGGGTTTTTTGTCGCCTTCGAATGCCTTCGTCTTACGTTGCATGTTGTCGGACCGGCGCGGCAGGACTCATCATCTACAAGTAACAAACTGTAGGAGATGAGGATGGGTTCACGCTACGCCGGCAAATCGGCGCACAAGCTCTCGGCACAGCAGGATCAGGCCGGCCCCTTCCGAGGCGGGCATTCGACCGCACAAGGTCTCGCTCGGCCGCTGCCGCTCTCCTCGATTGCCCTTGCCGTCGCACTTCTCGCCGCATCGCCGCAGCAGGCGCGTGCCGCCAACGAATGCGGTGCCGAGGCGGCCGGCGCCGACTCGATCACCTGCAGCGGTACCAGCTATCCCGCTGGAATCCAGTACACCGGCAGCGATGGTCTGACCCTCAATCTGAACAACCCGGGCATGGTGGTCCAGGCGAACGCAGGAGGGGGAGCCGTCAGCATCCAAGGCGCGGTAGGGAACATGAACAATCTTGTCGTCAATGCAACGAGCCTGACGTCGATCACAGGTGTCGGTGTCGGCCGTTCGGCCATTTCGATCGTGAACCCGGGCGAAGGCCTGGGCATCATCACGATGGACAGCGGCTTCGCGACCAACACGGGCTCAGGCAACACCCTGTCCGTCACCAACGCCTCAGGCAGCGGCGACGTTCAGATCACTCTGAACGGAGGACGGGTCTCGAATGCAGGCACTCAATTTGGAGCTGCCGCAATGCTCGCGACTACCAGCGGCACCGCGACGGGAAATGCCACCATCACCATGACGGGCGGCACGGTCGAAAGCCTCGGCAATTCCACGCTCGTGGGTCTGCGCGCCTTCGTCAATAGCGCTTCTTCTTCAGGAGCCGCAACCATTAATTTGAGCAGCGGGTCGGTCACCGCTAGCAGTCTTGGCTTGCAGAGCTTGAACAACGGTCTTGGCGAAGCCGTGATCACGATGACGGGCGGCACGGTGACGACGACGACGGGGATCGTTAGTGCCTCTGGACTTTACGCGAACGTCAACAATGCGGCTTCCTCCGCCAACGCACGGGTAGCAATGCAGGGCGGGTCGGTGACCACGCGAGGAACCACTGCCCATGGGATCTGGGGTCAAAATCGCGGGACCGGCCAAGCCATCGTAGACATGAGCGGAGGGACCGTGTCCGCGCCTAGCAACAACGCCGATGGCATCCTCGCCCAAAGCACAGGCGGGAGCTACGCGGTTAACGTGACCGGCGGAACGGTCAGCGGTGGCGCAGGCAACGGAGCCGGCATCCGCACCGCAGCAGCCGCGGGCGGCACGCTGAACATCGGCGCCGGCGCGGTCATCAATGCCGGGGCATCCGGCATCGCGATCCGTGACGGCGACGCCAACCACGACGGCATCGACGAGACAGGCGGCAATGCCGTCATCACCACCGCAGGCACCCTCAACGGCAACGTCCTGCTGGGCGGCGGCACCGATTCGCTCACCATCACCGGCGGCGCCATCAACGGCAACATCACCGGCAACGGCCCCGACACGCTCGCCTTCGATCTCGGCGCAGGCAGCTTCAGCTACGGCGCGGCCAACACCATCAGCGGCATCGAGAGCGTCACGATGCGCTCGGGCACGGCGCAGATCGACAGCGCCATCACTGGCACGACCGCCGTCAACGTGAACGGCGGCAAGCTGGTGCTCACCGCGGCCAACACCTACACCGGCGCCACGACGGTGGCCGGCGGCATCCTGCAGCTCGGCACCAGCGGCGCACCGGCCTCCATCGCCGGCAACGTCGACGTGCTCGCCGCCGGCCGCCTGCAGGGCACCGGCTCGGTGGGCAACCTGACAGTCGCCGGCACGATCGCACCGGGCCATTCCATCGGCACCCTCAACGTCAACGGCAACTACACCCAGGCGGCCGGCTCCACCTACTTGGTGGAAGTGGACCCGGCCTCCAACGCCTCGGACCTGATCCACGCCACCGGCAGCGCCAGCATCGCCAGCGGCGCCAACCTGAGCGTGCTGCGCACCGCCAACAGCGGCTACGTGATCGGCAACCGCTACAAGGTGCTCACCGCCGATGGCGGCATCACCGGCATCTACAGCCTGACAGGCGACACGCGAAGCGCCTTTGCCCAGCTGGTCGCGAGCTACGACGCCAACAACGTCTACCTCGATGCCCAGCAGGTGCGCAGCTTCACGAGCGTGGCCGGCTCGCCCAACCAGGTTGCCGTCGCCGCCGCGCTGCAGAGCCTTCCCGAAGACAACGGCCTGCTCAACGCCGTGGCCTGGCTGCCCAGCGACTTCGCCGCACGAGACGCCTTCAACCAGCTCTCGGTGGACATCCATGCCTCCACCAAGACGGCGCTGCTGGAAGACAGCCGCTTCGTGCAGGAAGCGGCCATCGACCGGCTGCGCACCGCCAGCTGCGCCCCCGGCAGCGCGGCCCAGGCGCAGCAGCAGCCAAGCCCGCAGCCAGCCGGCAGCGCCTGCACCCCCGAGGGCCCGCAGCGCGCCGCCTGGAGCCAGGTCTTCGGCTCCTGGGGCAGCATCGACGGCAACGGCAATGCGGCCAAGCTCAAGCGCGACATCGGCGGCTTCGTCGTCGGCGCGGACACCGGCATCGGCGCCGGCTGGCGTGTCGGTGGCCTGGCCGGCTACAGCCGCGCCAGCGCCGACACCGACGCGCGCAACAGCAGCGCCAAGACCGACAGCTACCACCTGGGCGTCTACGGCGGCACCCAATGGGGTGCCACCGCGCTGCGCCTGGGCGCCAACCACAGCTGGAACAAGACCGAGACCAGCCGCTCGGTCGCCTTCGCGGGCTTCGCCGACAGCCTCTCGGCCGACTACGACAGCAGCACCACGCAGCTCTTCGGCGAAGCGGGGCACCGCATCGACGCCGGCCGCGTGGCGCTGGAGCCCTTCGCGCGCCTGGCCTACGTGCGGCTGCACAGCGACGCCTTCGTCGAGCGCGGCGGGCTGGCGGCGCTGTACGGCGAAGGCGGCAGCATCGATGCGACCTTCACCACGCTGGGCCTGCGCGCGAGCACGCAGCTGGGCGAGCGCACCCGGCTGCGCGGCATGCTGGGCTGGCGCCATGCCTTCGGCGACACGACGCCGACCAGCACGCATGCGTTCGCGGGCAGCATCCCGTTCACGCTCGAAGGCGTGCCGCTGGCGAAGAACGTGGCGGTGGTAGAAGCAGGTGTCGAGACGCAGCTGCGGCCGAACCTGAGCCTGGGCGCCTCCTACTCGGGCCAGTTCGGCAATGGGCTGGAGGACCATGGGTTCAAGGTCAACCTGAACTGGGCGTTCTGATTGGCAACCGAAGCGAGCCACGCGCCAGCGAGAAGGAAGATGCCCACGACGATGGACCTCCTCGAACTGGCGCTGGAGAACAGCAATCTGCGCGCCTTGTCGCTTGCGCTCGGCCTGTCTGAAGAGGCCTTGCGCACCGCGCGCAGCAGAGGTCGGTTGTCGCCTCTCCTCGCCGGGAGCCTGGCCGAAGAGCTTGGTCAAGATCCTGCGAAGTGGATCGTCATCGCCGTGCTCGAGAACGAGCGCGAGAGCGCATCCAGGACAAGGATGCTGCGGTATTTCAAGAAGAAATGGCGCTGACTTCAAGCCTGTTTCGACCATGCAGCCAGGGCAGCCTTGATGGCAGCCATCACAGCCCAGCACGCGCGGTGAACGATTGTGCTCGCCGATGCGGCCGGTGCCGATGACAAGCTATCTCACCAGCATCCTCCTTATCTGGAGCGACGGGCTCACGCTCGAAGAGCCCAGGCATGGGCATGCGGGTGAGTTAGTAACGCCACACGCGGCGGACACGTGCGGCGTGAAGGTCTGCTTCCGGGCGCGAGCAAGACTGCTTAGGTGCGCGGCCTCACGGCAGACGTCAGAACCGCCGCAAACAGCCGTTGACTGGCTTCGTAGCGACGGGCGCGCAACGCCATGAAGGGGGCCGGCGTAAATTTGAAAAAGCGGGGGGAGCAAATTTGAAAAGGGCCGCGCTAAGTCGTTGATCTTGCTGGGTAACCAGAAGCGACAACCTAGGAGGAACTCACCAAAATGGAAGAATTCCTGCTGAGTTCGGCCAAAGTTAGGCCGGAATTCCGTCAAATTTAGGACCTAACTTTGACGACGGCGCTCGCAAGTCATTGATTCCATGAGGAATCGGCGGCCGCGTTGCGAAAGTAGATGAACAACCATCCTCCATGAGGGGGAGGAGGGCGGGCAGCTGCTAGACCAGGATGCGGCCGGCAGGCGGGCTCGAGCCAGAAGCGGAGGTGACCTAAATCGCGTTCATCCGGCAAGCAACCCACGACGTTGGCTGTGGCCCGACAGCAGTTCTCGGCAGCCGTCGAACGCCTTGTTGCCCCCGTGAAGTCGGCTGACCCGTGTATGGCAGGATGCTGCCGCAATTAACAACGCACCGACCTATGCTGCCCGCTCAACTGAACAACGTCGACGAATCGCTGCTCGCGCAGGCGTGCGCAGGCCGCTGGCCGGAGTCGATAACTTTGGAATTTAAGCGCGACCTCCCCGGATCGAGCGACAGGGACAAGGCCGAACTGTGCAAAGACGTGGCAGCCATGGCGAACGCCGATGGCGGAGACATCGTCTATGGGGTCGACGAGGACGCGGGCGCGGCGAGCGTGTTGGTTCCCATCAACACGGAGCCGGCCGACAGCGCCAAGCGTAGGGTGGGTCAAGTGCTCGCGGGCATCGAGCCTCGCATCACCGGACTGCAACTACAGGAAGTCCCCATCGCGGGCGGGTATGCACTGGTAGTCCGCGTTCCCGCTTCCTTCGATGGTCCGCATCGATACAACGGCACAAAATTTCCCGCCCGAACCGGCACACACACCATGGACATGACCTACGACCAGCTTCGCGACGCCTTCGGCCGCCGCGCGACCATCGACGCAAGGGTCAGGGAGTTCATCGCTGACCGTCGAGCCTTGCTGAAGCGTGGCGAAACCTGGGCCGATATGAGGAAAGAGCCGGCTTCCATGGTGCATCTAGTCCCTTTGTCCGCGTTCACCGGGCGCGGGGGCCTAGACATGCAGCGGATGGAGGCCCAGTGGACTGACCTGGTGTTTAGCGGATGGGGCGGCGGAAGCTCGTGGCACAACTTGGATGGTCTTCTAGTTGCGCCCGCCGATGCTCCCCGACTTACATACGCGCAGGCGTTTCGGAATGGAGCATTCGAGTGCGTCCGCGTTGCGCGGGCGCTGGCTGCGCCCGAAGAGAATCGCTGGATGTCGGCAGGCGTAGTGACGAAGTTCTACCGTGATGCCTTTGTCAAACTCACCGCGGTAGCAAAGGCGCAAAGGGTCACCGGACCTGCGGTCTTTGCGATTTCGATGCATGGGGTGAGTCAGTTCACATGGATGGTGAGCGAATTGTTTAACGCGCAGCATAGGGCCGTCGCGGATAGATCTGACCTGCATCTCCCTGAGCTTGTGATAGAGCACGTCGAGGATGTTGGCGACATCGACGCGTTGCTCCGGCCACTGTTCGACGTGCTCTGGCAGTGCTTCGATGTAGACCGTTGCCGGGAATACAACGCAGCGGGTAGCTGGGCCCCGAGGCCCTGAAGGGCTTCCCAGCGCCCAAAGAAAACCCTGTTCATCGATGCGGCGCATACCCATTCCTTAGGCGACGTCTGCATTGGAGACACACCGGCTGGAAACTCACACGGAATTTCTCTGGCGTCGTTTGAGGCGTCAACGGCGCCGTCCCGGGCGACGGAGCAGGGGAGGGCGCTCCGCTCCGGGCGCGCCCAGGCATGTCCGCAGGCGCGGCTCATACCGTTGGCTAGAAGTAGCGGGCGGCCGCGGCAGCCGCAAGCAACCTACCCGATGGTCATCAGAGTTGCGTTGCCGCCCGCCGCCGCGGTGTTGACGCTCAGCGCCCGCTCGATCACCAGGCTCTCCAGTGGCACGTTGGTGGCACCTGGCGGCAGCGCGCGGATGCCGACGATGGGCCCGGCGCGCAGGGCCAGCGCCTCGGTCACCGCGCGCAGGGCAGAGGAGTCGCCCTGGTAGAGCGCGGCATCGAAACTCACGGTAGCCGCTCGCCAGTCCTGCGCGATGGCGATGCATTGCCGCACATCAGGCGGCAGCGAAGCGAACAGCGTTTCGTTCGCCGGCGTGGCCGTCCAGACTGCTGTGCTGCCCACCGACAACACGGCCGCCAGTTGCGTGAGCAGGTCGGTGGCTTCGTCGGCTAGGCACAACACGGCCTCGCGCGGCAGTAGCGTGTAGACATTGCGCTCGCCGGTCGGTCCGACCAGCGTGCGGGCATGGCCGCTGCGCGAGAGACCTGCGAAGCGATCGCAAAGGTCAGCCAAACTCGGGTTGCCGTTCGCTCTGGCCCAGTCGCGCAAAACCGCCAACGCCCCAACGGGCTGAACCGACTCCACGTTGCTTGTCGTGTTGCCTGGGTCGGCCGTCGCCATCGCACGCGCCATCACGTCGTCCGGTCGCGTGGCCAGCATGCGGTACATGTAAAGGGGCCCACCGGCCTTGGGGCCAGTGCCCGACAAGCCTTCGCCTCCAAAGGGCTGCACCCCGACCACTGCGCCAACCATGTTGCGATTGACATACACGTTGCCGACACGCGCGTGCTCGACGACTTGCGCGATCGTCTCATCAATGCGGGTGTGTACGCCCAGCGTGAGGCCGTAGCCCGTGCTGTTGATCTGGCCGATGAGGGTGCCGAGATCACGGCGTCGATAGCGCACCAGGTGCAGCACCGGTCCGAATACTTCGCGCTGCAGTTCCGACAAGCTGTCGAGTTCGATGAGGGTCGGCACAACGAAGGTGCCGGCCAGCGTCGCGCTGCCGACCTCGCGCGCCTGGCGGTAGACCTTGCTGCCGCGCTGCTGCATCGCCGCGATGTGCCTCTCGATGCCGTCGCGCGCCTCGGCATCGATCACCGGACCGACATCGATGGCCAAGCTTGACGGATTGCCGATGCGGCTTTCGGCCATCGCGCCCTTGAGCATCTCGATCACGCGGTCGGCCACGTCGTCCTGCACGCACAGCACGCGCAGGGCCGAGCAGCGCTGGCCCGCGCTGTCGAATGCCGATGCGACTACGTCGGCCACGACCTGCTCGACCAGCGCCGACGAGTCGACGATCATCGCGTTCTGGCCGCCGGTCTCGGCGATCAGCGGCACCGGGCGGCCATCGGACCCGAGGCGGGAGGCCAGGGTCTTCTGCAGGATGCGCGCCACTTCGGTGGAGCCCGTGAACATCACACCCTGCACGCGCGCATCGCCGACCAGCGCAGCACCAACCGTCTCGCCGTGACCGGGCAGCAACTGCACTGCCGCACGCGGCACGCCGGCCTGCCACAACAGGCGCACAGCTTCGGCGGCGACCAGCGGCGTCTGCTCGGCGGGTTTGGCCAGCACCGGATTGCCTGCGGCCAACGCGGCAGCGACCTGGCCGACGAAGATCGCGAGCGGAAAGTTCCACGGGCTGATGCAGACCATCGGCCCCAAGGGACGGTGTGCTTCGCCTGAAAGCTCGCGACGCGCCTGCGCCGCATAGAAGCGCAGGAAGTCGACCGCCTCGCGGACTTCGGCGATGCCGTTGGCGAAGGTTTTGCCGGCTTCGCGTGCTAGCAGCCCCAGCAATCGCGGCATGCCGTCCTCGAGCAGGCTGGCGGCCTGCTCGAGCTGCGTGGCGCGTTCCGATGCCGGCGTGGCGGCCCAGGTCGAAGCGACCTGTACCGCCGACGCGATCGCGACGTCAACGTCGGCAAGCGTTGCTTCGCAGACTTCACCGACCACATCGTTCAGGTCTGCGGGATTGCGCACAGGCTCGGGGTGGGCGGCTGACCCATTCGGTGCTTCGGCAAGCATCGGGCCTGCCGACCAGGCTTCGTCTGCGCTCTCGCGCAGTGCGGACTGCAAGGCGCGCAGACCGTCGTCGCTGGCGAGATCGAGACCCTTGGAATTGGCCCGCGCTTGGCCGTAGACCTCGCCCGGCAGCGGAATCGACGGATGGGGCAAGCCGACGATGCCTTCGCTGGCTGCCATCTGCTGGACGGTGGCCACCGGGTCTTCCACCAGTTTCTCGATCGCGATCGTCGGATCCGCAATGCGGTTCACGAACGACGTATTGGCGCCGTTTTCGAGCAGGCGGCGCACCAGGTAGGCGAGCAGCGTCTCGTGCGTGCCGACCGGTGCATAGATCCTGCAGGGACGCCCGAGCTTTCCGGCCTCGATGTTCCCGACGACCTGCTCGTACAGGGGCTCGCCCATGCCATGGAGGCACTGAAATTCGTATTGCCCCGGCGCATAGGTGGAGGGGCCCGCCATTTCATAGATGGCCGCCAGTGTGTGTGCGTTGTGGGTTGCGAATTGCGGATAGACCGCGTCCGGAGCCGAAAGCAGCTTGCGCGCACATGCAAGGTACGACACGTCGGTGTAGGCCTTGCGCGTGTAGACCGGATAGCCCTCGAGGCCATCGATCTGCGCGCGCTTGATCTCGCTGTCCCAATAGGCGCCCTTCACCAGGCGAACCATGAGGCGATGGCCGCTGCGCCGTGCGAGATCGACGACGAAGTCAATGACGAAGGGGCAGCGCTTCTGATAGGCCTGGATCACGAAGCCGATGCCGTTCCAGCCCGCGAGTGCCGGCTCGAAACAGAGTCGCTCGAGCAGGTCGAGCGACAGCTCGAGGCGGTCGGCTTCCTCGGCGTCGATGTTCAATCCGATGTCATAGCGCCTGGCCAGCAAGGTGAGTTCGCGCAGCACGGGGTACAGCTCGTCCATCACGCGGCCGTGCTGGGCACGCACGTAGCGCGGATGCAAGGCAGACAGCTTGATCGAGATGCCCGGACCTTCGTAGACGCCCCGGCCGGCCGATGCCTTCCCGATGTCATGGATCGCCTGCTCGTAGGCCGCGCGATACCGCTGCGCATCGTGTGCCGTCAGAGCGGCCTCGCCGAGCATGTCGTAGGAGTAGCGAAAACCTTCGGCCTCGAGCTTGCGTGCATGCTCCAGCGCCTGCTGAATCGTCTCACCGGTCACGAACTGCTCGCCCATCATCCGCATCGCCATGTCGACGCCTTTGCGGATCAGCGGCTCGCCGCCCTTCCCGATCAGGCGCGTGAGCGTGGCGGAGAGACCCGCCTCGCTATGCGTTGCGACCAGCTTGCCGGTGAGAAGCAGCCCCCAGGTCGCCGCGTTGACGAACACTGAGGGGCTGCGGCCTGCATGCGCCTGCCACTGGCCATCGGCAATCTTGTCGCGGATCAGAGCATCGCGCGTACCCTTGTCGGGGATACGAAGCAGCGCTTCGGCGAGGCACATCAGGGCGACGCCTTCCTGCGAGGACAGCGCGTATTCCTGCAGCAGGCCCTGCACCAGGCCCGCGCGACCTCCGGCGTTTTTGCGGTTGCGCAGTTGCGAAGCAATGCGGTTCGCCAACTCGTGCGCGGCGCCGGCCGCCGCAGGCTCCAGGCGGGCACCCTCCAGCAAGGGCGGCAATGCCTCCGGTTCGGGTCGCCGGTATGCGGCAGTGATGCTCGAGCGGAGGCTGCCTTTGGCCTCCAGCGCATCGGCGAAGGCTGAGAATGGAGCGGGCGGCGCGGTGGGGGCAGGATCGAGGGTCATGACGTTACCTGTTGGTGAATGCATCGATAATGCCGTCGGAAACTTCGAATAATTGTTCGAAGATCTCTCTTCATGCAGAACAAATCACTATCTCGGACGGAACAATTTCCTATCTGGACCGCATCGATTTGAAGATCCTCAAGGCGCTCCAGGAAGACGGCAGGATGGCTAACCTGAAGCTGGCTGATGCGATCGGCCTGTCGCCCACCGCAGTGTTGGCGCGGGTGCAGCGACTCACGCGCGACGGCTACATCCTCGGCTACGAGGCGCGGCTCAATCCGCTTTTGCTCGGCGCGGGCATGCTGGTGTTCGTTGAGATCCTGCTCGACCGAACGACGCCCAATGTCTTCGAGGAGTTCAAGGTCGCGGTCCGGAACCAGCCGGCCATCATGGAGTGCCACATGGTCGCGGGCGGCTTCGACTACCTGCTTAAGACGCGGAGCGCCGACATGAACGACTACCGCCAGTTCGCCGGCACGGTGCTTTGGCAGCTGCCGGGGGTGCGTGAGACGCGCACCTATGCGGTGATGGAAGAGGTGAAGAACTCGACGCATCTGCATCTGCCATAGCCACGTTCGCACTGCGAGCGGCGGACGGTCGCGGTCATGCCAAGTCATGCGTCTCCAGCAGTTGTTCGGCAATCCAGTTTCTTAACCCGTGATCACGAACCACGCGACCATCCCGAGCGCGGCCACAGCCAGCGCCGAGTTGACGAGCGGGCCAACCCAAGTCAGATGCCCACGCGGAATTTCCGGATGGCTGAGTTCTCTCAGGAACCTGTTGAATTGCAGGGTGGACAGCAATGCCACCGCGGCCCCCGTGACGAGGAAAAGCGTTCCAAATGCGAGCGACGTGCGCGCGTGACCGGGGGGCAGTTGAGCGCCGTTCGACACCATGCGCAAGAACAGTCCGAAGCGCTCCACCACAAACCCGAGGCCGATCAGCGCAATGGCCGTGCGCTGCCAAGCAAGCAACGTCCGTTCGGCCGCAAAGTAAACGCGAGGATCATCAAGATATGACACGGTGATCGCCTCAGGTTTCGGCGGCAGCGAGCTGATGCGCCAACTCCCGTGCTCGCTTGAATGCGGCATTCACGGCGGCGATCGTTGCTTCGTTGGTCTTGTGGGCGTTGAAGACTTCCAGCGCCGCGGCTGTTGTGCCGCCCTTGGAAGTCACGCGCTCTCGCAACAAGCTAAACGAGTCTTCGGTCTGCAACGCTTGCTGGACTGCGCCTTGGAAGGTCAACAAGGCCAATCGACGAGCCTGGGCCTGATCGAACCCCAAGCTGACTGCCGCGGCTTGGAGACCTTCGAGAAAATGGAACACGTAGGCCGGGCCGCTTCCTGACACAGCGGTCACTGCGTCCATGCTCTCGTCACTTTGCACCCAGAAAACCTCGCCGATGCCGGTCATCAGGCTTTCGATCCGTTCCCGGTCATCTGCGCTGACGGCGTCGCTCGCGGCGTAAAGGCCGGTGACCGATCTGTTCACCATCGCAGCGGTGTTTGGCATCGCTCTAACCACCCGTTGCGTTCCCAGCCATTCACATAGAGAGGCAGCCCTGATACCAGCGGCGATGCTGACGTGCAATGCGCTACGCAACGCTTGCGCCTGTCGCATCGCGGTATGCAGGACCTGAGGCTTGACCGCCCAGACCACGACTCGCGTTTGACTGGGGGGCAACTCATCGACGCTGCCGCAAGCCTGGACCCCGAAGGTCTCATGCAGGCGTGCCCTTGCTTCTTCCTTGAGCTCGACCACCGAAATCTCGTTTGATGGTCGGCCCTTTTCCACTAGCCCTTTGATCAATGCGGTCGCCATGTTTCCGCCGCCGATGAACGTGATTGATGTGCTCACGAGTGCTCCTTTGAATGCAATCCATCCTATGGTTCACGGTGGCGCATATTTCACTAAAAGCAACATACAAAGTAGTGAATAAATCGCCAGACCGCCCGCCATACTGCGATGAAAAGCTGGTTTGCAGCGATTCTCCAAGCAATGAGTTCGTGTTTCTTGAACCACAGTTGGTGCATTCCGGCTAGTTTTGCGTCGAAAACGCAGGCATAAAGATTGCGTGATGAGTGGAAACCCGACTGTCGATTGTCGAACAATCGTTTCAGAATTCGCAAACTCAACTTCGAGCCTTCAGCATGAGCGATCCGATCATCCGCATTACCGGCCTGAACAAGCGTTTCGGTGACAACCACGTCCTGCGAGGCATCGACCTTGACGTCCAGAAGGGCGAGAAGATCGCCATCCTGGGTTCCAGCGGCTCCGGCAAGAGCACGCTGCTGCGTTGTCTGAATTTCATGGAGATGCCCTCGACCGGCCGTATCGAATTGGACGGCAAGACTGTGGGAAAGCCGACGAAGGCCTCGACGGCAAGTGACGTCCAGATGAGCTACTCCACTGGTGAACTCTCCGAAGTTCGCAAACGCGTGGGCATGGTCTTCCAGCAATTCAACCTCTTCCCGCACATGACGGTCCTAGCCAACGTGATGGAAGGCCTGGTCACCGTGCTGAAGGTCCGCCCCGATGAAGCACGCGCGCGCTCATTGGCGCAGCTTGAGAAGGTGGGCATGGCGCACAAGGCAGATGCCTATCCGGGCCGACTGTCAGGAGGTCAGCAGCAACGGGTGGCGATCGCGCGTGCCTTGGCGATGGATCCTGAAGTGCTGCTGTTTGACGAGCCGACCTCTTCATTGGATCCCGAACTGGTCGGCGAAGTGCTCAACGTGATTCGCGATCTTGCCGAAGAAGGCCGGACGATGCTGCTCGTGACCCACGAACTCGGCTTTGCCTACCACTACGCAAATCGCGTCCTCTTCCTCGCTGATGGCCAGTTCTACGAGACCGGCACCCCCGATGAAGTTCTCAAGCACCCTAAGAAAGAGCGCACGCAGCGCTTCCTTGACCGATTCACGGCCTTTCACTTCTAAGACGGCCACCCCTCATCCCCGAACGGAAGCAATTCATGCAAACATCCCCTCAAGCCTCCAAGACCAGTTCGCAGTCCTACCTTCCAGATGACCGCAATGAACAAGTCCTGGTCTATGTCAACGGCGAATTCGTTCCCCGAAGTGAAGCCCGTGTATCGGTGTTTGACGCCGGCTATGTATGCGGTGACGGCGTATGGGAAGGTGTGCGTCTCGTCAAAGGGAACGTTATTTCGTTCGACGCCCACGTGGAACGAATGCTCGAGGGCGCCCGCACGATCCAGATGGACATCGGCCTGAGCAAAGACGAAATCAAAGGCGTTATCACATCGACCTTCGAAAAGAACGGTATGAAGGACGGCGCGCACGCGCGCCTGATGGTCACGCGCGGAGTGAAAAAGACTCCGAACCAGGATCCGCGCTTCATCATCGGTGGCCCGACTATCGTATGCGTGGCCGAGCATAAGGTCGTGACGGCTGACTCGAAGAAGCGCGGCCTCAAGCTATTCACGTCGACGGTTCGTTGCAGCACGCCGGACGTGTTTGACCTGCGCCTGAACTCACACAGCCGACTCAACTTCATCCAAGCGTTAATCCAGGCTATCAACGCTGGTGCTGACGAGGCGATCATGCTGGACCCCATGGGCTTTGTCTCCAGCTGCAACTCGACGAATTTCTTCATCGTCCGCAGTGGCGCCTTGTGGACTTCGTCCGGCAAGTACTGCTTCAATGGCATCACCCGGGCGACGGTGCTGCGTCTCGCTCGCGAGGCGGGCATGGCCGTGTACGAGGGAGATTTCACTCTGGCTGACATGTACAACGCCGAAGAAGCATTCGTGACCGGAACGCTGGGCGGAATTACTCCCGTCTCGCAGATAGACGGCAGGACGATTGGATCCGGAACCGTCACCCCCCGTGTGGATGCGCTGTACCGTCGGTACATCGGTCAAACCGACTGACGACGTCACCTCCTCGCTTGCGCTTTTCATCGTCGGCAACACCAACCCAAAGGATATTCAAAATGAACCTGTTCAATCAACCTGCGAGCGTTCGAAAGATCTTCGCAATCGCTCTGTCTCTGGTGCTTTCGCTTGGCGCGGTCACAACCTGGGCGCAGACCGGCACCTTGCAGAAGATCAAGCAAACCGGCGAACTCAAGATCGGCGTCGCCCAAGGTGACCCGTGGTACTACCGCGACCCTGCCTCTGGGAAATGGACGGGTCTTGGCTACATGATCGGAGAATCGATCGCCAAGGATCTCGGCGTCAAGATGGTTCCTGTAGAAACGACCTACGGCAACAGTGTCGCGGCGCTGCAATCTGGCCAAATTGACGTGATGTTCGTTCTGGATGCTACGGACGAGCGCAAGAAAGCCATCGATTTTCCGACCAAGCCGTTGCTCTGGTACGCGCAGGGCGTGCTGACGAAAGACGGCGTCGTCGCAAAGAACTGGAGCGATCTCGACAAGCCTGAAATCAAGCTGGGCGTTGCGCTCGGCACCGCCACCGACCGTGATCTGACAAAGCGTCTTACGCAGGCCAAGCTTGAGAGATTCACGAACACGGACGAAACCATCGCCGCGTTCATGTCCGGCCGCGTCGACGGCATCGCGTTCTACCACCCCGCACTGGTCATTGCCTATTCGAAGATCAAGAAGGGCAAGGTCCAGATTCCGCAGCCTGTCGTGGCACTGCCGACCAGCGCTGGCATTCGTCGCGAGACCGACACGAGTTTCCGCGACTTCCTCGACACCGAGTTCACGAAGCTCTACACGTCCGGTCAAACACAGGCGCTCTATGCGCAGTACCTGAAAACCAAGGGCCTGGATGCAGCAACCTTGCCCGGCGTGACCAAAGAAGGTCTGGAAAGGTGAACGTTCCGACGCTGGAGCTATGAGATGAACTACGACTGGGACTTTGGCGCCGTCTGGGAGCACCGCGACATGCTCCTGACTGGCGCTCTTGGCACCGCGAAGATCGCGATCGTTGCGATCCTGATGGGCGTGGCGATCGGTGCGGTACTGGCCATGATGCGGCTGTCCAAGAAACGGTGGCTCGAGCTCCCTGCGATTTGGTTCACCGAGTTCTACAGGAACACTCCGCCACTGATCCATTTCTTCTGGGCGTTCTATGGCTTGCCGGTCTTGATCGGCGTAAGCCTCGATCCCTACGTCGCCGCGATCATCGCGCTCTCGACCCAGTCGGGCGCGTTCTACGCGGAAGTGATTCGAGGTGGCGTCGTTTCCATCGAGCGGGGTCAGTGGGAGGCCGCACGAGCCATCGGCATGCAGCCGCCTCAGGTCGTCAGGCGCGTGATCCTGCCGCAAGCAGCTCAGCGGATGCTGCCCCCCTTCTTGGAACGTTCGTTCGAGCTGATCAAGACGACGGCCCTGGCGTCCACGCTCGCCTACTCGGACCTGATGTACCAGGCGATGCAAGTGAACTCAATCACGTTTCGACCGCTCGAGGTTTATACCTTTGTCGCACTGATCTTCTTCACGTCGCTTCTGTTCCTGAGCTTCCTGGCGCATCTCCTGGAGCGGCGCCTAGCTCGATCCACCCTTGCTATTGCAGGCTGACTATGGACTTCACGTGGGATTTTTCTGCCGTCACTGACAACTATCCAGTCCTTCTCAAAGGCCTGGGCATGACGGCTCTCTTGTGGCTCATCGCGTTTCCGACGTCGATGGTGATTGGGTTCTCGCTGTCCCTGCTGTCGCGCTCGCGTTTTCGCATTCTTTCCGTTTTCGCGCGAAGCTATGTGGAGATCTTCCGGAACACGCCGGTGATTGTCCAGCTGATCTGGTTCTTCTACGCGTTCCCAATCCTCACAGGCTATCAACTCAGCCCGGTTGTTGCGGCGTTATGCGGACTGATTCTGAATGCCTCGGCCTACTGCTGTGAGATCTTCCGGGGCGGGCTGGCATCCATCTCGAACGGCCAGTGGGAAGGCGCGCGGGCGATCGGCATGAGCCATTCTCAGGTACTGAGGCGCGTCATCGTGCCACAAGTCTTCTCGCGGATGCTTCCGGCGTTCACCAACAGAGGAATCGAGCTTGCAAAAAACACCTCGATCGCATCTGTGATCGCGGTTCAGGAACTGATGTACCAGGGCCGTGCACTCAGCTCCGCCTTCTACCATCCGCTGGAAACTCTGACGACGGTGGCGATAATCTACTTTGTGCTGATCTACCCAGGTGCTTTCTGGGCATCGAGGTTTGAGAAGCGTTTTGCGCTGCGCGCCTGAGAACGTACCCAGAGCGATCACCTGGCCGCCATTGCCTGAAGCAAATCCGCATGCTCCCCAGCTTTACCCCTATCCCTTCCGTGACCCGGCGCGACCACGTCGCGGCTGCTCTCCGTAAGTCCATCCTTGCTGGTCAGATCGCTCCCGGAACACAACTCGTTGAGAGCGGGCTTGCCACGCAGTTCGGCGTTAGCCGAGGCCTACTGCGGGAGGCGATCCGTGAACTGATCGAGACTGGGCTGGTGGTCAACCGGCCCTATGCTGGCACCTTTGTAACGGAGATCAACGAGCAGATCCTGCGCGACGTCTACGACGTTCGCCGTGTGATCGAGCGGCAAGCCTACATAACGATCTGGCCCCATCGCGACAAGGCTTTCCGCGTCGAATTGCAAAGCCGGTTTGACACCATGATGAAGGCGGTGGAGTCAGGCGATTTGAACGAGGAGATCCGGACCGAGGCGCATTTCCATGGCTTGGTATATGAGCGGTGCGGAAACCACTTGATGCCTACCCTTTGGCAGCAGATGACGCAGAAGATCCAACTGGGGTTTGCGATTTGTCAAATCTCGCACGCACCGAAGGTTGATTTCGAAGACAACCACCACCGTTTCCTAGCCCTAGCATTGGGCGACGATCTGAATGAGCTGCTGCGCGAGTTGGATGTTCATCTGAGCCGCGGGTTGGCGACAATTGAATTTTCATCGTCCAACGAGGTCATTCCGCAGCGCAAATTGTCCGCGGTCCTTCCACACCAAGTTGGTTAGGGCACAGGAGGCAGCGCGCAATCGGTGATTGCGTCGATGTCGGACCTGGAGGGCTCCCTGAGAGTCTGGCGGTTGGCGCCTTGCGCGGGCGCCTCCCAGAAGCATGGGCAATCTGACGGAGATTGCTTCGGGCAGACGGCTTCGGGGGCTGACCGACAGAACGGCGCATCGCGGCCGCGTAGCAGAGGCCAAGGCAACGCCGATCTGCCTGCTTGGAGGCGCGGCATAATTTTGAAAAAGCAGGGGGTGGAAATTTGAAAGGCACCGCGCTAAGTTGTTGATTTGGTTGGGTAACCAGAAGGGACAACCTTGGAGGAACTCAGAGCAAATGAGTTCGTTCAAAGTTAGTTAGGCCCGATTTCCGTCAAATTAGGGCCCTAAATTTGACGACGGCGCCGGCAAGCTGTTGATTTCCAGAGGAAAACGCCATCGCCGCGCGTTTTCGAGGCGATGGGCCTGTCGGCGAACCAGGGTACGGGAGAGCAGGTGGCCTGAGGGATGTGAGGCCGTCAGCGAACGCGAGGGAGGAGGGCGGCGCGCCGCGGTCGTCTTCCATAATCTGCGCTGCCGCGAGCTCGACGGATCCGTCGGCTTCGAACTCCAAGAGGCCGGATGCGGCCACGAGCAGTCACTGGAAACCGGATACCGTTTTGGGCCGAGCAAGCCAAATCACAAGCATTGTGGACGCGCGCTTGTGCGTACTCGGCCACAATCAGCCGCAAGTCAACGCTCTCCCTCTATGCCCGAATTCAAAATTGCCATTGCATCGGAAACGCCGTGCCCCGCTTGCGGCATAGCCGTGCCCCTTGAGACGACAAACTGTCCCAGTTGCTCAGCTCAGGCGCCGCATCGGCTCACCTTCTCAGAGTTCTTCACCGATTTGGAGCAGTTCCGCATCATGGATGCGCGACACGGCGGTCTCGTCTTAGGTCGAGACGGCCCAGATGACGACATCCCCATGTACCGACATGCGGGCGATGGAATTTTCGAGGTGGCCGGCGTTATGCAGGGCGGGGAGTTCATCGTTTCAAAAGCGGCCACCGAGAAACACCGTGCGGAGTTGGAGCTGCTCAACTCGGAAAAGGGGGGCCCGCCGTACGAAATGACCTATGCGCTTTCCCTGCACAGCTCGGTTATTAACACAAACTTCTTGCCGCAGTTCGGGGGGCTGTGGATTAGTTGGGGCCAGTTCATCATCAACCGCTTTGCGACGGCAAAGCACCTTGCGACGCTCGAACGAATGAACGCTGAAGGCAACCCTGATAGTGTTCTGCATACGGAAGCAACGCAAGGCTGACGATAGGCCTGTCTGGGGGCCCACCAGGGACATTTACGCACATGAGCAACCGCATCGGCGACAACTTGGTTCACTTCGGAGGCAACGAGCCTCTGGTCCGGGCCCTCGACGAAGCGGGCGTGAGATTCATGGTCATCGGCGGCCTTGCAATGGCTTGGCACTGCCCCGAGCGGGATGCGGACGACATGGACCTACTGCTCGACCCCACTCCTGAGAACTCGCCGAAAGTCGCCAAGGCCCTCACCAGCCTCGGGCTTAGCGACGTCCAGGAGACCGCCTTCGCTCTGTTGGGGCTGCAGGCTCCGCTGAAGAACGCCAGGTTCTACGCCGAGTTGCTGACCCCCAAGGAGGGAGGCATGACCTACGCCGAGGTCGAGGCTGATGCTGCGGATGCACGGCTCTTCCATATCCCGGTGTCCCTTGCCTCCGTCGCAGCCCTCAGGCGCATGAAGTCGCACGCTGTCGAGTCCACAGCCGGCATAGAGCGGCAGAAGCACCTCGACGACGTCAAGCGTCTTGAGGGCGTGGCCCAGTAGGGCTGTAGGACTGCTCGTCCCCGGCCTGAGGCCGCTCAGCTACGGCAGAATGCGGCCACAAGCCGCCCTTCGCGTGCTCCCCCAATTTCAACGCTCATTCGGCGAAAGACGAGAGGACGCTCAGGATGACCATCACTATCACCGCCTTTGAACGGTCGCCCGATGGCGGCAAGGGTCTTGCGCGCGACACGCGCGTGCGCTGGGCGCTGGAGGAAGCCGGCCTGCCCTACGAGGTGCGCCTAGTGTCCTTCCGCGCGATGAAAGAGGCCGCGCATCTGGCACTGAATCCCTTCGGCCAGATCCCCACTTACGAGGAAGGCGACCTCGCGCTGTTTGAGACCGGCGCCATCGTGCTGCACATCGCCGAGCGCCACACGGGCCTGTTCCCCGCCAATGCCAACGCGAGGGCGCGCGCCATCGCGTGGATGTTCGCAGCGCTCAATACGGTCGAGCTTCCCATCCTCGAACTCGTCACCGTCAAGCTCGTAGAGGCCGACAGACCCTGGAAGGCCGAGCGCCTGCCCCTCGTCGAGGACCGTGTGCGCGCCCGACTGAACCAGCTGGCCGCCCGCTTGGGTGACGGTGACTGGCTGGACAGCGGCTTCAGTGCGGGCGACCTGCTGATGGTTTCGGTCCTGCTGCGGCTCCGACCATCCGGCTTACTGAATGAGTTTCCCCGCTTGGCCGCCTATGTCGCTCGTGGCGAAGCGCGGCCGGCCTACCGGCGGGCGTTCGCCGCGCAGCTGGCGATCAACGCTGCCCCCTTGCCGGCGGGCTGACCTAGAAGGCAGACTGCGGCCAAGACCAGGCATTCGCCTCAACACATCGAGCGTCCGCTTCGAGCTAGTTGCGGACTACCGCCACAAGGCCGTCAGTGGCACCACGCTGTTGCCTTAAAGTCTTGCACCAGTGCTTTAACCAAGTTTGTGGAGTTCATCCTGGATCTGCGCGATCTCCAGTACTTTGAAGTTATTGCCGAGCTCGAGCACATGGGGCGCGCGGCCGAACGGCTGCACCGGACGCAACCCGCGTTGACAAGCTGCGTACGGCGGCTGGAAGAGGCGTGCGGCGCTCTGCTCTTCGAGAAAACAGGACGCGGCATCCGGCTGACCAGTGCGGGGAAGGCGCTTCTCAAGTGGGCCCAGCGCACACGCTTCGACGTGGAAAGCGCGCGCCGCGAAATCGGCGACATCGGTAGGGGCCTGACAGGGAACATCAAGATCGGCATCGTGCCGACCGCGGCGCAGTTCCTTTTGCCACCGGCCGCGCGCGACCTGATGCGCGAAGCACCGGGCGTCACCTTGCGCACCACCGTTGCGCTGGTCGACATCCTGAAGCCGCTGCTGCGCGCCGGTGATATCGATCTGGTGGTCGGCACCGAGGGCTCCACCGAACCGGGCTTTGCTTCTCAGTACCTTGCCGAGGACGTGATCGTGGTCGCCGCCACCGACACGCACGCGATCTTCGACAAGCCGAAGCCGGCGCTGAAGGACCTGGCGGGCTATCGATGGGTGCTTCAGCCCCCTGGCGCACCGACGCGGGACTGGCTCGACCAGACCTTTGATCGCCATCGGCTTCCCCGGCCCGTGGTGCAGGTCGAGAGCACGATGCTGCTGATGCTGCCGACGCTGATCGGTGAGACCGGCCTGCTGAGCTTCATCTCGCGTCTTCATCTGCAGGCCGGGCGTTCCGGCGCGGCGCTGCGCGAGGTGAAGTTGCCGGCCACGACGATGCGCCGCCGCATGGTCGTGACCTATCGCGACAGCGGCTACATCTCCCCGGCAGCACAACGGCTGATCCATCTGTTGGCGAAATACGCCGACTCGCCGCCGAGCTAATACCCCAAGTCGAATCTATCGATCTTCAAAAAGTATCGATTGGACTGAATAGGCCCAGCGGCGAATACTTGCCTCCACTGAACGCACCGCCCGCAATCGAGCAGGGTGGGCTCAACAGGAGACAAGTACATGCAACATTGCGCCCTCACCGTCGCGGCTTCGCGCCGCCTCATCGGCATCGCCGCCACCACGCTCGTTGCCGGTGCGACGCTCATGGCCCATGCACCGGCGTCCGCACAGGCCTATCCATCGCGCCCGATCAAGCTGATCGTTCCCTTCCCCGCCGGCGGTGGCACCGACCTGATTGCGCGCGAGGTGGCCAACAAGGTGGCCGTCGCCAACGGCTGGTCGATCGTCATCGACAACAAGCCCGGCTCCGGCGGCAACCTGGGAGTGGATGCCGCGGCCAAGGCACCCGCCGACGGCTACACACTAGTGCTGGGCCAGACGAGCAACCTAGCGATCAACCCCACGCTCTACGCCAAGCTGCCTTACAACCCTGAGAAGGACCTGACTCCGATTGTCGAGGTTGCAAGTGCACCGCTCGTCCTCGTGGTGGCTTCGGACTCGCCATACAAGACGTTCGCCGATGTAGTGGCCGCTGCCAAGGCCAAGCCTGAGTCGCTGAACTACGCCAGTTCTGGCAGCGGAACGGTGGCACACCTCGCGACCGAGTTGTTCCAAAAGACGGCAGCAGTCAAGTTCACGCACGTTCCGTACAAGGGCGCTGCGCAAGGTTCGACCGACCTGGTTGGCGGCCAAATCCAGATGTACATGTCGTCGGTACCTACGCTGATCGGCTACGTCAAGAATGGGAAGATGCGCGCCATCGCCGTGACCTCGCCCATGCGCACTGCGGACCTACCGTCGGTGCCCACCATTGCGGAATCCGGCTTCAAGGGTTTCGAAGCGGTCACCTGGTTCGGCGTTGCCGGGCCGGCTGGCTTGCCGAAGGACGTAGTCGCCAAGCTGAACGGTGCGTTCAACAAGGCGCTACAGGATCCGGAAGTCAAGAGGAAGCTAGCCAGCCAGGGTGCCGATACGCTCGGTGGTACTCCTGAGCAGTTCGCCAAGCTGATCCACGAGGACATCGGCCGCTGGGGCCAGATCGTCAAAGAGTCCGGCGCCAAGGTCGACTGACGCATTCAGCAGCCAATCGAGCGCGCGATGCAGACGTTGGACAAGGAGAAGGCGGTTGCGCCTTTCTCTGCGGGGAAGGGCCGCACGAACGTCGAGGTGCCGGCGGGCGCTTGCGATTGCCATGTGCATGTGTACGACGGCCGCTTTGCGCCCGTTCCAGGCGCGCGCCTCCTGCCGCCTGATGCGAGCGTCGCCGACTACCGGCAACTGCAGCAGCGCACCGGGACCGACCGCGTGGTGTTCGTCACGCCATCGACCTACGGCAGCGACAACCGGCCGATGTGCGAGGCGCTTGTTGCCTACGGCGAGGGCGCGCGGGGAATCGCCGTTGTCGACGAGCAGATACGCGATACCGAACTGCAAGCGTTGCATGCCAAAGGCGTACGTGGCATCCGCCTCAATCTCTCGCTGGGCGTCACGAACTCAGCGCAGCAGCTCGACGTGTTGGCCGCGCGTGTCGCGCCCTACGGATGGCATCTGCAATTGCTGGCAGCTCCCGACACGCTCGCTGCCCTCGAAGCCCGCCTGCTTCAACTCCCGGTTTCAGTGGTCTTCGATCATATGGGCCGCATCGCACCATCACAGGCGCAACGGCATGCAGCGCACCGAATGATTCTTCGCCTGATCGACTCAGGTCGCGCCTGGGTCAAGTTGTCGGGCGGCTACATCGTGAGCGAGGAAGGCCCGCCGGCCTACACCGACGTCGCGCTTCTGGCGCGGGGCTACCTGCTGGCCGCACCCGAACGCGTGGTGTGGGGAAGTGACTGGCCCCATGCATCTGCCACTGCGGGTCACCAGCCCCTGCCCGATGGCGCGCTGCAAATGGACCTGCTCGCGCAATGGGCTGGCGATTCGACCGCCCTGCGGCGCGTGCTGGTCGACAACCCGGCCGCGCTCTACGACTACCCCAACCTGACTCTTGACAAGGACAGCCATGACCAAGCTTGACCGGCGCACTGCCCTGACGGTAGCCATCTCACTTCTGGGGCTTGCTGCCATGCCCGCCACGGCGCAGGTCGCCTGGCCGACCGGCAAACCCATCACCTGGGTCGTGCCCTACCCCCCGGGCGGCACCACCGACATTCTGGGCCGCGCCATCGCACTGCGGCTGGGCAACTCGCTCGGCGCCACGGTGATCGTCGACAACAAGGCTGGTGCCACCGGCACGATCGGCTCTGCGGCTGTCGCCAAGGCGGCGCCGGACGGCTACACCTTGCTCGGCACATCGATTGGCCCTCAGGCCATCGTGCCGAGCCTCGTGCCGAAGATGCAGTACGACGCGGTCAAAGCATTCGAGCCGGTTGTGCTGATCGGCACGATTCCCCATGTCCTCATCGTCGGCGCCACCCAGCCCTTTCGCACGGTGACCGAACTCGCCGCGGAGGCGAAGGCCCATCCGGAAGCGGTTTCGTTTGCCTCCGGCGGCAGAGGCACGATTCTTCAGATGCAGGGAGAACTGCTGCGCTTGCAAACCGGCACCCGAATGAACCATGTGCCCTACAAGGGCGATACCCCGGCCATCCAGGACGTGCTGGCCGGCCATGCGACCTTCATGTTTGCGCCTGTGGCTGCGGCGCTGCCGCACATCCAGAGCGGCCGCCTGCGCGCGCTGGCCGTGACCGCTGCGGTCCGCCTGAAATCCATGCCCGAGGTGCCCACGATGGGTCAGGCCGGCTTCAAGGATTTCGTGGTGGAGCAGTGGCAGGCAGCCTACGCGCCGGCCGGCACGCCTTCGGCCGTCGTGCAGCGGCTGAACCAGGAGATCGTGCGCATCCTCAAGGACGCCGAGGTCGTCGCCATGGCGGACAAGCTCGGCGTCACGCTGGTGGGCGGCACGCCGCAGCAACTGGCAGAAACCCAGAAAGCAGACCTTGCCAAGTGGGCCAAGGTCATCAAAGACGCCGACGTCAAGGCCGACTAACCCACTTCCCTTTCCTCTTACATCCGAAAGAATCGCATGCCTTCCAATCTTCCCGACATCATTCGCGACTTCGAACGCGTGCCTGCGCACATCGTGGCGCAGGCCGCTGAATTGCAGCCGGCCATCCTGGCCGATGTGGCCGGCCGTCGCGGCGCCATGGATGGCCGCATCAAAGCGCTGCGTCCGCGCATGAAGCTCGCCGGCACTGCTCTGACCGTCGAAGTGCGGCCGGGTGACAACCTGATGATTCACGCCGCCATTGCAATGGCCAAGCCAGGCGACGTTCTCGTCATCGACGGCAAGGGTGACCAGACCTCGGCGCTGATGGGCACCATCATGATGACGGCCTGCAAGCAACTGGGCATAGCCGGCGTGGTGATGGATGGTGCCTGTCGCGACAGCATCGAGATCGACGAGATGGACTACCCGGTGTTCAGCGTCGGCACCAACCCGAACGGTCCTACCAAGAACATCGGCGGCCGCATCGGCCATCCGGTTTCGATCGGCGGTGTGACCGTGCACGCCGGCGACTTCGTGATCGCCGATGGCGACGGCGTCGTGGTGGTCGAGCGCGAGAAGATCGAAGGGCTGCTGCCGCTCGCGGCCAAGAAGGTGAAGGACGAAGCCGCGCGCGTCGCGGCGATCAAGACTGGAGATACCGCTGCGAAATGGCTAAACGCTGCTCTGCGGACAGCCGGTGTGCTCAAGGAAGGTGAGACGCTATGAGCACGATCCTCGTCACCGGCGCTGACCTCGCGCCACAGGCGCTCGCGCTGCTAGAGGGTCACGAGGTCATCTATGCCGGCAAGACGCCGAACGAGGACGACCTGGTGGCACTGTGCCGTGCGCATGATCCGGTGGCCATCATCGTGCGCTACGGGAAAGTCGGCAGCGCCGTGATGGACGCGGCGCCGTCGCTGCGCGTGATCTCCAAGCACGGCAGCGGCACCGATACCATCGACAAGGTGGCGGCGCAGGCCCGCGGCATCGACGTGGTTGCGGCAGCCGGCGCCAATGCCGCGGCAGTGGCCGAGCAGGCACTGGCCCTCCTGCTGGCGTGCGCCAAGTCGGTGGTGGCGCTGAATGCGCGCATGCACGCCGGTCATTGGGACAAAGCCACGCACAAGAGCCTCGAGCTCGGTGGCCGCACCATCGGTCTGGTCGGCTTGGGCGCGATCGGTATGCGCTTTGCGCGCATGGTCGATGCCCTCGGCATGCGCGTGATCGGGTTCGATCCGTTTGCGAAAGACTTGCCACCGTACGTGGAATGCGTCGACTTGCCGACGATCTGGCGCGAGTCCGATGCGATCTCGCTGCACTGCCCTCTGACAGAAGACAACCGCGGCCTGCTCAACGCCACCACGCTGGCCCAGTGCAAGCGCGGCGTCGTCCTGGTCAACACGGCGCGCGGCGGGTTGATCGACGAGGCCGCGCTGCTGAGCGCAGTACGTTCGGGTCAGGTTGCAATGGCCGGTCTCGACAGCTTCGCGGTAGAGCCGATGACTGCCGGCCATCCGTTCCAGGGTGAAAAGAACTTCGTACTGAGTCCCCACATTGGTGGCGTGACCAGCGATGCCTACGTGAACATGGGCGTCGGCGCCGCCAAGAATGTGTTGCAGGTGCTTGCACGCCAGCCGGCCACGATCTGATGGCCCAGTGATGCAGAACAAGAAGGAGACATCCATGAAACGGTACCTTGCCATCGCATCGCTGATGGGAGCGATTGGTCTGTTCGTCGCGCTGCCCGCCCAGGCGCAATCGACCTGGCCAGCCAAGCCAGTGCGCATCCTCGTCGGTTTCTCGGCGGGTGGGCCGACCGATGTCGTCGCGCGTGCGTTCGCCGACTATGCCTCTCGCACGCTGGGCCAGCCTTTCGTGGTGGACAACAAGCCCGGTGCCAATACCATCCTGGCGGCTGAGGCGGTGGCGTCTGCGCCAGCGGACGGGTACACGCTGCTGCTCGGTGCAACCAACCACACGATGATTCCCGCGCTCTACAGCCAGCGGGTGAAATTCGACGCTGTGCGTTCTTTTGCGCCGGTGTGCTCGCTGGCCGTCAGCCCGACGGTGCTGGTCGTCGGCCCATCGATGCCAGTCAAGACGCTTGGAGACTTCCTGAAGGAGGTCAAGGCCGCCCCCGGCAAGCGCACGTACGGCACGCCAGGCAGCGGCAGTTCCGGCCATTTTGCAAGTGAGCAGTTCACCCGGCTGACCGGAACCTCGATGAATCACATCCCCTACAAGGGCGCGGCCCAAGCCACGACCGACATGATCGGGGGGCAGGTGGACAGCTCTTTCGCCACGCTGGGCTCGGTGCTACATCAGGTGCAGGCAGGCAAGCTGAACGCGCTGGCCGTCGCCGCGCCCAAACGTTCGGCGCTGCTGCCGAACGTGCCGTCTTTCGAGGAGGCCGGCGTGAAAGGGTATTCCGCCGATGCGTGGTATGGCCTGCTCGCGCCCGCGAACACGCCGGCAACGACCTTGGCGGTGCTGCGTCGGGTTGCGACCGAGTTCGCCCAGTCTCCTGCCACGGCAGAGAAGTTCAGGCTCCTGGGTATGGAGGCACAGAGCACCTGTGCTGAAGCCTTCGGCGCGCAACTCACGCGCGAGGTGAAGGCTTACGGCGACCTCGCCCGTGCGCTTGACCTCAAACCCGAATGAGCGCTCGCCCCTCGCCAGATTCCCGTCCGACATTCTTCGAGAACCAACCCATGAAAACCTTGATCCGCCGCGTGCTCGCTGCATGCCTCTTTGCCGCCGCATCCGCGCAGGCGGCCTTTCCGGACCGGCCCATCACGCTTGTCGTGCCCTACGCACCCGGCGGCTCGGCCGATGCGCTGGCGCGCGTGCTCGCGGTGCGCATGGGTGCGAAGCTCGGCACCAGCGTGATTGTTGACAACCGCCCCGGGGCGAGTGGCACCATCGGCGCAAGCTATGCCGCCAAAGCGCCGGCCGATGGCTACACCATGCTCTACGACGCCACCCCCTATTCGATCAATCCGCACCTGTTTCCGCGCATGCCCTTCGCGAGCAGCGCGCTGCAGCCGCTATCGCTCGTCTCGCTGGCGCCGAACATCATCATCGTCAAGACCGAGTCACCGATCAAGGATGTGAAGGACCTGGTGGCCAAGGCCAAGGCGACACCCGGCAAGCTGAACTACGCCTCCGGCGGTAGCGGCACGGTGCAACGTCTGGCGGCAGAACTGCTGCGCCAGAAGCTCGATCTCGACATGGTGCACGTTGGCTACAAGAGCGGGGGACCTGCCATCGTCGACGTGACGGGGGGTCAGGTCGACTTCATGTTCAGCACTATCGCGGCTTCTTACCCGCTGGTCTCATCGGGCAAGCTGCGCGCGCTGGCCGTGTCGTCGCCCGAGCGTTCGAAGCGCCTGCCCGACGTGCCGACGGTGGCCGAATCGGTGGCGCCTGGCTTTGAGGCATTCGAGTGGAATGGTTTGCTGCTGCCGGCCGGCACGCCCGAGCCCGTTGTTGCGAAGTTGCACAAGGCCCTGGTCGACGTGCTGAAGGAAGACGAGGTGAAGCAGCGTTTCACCGACGTCGGCGTGAATGCCGTCGGGTCCACGCCAGCCGAGTTCGCCACTTTCCTGAAGAAGGAGGACGCGAAGTGGGCCGAAGTGATCCGCAAGGGCAACATCAAGCTCGACTGAATTGCCGATGGCTGCCTCCCCGCCCACGCGTCCCGTCCCGCATTCGGTCGGTCTTGAACGACCGTCGCGCGCGCTGCCCGCCGGTGCGTGCGACAGCCACATGCATATTTTCGATCCGCGGTTCACGCCGTCGCCGCACTGGAAGCGCCAGCCGCCCTGCGCAGAGGTGACCGCCTACCGCCAGCTCCAGCAACGGCTCGGGACGTCGCGAACGGTGGTCGTCAACCCGTCGACCTACGGCACCGACAACGCCTGCATGCTAGACGCTCTTGAGCAGCTTGGTGATGAAGCGCGTGGTGTTGCGGTGGTAGGCGTCGACGTGGATGACGCCGAACTCGAGCGACTCAACGCGCAACGCGTGCGTGGACTGCGCGTGAACTTCGTGACGCCGCAATCCTGGGGCATCACCACGACGGACATGCTGCGCACGCTTGCGCGCAGGGTCGCCCACCTTGGCTGGCACATCCAGGTCTTCGTGCACCCCGAACAACTGGTTGAACTCGCACCGGCGCTTGAGGCGTTGCCAACCCCACTCGTGGTTGACCACATGGCCCGCATCGACCCCGCCGAAGGCCTGGACAGCGTCGCTTTCAACACGTTGCGTCGGCTGCTCGACCGGGGCCGCACATGGGTGAACCTGTCTGGTGTCTACATGCGCTCGCGCGAAGGCGCTCCCGCATACCGCGACGCCCAAGCGCTCGGGCGTGCATTGGTGCGGGCCGCACCGCAGCGCATGGTGTGGGGCAGCGACTGGCCGCATACCACCGAGGCAGCAGGCTCCGTTGACGACGCAGACCTGGTTAATGTGCTGCGCGGCTGGTGCGGCGATGACGGGGTGATGGACCGTATTCTCATCGATAACCCGGCACGGCTCTACGGCTTCGGTGGCGCCTGACCACACGCGGTCAAGCCTGCCTTCACAACTGCGGCGGCATCGAAGCCGCGACGGAGATCCACGGTGTTCTTTCTGCAAGCTCCCCAAATTCAAGAGCTCGAGGTGTTCTCGCGAATGCCCGAAATCTTCCGGCGGCGCAAGACAAGCGCGTGGGCCGACGCCAACCGAGGCGGCCAGGTCACGGACTCGTTTCTCGAAGGACCCGTGTTCGATGACGCCGGAAACCTTTACGTAACCGATATTCCCTTTGGGCGCATCTTCCGCATCGACCCCGCTGGTGCATGGACACTGGTGACCGAGTACGACGGCGAGCCCAACGGGATGAAGTTTCTGGATGCGCACACCCTCCTCGTCACCGACTACAAGGCCGGTCTTATGCGCATCGACGTGCGGGATGGCGCCGTCACACCCTATCTGCAGCGGCGCAATAGCGAACGCTTCAAGGGCGTGAACGACTTGGTGCTCGACGAGCAGGGGAATATCTACTTTACTGACCAAGGCCAGACCGGGTTGCACGACCCGACCGGGCGTCTTTACCGGTTGCGACCGGACGGCCAACTTGACCTGTTGCTGGCCAACGTGCCCAGCCCGAACGGCGTGGCACTGTCACCGGATGGCAAGCTGCTCTACCTCGCCGTAACACGCGGCAACTGTGTGTGGCGCGTGCCGCTTCTGACCGACGGGAGTGTGGCGAAGGTAAGTCAGTTCTTCACGTCGTACGGTCCGAGCGGCCCGGACGGCCTTGCCGTGGACGCACAAGGGCGCCTGCTGGTTGCGAACCCTGGGCTTGGCTATGTCTGGGTGCTCAATGCGCGTGGCGAACCCGTGATCGTGTTTCGTGGCCCGACAGGCGCTTCGACGACGAATCTGGCCTTTGGCGGCAGTGGAAGGTCGACTCTTTTCATCACCGATTCGACGCATGGTCAGGTGCTTATGGCCGCGCTCGATTCCGCAGGGCTTGTGTTGCATCGCGGTCGCAACACCGATGACTTTATTTGATTCTTGGGCGATTTACCAACCGCAGAAGAACCCCATCGCAAAGGGCTGCTGAGGGCTGTATTGCGGACCTTCAACACCGGTAGTTGAAAGTCGCCAATGGGCCCGTTCCTGCCCGTCACCTTGAATGACGGCTTCGGAGCGAGCCCGGTGACCGCTATGGCGCGCGAAGCAGCCGCACGGCGGACGTCAAACTCGCCTGAAACCAGCCATCGGCTGAGGCGCGCATGGGAAATGAAGATCGCCCTACCGCCAACGCGGTTCGCTCCGCCGCCAACCTGCCTCCGGCCGCGCCCACATCGCGCCGTTGATGCATGCCGGGAGCACCGGCTACCAGATGAGTTGCCTTCGGAACTCATCGGACGACCCGCACACGCGGGCACGCCAGCTTTCCAAGCGCTGCCGCATGTAATCGGACCTGCAGACGTTCGTCGGGCTGCCAGGAGCCACCTTGAGCGACGAAGCGGTTGGCTGCCTCGACCACTACGGCGCTCGACTGTGCCGGGCTCTGCGGCACCTGTGCCAGAAAGTCCTCAACCCGCGCGAACTGCTGGAGGTTGAGCCGCTCCACATCCAGGAGACCGTCGGTGTCGATATCGAGAACGCAAAACGTTTGGTGCACCACTTGGACGGGGTTCCGGTCCACCACTTCGACGACCAGATGCGCTTGGCGAACGCGTTGGCCGGCGAAGTCCGGGATCCGACAGTTGTCTTCCTTGCGCAGCATGCGCATGAAGGCGTTGCCGGCCAACGCGTGCAACATATCGTCCCCCGAAAGCAGGAATATTCTGGAAGACAGGCTCATCATCAGTCCTCGGCCTTCACCGACTCCCAGGTCGGTCGCGCAGATCCCAAAGGGTACCTTGCCAGTTCGAGATTCGGCCTTCGATGCCGCAGTTTGGGCAGATCCAGAAAATGGCATTGTCACGGGCGACGCTGGCTTCGACCTCGTCCTTCTTGCACTTGAAGCATTTCGGCGCGGCGGGGCTTCTCCCGCGACGCTTGACGCATGGGCGACCAGGTCGGTCTGGAATCGAGCCATCGCGCGCGGCCCCCTTGGTCGGGCCGATGGCCCCGCGTGGATCGAGGAAGTGCCTGAGGTCAGTGATGTACATGCGTTTCGTTCGTCAGTCGGGGGCGCAACGGTCACTGAGGCTTGATCGCATTTGCGATTTTCCTACGGCCTTCGCCCGAATGGACAGCGCCCGCTGGCGTCGCCCCGCCATCCGCAATGTCGACCTTCGCACCTCCGCCTGCTCGGCCACCTCGCACCCTGCGCTCCCATCTTCGCTGGTGCCAGAAGCAACCCCCAAGGTGCCCGCAATCTCTTTGGCGGGAAGGGCTGCTCGCTGCGCCGCGCGCACTGTTCTGATGCCCGTCAGCAGCGTTCGGGCTGGACGGTAGATGCGCAGACCGCGGGGGGAGGGGCAGCCGCTCACCGCGTGTTCATATAGGCCATATACAGCGACGGATGGGCGTCGCGCAGCGCCTTGCGGCGCGCCACCACATCGTGGTGCCGGCCCTGCCGCTCCAGCCCGATCATCTCCAGCAGAAGTCGCATCGCCTGTTCGGGCGCTGTGTGAAGCGATCGCTGCGCCTGACTCAACTGACGAGACAACGCGGGCTTTTCCGTGAGGATCCACGCGGGGAACCAGGCCAAGTCGCGTACGTCGCCATGTCCCTCGAACGTCGCATCGAAGCCCTTGCGAAGTCTCTGCAGCAGCGGGTCGGCAAGCCGCTTCGTCAGCTGGTCGAATCGATCACATGACAGCCATGCGAGTTCGGCAAGCAGGCCCCACGCCTCGTCCAGATCGAGCATGCGGTAGCGCGCCTCCGCCATCCATGCCAAAGGCGCCGGAATTCGACGCCACGATTCGATGCGCGCCACGGCCTCGCTCGCCGCGGCCCAGTCTCCGGCGCGCAGCCATAGCGCGGCGGCGTGGTCATCGCTGCACTCAGGACGAAATGGAAGGGGCGAGGCCCGCTGCGCCAACTCGCGCCACAGCGTGACCAACCATGCCGAGCCTGCCGGCGTCCCGAAAATGCGCAGTGCAGCCGGTTCAACCAGCTCGCCCAATGCACGACGCGCGTCCTGCATTGATTCGTGATCCTGCAATGGTACTGCCGTGCGTTGCTCGAGCGCATCCACCAGCACGGAAAGCGGTGCCAGGGAGTCGTGGTTGGGAAATTCTTCGGCGAATTTGTCCCACGCCGATCTGGCGCCGAGCGGTTCGCGACGCTCAAGGGCGGCCGCGACGTCGTTGCACAGCACGGTGTCGCGACTGTGATCGAAGATGTCGAGTTGCTGCGGGTGCATGGTCCCGTCCGAGATGGCTGTTCTTCCGTGGAACTGTAAATCAGCCCGACAACGCCACGACCACAGCGGATTGAGAATCTCATGCCTCCAAACTCGACTCCCTCGTCGTAATCACGCTCCGCATCTGAGGCGACGCCGCTGACCACGAGCCGGATTGCCGGAGAGGCGGCGTCGCTCGGGTGAACTTTCCGGACTCAACTCTGCTATTCGCAGGACGTGTGCCCCTTGGCTTGGCGTTCCGCGGGTTCTCGGCCTATAGCCCTGATAGACTCGCTCGGAATGAGCCAAGGCAGCAGTAATAGGCCAAGCAAGGCCCGCGTGAAAGTGCGCGGCCAGGCGCAAGTGCCAGCCGATCCGGGCTTCGCCGAGGTCGTTACCCTGATCCAGGCCGCCAGGGCGCGGGCGTACCACGCGGTCAACACGGCGCTGATTGACCTCTATTGGCAGGTTGGGGAATACATCAGCCGCAAGCTTGCAGGTGCGGAGTGGGGCGACGGAGTTGTCACGCAACTGGCGGCTCACCTAGCCAACACACAGCCGGGACTGCGAGGCTTCACGCGCCCCAACCTCTTTCGCATGCGGCAGTTCTACGAAGCCTATCGCGACAACGAGAAAGTCGCACCGCTGGTGAGACAATGCCGTGGACCCACAACCTCATCATCCTGAGCCAGAGCAAGCGAGCTGAAGAGCGCGAGTTCTTTCTGCGTGCCGCCGCCCGTGAGCAATGGAGCAAACGCGAGCTGGAGCGCCAGTTCGCGATCGCGCTTTTCGAGCGTGCGGTGTTGACTCCAGCGAAAGTCTCACCGGTGGTGAGACAAAGTCATCCACAAGCTCTCAGCGTCTTCAAGGATGCCTACCTGCTCGAATTTCTTGGTCTACCAGAAGGGCATAGCGAGGCCGACCTGCATCAAGGGCTGCTCGCCCGGCTCAAGGCCTTCCTGATCGAACTCGGGCGCGACTTCTGCTTCGTCGGCTCGGAGTTTCCGGTCCAAGTGGGCAAGCAGGACTGACCTTGCCCCTGAAAA
>NZ_JAGGNV010000053.1 GCF_018614955.1 Variovorax paradoxus
AGGCGGGCGGCAGGGTGCCGTAGGGGGTGGCCGAGCTGGCGACAGGAGCAAAAGACATGGCTGGGCTTTCTCCGTGGCCGTCGCCGAGGCACCGACGTCGGTGGGAGGCGCGGCAGCGCGGCTGCCGCGGAACCTGGACTCAGGCAGGGACGGCCTGACCGGCCGCCTGGACCGGGATGTGGGCGCGCTCTTCCTTGATGCGGTTGGCCTCGTCCACGAATACGAGCTTGGGTTGGTAGCCGCGCACCTGGTCCTCGGGAACGAGGCCGAAGGCGGCGATGATGACCAGATCGCCCACAGAGGCCCGGCGCGCAGCCGAGCCGTTGAGCGAGATGATTCCGCTACCGCGCTGGCCGCGGATTGCGTAGGTCACAAGGCGCTCGCCGTTGTTGATGTTCCAGATGTGGACCTGCTCGTTCTCGGCCAGGTTGGCAGCTTCCAGCAAATCTTCGTCGATGGCGCAGGAGCCCTCATAGTGCAGTTCGCAATCGGTGACGGTGACGCGGTGGATCTTGGACTTGAGGAGAGAACGAAACATCACATGAGACCAGATAGGTGAGGAGGGGCAGTGGGCTCTCTGCAGCTTTTGTTGCGGACCCATGCACGAAGCCGCGAATGCTAGTGGAGAACCATCGAAAGAAAAATTCCGGACCAGGCACTTTGAGCGGCCGATTCCGCCCACCTTCGGGAAGGTGTCCATCACAGCCATCCAGCATCAGCACGCGCAATGCGCCTTGCCGCGAACATGTCGCTGGCGCTCAGCGCATCGATGGCATGCGGGCACCGGCGCACTCGCCTCGGCGTCCCTCGACCAACGCAAGCGGGTCTAGTTGGCGTGTGATCGCAGGCCACCGCGACGGAGGTGGTACGCGCCGAGCTCGGGTGAGCATGGGGTTCCACCGATGCTTATGCCAGGTGAAGAACGCTTGCAGTCCGAAGCCACTGATGTCGCGCGGCAACTCGCGCACGCCAAGGTATGTCGTCTGCCAGCCTTGCATCGCACGCCTCCGTCGGTGGGGCAGGGGACGATACGCCTCGGGAAAGTGAACAGCAACCTCAAGAAAATCAATGGCTTACGAACTCGCTCCCGCGCCGGTGCTGGCGTTGCGAACCGTCAGTCTGTGCACTGAAAAACGAGTAGACCCCGCCTACCTGATGTGAAGTTGGTCGATGAGGTAAGCGACGCCGTCACTTGTATGCGTCTCAATGACACGGCGCAGCTCAGACGAGGGTTCGAAGACCTCATGGGCCCTTGCGACGCTGTCGAGCCAGACACAAATGAAGCCCGTCGGGGGAGACGGCTCCGTCCACAGTCGCTCGCGACGAGCCGTCGAGACCGTCCAGTTCAACGCGATCTTGTTCCCAGTAGTTGCCGCCGCTCGTCGCAGTTCGCGCCAGAGCGTGTCACGCGTCTCCGCTTGGGCATGAAATGGGATGAGGACTTTCACAGACTGCTCGGCAGGCTCATCTCCATCGACCTCGACCACGCACAAGGTCCAGCCCTTCAGAAAGATCGGCTCGTCAGCAGGTATGTATTTCTGACCGACCGCGGACGCTTGGGCCAGGCGCATAGCTTCCGCATCAGCAAAGAAAAGTTCTACGACGCCGTCCACATTGAAGGCGGGCTCGCCATTGCTCGCCCATAGCACCTTGTCCACGCGGTTGTGCGTGTACTTGGCGATGCCTTCCATGCCAAGGGCAAGCTGGGCATGGGGTCCTGCCCAGTACGCCCTGAAGTCGCACGTAGCTGTCCCTTCCTTTCTTGCAAGAAGGGTCATTCGCTTCATCATTTGGGGCCTTTCGAAGCTACAGAATTTGCCGCTCGGCCACGACGAAAGCTGTGATCTCCGACAAGAACGTCTTTGCGTGACCCATCGTCTTCTTCCCTGCTGCAGACCCGAACGCAGCCTCAAGCGTCGCGGCGTCCTCGAACCAGAGTTCGACGATGCCATCGATTGGGAAATCGTCGTAGCTACAGGGTTGCCCTTTCACCAGTTCCCGGGCGATCACCACGTTCTGCCTGTAGGCGCTGACGCCTGGCATCTTGCGCACCAGATCGCCGTGGACCTTCCATTCGCGGCGAAAGTCATCCTCGCCGAGATCAGGACGACGCTTCAAGATCGACATGCGCTTCAACAGGCGGGCGCGTGCTTGCGGCTCGGGCAAGTCGATGACCACACGCTGCTCGGCTGTGACAATGTGCAGACCGCCAAGAAAGTAGTTCTCGTCCGCAATGAGGTCGGCCGCGAGCGCGCTGTCGTTGAAGGCATGATCCGCCTTGCCAATGTCGTCGAACCACAACTGCGAGAAGCCGTCGAAGTCCCACGGTCCGCGCGGGAAATCAATGCCCCGTTGCAAGCGCTCCGTCACCGGGTTCTGCCAGTACGCCCGCAAACCGGGCGCTCGCTTGGCGAGCTCTCCATGGTGGCCACGCCAGTATTCGCTGAACTTTTCGGTCGACCAATCGGCCTTCTTGCGGATCAGGCCCATTCTTACGTTCATATCTGTTACTCCTGGTTGGTAGTGGGTTCAATGAGTTCGGCTGCGGCCTGAGCACGGGCACGTGCCAAGCCCGGAGCGCGTTTCGCAAGCCAGACGCCGTGCCGGACTGGCCAGCGCTCGTATGCCGGGTCGACCCCCAAGGTGATGGCGGCGTGATGCGGCCAGTAGGGATCGAAGAGAGCTTCGCGACCCAGGGCGATCAGGTCGGCTTTCCCGTCGGCCAGCACCTCTTCTGCCTGGTGCGCATCGACGATCATTCCGACGGCTTGCGTCTTGATCTGCGCCTCTTGACGAATCCGTTCTGAAAACGGCACCTGAAAGCCGAGTCCTCGCGGCACCGGCAGCGCGCGGGTTTCTTCGGTGAGGCCCCCGGAAGAGCAGTCAATGACGTCGACGCCGCAGCGTGCGAGTTCGCGCGACAGCACGATCGAGTCCTCAAGGCTCCACCCGTCCACACTGCCGTCTACCGCCGACAGCCGGCAGAACAGCGGCTTGCCCGCTGGCCAGGCCGCACGAACCTTGCGCGCGATCTCGAGGGCCAGGCGCATGCGCCCTTCGAGGCCGCCGCCCCATTCGTCATCGCGGTGGTTCGAGTTGGGCGACAAGAAGCTTGCGACCAGATAGCCGTGGCCGAAATGGAGCTCCACCACATCGAAGCCGGCCTGATCGGCGCGCAAGGTCGCCTCGACGAAGGACTGCACCACGTCTGCGATGCCCGCGGCATCCAACGCAACCGGCGCCGACCATCCGGGCCCCGCAGGCAACGCACTCGGCCCGAGGCGTTGCCAGGGCTGCGGATCCGATGCCAGGCGCTGTTCGGACAGCGCCGCGCCCCCTTCCCAGAGCGGCTGGCTTCCCGACTTGCGACCGGCATGAGCCAACTGAACGCCGATGGCGCCACCGTTGGAATGGACGAAATCAACCACCTCCTTCAGCGGCTCGATCTGGCTGTCTTCCCAGAGGCCCAGATCCGCCGTGCCGATGCGGCCTCGAGGATCGACGGCTGTACTTTCGGTGAGGATCAGCCCAGCACCGCCGAGGGCGAACTTTCCGAGATGGACCATGTGCCACGGCGTCGCGCGTCCCGATTCGGCCGCATGCTGGCACATGGGTGAAATGACGATCCGATTGTTCAGAACCAGCTCGCGTAGCTGAATCGGCTGGAAAAGAAGTGGTTCACTGGTGGTCATACGAAAGCCTGTTCAGTTAGGGGCGACGACGGGAACGGTCGCGGGTTGCCGAGTACCCAGATAGGTGCCACCCATCACGGCAAGAAAACCGAAGAGATGCCAGAGGTTCAGCCGCTCACCAAGCAACATGGCTGCGAAGCCGACGCCGAAGACCGGAACCCAGTAAAGGAAGACGGCAGTACGTGCTACGCCGATGCGCGCAATGGCGCGATTCCAGACGAGGTTGGACAGCGCGGTCGCCATGACACCCGAAAACAGGATGAATGCCCAAGGGCGCCAGCCCGGAAAGAGCCCATCGAATCCGATCGCTGGCGACTCGAGGGTGGCATGGACCGCCAGAAGGAACGAGCCAATCACATAGATCGCCCAGCTGATGGTCAAGGGGTGGAGTTGCTTGGCCAGGCGCTGGACGATGGCGCCACCGGCGGCAAAGCTGACCACGGCGGCCACCAACATCAAGTCTCCCGCGCCTGCGCTCGATAGACCGGCTCCTGGATGACTCAACACCACTGCGGCCACACCTGCGAAACCGAGAAGGACGCCCACGAGCCGCATCAATGTCAGACGCTCACGGAACGCGACCGCTGCGAGCAATGCGGATACCAGCGGGCTCAACGCCATGATGAGCGCGCCATTGGTGGCCGTGGATCGCAGCAAGCCCTGCGCAAACAGTATCTGGTTGAGGTACACCATCAGGACCGCACAGACCACGATCGCCCCGCACTGCCGCCACGACAACGACGGGAGTCCGCAGCGTTTCACCAGCACGATGAGGCTCAAAGCGGCGCATGCCACGAGCATTCGGAGCGCGGCCACGGTGGTCGGATCGAAGATCCCTGTCAGGACCTTCACTGCGGCCACATTCAGACCCCAGATGGCCATCGCCCCGATCAAGGTCGCCTGCACCGCGGCTGAACTCACTTGGCGATCAGGCATGAATCAGGCCCCTTTCAGTTTGCGATCGCGCTGTCGGATCAAGGATGCAAATGCACCGCCGAGCAGCAACAGGCCGATGGCTGAGGATGCGAAGACCATGGTTGACGCGAAGGTGTCGACCACCCACGCGGCAAGCAGCACTCCAAGCGATTGTCCAAAGAACAGCACGCACGCAAACAGAGAGACCGCCGTACCGCGCACTGCCGGCGCCATCTGGGTCGCATGGGTCTGCAGCGTGTTGTGCAAGGCATAGAAGCCAAACCCGGCAAGCAGGCAGGCGGGAAGCGTCCACTGCCAGGATGGCGCGGATGCGATCGTTGCGAATGCGATGCCCAGGCAGACTCCTCCAGTTGTCGCCAAGCCGGCCTCGCCGAATCGCCGCAGCAATGCGCGGGCGCAGCGGCTGTAGAGAAGGCCGCCGACGCCGTAAAGCGCGACGATGGCGCCTGCCGTGGCCATCGACAGATTGAAGGTGGCGTGCAGGTGAGAGGGAATGAAGGCCAGTGCGCTGAACGCGAGCGCCCCTTCGATGCAGGTGACAAGCAACACAGTCCTTGCCCACGGCCTCGCCAGCACGTCCAGAACTCGACGAAGGACGCTATCCGTGTCACCCGCCGCCGGTAACGTGAGGCCGTGAGCACGCTTGGCAAGCATGGTGCCGCTGATCAGGAAGACGACCGCGAGCAGCGCGAACGCCGCTCGCCAGCTCAATATGTCGGCGATGAGCCCGCCCACCCATTGGCCGCAGATCATTCCAAACACGGTCGCGCCGAGCAGTTTGGCCAGCACTTCCTGACGACCTTCGTAGGCAACGCCGTCGCCGATCCACGCCATCGTCAAGGGGATGATTCCAGCGGCAGCAACGCCAGACAGAATGCGACTGACGACCAGCCAGTCCAAAGTGGGCGAGAACGCTGCCGCTGCGCTTCCGATCGTGCAAGCCAGCGTCGCAAAGCCGATGACGCCCACTTTGCCGAATCGATCCCCAAGCGGTCCGTAGAACAACTGGAGAACGCCGTAGGCTAAGGCGAAGCCGGAAATGGTCTGCGCGGCCTGGCCTGTCGTGACCGCAAACTCCGCTGCCAACGACGGAAGCATGGCGTCACAGATGCGCATTGAAGCCATGCTTGCGAATGCGCATGTGCCGAGCAACCAGAGCGTTCGGGTATCAAGGGAGCGGATGCTCATGGGCGCATCGCTTGTTACGGCGCTCACTGTCATGCCACCAGTCCTGGCGCAAGGATCAAGCTCGCTTCGGTCGCGTCGATCACCTCACGAACTGACACGCCAGGGGCGGTCTCTTGAAGGACGAGCCCGTTCTCGGTCGGTCGGATCACTGCAAGTTCGGTGACTACCAGGTCGATGCGGCGCACCGAAGTGATCGGAAGGCTGCAGCGCGGAACGATCTTGGAACCATTCTTCGACCGATGTGTCATCGCTACGATGACCCGGCGGGCCCCTGTCACCAGATCCATCGCGCCGCCCATGCCTGGAATCATGGAACCAGGCACCATCCAGTTCGCCAGATGCCCAAGTTCATCGACCTCGAGACCTCCGAGCACGGTGACGTCAAGGTGACCGCCCCGGATCATTCCGAAGGAAAAAGCGGAGTCGAAGGCACACGCGCCGGGCAACGCACCGACGGGGCGTCCCCCTGCGTCGGTGAGGTTGATGTCTTCGAATCCCTCACCGGGCAACGGGCTCATGCCCATGATGCCGTTCTCGGAATGGAAGAAGACGTGAAGCGACGGAGCCAGGTACTGGGCAACCAATGTTGGCAGGCCGATGCCGAGATTGACGCGGTCACCATCTTTGAGCTCGCGCGCGACCCGTCGAGCAATCACTTCCTTGTCGTTCATGGGGCGCGCTCCTTACCCACCAGGACATGGACGAGCACGCCAGGCGTGATCACCGCATCCGGTGCGATCATTCCCACAGGCACGATGCTTTCTGCTTCGGCAATCGTCGTGGTTGCCGCCATGGCCATCAGCGGATTGAAGTTGCGTGCCGTGAGCGTGTACTCGAGGTTGCCGTAGTAGTCCGCCCGCTTCGCGCTGATCAGGGAGAAATCAGCCTTCAAGGCAGTTTCGAGCAGGTAGCTGCGGCCATCGACCTCGAGGGTGCGCTTGCCCTCGGCGACCAAGGTGCCGACACCCGTGGGCGTCAGGATGCCGCCGAGTCCGAATCCACCGGCGCGGATTCTTTCCGCCAAAGTTCCCTGAGGCACCAGCTCGACCTGCAAGGAGCCGCCCAACATGAGCCGCTGTGTCACGGCATTGGTCCCGATGTGGCTGGCGATGACCTTGCGGACGAGGCCAGCATCTATCAGCCTACCAACACCAACCCCCGGCCGCGCGGTGTCGTTGCTGATCAGGGTGAGCCCACCACGCCGCTGTCGAATCAACTCGTCGATGAGTCGCGGTGGGCATCCCACACCCATAAACCCGCCCACCATCAGCGAGGCCCCTTCCGGGATCATCGCAATGGCCTCCTCGAGCGGGATGCCTTTCTTCATTTTGGTTCGACCGTGCCGACCACTTCTCCCAGACCGATGCGAGCTGCGCCGTCGCGCTCGCACCACCCTCGCATGATCAATGCGTCACCGTCCGCCAGGAAGCTGCGCTGCTCACCGTTGGGCAGCGTGATCGGCTGCTTACCGCCGCTGGTGAGTTCCATCAGTGAGCCCGCTTCGCTGGCCTCGGGGCCGGACAGGGTGCCCGAGCCCAGCAAGTCGCCCGGCTGCAGGTTGCAGCCATTCACCGTGTGGTGGGCGATCAACTGGGCCGGCGTCCAGTAGGCCGCGCGGGTGGTGTTGGTCCGAGAGAGCCGCACAGGCCCCTCACCCGCTTCGCGCATCCTCGCGGTCTGTAGCAAGACCTCCAGCTCGATCGAGAACGCGCCTTGCGCGCGGTTCGTCTCCGAATCCAGGTAAGGCAGCGGTTGCGGATCGTCCGCGGGGCGCTCGAAGGCCACGCGAAATGGTGCCAGCGCCTCCGTCGTCACCAGCCAGGGCGAGACCGTGCTGGCGAAGTTCTTCGACAGGAATGGGCCCAGGGGCTGGTACTCCCACCCCTGGATGTCGCGCGCCGACCAGTCATTGAAGAGCGTTACGCCAAACAGGTGCGCCTCGGCCGCATCCATGCCGATGGACTCCCCCTGCGAATTTCCTTGGGCGACGAACCAGCCAAGCTCGAGCTCGTAGTCGAGGCGCTTCGAGGGGCCGAAGGACGGCACGGCCGCGTCGGGCGCCTTGGTCTGGCCCTGCGGGCGCCTGAAGCGCTGGCCGCTGACGCCGATCGACGAGGCACGCCCGTGATAGCCGATCGGGACCCACTTGTAGTTCGGCAGCAGCGGGTTGTCCGGGCGGAACTGCTTGCCGACGGTGGTCGCGTGGTGAACGCTGGTGTAGAAGTCGGTGTAGTCGCCGATGCGGCAGGGCACGGTCATCTCGACGGCCGACTGGGCCAGCAGGGCCTTGGCCCATTCGGCCGCCTGTTCGCTGCCTTCGGCCAGGCCGGCGGAAATCGCGGCACGCAGGGCCTGGCGCTCCGTCGGGCGCTTCGCCATCAGCACGTTCATGTCGTCGGTATGGACCAGTCCGGTCGCCTTCAGGTCCAGCACCTGGTCGCCGATCGCGACGCCGATGCGGAAGGGCTCGCCGGTGCCGGCCGGTCGGAAGCGCCCGAACGGAAGGTTCTGGATCGGGAAGTCGCAGCCGGCCTGGTTGGCCGAAGCGACCCAGCTGCGCAGCGCCGGGTCGTGGGTGGCGTTCAATGCGTTGTTCATGGCTTGAATTGGTCCTTGAGGCCGGCCCAGCAGTCGGCATAGTCGGTGTCCAGCGCCGGGCTCTGCAGCGCCCAGGCGGTGGGGATGAAGCGGAAGCGGCTCTCGAACATGAAGGCCAGCGTGTTGTCCAGCTTCTGCGGCTTGAGATCGGCGTGGCTGGCCTTGTCGAAGGCTTCCTCGTCGGGGCCATGCGGCACCATCGCGTTGTGCAGGCTGGCGCCGCCGGGCTTGAAGCCGCCGGGCTTGGCGTCGTACTCGCCGTAGACCAGGCCCATGAACTCGCTCATCAGGTTGCGGTGGTACCAGGGCGGACGGAAGGTGTCTTCCATCACCAGCCAGCGCGGCGGGAAGATGACGAAGTCGCAGTTGGCGGTGCCGGGCGTGTCCGAGGGCGAAGTGAGCACGGTGAAGATCGACGGGTCCGGATGGTCGAAGCTGATCGAGCCGATGGTCATGAAGTTGGCCGTGTCGTACTTCACCGGCGCGAGGTTGCCGTGCCAGGCGACGACGTTGAAGGGCGATTGCTTCATCGGTGCGCGCCAGAAGCGGCCGGCGAACTTCTTGACGATCTCGTAGCTCCCGGCCTCGCTCTCGAAGGCGGCCACGGGCGCCTGGAAGTCGCGTGCGTTGGCCAGGCCATTGGAGCCGATCGGGCCGAGCTCGGGCAGGCGGAACTGGGCGCCGTAGTTCTCGCAGACGTAGCCGCGAGAAGGACCGTCGGGCAGTGCGATCCTGAACGCGACACCGCGCGGCAGCAGCGCGATCTCGCCGGGCTTGACGTCGAGCACGCCCATCTCGGTGGTGATCACCAGCCGGCCCTGCTGCGGCACCAGCAGCATCTCGCCGTCGGCATTGACGAAGGCGCGGCGCTCCATCGATCGGCTCGCGAGGTAGACATGCGCGGCGATGCCGCTGTGCGCCTCGGCGTCGCCATTGGCGGCCAGGGTGTGGATGCCGTCGACGAAATCGACCTCGGCGTTGTCGAGGGGAATCGGATGCCAGCGCATCGGCTCGGGCGCGAGCGCGATCTCGCGGTCGGCACCGGTCTGCCAGTGCGGCTGCGCGTAGGCCTGGTAGCGGCCGGAGACCACCGAGGGCTGGCGCCGGTACATCCAGCTGCGCCGGTTCTCGTGGCGCGGCGCGGTGAAGGCGGTGCCGGAGATCAGCTCGGGATACAAGTCGAAGGGCGCGCGCTGCGGGCTGTTGCGGCCCTGCGGCAGGGCGCCGGCCACGGCCTCGCTCGCGTATTCGTTGCCGAAGCCGCTCTGGTAGTGCAGTGCAACTGCTTCCGATGAAGTGGTCATGCGTGTTCTCTTTGGTCAAAGGCGGCAAGTCGTCGATGACATAGCCAACTTGCTGCCTTAGACGAGCGTCGCCCGGCCGACCGCGGCAGTCCGGTCGGCGACAACATTCGATTACGGTTCGGTCCTAAGCGCCCAGGAGCTGTACGACTAGCCTTCCAACGATGTGCATATCTCGACAACCGCGCCCGGTCTCTTTGGGGCGTCGATGCAGCACTAGGCGACAGGATTAATCTTGCTGATCAGCTTGCGGCGTTCACTCACGTTCGGGATGCAAGCGCCAGACGCGCGCCTTGCTTAAGCCAAGCCTCGTACGCCGTCTTCTGCGGCTCGGTCGCAGGGTCGAGATTCATGATCGCGCCGAACAGCTCGGCACCGTACATGAACGAGACCCAGCAGGACAGCTCGACAATCTCCTCAGCCTTGAAGTGCTCTTGCAAAGGGGCGAACGTCGCGTCTGAGACGCTGCTAGGGCTTTGCACAACCGCGATGGCGAACTGCACTGCCGCGGCTATACGCACGTCGTCATATTCACCCTTTGGTTCGCCTAAGGACGCGCAGAATTTGCATCCGCTGTACTGCGACAGGGCGCGCCGCACTTCTTCCTTCAGCTGCGGATCCAGAACCCCGTTGAAGCGCAGCAGTTGGTCGACCTCCTTCCACTTCTTCGAGATTTCGCTTCGGTGGTCCATGATGTTGTAGTAGGGGGTGCCATTTCGCGTGGCTTGATCGAGTCTCGGCATGTTTACTCCTTAGGTGAACGGAATGGGAAGGAAAAACGGAACGTTGAACGGAACTCTGCTCAGCCCTCGAGCGTCTTCCACATCTCGATGTCACGCTCAGCGGTCCAGATGCGCGGGTCGACGTACTGGGTCGCCTCGTCGTAGCAGCGCGTGACGTCGAAGGGCATACAGTGGTCGAAGATCACCCAATGGCCGTACTTGGGCTTCAACGCAGCAAACGTGTCCTTGTAGACGGCGTTCAGGTCTTTGCCGGCGGCGACGCCCTTCTGCACGTTGGCATACACGTCCGAGATGAAGTCGCGCGTTTCGCTGAGGCCCTTGGCCACTTCGTCGGGCGTCGTGAGCGCCGCGCCGCGGCCCGGCACGAGCGCCTTCGGCTTGAGCGCGGCGAGGTTGTCGAGCGTCTTGGGCCAATCCTTGAAGTAGGCATCGCCGGCGTAGGGTGTGGCGCCAAACTCGACCAGGTCGCCCGATAGCAGTGCACCCTCGCCAGGGAGCCACACGACCGTGTCGCCCTTGGTGTGGCCGCGGCCGAGCTGCAGCAGCTGCACTTCGAGCTTGCCGAGCCACAGCGTCATCTTTCCGGTGAAGGTCATGGTGGGCCAGGTCATGCCGGGAGGCACGGTTTCGACGCCCGCGAACAGACGTGGGAAGCGGCCGATCTCGCTGGCCTTGTCCTGCTCGCCACGCTCGACGATGAGGTCATACGTGTCCTGGCTCGCGAGGATGTGTTCAGCACCGTACGCGCTGGCACCGAGGACACGCACGGCGTGGTAGTGGGTCAGCACGACGTACCTGATCGGCTTGTCGGTCACCTCGCGAATGCGACGGATGACATCTGCGGCCATGGCCGGCGTGGCCTGGGTGTCAGCAACCAGCACCGCGTCGTTGCCAATGATGATGCCGGTGTTCGGGTCGCCTTCGGCCGTGTACGCCCAGGCGTGCTCGGAGATCTGGCTGAAGGTGACATTCTTTTCTTCCAGGTCGGCCTGGCTCGCGAACTTTTTAGTTTCGGTCATGGGTACTCCTTGTGTGGACGGGTGATTGGGTCAGTGCGAGCCGAGATAGGCCGCCTTGACCTTGGGATCGTTGAGGAGTGCGCGACCTGTGCCCTCCAAGGTGATGTGTCCTGTTTCGAGCACGTAGGCCCGGTCGGCGACGCCAAGCGCTTGCTTGGCCATTTGCTCGACCAGCAGGATGGTCAGTCCTGACTCGCGCAGTTGGCGAATGGCGTTGAAGATGTCCTTGATGATCAACGGCGCCAAACCGAGCGAGGGCTCATCCAGCAGCAGCAAACGCGGCTCGCTCATCAGTGCGCGCGCAATGGCTAGCATCTGTTGTTCGCCACCGGACAACGTCCCGGACAGCTGATCCTGGCGCTCCCGCAGTCGCGGGAACCGCTTGAATTCCCGCTCGATGGCGGCTGCCGTGGCGGCCGGGTCGTTCTTTCGCGAATAGGCACCGAGCATCAGGTTTTCGCGCACCGTCTGATCGGCGAATACCCCGCGGCCTTCCGGCGACATCGCGAGGCCGAGGCCCACACGTTGATGCGATGCAACGTTCGTGATGTCCTTGCCATCGAGCAGGATGCGACCTTCAGTGACGGGCTCCAAACCGCAAATGCTCTTGAGCAAGGTGCTCTTTCCGGCTCCGTTGGCGCCGATGATGGTCACCACTTCGCCCTTGCGCACTTCGATGCTCACGCCCTTGACTGCCTGGATCGCGCCGTAGGCGACCTTGACTGATTCGAGTTTCAGCATATTTGACTCTCCGGTTCAGGCTGCGGCGAGCGCTTCTTCGGGCTCGTCGACGCCAAGATAGGCTTCGACAACACGGGGGTTGGCCTGCACCTCGGCGGGCTTGCCCTCGGCGATCTTGATGCCGTAGTCGAGCACGATGACGTGGTCCGAGATCGACATGACGAGATCCATGTGATGCTCGACCATCAAGATGCTCACACCGCACTTGCCGATACGGAGCAACAGCTGACCGAGTTCAGCCGTCTCCTGTGGGTTGAGCCCTGCAGCAGGTTCATCGAGCAGAAGGAGTTGCGGTTCGGTCGCCAGTGCCCGTGCGAGCTCGACGCGGCGTTGCAGCCCGTAGGGCAGGCTTCCCGCCGGCTGGTGCGCCAGATGCAGCAGGCCCACCAGATCCAGCAACTGCAGGGCGCGGGCACGCGTGGCGGCCTCTTGCTTCTTCGCGCTCGGCAGGAGGAGTAGCGACGCGAAAAAACCGTTCGTCATTCGGCTGTGACGGCCCAGCATGACGTTGTCGAGCACCGACAGCTCAGCGAAGAGACGCAGGTTCTGGAATGTGCGTCCCATGCCCATGCAGCAGATCGAGTGCACCGGTCGGCCGGAGACTTCCTGGCCAAGGAACTGGATCGAACCTTCGGTCGGATCGATCAGGCCGGTCAGCATGTTGATCATCGTGCTCTTGCCGGCGCCGTTCGGTCCGATCAGCGCGTGGATGTGACCGCGCTGCAGTCGGAACGAGACGTCCTGCGCTGGCTTCACGCCGCCGAAGTTCTTGGTGACGCCCTTCACCACCAGCAGCTCACCTTGGCCCTCGGGACCGATGCGTGTGGGTGCAGCGGCCGCGTTCGATACCTCGGGCGTCGCGGTCGACCGCCTAAACCACTTCGAGAACAGTCCGGTCACGCCGCCAGGCATGACATAGAGCGCAAACAGCAGCAGGAAGCCATACAGGAAATGCTGCGCTGACGGCCAGCGCGCCAACGCCGCATCGACCGCCGTGAGGATTACCGTGCCGACCAGTGGCCCGTACTGAGATCCGGCTCCGCCGAACAGCACCAGCAACAGGATGAAGATCGACAGATGGAAGGTGATGAAGTCTGAATTGATGTACTGGTTCTGCTGCGCAACCAGCGCACCAGCGATGCCGCACGTGACAGCAGCAACGACGAATGCGATGACCTTGGCGCGATAGACCCGAACACCGACCGACGACGAGGCAATCTCGTCAGCCTGCAGGGAGAGCAGCGCGCGGCCGAACCGACCCTGCAAAAGATTGCGCAACAAGAGGTGAGTCAAAGCGCACAGGCCAATGCCTAGCCAGACCCATTGCTGCGACGTCAATGGTTGCCCATTCCAGGTCAATGCCTTGATGCCATAGATCCCTTGCGCGCCGCCAAAGACGTCGGTCGATTCGCCGACGAGCTTTTCCACAACGATGCCAAATGCCAGCGTCACCATGGCGAGGTACGGCCCCTTCACTCGCAGCGATGGCAAAGCGATCAGGACGCCGCAAACCGCAGAGATACCGGCCGCAACCACAAGAGCGAGCCATGGGTTCATTTCGGTACGCGTCGTCAGCAGTGCGACCGCATAGGCTCCCGCAGCGAAGAGCCCTGCCTGGCCAAGCGACTTCTGCCCCGCATAACCCACCAACACGTTCATGCCGGCGGCGCAGAGGTAGTAAACGCACATCATGAAGACGATGCGTAGGTAGTAGTCGTTTCCGAAGAGGGATGTGATGCCGATCAGCGCAGCGGCGACGAGCACGACACCCGAGAGATGTTGACTGCGCTTCATACCTTCTCCACCAGCTTCTTGCCGAACAGTCCGGTGGGACGGAACGCGAGGACCAGAATCACAAGACCGAAGACGGCAACCTCTCGCCACTGGGCCTGCCACAGGTTTACCAACGACTCGAAGACACCGAGAACAAAGCCGCCAATGACGCAGCCTCGCGGATTGCTCAGGCCGCCGATCATGGCGCCGGAGAAGCCTTTAAGGCCGACCGTCAGGCCCATGAAGAGAGAGGCTTGCGCGATCGGCGCGAGAAGAAAGCCGGACAGGCCGGCGAGCGCCGAACTGATCACAAAGGCGCCAATCATCACGGCGTTGGTGTTGATGCCCATGAGGCTGGCTACGTTGCCGTTCGCCGCCACCGCGCGCATGGCCTTGCCCACCATCGTCCGATTCATGACGAAATCGAAGCCGATCATGATGACCACGGCGACGGCCAGCGTCAGAAGCTCCTGGGGACGGACGCCGATACCGAGCAGTCGGATCACCGTGTCGCCTACCGGTCCGGGCACCACCACGGGCTTCGGTCCCCAGATGGCCAAGCCGATGCTCTGCAGGATGACTCCGAAGCCCAGGGTGCTCATGACCCAAGCCATGCCTGGTCGTCCAGCAAAGGGCCGCACACCAATCACATAGAGGAGCCATCCGAGAAGGCCCATGACTCCGAGCGCCGCTACAAGGGCAAGTAGCTGGGCGCCAGCGCCGGGCAGAGCCTGACCGAACGTGGTCGACGTCACGGGAAGCCCGAGGACCAGGAAGAGCGCGCTCATGCCGATGAATGCACCTGCCGACACGAACTCCCCATGAGAGAAATTCAGTGTCTTGGTCGTCGTGAAGGTGATGCTGAAACCCAGGGCGACCAGGGCGTAGGCACCGCCCACGGCCAAGCCACTGAGAATCGCTTGTAAGAGCGCCTCAACCATAGTTGCCTCCGAGATGATTGCCCGGGCCGCGGGATGCGGCCCGGATACGCGTAGCGCGTTACTGCTTGAAGTCCGCGCCTGCCAGCGAGCCAACGATCGGGTCCGTGTACGGCATCAGCTTGCCGTCCTTCCAGCGAATCCACACCAGGTCCTTGGCCGTCAAGGCTTCGTGGTTGGTCTTGCTGAAGGGTTTGTCGTAGGTCTTGAGAACGCCCTGGACCGGGGTCTTCAGGTCCTCCAGCGCGAGACGAACGGCCGAGCCGTCAAAGCTGTTGGCTTGCTTCGCTGCGGCGACATAGAGCATGACCGAGTCATAGCCGTGCAGCGCGAAGGAGAAGGAGCCCGGTGCCTTGAGCTTGGGGCCGACGCGGTCGAACAGTTTCTGCTGAGCGGGTGTGCGCGTCTCGCTGACCGTGCGCATGAAGATCGGCTTTTCCGCCAAGGTCTTGCCGGCGGCGTCATAGAACGTGATGTTGTCTGCGGCCCACGAGGTCAGCACCAGCGGGAAGTAGTTGATCTTTTCCATGCTGCGCACCAACTGCGCAATGGGCGTACCCTGCGCCCAGACTACCACCGTGTCGACGCCGGCAGACTTCATCTTGCTCAGTTGAGACGTCATGTCGGTGTCGCCAACACCAAATCGTTCGGTCGCGGCAATCTTGATGTCCTGCGACTTGGCGATTTCCTCCATGTCCTTCAGGCCACCTTGCCCATAGCCCGTAGTCTCGGCCATCAGGCCGACAACCTTCGACTTGTCTCTGTTCTTCTTGACATACGCCATCAGGGCGGCGACCTGTTCGCGGTCGACCATCGAGACGCGGAACATGTAGTTGTCGGCGCCTGGGCTCATCGGCTTGGTGATGTCAGTGCCCGACCCCACGTTGCCGATGACCGGAATCTTCTTCTGGTTGGCGATGTGCTTCCAGGCCATGGCATTGCCGGAGTTGGTCGGACCGAAAACGGCGGAGACCTTTTCATTGTCGACCAGCTCGCTCATGTTCTGGATCGACTTCGGGGGTGCCGAAGTGTCATCCCGAGTGACGAGCGCCAATTTCTTGCCAAGGACGCCGCCGGCAGCGTTGATGTCGGCGATCGCCGCCTCCATGCCGAGCACCGCCGCTTGGCCGCTTTGCGCGGAGGGAGAGGCTGACAGATCGCCGTTGTAGCCCAACTTGATGTCTTGAGCACTTGCGGCTGTTGCAGCAACAAGGGTCGCGGCAAGAGCGGCTCGCTTCAGGAACTTAGGAATGCTCATGGCTGTCTCCGGTTTTTACGAACTCAGTGAGTTCAGGGTTGCGAACAAAGAAGGAATGAAGATTGCGGATCAGGAGGCTAGGAAGCCACCATCGACTGGAAGCGTCACGCCCGTCACGTAGGTGGCCATGCTCGAGGCCAGGAACACCACGGGGCCGACCAGTTCCTCCGGCTGCCCGACGCGCGCCATCGGCGTGCGCAACATGAACTTGTCGAGTCGCTCCGGCGCTTCCCGCGTGTACGACGTCATGGGTGTCTCGATCACGCCCGGCGCAATCGCGTTGACACGGACACCGTCTTTCGCCAATTCGACGGCGAGCGCCTGCGTCATGAGCTTGACCGCGCCCTTGGACGGCGAGTAACCCACGACATTGGGAATTCCGGTGCTCGAGGCGATGGACCCGACGTTGATGATCACGCCCTTGGTTTCCTTCAGCGCATCCAACCACGCATGTGTTGGAAGGAAGGTGCCCATCACGTTCACAGTCAGCGTGCGCTCGAGATTCGAAGCGACCTTCGGGCTGTCCAGCCCTTCGCGAATGATGATGCCGGCGTTGTTCACCAGGATGTCGATGTTTCCGACTTCGCTTGCCACGGTGAGCGCCAGCGCCTGACAAGCTTCTCGCGAAGTCACGTCCAGCTTGTATGCGACTGCCTTCCCGCCTTCGGCATTGATCTCGCCAGCAACTGCCTTGGCGTTCTCATCGTTCAGATCAGTCACGACAACGTTGGCGCCCGCTTTCGCGAGACCCTTTGCGATCGCCTTGCCATTGCCCTGGCCGGCGCCGGTCACGAGAGCGATGCGCCCGTTCAAGACCGGCGGCGCCATGAGTTCAGAGATTTCCATTTGTCTTCCTGGTAGGTATGTCTTGAAAATCAGGCGGCGTGGACACGCTGGCGCGGAGTGGCCAACTGGACCACATCAGCCGCAGGTCGCTTTGTTTGGTTAGAGAGCACTTGCCCCACGACGTAGCCAAAGGTCAGCGCCGGGCCGAGCGTGATGCCGGCCCCGGGATAGTTGCCACCCATGATGCTGGCGGCGTCGTTGCCGACGGCATATAGCCCCTTGACCGGTTGCCGGGCCTGTGTGAGGACTTGGCAAGAGTCATCGGTCAGTAGCCCGGCGAATGTGCCGATCTCGCCGACAACGATCTTGATCGCGTAGTAAGGGCCCTGGCGGATGGGCGCCATGCACGGGTTCGGCATCACCAAAGAGTCGCCCTGGAAGCGGTTGTAGGCCGTGCTGCCTTTGCCGAACTTCGTGTCGACGCCCTTGGCGGCGTCACGGTTGAAGGATTCGACCTCCTCTTGCAGCACGCCTGAAGGCACGCCGATCACCTTGGCCAGTTCCTGCAGGCTGTTGCCGCGCTTGAGGTAGCCGGTTTGCAGATGCCTGCCGATGGGCAGCGGGAACGGTGCGACGCAACCCATTCCGTATTCACGCAGGTGCTTGTGGTCGCAGATCAGCCAGCAGGTCACCTCAGAGGTGCCTTTGCACGCCTTCACGAGGTCTTGAACGAAGTCGTGGTACGAGAGCGCTTCGTTGGTGAATCGGCGGCCCTGCGGAGTGACGGCGATCACCCCCGGCTTCGCCCGATCGATGAAATGCGGCATGACGCCCTCGGAGCCATCCTTGCGCTTCGTCACCGAAGTCGGGCACCACGCGGCGGCGTTAGGAATCGTGGGATCGACCCAGCCGCCCACGGATTCACCCAGACGTAGACCGTCTCCGGTATTCAGTGCCGGCGACGGAGTGAAGTGTTCGCGACCGGTCGGCGCATGCGGGAACAGCTGCTTTCGACGCTCCACGTCATATGGGAAGCCACCGCACGCCAAAACCACGCCACGGCGCACGCGGATCTCGACCGGCTTGCCGTCCTGGACGACGGTCGCTCCGACGACGGCATCACCTTCCACGATGAGCGACTTCACCGGCGAGTTCAGCCACACGGGAACGTTGAGGTCCATCGCGGCCTTGGCGAGTCGGCCAGCCAACGCATTGCCGTTGGTCAGCGTCATCCCGCGGCCATACCTCACGACATCCAGCAGATGTCCGCCGAAGCGCTTCGCGACGTACCAGAAGGACTCGAAAGATTTGAAGGCACGCAGGAAGTGCCACAGTTCCTTGCCGGAGCCGAGCATCATGCCGAACACGGTCAGCTCGGGCACGGGCGGCGCCAGCTTGTCGATGCGGCTGCCCAGTTCTCGCCCGTCGAACGGACGGGTCACCATGGACCGTCCGCCCGGTTGGCCGCCAGGCGCTTCGGCGTGGTAGTCAGGAAACACCGGCGGCATGTCGAACTGCACGCACGTGTTCTCGGTGAAGAAGTCGAAGGCTTTCGGGCCGTTCTCGATGAACGCGTCGACGCGCGCGGCGTCGAAATGGGTGGTGGCCTCGTGCTGCAGATAAGCGCGCGCCGCACCTGCCGGTTCGACGATGCCCTGCTCCTTGGCGAGCTTGGTGCCGGGAATCCACAGCCATCCGCCCGAGCGCGCGGTGGTGCCGCCGTAAACCGGCGCCTTTTCGACGACAAGTACCTTGAGGCCCTGGTGGGCCGCGGTCACCGCTGCCGACATGCCAGACGCCCCAGTGCCGACCACCAGAACGTCGTACTCCGTTTCCTGCTTACTCATTGACCATGACTCCTTGAGGTAGGGGTCCATCCGACGACCCGATGACGTTAGTATGGTGCTAACGTATCTTTCCTGTACTAATGGTTTACCCTGGGCTAATAAAGTTGTTAGAATCAAAACGTTAGGAGACAGCTATGAGCGCACTTGAAAGCGAAAGCAGCGAATCGAACTCTGAGAAGGAACGCAGAGGCATTCAGTCCATAGAAGCGGGCGGGCAATTGCTCCTGGCGTTGGGCGCCCAAGGCCGTCCTATGCCTTTGAAGGAACTCGCCAAGGCCGCCGATATGGCGCCTGGGAAGGCCCATCCGTACCTGGTGAGCTTCTCCAAGCTAGGGCTGGTCACCCAGGAGGCTTCAACGGGCTACTACTGGCTCGGTCCGACCGCAATGCAGCTTGGCCTCGTGACGCTTCGGATGCTCAATCCGGTTCGCGAGGCCACGCCCTTTGCGGAAGCTCTGGCAAGGGAGACTGGACACAGCGTTGCGCTTTCGGTCTGGGGCAATCAAGGCCCGACGATCGTGTATCTCTTTGACGCGATCTATCCGCTGCACACCAACATCCGAACGGGGACTGTCATGTCGTTGGCCGGCACAGCGACGGGCCGCCTGTTCGCTGCCTATCTCCCCGCCAAGCTGATTGAGGAATCGCTGCTCGAGGACGAACGGCGACTAGGACCGGACATCGCCGAACCTATCGACGCTGGCGATCTGCAAGGCATGCTGAACGAGGTGCGTAAGCATGGAGTGTCCCGATCGGTGAACAACCCCACCCCCGGCGTTTGCTCATTCGCGGCACCGGTCTTTGACTATTCGGGAAACATCGTACTGGGGATCACGCTCATGGGACGCTCTCGATCTTTCGATACGGACTGGACGGGCACCCAGGCGAAAGCGGCGAGAGCTTGCGGCGTCGAAGTCTCTAAGCGCCTCGGTCGCTAAGCGCCGCGCCTCGGCGGCCTCTCCACCAACCGCGCGCCCCCTATCACCTGGGCCTGCAGATGGGCCTCGAACGCCTTTTACGACTTCCCCCCGTCCAAGGGTGTCCCGGAAGAAGCTGTCACGCACGTTGTGTGCGAGGCGCGCGGGGCGAAGGAAGACGGCGATCTTGAATTCGCGTATCCGCGCGTCTGCGGTGGCGACAACCGCAATCGTGCGGCGTGCCCGTTCTCCATCGTGATCGCCGACAAGAAAACGAACTCCGAAGGGTTGCAACTTGCAGACCTGACAGCGCGCCCAATTGGATTGTCGGTAATCAGGCCGGGGCGCTCTTCGGTGGACCAACTTCGGATCACGTCGGGCGCTGCGTATGGCGACCAAGATCAGCGCCGTCAGAGTCGCGCTTAACGCAGCAACCAGAAGCAGCGATTGAACAGGTTGTTTCGCGACGTATTTGGTCGTCGCTTCGGCGGCTCGCTCCACCTCGGCCACGCAAGTCCCGCAGCTTTTTGGCGGAAGCGCTGAGAATTCCTTGCGCGTACTCGTGGACTGCTGCCGCTGCGGATTGGTCCGCTTGCTGATCGTCGTCTGTTATCTGAGACGAAGAGTCGGCGTTCGGACGATCCATGTTTGTCCTGATCGCGAGGATGAAAAGCGAGCCTCGAAGACAGCTCGAAGTTGACTGAATTGCCAACCAATCTCGTGAAGTTGCAGGCTCGCTGTCCGTCACAGCGTTTCATGTCGGCCGTTAAGGGCCGGTGGCGTAGGAGTGAACACATTTCTCGACCATCGACGGGTGGCAGTCTGCTGGAGGGTCTGTGGAAACGCGTTCAAGGTGTTCCCACTGAGCGCGTGCCAAGCGTGGCGGCGGGCCAGCAGTCTTCGCGACCTCCAGAAGGAACCTCGCTGGCCTCGTAGCAAATACCGGCGCGATCCTGGCCTTGCGAGAACTGCTTCGTCAGCGATGACGCGGTGCTTGGCGAAGTGGGCCGAGGTTTCGCATACGCGCAGAAGCGACTCGAGCCGGCACGCCTGTCGCACTGCATGCGATTCATTGGGCGCGCCTCCCGTGCGATGTCGCTGGCCCAGGACTATGCGAACCGGAGAAGCTCGTTTGGTCAGCGACTGGGGCAGTTGCAGCAGGTGCAGGCGATGGTGGCGGATTCGCACATCGACCTGCATGCAGCACGCCTGATGACATGGCACGCGGCGGCGAAGCTCGATGCCGACGCAAGCATCAAACACGAATCGGCCATGGTCAAGGTGTTCGTGTCGGAAGCGGTGGGGCGGGTGGCGGATCGCGCTGCGCAGATCATGGGGGCGCTCGGCATGTTTGAAGACTCTCCAGTCTCGCTGATCCTGCGCGAGATGCGGCCATTCCGCGTCTATGACGGTGCGTCGGAGGTGCACCGTTTCCACGCTGGCGCGCCGCGTCCTGAAGGAATCGACGCGCCCTTGACGCGCGCGATCACCCTCGGGGAAGCCGCGACTGCGCTGTACTCGCAAAGAAATCCATGGCCGCCAGCACACCGCTGCCGGCCAGCGGCACGGCCGACAGCTTCAGGCCCATCTCGACGCCCGTCAGTGCTGCCATCAGGGTCAGGTCGTTGCAGTCGCCCAGGTGGCCGATGCGGAACATCCGGCCCTTCAGCTTGCCGAGTCCGGCTCCGAGCGAAAGATCGAAACGCTCGTGGATCACCTTGCGCACCGCGTCGGCGTCCACGCCTTGCGGAGTGATGACGCCCGTGAGTACCGGCGAATGGACGCGCTCGTCCGCGCATTGCGTCGGCAGGCCCCAGGCGCGCACCGCGGCGCGCACCCCTTCGCCCCAGCGTTGGTGGCGCGCAAAGATGACGGGCAGTCCTTGCTCGAGCACCATGTCGAGCGCTTCGCTGAGGCCATAGAGCAGATTCGTGCTCGGGGTGTAGGGCCAGTAGCCGCCCTTGTTCATCTCGACGATCTCGTCCCAAGCCCAGAAGGCCTTGGGCAAGAGAGCCGTCTTGCTGACCTCGATGGCTCTGGGCGACAGCGCGTTGAAGCTGATGCCGGGCGGCAGCATCAACCCTTTCTGTGAGCCGCTCACGGTCACGTCGACACCCCATTCGTCATGGCGGAAGTCGGCGCTCGCCAGGCCGGAAATCGTGTCGACCATCAGCAGCGCAGGGTGCCCGGCCGCATCGATCGCGCGGCGCACGGCGGCGATGTCGGAGGTGACGCCGGTGGAGGTTTCGTTGTGCACCACGCATACCGCCTTGATGCGATGAGCGCTGTCCTTGCGCAGGCGCTCTTCGATCAGGTCCGCCTGTACGCCGTGGCGCCAGCTGTGCGGCAAGCCGGTGGCCTCGTCGTTGCCGGGAAGGCCCAGGAACTCCGGCTCCAGGCCGAGACGCTGCGCCATCCGCTGCCAGAGCGTCGCGAAGTGACCCGTCTCATACATCAGCACGGCATCGCCCGGGCTCATCACGTTGGCCAGCGCCGCCTCCCATGCGCCGGTGCCTGACGCGGGGTAGATGACGACGGGGTGCCGGGTCTGGAACACCTGCTGCAAGCCGGCGATGACCTTCTTGCCCAAGGTCGCGAATTCGGGCCCGCGGTGGTCGATGGTCGGCAGGCTGATGGCGCGCAGAATGCGGTCGGGCACCGGGCTCGGCCCGGGAATCTGCAGGAAATGCCGGCCGCTGGGGTGGTTATCGAGAGCGATCATGGTTTTCTTTCTGTCCTTTCAGCAAGTACGTGGATCTACAACTGCACCGATGCGTGTCCGATGCCCGGAAACTCGGCCGTGACGAGATCGCCTGCGGCCGCATGAAGAATGCCCACCCAGGTGCCGGTGGTGACTACCGTGCCCGCCGCCAGGCCGCGGCCGTCCCGCGTGGCATGGCGCAGCCACCCCGGCAGCAGGAAGGTGGGATCGCCGAGCGAGTGGGTGCCGCGCCGTTCGACCGGCGGCTGGGCGCCGATCTGCACACGGCACGACTGCGCGCTCCAGTCGCGCGCCGCAAACGGAATCCACTCGCCGAGCACGAGCGCGCTATGCGACTGCAGGTCGGCCAGCTTGCACAGGACGGGCGCATCGAGCGCTTCGCGCCAGCGCGAGTCGACGAGTTCGATCGAAACAGCCATCGCATCGACCAGCGCGCTCGCGCTTTCCCTATCAAGCTTTGCGGCCAGGGTGGCGTCGATATCACGCGCGAGCCGCAACGCGATCTCGGCCTCGATGCCGCGCAAGTGAAGCGGCCAGATGCCGCTGTGCGCCGGACTCGTCCACACGCCGGCCGGCGGCAGCGGCGCGTGGGTGAGCACCGCTTCGCGCGACGGACCGCCCGACTTCCAGTAGCGCGGCGGCGCGGCGCCGAACCAGCCGAGTTCGAACGCGACGCGCTGCTGCACCGCGTAGGCGTCGGCGGCGTTGGCGAGCGCCTCGGCCAGCGGCGCGGCGTCCGCCAGGGTGTTGTCGCGGCGCGCGCGGACCAGCTGGTCGGCCACGACCTCGATCTTCGAAAGGGTCATTTCAATTCCGGTGGGATTCGGTTGAGGATGGTTCAGAACGACACGCCCAGCGGCGCGAGGCCATCGACCTCGACGCGCACAGCCGTGCCTTGGGATGCGAACAGCATGCCGGTGCACGAGCCGCTCGTGAGGACCTGGCCCGCCTTGAGGCCCGCGCCGCGCGCCGAGCAATGATTGGCCAGCCACACCAGCAGTGCGCCTGCGTCGGGGCAGGGGTGCTCGCCCACGGTATGCGCGACGATCTGCTCGTCGAAGCGCAGCACCACCTCGGTCCGCTCTAGATCGAACCATCCCAGCTCGAAGGGCTGCCGCTGGCCCGTCACGAGCGCACCATGGCTCAGGAGATCGGCCAGCTGCGCCTGGGCGCCGGCACCGAGCCAGTCGGCCAGCCGGGTCTCCACGACCTCGATCACCGGCAGCACCGACTCAATGGCAAACGTCAGATCGGCGAGCGTGTAGGGCGCGGGGCGCGGCGGCAGGTCGGCCCCGAGCTGGAAGGCGACCTCGACCTCGATGCCGCGCAACCGCCAAGCGGGACCCTGCAGCAAGGCGCCGTCGGGCAGCAGCCCTGCGGCCGGCAGCGGCGCGCAGGTCGGCTCCTGGCCCGGACTGCGCGCGCCGACCTTCCAGCCTCCGACCGGCCCGATGGCGGCCACCGTCGCATCCTGGATCGCGTAGGCCTCGCAACGGCTCACCGGCTGCAGCAGCGTCGACGGCACGCGCCGGCCTTCGCGCCGCGCACGGTTCAGCGCCCGCGCAGCGGTGTCCGGCGTGACCGTCGCCGCCTCGGTGGCCGCCGCCGTCGTCAAAGTTCGGGGAAGCGCTGCCACGGATGAGCTCGTTCGAATTCGCGCGCCAGGGCCAGCAAGGCGTCGTCGCCGCCTTCGCGCGCGACCAGTTGCAGGCCGACCGGTAAGCCTTCGGCGAAGCCGCAGGGCAACGCGATGGCCGGCAGGCCGATCGCGTTGGCGAAGCCTGCGAAGACGGCGTGGCCCCGCGGGCCGACTTCGCGGCCGTCGATCCGAGTCGGATGCGTTTCGCCGGCCGGCCACGGCAGTGCAGCGGCTGCCGGCGTCAGCAGGAAGTCGTAGCGGTCGAACAGGCTGGCCAGTTCGCCGCGCAGCCGCTCGGCCTCGAACAGCAGGTCGAACAGGTCGCGTGCCGACGCGGTGCGGCCGGCTTCGGCATTGGCCCGCATCACGGGGCCGAAGAGCGCGGGGTCGAACGGGCGGGCCGACAGTTCCTGTGGATGTTCGACCAGCCACGCCAACCCCACCTGCGCCAGCAGCGCCCAGCGCTGGTTGACCGCCTCGGCGATGCTGAAGCGTTGCGCCGTCGTGACCTCGTGGCCGAGCGCGGCGAGGTTTTGCGCCGCCGCGTCGGTCAATTTCGCGATCTGTGGATCGACCGGATGATCGCCGAAGCGAGGTAGGTAGAGAATGCGCGCGGACAGCGATGCCTCCTCCTGCATCCCGTCGCGCCCGATCACCTGCATCACCGAGACCACATCGGCCACGCAGCGCGCCATCGGCCCCGCGACCTCGAAGTCGAGAAAGATCGGCGGCAGCCCGCCGCTGCGCGGCACGCGGCCGCGCGAGGGCTTGAGGCCGACCAGGTTGGTGTGCGAGGCCGGCCTGCGGATCGAGCCGCCGCCATCCGTGCCGAGCGCGATCGGGCATCCGCCCGCCGCCACCAGCGCGACCGCGCCGCCCGACGAGCCGCCGGGCGTCAGGGCCGGGTTCCAGGGGTTGCCGGTCGGGCCGAAAACCGGGTTGTCGGTGTAGCCCTGCATCGTGAACTCGGGCACGTTCGTCTTGCCGAAGATCAGGGCGCCGGCCTCGCGCAATTTGGCCACCGGAAGCTCGTCGCGTTCGGCCACGAGGCCGTCGAGCGCGCGGCTGCCCCAGTGGGTGGGCAGCCCGCGCACCTGCAGGTTGTCCTTGATCGTGACGGGCACGCCATCGAGCGCGCCGAGCGCACGGCCGGCGCGCCAGCGTGCGCTGCTTTGCTCCGCAGCGTGCGTCGCGCCCTCGGCGTCGAGCGTAACCAGCGCGTTCAGCCGCGGGTTGACCTCGGCGCTGCGCGCCAGACAGGCCTCGAGCGCCTGCGTCGGTGTGAACGCGGCGTCGCGAAATCCGGCCGCGAGCTGCGTCGCCGTGAGTTGCCAGAGCGGGGTGCTGGGGTTCATCGGGCGCTCACATGTGGGCCGGCAGCCAGGTCACCAGTTGCGGCACGGCCATCAGCAGCAGCGTGAACAGGATCATGATCAGCGCATACGGCAGGGCGCCGTAGATCGCGTCCTCGATGCCGCCCTTGTCCGGCCGGATGCCATGCACGACGAACAGATTCATGCCTACTGGCGGCGTGATCAGCCCCAACTCGCACATCAGCACGATGAAAATGCCGAACCAGATCGGGTCGACACCGAGCGCGACCGCGATCGGGTAGGTGATCGGAATCGTCGCGACCTGCATCGACAGCACATCCATGAACATGCCGAGGATCAGGTAGAACACGATCAACGCAAGGATCAGCCCCGTCGCCGACAGGCCCAGGCCCGCGACCCACTTCGTCATCGATTCGGCGACGCCGGTCAGGCTGATCGTGAGATTGAGGATGAAGGCCGCCGCGATGATCAGCAGGATCATCCCGCTCACTCGCGCGGTCGAGACAAAGCAGTTGCGCATCAGCTCCCAGTTCAGCTTGCCCGACTGCAGCACGAAGCCGAGCGCCGCGATGACGCCGAGCGCTGCGCTTTCGGCCGCCGTCGCGATGCCGAAGTAGAGACTGCCCATCACGATGCCAAACACCACCATCGGCGGGATCAGGTGCACCAGCGAGCGCAGCCGCTGGTCCAGCGGCACCTTCGGCTCGCGCATTACCTTGCCGCTGGCCAGGCTGGAGATCGCGATCCAGAGCATGAAGAAGCCGGTCAGCAGCAGGCCCGGGATGATGCCGGCGATGAACAGCTTGCCGATCGAGTTGTTGGTGAGCGAGCCGTAGACGATCATGTTCACGCTCGGCGGGATCAGGATGCCGAGTGTGCCGCCGGCGGCCAGGCTGCCGAGCGACGCGCGCATCGGGTAGCCGCGCTTCTGCAGCGAGGGCAGCGCCACGGTGCCGACCGTCGCCGCGGTGGCCACCGAGGAGCCGGAGGTCGCCGCGAACAGCGCGCAGCTGCCGATGTTGGTGTGCAGCAGCCCGCCCGGCAGGCGGCCGAGCCAGGCCGACAGCGCGATGTACATGCGGTCGGCGATGCCCGAGCGCAGCAGCAGCTCGCCGAGCAGCACGAACAGCGGAATCGAGGTGAGCAGGCTTTCGTTCTGTACGCCCCAAACCACCGGTGCGATCGAGTCCATGAACGGAATGCCGTAGGCCGCGATGCCGCCGACGATGCCGACCACCGCCATCGAGACGGCGATCGGCATACCGACCAGCATCATCGCGAGCATCGCGAAGAACGCGAATCCGATGAAGATCATGTTCATTGCTTTGCTCCTTCCGCAGCCTGGCGCACCACGAGGTCGTCGAGTTCTTCCTTCAGCTCTTCCTTTGCGCTCTTCGGATGGAAGTCGGCGTTCAGCCTCGCGATGTCGCCGCTGAACAGCAGCCGCGTCGCGCGCAGCGCGAAGCCGCAGGCCACCAGCGCGAAGATCACGAGCCCCGCGTACCACACGCCCTGCGGAATGATCAGCGGCGTTGCCCAGGGTGTTTGCGCCGTGCTGCGGTAAGCCATGGTGTCGCCGATCACCTTGAACGCAACCCAGGCGATGAACACCGCGAACGCGGCGAGCGAGACGATCGAAATCCAGTTCAGCACCGCCTGAGCGCGTGGCGAGAATTTCTCGTGGAAGACATCGACCCGGATGTGGTTGCGCCCCATCAGCGCGAGGCTGAAGGCGATGGTCGAGCCCACCGCCAGCGCATAGCCGCCGAGCTCGTCGGCGCCCTGCAGCGAAACGTTGAACAGCTTGCGCGCCGCGGTCTCGGTGGTGACGATCGCGGCCAGGCCGAGGAAGATCGCGCCGAACACGGTGGCGAGCACTGTCTCGATGCGTGTTTTGAGATCGACCGGCTGAGTGGTACGGACGGGCGCTTCCGCGCCGGGCGGCACGGCGATCGACGGCTCCTTGCCGGTCATGGCGGCGCCGCTCACTTCAGTCCCAGCACCGGTGCAACAGTCGCCTGCCACGTCTTCGAGCAGCCAGCGTTGGACTTGTCGCACACCTCGGCCCAGACTGGCAGCGAGACCTTGCTCACTGCGCTGCGCACCAGTTCGAGATCGGCCGGCGTGACCGGCACGTTGACCAGGTTGAACTTCTTGCCGGTGGTGCACGGGTCCTTGCCGGCGTTGCAGTTCAGCGCGTCCTGGAACAGCTCCTCGGAGTACTTCCACACGTCGTCGGTCAGGACGTCGAAGGCCTTCTGCAGCTTGGCCTGCTGGTCGGGCTTCAGCGTGTTCCATGACTTCATCGTCATGCCGTAGCCGTTGAGCGCCATCTGGAAGCCGATCGGCAACTGGTGCGTCGTCACCTCGGGCCAGCCGGCCGAGTTGGCCGAGCTCGGGCCGGTGATCGCGCAATCGACGACGCCGAGCGACAGCGACTGGTGCGTGTCGGCGAACGAGACCGGTACCGGCGTCGCGCCGACCATCTCGATGAACTTGGCCAGGTTCTGGTCGTACACGCGCACCTTCATGCCTTTGATGTCGGCCAGCTTGGCGACCGGCTTCTTGCAGAACAGGATCTGCGGGCCGAACGGCCACACGCCGAGCAACTTGACGCCAAACTGCTGCTGAAGCCGCGCGTCGACCGTGCCGAAGTAGGCCTTGGCGACCTTGCGGCCGGTGACGTAGTCAGGAGCGGCGCCCACGAGGTCGAGGCCGAGAATCGTCGGCTCGTCGCGCGAGTTCTGCGATACGCGCAGCGAGACGAGGTCGAAGAGACCCGCCTTCATCACGCGCAGCTGTTCGGTGTCCTTGATGCCCAGCGTGTCGATCGGCTTGTAGTCGACATCGATCGGCAGGCCGGTGCGGGCGGCGAAGTTCTCGAAGAAGGGTTGCTCCTTGTTCTTCTGGATCAGCCCGGTGGCCAGGGGCTGGCCGATGGCTTTCAGCTTGATCTTGTCCTGGGCTTGCGCGGCAGGCAGCGCGAGCAGGGCGGCCAGCGCGGCGGCGATGGCGAGGGTTTTGGCACGGGGTTGCAGCAACATGGTTTCTCCTGGCGAGGTCTGGGTTAGGGCAGGGGCGGCGCAGTGGAAGAAGAGGCATTGAAGCGCGAGGCAGGGGCTGCCTGCAGACTTTTCCGCGCAGCGGGAAGCCAGGCAAAAATCTTTCTGAATCAAGCACTTGGCGCCGTGCGCCCGTGGAAGAAGCGCGCTACTTGAGGCGCCCACCGTAGGCTGCGGTGATCTCGTCGGCAGCGGCGCGCACGACTGCGCCGAGCTGCGCGAAGTCGGCGCTCTTGATGCGCTGCGTCGGCCCGACCAGCGAGATCGCGCCGAATGGCTGGCCATGCTCGTCGCGGATCGCGGCGGCGATGCAGCGCAGGCCGACGGCGTTCTGTTCGTCGTCGACCGCATGGCCGGCGCGGCGCACCTCGCCGAGCGTCTCGTGCAGCCGCGACGCGCGCGCGATCGTGTTGGGCGTCAGCTTCGGCAGCCCATAGGTGCGCAGGTACTGCAGCACGTCGTCCTCCGCCATTGCGGCGAGGATCGCCTGTCCCATCGCCGTGCCGTGCAGCGGCGCGCGAAAGCCCGGCTTGCCGATCGCGCGCATCAGCTCGCGGCTTTCGACCTGGGTCACGAACACGATGTCGCCGAGATCGGCAATGCCCAGGTTGATGCTCTCGCCGGTGCTGTCGCGCAGCCGCCGCATCACCGGCAGCGCGAGATGAGCGATGCGGCGTCGCCGCCCGAAAGCGGCGCCGACCGAGAAGCAGCGCACGCCCACGTACCAGAGGTTGGTTTCCCGGTCGAACTGGACGAACTGGCGCTGCTCCAGCGTGGTGAGCAGGCGATGCGCCGTGGAAGACGACAGCCCGCTGTGCGCAGCGATGTCGACCAGGCGATAGCCTTCGTCGTCGTCGGCGAGAAGCTCCAGCAGTTGCATCGCCCGCGTGAGCGACTGCACCGTGCTGTCGCTGTCGCGGTCGATGCGGGTGATCTTGCTGGCGGCCTTGGGTGCGCGGCGCGGAGAACTTTCGGTCATGGCGTGTTCCTTGCAATTTGCACGCCATCCGGTTTCCGGTGCGCCGCCCGTCAGGCGTCGATCGAGACCTTGGCGTCCTTGGCCACCTTGGCCCATTTGGCGAGTTCGGCGCGGGTGAAGTCGCTGTAGCGTTCGATCGAGCCGCCGCCGTCTTCCACGCCGAAGCCGTCGAACTTTTCCTGCACGTCGGCCATGGCGAGCACTGTGTTGACGTCCTGGTTGATCCTGCGCGCCAATGCCGCAGGCAGCTTGGCCGGGCCGGAGATGCCGTACCAGTTCATGGTCTCGAACTCGGGGAAGCCCTGCTCCTGCATGGTCGGCACGCCGGGATAGGCCTGCGAACGCTTGGCGCGCGTCTGCGCGAGCGCGACCACGCGACCGTTCTTCACGTGCGGCGTGGCTGCCGTCATCGTCTCGAAGGTGTACTGGATCTGGCCGCCGATCAGGTCGGTGAGCAGCGGGCCACTGCCCTTGTACGGCACGTGAAGCGCGTCGACGCCGGCCTGGAGCTTGAACTTCTCGATCGCGAAATGCTGGATCGTGCCGGGCCCGGCGGAGCCGAAGCTGACTTTGCCGGGCTGCGCCTTGCACAGCGCAACCACTTCCTTCACCGACTTCACCGGGTTCGCCGCGCTCGTGATCAGCAGGTTGGGCGTGACGCCGAGCAGCACGATGGGCGCGAAGTCGCGCTCGGCGTGGTAGCGCAGGTTGGTGCGGACCGCCGGCGCGAGGGCGTGGCTGTTGATGTTGGACAGCAGCAGCGCGCTGCCGTCGGCCGGCTGCTGCAGCATGTAGTCGGCGGCGAGGGTGCCCGAGACGCCGGCCTTGTTCTCGACGACCACCTGCTGGTTCCACAGCACGGTCAGCTTCTGGGCCACCACGCGCGCCAGCGCGTCGGCGCCGCCGCCGGGCGGAAAGCCGACCACGAGGCGGATGGGCCCGCTCGGCAGGGCCTGCGCGAATGCGCGCGGTGCGCCGAGCGTCGCGGCGGTGACCGCGCCGGCGGCCTGGAGGAAATGACGTCTTTGCATGGGGCGGGAACTCCGCGGTTGTGGTGATGGTGGCGGAAGGATTCGGATCACTGGCGGCGCAGCAGCGCCTCGATGGCCGGCGGCAGGCCGCGATTGGGTTTCTGCGGCGGCGGCGCGAAGCTGCCGCGCTGAGCCTTGCCGGCCTGCAGCGCCACCAGCGTCTCGGCATGGCGTACCGCGCTCGACACACCGTCGACCACCGGCGCCGGCAACTGACCCTTCAGACTGCGCGCCAGCCCGGCAAGCGGGGCGCCGGCCAGCACGATGACGTCGGCACCGTCCTCGTCGACCGCGCGTTCGGCGAGCACCTTCAACGCCTGCGCGTGCTCGTCCTGCACGGCGCCGATGCTGGCCAGCGGGCGGTCCAGCGCGCGGATGCTGGCCAGACGCGAACCGAAGCCGTAAGAGTCCACCACCTCGCGGTACCAGGCCTGGATGCGCTGCGAGATCGCGATAATCGAGAAGCGCTGGCCGAGCAGGTGTGCACTCGCAAGTGCCGCTTCGGTCAAACCCGTCACCGGCATCGGCAATGCCTCCCGCAAGGCCGTGAGGCCAGGGTCGCCGAAGGCGGCGACCACGATCGCATCGAAGCGTCGATGGTGCTCGGCGGCCAGCTGCGCCGTGGCGTAGGCGCCGAGCAGCGACTCGAAGCGCGTCTCGATGTAGGCCACACCGAATGGCGCGGTCAGCACTTCGATCTCAGTGCCGGGCGAGGCGCTGCGTTGCGCCTCGCTGCGGATGAGCTCGGACACGCTGTCCGAGATGTTGGGGTTGATGAGCAGCAGTTTCATGTCAGCGGGCCAGGTTCTTGTGCGCTGTCTCGGGCGCGGCCAATACGCAGACGACGATCAGCAGCAGCGAGGCGGAAAGGTAGATCGATACGGGGAGGCTGGAGCCGAAAGCGGCGACCAGCGGCACCACGATCAGTGGCGCCGGCGCGCCGCCGAAGATGCCGGCGAGCTGGAAACCGAGCGACGAGCCCGTGCAGCGCACCTTGGTCGGGAACATCTCGGGGATGTAGGAGGCGAGCGGCGAAAACATCGCCGCGACGATGAACATGGCGACGAACGCGGCCAGGAGGATCAGCCCAGTGGACTTGGTATTCACCAGCGCAAAGAACGCGAAGCTCCAGACGATGCCCGCAATCGCGCCGAACAGCAGCACCGGACGGCGTCCCAGCTTGTCCGACAGGTGACCGAACAAGGGGATGCCGATGCACTGCGCGACTGCACCGACCAGCACCGCCTGCAGGCCGATGGCCTTGGGCAACTGCAGTTGCTGCGGCAGGTAGACCAGCAGGAACAGCGTGAAGACATAGAACGCAATGTCGCTGCCGATTCGGCTGCCCAGCGCGAGGCCGACTTCTCTCTTGTGATGGCGCAGCACTTCCACGATCGGCGCGTGGCCCTGCCGGCTTTCCTTTTCCAGCTTCTCGAACAGCGGCGACTCCGCCAGGCCCATGCGGATGTACAGGCCCACTGCGATCAGCAGCGCGCTGGAGAGGAACGGAATGCGCCAGCCCCAGGACAGGAAGGCGTCTTCCGACAGCCACCAGGTGACCCCCGCGAACACGCCGTTGGCCATCAGCAATCCGATGGGCGCCGCCAGCTGCACCAGGCTGCCGTAGAAGCCGCGGCGTCGGCCGGTGGGATCGAACTCGTTGACCATTAGCGCCGCGCCGCCCCATTCGCCGCCGAGTGCGAGGCCCTGCAGGATGCGCAGCGCGACCAGCAGCACCGGGGCCATCACGCCCGCCGCTGCGGCACTGGGCAAGAGGCCGATCGCGAAGGTGGACAGTCCCATCATCAGCAGCGTGACGACCAGCACCCACTTGCGCCCGAGCTTGTCGCCATAGTGGCCGAACAGCGCCGCGCCGAACGGCCGCGCGACAAACGCGACCCCGTAGCTGGCCAGCGACAACAGCATCGCGGTCAGCGGAGTTGCCTGCGAAAAGAACAGCTTCGGGAACACCAGTGCAGCGGCCGAGCCGTAGATGAAGTGGTCGTAGAACTCGAGCGTGGTGCCGGCCAGACTGGCGCCGACGACTCGCTTCATCGAGCGCGTGGGAGCCGGCTTCGCGGCAGGCGCTGCAGCAGCGGAAAGTGCGGTCATGGATGTGTCTCCTCAGGCGGTGGGCGCGGCCGGCGGACTCACCGGGCGCGAGAAATCGTGCGGGCACTGCTGTTCGATGCGGCCCGCGAGCGCGAGCACACGCGCGTCGGCAAAACGCGGACCGACGATCTGAAGGCCGATCGGCAGGCCCTGACGGTCCAGGCCGCAAGGCACCGACGCAGCGCTCAGGAAGCAGTGATTGATGAGCGGCGTGAAGACGGCATGGCTTCTCGGGCTCACCGCCTGACCCGCGATCTCACGCGGAGCGGGCTGCGACCAGGGCCAGGCGGTGCAGGGCGTGGTCGGCGTCAGCACCAGATCGTGATCCGAGAAGAAGGCGTCGAAGGTGCGGTACAGCGCGTCGCGGGCGAACAGGGCGTGGGCAACATCGGCGCCGGTCAGGCGCATGCCGGCCTCGATCTGCAAGGCGATATCGGGATCGGCGTCCCATTCGCCGCGCCGCAAGGCCTCTCCGTACAGTGCGGCCAGGCCGGCAAGCTGCAGCGGCATCAGCGCGGCTTCGCCCGCGCCCTCGGGCCAGGGCGGGTCGGCGCGCTCGATGCGAAAACCCTCGCGCGCCAGGCGGTCGACGGCGACCTCGACGCTCGCTGCGACATCCGGATCGACCGGAACGTCGAGACCGAAGCGCGGGCTGAAGGCGATGCGCAGGTCGCGCGGCAGGCGCTCGGAGTCGGCCTCGGCGCGCGACCAGACCGGCAGCGGCAGGCCCTGCGGGTCCGCCAGGCTCGGCTGCGCGAGGACGTCGAGCAGCGCCACCACGTCGGCCACGCAGCGCGCCATCTGCCCGACCACCGCATTGCCGAACACCGGCTCGACGAAGCCGATCGGGTGCGGGACCAGGCCGGCCGTCGGCTTCATGCCGACCACGCCGGTGTGCGAGGCCGGGCGGCGTGTCGAGCCGCCGCCGTCGGTGCACAGCGCGATCGGCCCGAAGCCGGCCGCGACCGCACTGGCCGCACCGCCGGACGAGCCGCCCGGCGTGCGATCGAGGTCGTAGGGATTGCGGGTAACGCCGAACAGCGGGTTGGTCGTCACGCCCTTGCAGGCGAATTCGGAGCAGTTGGTGATGCCCAGAAACACGCCACCGGCGGCGCGCAGGCGCGCGACGGCGAAGGCATCCTGCGGCGCCCGGAATTGTTCGAAACGGCGCGAGCCCTGGCTCACAGCCTGACCAGCCACCCAGAGGTTGTCCTTCACGGTGAAAGGCACGCCCAGCAATGGCGCCGGATCGCCGGCACGCAGGCGGCGCTCGGACTCACGGGCCTGGGCGCGGCCGATCTCGGGGTCGAAACGCACGATTGCGTTCAACGCCGGGTTCAACGCGTCAACGCGGCCTCTGAATGCCTCAAACACCTCGACCGCGCCGGCCTCGCCGCTGCGGATCAGGCGTGCCAGCGCCAGCGCGCTGATCTCTACGATGCGAGGGTCGGACATGGCTGGCGTTCCGCTGTTCCGTCACATGCGCCGCGGCAGCAGCGACGGTGCGTCGCAGCGCAGGAAGCGGCCCTGGCCGGCGCGGCCGTGGAACTGCCCGTCCCACACCACCTCGCCGCACGCGATCGTCACAGCCGGCCAGGCCCGCAGCGTGCGGCCCTCGTAAGGCGTGTAGTCGACGTTGTGGTGCAGGTCGGTGTTGCGCAGCACGAACTCACGCTCGTCCCAGATCACCAGGTCGGCATCGCTGCCGACGGCAATCGTGCCCTTGCGCGGGTGCAGACCGTAAGCCTTGGCCGGGTTGGTGGAGGTCAGTTCGACGAAGCGGTTCAAGGTCATGCGGCCGCCCAGCACGCCTTCGGAATAGAGCAGCGGCAGGCGTGTCTCGAGACCGGGGATGCCGTTCGGGATGTGGCGGAAAGCGACTTCCTCGCCGCCCGGCTTCTTGCCCTCCGGCGCGTCGTAGCGGAACGGCGCGTGGTCGGACGAGAACACCGTGAACAGGCCGTCGTTCAAGCCGTTCCAGATCACGTCCTGGTTCGACTTGTCGCGCGGCGGCGGGCTGCAGACGCAGCGCGCGCCCTTGTAGCTGTCGTCGATACCGAGGTCTTCGGCAGTGAGGAAGAGGTACTGCGGGCAGGTCTCGGCAAATACCGACAGGCCGTGGGCGCGCGCCCAGCGGATCTGCTCCACCGCTTCACGCCCCGACACGTGCACGATCAGGATCGGCACGTCGACCAGCTCCGAGAGTGCGATCGCGCGGTGCGTCGCCTCGCGCTCGACCAGCATCGGCCGCGAATGGGCGTGGAAGCGCGGCGCGGTCCGGCCCGCTGCCTCGAGCTTCTTCGTGAGCCACTCGATACAGTCGGCGTTTTCGGCGTGGATCATCGCCATCGCGCCATGTTCGCGCGCGACCGACAGCACGTCGAGGATCTGGCCATCGTCGAGCTTCAGGTCGTCGTAGGTCATGTAGATCTTGAACGAGGTGTAGCCCTCGCGGATCAGTGCCGGCAGTTCCTCGTTCAGCACCTGCGGCGTCGGGTCGCTGACGATCAGGTGAAAGGCATAGTCGACATGCGCACGGCCTTCGGCGCGGCGGTGGTAGTCGGCTACTGCGGCGCGCAGCGACTGGCCTTTTTCCTGGGCCGCGAAGGGGATCACGGTGGTCGTGCCGCCGCAGGCTGCGCTGCGCGTGCCGCTCGTGAAGTCGTCGGCCATGCGCACCGGCGGCGCCATCGGCTGGTCGAGATGGCAGTGCGCGTCGACACCGCCGGGCGTCACGACACGGCCGGCGGCATCGATCTCGCGCGCTCCTGCGGCCAGACCGCTGCCGAGCTGGACGATCCGGCCGCCGACGATGCCGATGTCGGCGCCGAAGGTGTCGCTGGCCGTCGCCACGCGGGCGTTGCGCAGCACGAGATCGAAGGAATGGGTTGTGGTCATATTGTCGACATCATCGTCGACAATTAGTATGTCGGCCTTGGTGTTTACACTAATGTCGACAAGTTTGGACTTCGACGAAGCTCGACCTCAAGGAACCCCATGCAAAAAGCCCTTCGTCTTGGCGTGCTCACGCCCTCGTCCAATACCGCGCTGGAACCGCTGACCAGCGCGATGGCCGCATCCGTGCCCGGCTGCAGCGCTCATTTCTCGCGCTTCAAGGTCACGGAGATCTCGCTGTCGGCGCAGGCGCTCGGCCAGTTCGACGACAGCAAGATCCTTGCGGCTGCCGAGCTGCTGGCGGACGCCAAGGTCGATGTGATCGGCTGGAGCGGCACCTCTTCAGGCTGGCTGGGCTTCAACGCCGACCGGCGCCTGGTCGAGCGCATCCGCGAGCGCACCGGCATCGCCGCTACCACCGCGGTGCTGGCGCTGAACGATCTGCTCGCGCTGCGCGGCGTGAAGCGGCTGGCGCTGGTGACGCCCTACACCGCGGACGTGCAGCAGAAAATTGTCGACAACTACCGCGACATCGGCATCGAGGTCGTGGCCGAACGCCATCTCGGCATCCACGTGAACCATGACTTCGCGTTGGTCGAGCCGGAGCGGCTTATGGCCTTGATGCGCGAGGTGGCAGCGGCGAAGCCCGATGCGATTACCACTTTTTGCACCAACCTGCGTGCCGCGCCGTTGGCCGGGGTCGTGGAAGCCGAACTCGGCATCCCGCTGCTCGACACCGTCAGCACCACCGTCTGGGGCCAGTTGCGCGCCGCCGGCGCCGACCCGGCGCAAGTCACCGGCTGGGGTCAGTTGTTCGGCTGGCGATAATGGATGCCCAACCCCCTGGCGTCTGCCGTCACGCGCGCGTGCGGCTGGCCTCCGAATCGCTCGCCACGCTCAATCCAGACATGCCGACAAAAAGCGCGCGCAAGCCGGCATCGCAAGCTCGACTCGAACGCGAAAACACGCAGGACGAGATCTACGAAAAGATCTATGTCGCGATCCTCGAACACCGTCTGCACCCTGGCACAAAGCTGGGCGAGGAGCGCCTCGCCGAGATCTTCGGCGCCAGCCGGGCACGCGTGCGCGAAGTGCTGGCGCGGCTGGCCCATGAGCAGATCGTCGAACTCTTTCCGCAGCGCGGCGCCTACGTCGCCAAGCCCTCAATCGAGCAGGCGCTCGATGTATTCGAAGCGCGCCGGCTGATCGAGCCGGCCGTGCTGCGCCGGTTGATCGAAACCCTCACGCCGGAGAAGCTGGCGCGCCTGCGTCAACACCAGGACCTGGAGCTCGACGCGCGACGGCGTGACGACAAGCGCGCGGTGATCCGCCTGTCCGGCGAGTTCCACTCGTTGGCAGCCGAACTCGCCGGCAACACGGCCTTGGCGCGCAACATGCGCGAGCTGTCGGTGCTGACCTGCCTGATGATCTTTCTCTACGACGCGCCGACGGCGACGAGTTGCCGCGCCGACGAGCATTCGCAAATCATCGAGGCCATCGCCAAGCGCGACTCGGCGCGTGCCCAGCGGTTGATGCTCGAGCACCTCGACCACATCGAGAGCAGCATGAAGCTCGACAACGCAACCGAAGAAGCCGACCTGGAAGCGATCTTCAGGGGTTGACCGCTTCGGCGTCGCCCCACGATCCTGACATTCTTGCGTCGTCGGCGCTTCCCGGCAATGCCGGCGCCAATCGGCGCCTGGAGGCTGCTGCGCCGAATCCACACCAACACCATCCGCCAACCCGTGATCAGCTTCGTGCTGACTAAAATAATGTGGGCCTGGAGGCCGGGGTCTCGCTGAAGGGGGAGTAGATCACCGAGCTCCGGCTGTAAGCGCCAAAGGGTTGCAGCTCCCCTTGAAATCCGTGTGGAGTCGGGTCGGGCTTCATCGCGTCGGCGATGCCTATTCGGCCGACGTGGGGTTTCGCGACGCCATCGGTCCGCGGTCTATTCACGCCGGGGCGCGGTCGTTTCCTGGAACCTTCTGCTGCGCCAGCCAGCCCATGACGCGCGGTGGAACCCTTCGACCCCTGCTGCGTGCGAGGCTTCACCACGAGCGTGCGGAAGAGGGCGCCGTTGCGCTTTCAGCTGCGGCGCCAGGAGGCGCTAGAGAACTATTGCCGGACACTCGGACCTTTCGCTCCGGGCTGAGATAAAGTCGCCGCCGAACTCAACATTCCAAAGGATAAGCAGATGATGCAAGACCCCGTACGCACCGGGATTGAGGGCCTGGACGAGGTGCTCTTGGGCGGGGTACAGCGGAACAACAACATCCTGGTCGAAGGTGCGCCAGGCGCCGGGAAGACCACGCTCGGCCTGGCTTTCATTCATGCAGGGGCGGCCCACTACAACGAACCGGGCGTGATCGTCTCGTTCGAGCTCGATGCCGAGAAGCTGTTGCGAGACGCCCGGGGTTTCGATTGGGATCTGCAACGGCTCATCGATGAGCGCAAGGTCAAAATCATTCAGACTTCGCCAGCGGTGCTGCTCAACGAGTTTCGTTCGACCGACGGGGCGTTCACCGCCGAACTGAAGGCGATTGGTGCGCGCAGGTTGATGATCGATGGCTTGACGCCGCTTCGTCTCTATGCCGAGGCCAACGACAAGCCGTTTCGCGAGGATGTCCACTTGCTCATCGAGGGACTCACGCGGCTTGGCGTCACGACACTCGTCACCGCCGAGCGCGCTGAAACGAAGTTCGAAGCGCATGCACATGAGCGCTTCATTTTCGACACCATCATTTCGCTGACCCGTACCGAGGTCCGCCGCCGGGTGCACCGGACCCTGGCAGTCGTCAAGTCCCGCGGTCAGGACTTCATCAGCGGAAGCCACTCCATGCGCATCGAGCCCGGCGCAGGCATCCTCGTGTATCGCCGTGCCCAGTCGCGGCCCATGCTCGATCAGGACCAGCCCACCTCGACCGAGCGCGTGTCCGTGGGATCGGCCGCCCTGGACCTGATCATGGACGGCGGCATGTACGAGGGATCGATCACGATGGTCACGGGCATCTCGGGCACCGGAAAGACCGTTCTGGGCGTGCAGTTCCTGACGTCGTCGGTGCTGGCTGGGCGGCGCGCCCTTCTGGTGACTCTGGACGAACACCCGCGCCAGTTGATACGCAACGCCGCGAGTCTGGGCTTCGATCTGGAAGGCTTGGTGCAGCAGGGCTCTCTTTTCATCCACTACGAGTCGCCGCTGGAGTTGGAACTCGACGTGCATTTCGACCAGGTGGCGAAGCTGGTGGAAAAGGAACGCATTGACTGCATCGTCTTCGACTCGGTCGCCGTTTACGAGACGGCGAGCCCCGATCAGGCCTCCGACTTCCTCTATGCCCTTGCGGACTTCGTCAAAGGGCGGCTTGCGACGGCCTTCTTCAACTACGAAAGTCCCGAGCTGTTGGGCGTGTCGCAGATCAGTCAGGAACTCAAGGGATCGCACCTCGTGGACAACATCATTCTGCTGAGCTACGTGGAGATCTCCACGCGGCTGCGCCGAGCGATCGCGGTTCCGAAGGTTCGAGGCAGCAAGAACATCCAGACGACGCGCGAGTATGTGATCGGCGAAGGCGGTATCTCGCTGCTTGACGAATCTAGCGTCGAGGGGGAGGACACGGCGCCCGTGCCGCAGTTGCCGTTCTCGTCCTACTACGGGCTGCTGGCCCGCTCGCCATCTCGCAAGAGCCCGGCGATCGAGGACGCGGTCGCGCACGGGAAGTCGCTGCCGGATTCGCCCGAGCTCCCTCCCGAGACATCCCAGTGAACGAGAGTGCCGGCTGCGGCGGCGGTCCGACGGGGTTGGACTGGGAAGGCTGGCGCAGAGCGTTGGCGCGCTTCGCGGCGGCGACCGGCCTTTGCGTATCTGCCTACGATCAGGACTGCGAAAGGCAGGCTGGGCCGCTGGCCTCCTCCAAAGTTACGCGCCTGCTCGCCGACTCTGGCGTGTGGGACGCGGGCCGTTTGGGTGCCCGGATCGAACGGGATCTCGCCGCGCGGGTCTTGGCGAGTGGTGCGGTCGAACACGACAGCATAGAAGGCGAACTGCGAGTGCGCGCGGTTCCACTGACGATCGGGGGCCAGCTGCGTGGATCGATTGTCTACGGATGGGCGTTAAACACCTTCGGGACGCCGCTGGGATGCGAACGAATCGCTCGTCAGCTCGGAGTCGACGGCCCGCGGCTTTGGGCAGAGGTACGCCTGGAGTCGCCCGTCGCCGATGCGCGCATGACGGTGTACACCGAGCTTCTCGAGACCATGATCGAATCGACCGTTCGCCATGCCGAGGCGGTCGAGCGCCTCCAGGAGCTCGGTCGCTTGCGCGAGGTGTTCCTCGCAGGCGTGTCGCACGAACTTCGCACGCCGTTGTCGGTGCTTGGCACGCGAATCGAACTCCTGCTGCGTGGCGCTCTCGACGATTCCGAGGCCATCAGGGCATCGCTGCTCAACATGAAGCATCATGTAAGGACCGAAGCCCGCCTGGTGGAGGACCTCATCGAGGCGGCGCGTACCCGCACCGGGCAGTTGCACATCGAGAAGCAGCCCGCATCACTGCGAAGCATTCTCCAGACGGCCATTTCCGCCGTCCTACCGCATGCTGAGGCCAAGCAGATTGCCCTTCTAGTGCCAGCGCTGGATGAGCTCGGCGAGCTGCCGATATTCGCCGATCCGCATCGCCTCCAGCAGGTGTTCTGGAACCTTCTGTCGAACGCCGTCAAGTTCACGCCGAGCGCAGGAAGCATTGAGGTGCGCGTGTCGCAGTACGCAAACATGTATGAGGTATCGGTCGTGGATTCGGGAAGCGGCATCGAAAAGTCGCTGCTTCCTCACGTGTTCGATCCGTTCACCAAACAGCACAATGCGAACGCGCAGGGATTGGGACTCGGGCTGTCCATCGCTCGTCACATCATTGAGCAGCATGGCGGCGCGATCTGGGTGGAAAGTGGCGGGCGCAATGCGGGCGCGACGTTTCATGTGAGCTTGCCGTGTTCGTCGTCTTCACCCACAGGTGCCGCCTCCGAATAGCAGCAAGGCGAGCCCGCCGATGGGCTCGATCCGCTGGCGGTCTGCGAGACCCTCGCGCGCCATTGGAGCGACGAATGCCTACAACCGTCGTGATGGCTTGATGACGAAGCGGCGGGCGCGCCGCCCCACCATGAGACCGCCGATGGGCTTTCAAGGCTTGCCGAGCAAAGTTGTGGCGGCGGCGCCGAAGGAATAACCAACTCCCGCGCTGCGCGCGCCCTTCGCCGGCAGGTCAGTGACCATCGCGGAGTTGGTGGCTGCAGCCCGCAAGGCGACGACGAAGTTCGCGAACAGGGGCACCCGCTGTCCCTCGTTTATTTGCCCGAGCAGGAGTTCGAAGGGGGCGTGGTGCGCGTGGTGGCTGTGGAGGGCTACATTGCCAGCGCGTGCATATCGAGGGAGACGCGGGTCCGGCCGAACAAAGCCGCGCGCTATGGCCGATCGCTTGAGGGCCGAAAGGCCGCTCACGCTTGCGAGCTTCGAGCGCGTCACGCAACTGCTGACGCGGCTGCGGGCCTCACTGTCACTGCCGAGGCCTCGATGCCCGGCACCACAGACGGCGCTACGGTGCTGGTGCTCAAGGCAAAGCGCCTACCGTACAACGTCTCGCTCGGTGCCGACCTGCGGCAGCCGCGATCGCGCGCGGTCCTGACCGGAGCCTGGTACGACCCTTTCGCGGCCGGCAGCGAGCTGAGCGCATCGACGCTCGTCGGCGATTTTTCACGCGAAAAGCTATTCACGCTCGGCTATTCGCAGCTGGTGGGCACCGACGGCCTCACGACGAAGGCCAGCTTCTTGAGCTACCGCGGGTACCCCGATGAGCAAAGCGGTCGCGGCGCGCGCATCGACCGCTTCAACACAAATCGCCGCGTTGAGCTTTCGGCTAGCTACCCGCTTTATCTGACTGCACGCAGCAGCCTCACGCTCGGTGGCGGTTTCTACGCTGTCGACAACATCGACCACTATCGCGTCCCGGCGAGCGGCGCCCTGCTTGACGAGGACACGCGCGTGCGCGCCCTGTTCGCGCAGCTCGCTTACGCCGACGCCCAGTCCGATCGCAGCCGCTATGCAAGCCTCGTGATCGCCCAAGCCATCGACGGCGCAGGCGCCCTGGCCGAGAACCGCAGCAACGTGGCGGGCCTCTCCGGTCCTGGCGAGGCTGGACGAAGACACGATGAAAAAAGTGGCCAACCTGACTCACGGCGAGTACTTCTATGCAGGCAGCGGCACGGATCTCAAGAAGGTCAACGAGGCTCCAGAGCCGGCTGGTGCTCGAGAAGGAAACCGAGATCACGGCCCTGTTTGCCTACCTCGCGGGGGTGCTGATGCTCCTTGCCACTGCACTTTCGTTGTGGTGGTTCGGAAGGATTGCGTGAATGGGGGCGGCTCCTCGTGGTGGATTGATCGATCAGGCCTGTGCATCGTGCAGATCTGCGTGCCGGTCGCGGAAGCGGACGCGCAGCAGCACGGTTGACCACCACAGCAGAGCAGCGTTCGTGCACAGCCCGAAGCAGACGAGGACGGCGGCTCGATCGGCGAACCCTTCACCGAAGTCAAGGAGCAGAAGGGCGAGCGACCAGGGCAGGGCGCATAGGATCGCGACAGATAGCAAGATGCTCTGTTCGGTGGGGTGCAGCGTGGCCACCACCAAGGCGAGTGCGAACGCCGAGCACGCACTGGGCAGCCACCAAGCGTGGCGGTACAAGAGAGGGGTGCGAGTGGTGCTCATGAGCAGAAATTGTGAGTGGTGCCGAAAAGAAACCGCCGTGCAGAATCACACGTTGAACCGACAAACCCCGATCTGTCGCGCGCTCCCCACAGGGCGTACGGCAGTGCGACACTTCTCGAAAAGGCCCTCCGGCAACGATTCACCGGAGGGAAAGGGAAATCACGACCGTAGGAGGAGAGGGAGGCGAGTGCCGTGACCGCAAGAACAGTCTCTATGCGTGCTCGCGCTCCCGCGCATCGGTCGGAGCCTCCTACCGCGGCAGGATCCGTCCTAACCAAGAAGTTCGCGCCAGCCCGTACTTCCGCAAGGCGCCGCGTGGCCTACGCCCTGAGGATCTTGGCTAATAGCGCCTGCAGCGGGTCCTTTTCAGCGCCCGCTGCTTGTGCGGACGCGCGCGCTACGCGCTGATGCAGCAGCGCTACGTGCTGGCCAACCCGTTTGCTGGCATCAAGGTGCGCGGCGCCTCGAGGGCGGCGCCGCTGGCGGCCACGCGGGTATTCGCCGAAAAGGAGTGGTCGATGATCCTCCTGGCGACGCTATGGCTCGTTGATGGCGGCAAGCCCGTCTTCTGTGAAATAGAGATCGAATTCTCCACGGCCAAGCAGGCCCATCTCAACCAACGTGCCTACACCCGTGTTGATCTCCGGCGTGGTCAGCTCTTCGCAGCCTTTCACGACTGCGATGGGCAAGTGGCGCTGGGCACCGTGCAACAGGTACTCGCGCTTGAAGAATTCCCAAACGGCTTCCGCTTCAGGCGTCATGCGATCTCCTTCAGCTGTCTACGTACGACCAGGCTGCGCGCTGCTCGCTTGAGCATCAAGAGGTGGCGCATCGATTGGCAAGGCTACCCGAGCGGTGGCATTCGTGCTGGCGGCGGGCCGTTTGGAACTCGGACGAACCAGTATCCGCAGACTTGGTGCTGCGTCCCCTGCTTGGTACTGACCGATACCCCCCAGCCGCGGGACAAACGCCGACCTCATTTTGAGGACATAGGATGAAGGCCATGAGAGAACAGACAGTGGGGAACCACTCTCCAGGCCCGTTACGATGCCGCCTCGCCTCAGATGCAGCGCACCGGACCTGGGATATCGCGCGAGCACCGGCAGGCTTGGCAACACGCCTTCCTGGCCGAGTGGCACCGCCTAGCCGAGGGATGCGCAGATCTCGAGCAATCCGACCTGGCGATCGAGGTCTACACACAGCAGCGTGCACGAGATCCGGCTCAGGTGGCGCGGGAGCTTTGGGGGTGAAGCGACACGACTTCTTGGCCTTGAAGACCTAGCGTAGGCGCGACGATCAGGGCCGCAGTGGGCGACTTTCCTACTTGCCGACTCGCCTTAAGCTCACGAACGAGCGCGGCAACAGCCCTAACCTCTCGCCTGTGTCGCTCTCCACTTTCCTCGTCGAAGACAACCCCACCATTCGGGAGAATCTGATCCCGGCCATGGAAGAGATGGCCGACGTTCAGGTCGTGGGGTTTGCAGCATCAGAGCGCGAAGCTCGAGCGTGGCTAACGGAGCACGCAGCCGGTTGGGACCTGGCTGTGGTTGACCTATTTCTGTCAGAGGGATCGGGCCTTGGAATCGTTCGGGAGTGCGGAGGGCGCCGCGCCGACCAGCTCGTCGTAGTGTTAACAAACTACTCCACCGGCGAAATGCGGAAACGCTGCTTGGCTCTCGGCGCGGATGCGATCTTTGACAAATCGAACGAGCTAGAAGCCTTTTTTGCCTACTGCCTGCGAGCTCACCAAGACAAGTTGCCGCAGATGGCGCGTCACCGGAGCCGCTCCACGTCCTGACTCCATTCGAGATCTAAGCCGGGCTGCTTCAAGGCGGAGAGACGTCGCAGCCGGGCGGGGGCCGGTGTGCCGAGCGCGCGCAACGGCGAAGGGGCTGCATGGGTCCTGGAACGCCACAAACTGGAGTTGCGCGCGACGGCCGCTCAAAACTGCGACGATGACAAAGGGCCAGCGCAACTGCCGGACCTTCCTGAAGATGCTGCTGGGCATGGCTGAATGCCGCACACGAGGGGCTTGGCTTCGCCGATGGCCTCTACCGAGACGTTTGGCAACCATCTTCACAGAGCAGACGTCGTCCTCGTTCGAGGGGCGCACGTTGTGTACTTCATATAGGGCGGTTTTCGCCGTCCGAGGAGTCTCTGTGAACTTCAATTCCTTCGCTAAGTGGGCTGCCGTCAGCTCCGTTGCAGCCGGTGCACTTTTCGCGGCGGCGTCAGCTAATGCCCAGGTGAACTGGTCAGTCGGCATCAGCGCTCCCGGCGTGGCGATCGGCGTTGCCGAGCCGGGCCCGGTGTACTACGAGCCAGCACCCGTCTACTCGCGCCCGGCACCAACCTACTACCAACCGGCTCCGCCTGCGTACTACGGTCCGCCTCCGGCGTATTACCGTCCGCCCCCGCCGGCGTACTACCGCCCGGCACCGGTGTATTACGGGCCGCCAGCGCCGGGCTACTACGGACCGCGGGAGCGTTGGCGTCATCGCCACCACCACCGTCGTGATTGGGACGATCGGGACGATTGAGCTGAGCGCGCTCGGATCGGTGCTAGCGCCAGCGTTGTGCCATGTCCGGATCGAACTGTATGACCCAAACCGACCTAGTCGTTCTGATGGCCCGGTTGGCGAGTGATGGCTGTTCGTTCGCTCCAAGCGATGCGATCTCCGCGCTGGCAGAGATGCTGGAGAGGCTGCGCTCGACACTCGACCAAGCGGACCACGAGGCGCTGCTTCGTATCGGCGCGTGCATCTGGCGCTTGCCGTCAGGCAGCGCAACGGCCTAAGTTCATGAAGATGCTGCCGGCGCACGGCTGCGCGAAGCGATCATGCGAGCCACAGCATCCGCCGGACCGCCAGCCCGCGATCGGCCTTCAGGGGGCGGACTGATGGCGCGCAATCGCAAGCGCCGCATGACGGCTACACCGTGCTGGTGGGCGTCAATTCCCTGGTCAGCGAGATTCCGCACATCATCAAGATGCGCAACGACATGTCCAAGGAGATCAAACCCCTGGTCGAGCTCGGCCGCGGCGGCCTGGTGATGGTGGGCGGACCCGGGGTGCCGGCAAAGAACTTCGGCGAACTGATGAGCTGGATCAAGACCAACCCCGGCAAGGTCAGCTATGCCTCCTACACGCCCGGCACGGTCTCGCACGTGATCGGCCTGCAGCTCAACAAGGCCGCCGGCCTCGACATGACCCATGTCGGCTATAAGGGCTCCACGCCGGCGCTGACCGACGTCGTGGGCGGCCATGTGCCGCTCATGTTCGACGGCATGGCGACCTCGCTGCCGATGATCAAGTCGGGCAAGATCAAGGCCTTCGCCGTCAGCACTCCCAAGCGTTCGCCGCTGCTGCCCGAAGTGCCCACCTTCGCAGAGCTCGGTTATCCGCAGCTGGAGACCGTGGCGTGGATGGGCCTGTGGGTCAAGCCCGACGTGCCCGCCGCGATGCAGAACAGCATCCGCGAGGAGCTGAGCAAGTCCCTGAGCGCCGACTACCGACGCGTGGGCGAAGTGCTGAAGTCGATCGACTTCAAGCCCGAGTGAGCGCCTTGGCCGCACGCAGCCAGGAAGCGGCAAGGCGGCCTCGGCGGGAGACTCCAATTGCCGGGGCTGCCCTTCGCTCTCGCCATAGTGGCTGTAGTCGATTGCAAGCGCCACGAATCCGTTCTTCACGAGCTTGCGTCCGTAAGCGCCCGCCATCTGCTCTTTGACCGAACTGAGAGAGCCCGGCACTACGATCGCCGGGTAGGCGGCCGCTCTCATCGAAGTTCTCTGGCGCGAACAAGTTTCCCGCCAGTGTCAAGCCATCTCGTTTGAAACTCAGTTTGCGCGTCATCGTGTTCCTTCCAAGTTGTGTAGATTCCGTCCGGCCCGCGACGCGCAACCCGCGACGAGTCCGGCGCCGCCGAGGGCCGCCAACGCGAGAAAGTTGCGGCGGGTTGGATCACTCATCTTTTTGTTCCTTCTTGAATTCGGTCGAAGAACGGTGGGTCGCTCATTACAGAAATCAGCCCGTCGCGATGGCGCACCCGAATGCCGAGAAGCCGGTGGCGCAAGCGGTCTTCGCGAGCTTGGGCTCCGCGGCAATTGAATCGATAGTGGCCTCGGCCATCGCAACCATCAGCGCGCGCACCAAGGCTGCGGCTGCTTGCGCAGCGCCGCCCCCAGCGACCTGGTCTTGCCGCCTTCGATCAGCACCTCGATGTTCTTCATAGGGCAGCCCGACGAGCCGACCCTGCAGGCCATCAGCGCCTCAACTGCATCGACGAGGTTCTGGTCATCGAAGGCCAATTCAGGCGCGATCACGCGGTCTGGTTCAGCAGATTGACTAGCACTTCGGGTCGTTCCAAGGCGATGAAGTGACCGGCGTTTGGCACCTGAGTGAATTGGGCGGTGGGGAGCAGCTGCTTGTTGGCCTGTCGGTCTGACGGTCGCGACCAGTCCTTCTCTCCATAGATGAGGTGGACTGCTGCGCTGGCCGCGGGATAGCGGGAACGCGCCGCGATGAGGCTGGGCAGGCCCGCGTAAACGGAGCGGGCGACGGTCGGGTAGCCAGGTCGGCGCCCGACCTTGAGCAGTTCATCCAGGTAGTCCTCCCGGAGGGCAGTCGTGTCGACAAGGCCGCCACTGAGCACGGCGCGCATGATGGGCTTGGGTTCCAATCCGGCGAGCACCGGACCGACAACGGGCGCGAGGACGCCGGTCACGATGAACCGGGCCAAGAGACTGGACCTCGCGATTCCGCCGGCGTAGTCATAAGGATTGATCGCCAGGACGCGTCGGACGCGCTCGGGCAGATCGGCCGCTGTCGTGAGGGCGAGAACGGCGCCCATTGATTCGCCGAGCAAAGTCACGTCGCGCAGATCCAGTCGCGCAATGAGGTTCTTGACGGCGGCGCGCATGGCGGGCTCCTCATAGGAGGCGCCGGACACAATTTGCGAGTAACCCATTCCGGGCAGGTCGAGTGCGTACACGGTGTACCGCTCCTGGACCAAGGGAATCAGGTGGCGGAAGTGCTCGGCCTGGGTCCGTACGGTGTGCAGCATGACCAACGGTGCGCCCGTTCCACCCTTGAGGTAGCGCAGTCGGCCCGGGCCTCGGCCGCCTGATTCGGTCGGCTCCAGAAAATGGCTGCTGGTTCCAGGGATGGTGATCCCGGAGTAGGTACCACTGATTGCGGACATGTTCGTCTCCTTAGACACGTGATCGTGACTCTCCGCATTCATACGAAGAGGATGCGGGTGTGGCGAGGGCCCGGGCGGGCGGATGTGGGGTCAGGCCTTCGAGAACGAACTCGAGGTGGTGGCTGAAGAGATCGGGGGCGTTCATCAGAGCGTCATCCGGCACGGAAGAGCCCATGGCATGCCGGTGCAGGCACATGATGAGGATGGGCAGCACCAGCGCATGCACTACCAGGTCGGGATCCACGGGGCGGAACTCACCGCGATCAATGCCTCGAACAACGATTCCGGCAACCCGGCGGCGCGCAGGCTCGACCACCTCGTGGGACCAGAAGTCCGCCAGGCCGGGGAAGTTGTGCACCTCCGTGAGGACCAGCTTGAATATTCCACCCGCATGACCTTCCATCAGCGCTGACTGCCAGGTGGTCAGGACCTCCCGAAGCAGGTCGTGGCTCGCCCCGGCATCGGTGGTCTCATGCGAAACGGTGGCGATGCGGGATGCGAAGCGCTCCGCAATCAGCGCCTTGAGCAAATCTTCCTTGCTGCGAAAGTGCAGGTACAGGGTTGCCTTGGAGACGCCGGCCCGCGCCGCAATGTCTTCTGCACGTGCAGCGGCGAAGCCCTTCTCGATGAACAGGCCCAGTGCCGCGTCCAGTAGCTCACGAGGCCGAGCCTGCTTGCGGCGGCGGCAGGCGTCGCCGCGCTCAAGCATGGGACTCTTCGTGCACCGTGAGCGGCGCCGCGGCCGGCGCCTGCGCCGGGCTGTCACGCCGGATGCGGAACCAGGCCGCGTACAGCGCCGGCACGAAGACGAGCGTGAGCGCTGTGGCGACGATGAGGCCGCCCATGATCGAGATCGCCATCGGGCCCCAGAAGACGCTGCGCGTGAGCGGGATCATCGCCAGCACAGCGGCAGCCGCCGTCAGCACCACCGGACGCGAGCGGCGCACCGTCGCGTCGACGATGGCGATCCAGGGCGCAACGCCACGTGCGATGTCCTGGTCGATCTGGTCGACGAGGATGATCGAGTTGCGCATGATCATCCCGCCCAGCGCAATCACGCCGAGCAGCGCGACGAAGCCGAAAGGCGCCTGGAACAGCAACAGCGCCGGCACCACGCCGATCAGCGCGAGCGGTGCCGTCATGAACACCATGAACAGCCTTGAGAAGCTCTGCAACTGGATCATCAGCAGCGTCAGCATCACCGCGAACATCGCCGGGAACACCGCGAACAACGCCTTGTTGGCCTTGTCGCTCTCCTCGATGGCGCCACCTTCCTCGATGCGGTAGCCCGCGGGCAGGCTATCGACGATGGGCTGCATCGACGGGCGGATCTGCGCTGTAGCGTAGGGACCTTGCACGCCGTCGACGACGTCGCTGCGCACGGTGAGCGCCATGTCGCGGTTGCGCCGCCACAGCACTGGCTCTTCGAAGCCCGGCTCGACGCGGGCCACCTGCGACAGCGGCACGGTCACGCCGCTGCGCGTGAACAGTTGCAGGTCGCCCAGCTGGCCGATGCTCTTGCGCTCCTCGGGCGAGGCCCGCACGACCACGTCGACCAATTCCTCGCCGCGACGGATCTGCGTTACCGGCGCACCGTCCAGCGTGGTCTGCACCAGGCCCTGGATGTCGGCGCTGGACAGGCCGAGCAGCCGCGCCTTGTCCTGATCGACGTGGACCTGCACCGAACGCACCTGCTCGTTCCAGTCCAGTTGCGTGTCGCGCACCAGCGCGCTCTGGCGCACCGTGTCGCGTACTCGATAGGCGATCTCCCGCACCTGCGCCTTGTCGGGGCCGATGACGCGGAACTGGACCGGAAAGCCCACCGGCGGGCCGAACTCCAGACGCGTGACGCGCGCCTTGACGTCGGGCAAGGCCTCGTCCTTGTCGAACAGCGCCATCAGGCGGGTGCGCACACGTTCGCGCTGTTCAATGCCCGCCGTCTTGACGACGAACTGCGCGAACCCCGGGTTGGGCAATTCCGGCAGCACCGACAGATAGAAGATCGGCGTGCCGGCGCCTGTGTAGGCAGTGAAGAACTCGACGTCCGGGTCCTTCGCGAGCTGCGCCTCGAGCAGCTTCACCTGGCGTTCCGTGGCGGCGAATGACGCGCCCTCGCGCAGGCGCAGCTCCACCAGCAGTTCTGGCCGCGATGCAGTGGGGAAGAACTGCTGCTGCACCAGCAGCATGCCGGCACCGGCGATGGCGAAGGCCAGCACCGTGATGCCCAGCACCCAGGCCCGGCGCTGCACGGCCCAATCGATGACGCCACGCAGCCGGCGGTAGACCGGCCGGTCGTAGACGTCTTTGTGCGTGCCGGCCGCCAGGTTCTTCGGCAGCGTCTTTGGCAACAGAAGCACACCGAGGTACGGCGTGAAGACCACGGCCACCAGCCACGACAGGATCAGCGCCACGCCGACGATCCAGAAGATGCCGCCCGCGTACTGGCCGGCGATCGACTTCGCGAAGCCCACCGGCATGAACCCGGCGGCCGTGACCAGCGTGCCGGTCAGCATCGGAAACGCCGTGGAGGTGTAGGCGTAGCTGGCCGCGAGCTGGCGGTCCCAGCCTTCCTCCAGCTTCACCACCATCATCTCCACGGCGATGATGGCGTCGTCCACCAACAGTCCCAGTGCGATGATCAGCGCGCCGAGCGAGATGCGGTCGAGGTTCCAGCCGGCGGCATACATGACGGCGGCCACCAGCGCGAGCACCAGCGGCACCGAAGCGGCCACCACGATGCCGGTGCGCCAGCCCAGGAACAGGAAGGACACCGCCAGCACGATGGCCAGGGCCTCCAGGAACGAGCGCTGGAACTCCCAGACCGATTCCGCCACCACGCGCGGCTGGTCGGCATATTGCTGGATCTCCACGCCCACCGGCAGTTCCTGCCGCACCTGCGCCAGGCGCTGTTCGAGCGCGTGCCCGAAGTCCAGCACGTTGCGGTTGGGCTGCATGGTCACGCCGATGGCCAGCACCGGCACGCCGTTGTGGCGGATGGTCAGGCTCGGCGGGTCCTCGTAGCCGGTGCGCACGGAGGCGACGTCCGCCAGCCGCAGCAACTGGCCGCCCACTTCCAGCGTCACGTTGGCGACGTCCGCGGCGCTCTTCAGCCCGCCGTCCACACGCACCTGCACGCGGTCGTGCGTGGCATCGGCCGAACCCGCCGGGGCCACCAGGTTCTGGCGCGCCAGCGCGTCGAACACCGCTGTCGGCGCAATGCCGAGCGCGGCCAGCCGCCGGGTAGATAACTCCACGTACGCACGCTCGGCCTGCTTGCCCAGCACGTCGACCTTGCCGACACCGTCCACGCCCTGGATGCGCCGCTTCACGTCTTCGGTGGCCGCAAGCAGCTCGGCCATGGACAGCTCGGGCGCACTCAACGCGTAGAGCACGCTGTAGCGGTCGTTGTACTCGTCGTTGAAGAACGGCCCGCGCACCCCCTCGGGGAACTCCTGGCGCACGTCGCCGATCTTCTTGCGCACCTGGTACCAGGCGTTGTCGAGCTCCGCCTTGCTGCTGCCGCCCTTCATCCACAGCGTGATGCCACCGTAGCCCTGGCGCGAGAAGCTGCGCACGTACTCGAAGTGATCCAGCTCCTGCAGCCGGCGCTCGATGCGGTTGAGCACCTGGTCCTGCAAGTCCTGCGCGGTGGCGCCGGGCCACACGACGATGGCCGTCATCTGCGGTACGTCGAAGTTGGGGTCCTCCAGGCGGCCCAGCCGGCTGAAGGACAGGCCGCCGACGATCAGCGTCGCGATGATCAGGAACAGCACCATCGGCCGGTGCGTGACGGCCCATTCCGAAAGATTGAATCGCTTCATGAGTTGCTCTTGGCAGCGATAGCCGGCGTGTTTTCAGGCGCGCGTTCGACGGCGCGGACCTTGATGCCGGCATCGAGCTTCTGCGCACCGACGCTGACGACCTTGCTGCCGGCAGCCAAGCCGGTGACGTGCACCCACGCGTCCTCCATGCCGACCACCTGCACGGGTTTGAATACCAGACCGGAGCCCTTGGCATCCAGCACCCAGACGCCCGCTGATCCGCTGGCCTTCACCAGTGCGCTGACCGACAGGACCGTGGTCGCCGGCCCGGTGGTCGGTCCGGACAGCTTCAGCTGCATGGTGCTGCCCAGTGGCAGGGCCGCGACCTGCGCGCGCGACTCCGGTGCGGCGGCGTAGCGCACGCGGAAGGTCCGGCCCTGCGCGCTTGCCACCGGCGAGAGCTCGCGCAGCACGAGCCGCAACGGCGACGTCGTGTCGTTCCACGGCGTGGCCACGGCCGCGAGGGTGCGCGCCCGGCCCACCCATTCTTCCGGAAGCTCGGCGACGATCTCGCGCTCGCCGTCACGGGCCAGCGACAGCACGGGCTGGCCTTCGGTGACCACCTGGCCGCGCTCGAAGCGCAGCGCCGTCACCACGCCGGCATAGGGCGCGACCAGCGTGGCATAGCCCTCGCGGTTGCGCGCCAGCTCGAGTTGGCGACGCGCCTGATCCAGGCGGGCAGCGGCCGCGTCGGCGCGCGCCTTCTGGCGCTCATGGTCGGCAGTGCCCACCGAGCCGTCCACCAACAGGCGGCGCATGCGCGCCTCGTCGGACGCCGCCTGTTGCGCATCCACCGAAGCGGCCTGCACCTGGTCGGCGGCGGCACCCACGGCCAGCCGATAGTCAGCCGGGTCCAGGCGGGCGAGCGCCTGGCCGGCCTTGACGACATCACCGACCTCGACCAGCCGCTCGACGACCTTGCCGCCCGTGCGAAAACCCATGTCCGTCTCGACACGGGCACGGACCACGGAGGTGAAGGCGCGCGTTTGCGCGGACGTTTCCTGAGTCACCGTCGTCACGAAGACCGGCTTGGCGACGGCAACCGGGGCGGGCGGTTCGCCGCAAGCGGTCAACAGCACGCAGGCGGCGGCCGCGACCGCGAGTGCGGAAACGACATGGAAGGTCTTGTTCACTGAGGCGTCCTTTGGACAAGAGAAGTGATCGCAGCATCGGCCCGGGCCGGCGTGAAGCCGCCACCGAGTGCCTTGTAGAGCTGCACGTCGGCCAGCACCTGCTGAAGGCGGCTGTCCGACAGGGCGAGTTCGCTTGACAGCACCGAGCGCTGCACGTCCAGCAGCACCAGCAGGTCGATCTGGCCTTCGCGCTGCAGAGACTGGGCGCGCTGCAGCGAGCGGCGGCGGTGCTCGACGGTGCGGGTCAGCGCGGCGGCGCGCTCGGCCTCCTGGTTACGAACGAGCAGGCTGTCCTCGACCTCCTGCACCGCCACCAGCACCGACTTCTGCCAGGCCAAGAGCGACTCCTCGGCCCGAGCCGACTGCACACGGATGCCTGCGTCGATGCGCCCGGCGTTGAAGACAGGCGCGGCAAAGGCCAGCACAACGTTCGAAAAATGCACCGGCGCGAGGTTCAGCGCGTTCAGCTGCAGATCCTGGCTGCCGAACACGGCGCTTAGAAAGAGCTTGGGCCACCACTGGGCCCGGGCCTCGGCGCTGCGCAGCGTCTCGGCGGCCACGCGCGCCTCGGCGGCGATCAGGTCGGGACGGCGCTTCAGCAGCTCGCTGGGCTGGCCGGTACCGATCTCGCGCACTGCGGGCCACGCAAAGCCCGCGCCCTCGCCGACGACGCGGGCCGACGGGTTGCGGCCCAGCAGCACGGCCAGCCGCGTTTGCGTGGTGCCGGCCAGCATCCGCAGCGGAGGCACTTGCGCGTCGAGCGCGTCTGCTTCGGCACGTGCGCGGTCCAGGTCGAAGGCGCTGGCCTCGCCTTCGCGCAGGCGGCTGCCCACGCGGGTGGCGGTCTCGCGCTGGGCGTCTGCCAGTGCCTGCACGATGCGCAGCCGCTCCTCGGCGCTGCGCAGCACGAAATACTGCCGCGCCACTTCGCTGGCCACCAGCAGGCGCGCTCCTTCCACGCCTGCCGCTGCGGCCGCGGCGTCGGCCTGCGCTGCGTCGCGCGCAGCGCGCACGCCGCCGGCCAGGTCGATCTCCCACGCCACGTCGACACCGGCGCGAAGCGCGCGCGTGTCGGGTATGCCTTGCTTGACCGGAGCCGGCAGGCCGCTCTCGCTGCGCGAGGCGGATGCCTGCAGGCTCACGGTGGGCCACAGGCGAGAGCCCTGGGCATCGCGGCCCGCACGGGCCTGTGCGACGCGTTGCAGCGCGATGGCCACGTCCTGGTTGGCGGCGAGGGCCTCGTCGACCAGCGCTGTCAGCGTAGCGTCACGGTAGCCAGCCCACCAAGCGCCGTCGAGGGCCTGGCCGGTGTCCGCTGCCGGCCTGCCCTGCGCAAAGGTGGCGGACAGCGGTACCGACGGCACGGGAGCCTGCACCGGCGCTACCGAGCAGGCGGACAGGATGGCCAGCGCTGCCAGCGCCAGCGGGCGGATCGCCCAGGCGCCGGAGTCGAGGCTGTGATGCATGGGGGGTGTCATGAAGGGATTCATATACTGGACGTCTGAGTACAGTAAGTGTACGAGACTATACTAGACTGTCAAGTACATTAAATGCGATGCCCAAGAACGAAACCAACAACGATGCCGCGCTGAAGCCGCTGCGCGGAAGGCCGCGCGATCCGGAGCGCTACCGGCGCATCCTGGAAGCGGCGCGCAGCCACTTCTATGCGCACGGCCTGGAGCGCGCCAGCGTAGACGCAATCGCTGCCGAGGCCGGTGTCTCGAAGATGACCATCTACAGCCACTTCCAATCCAAGGAAGGGCTGTTCGAGGCGGCGGTTCGCGATCGCACCGAGCGTGTGGTCGGTGGCCTCGCGGGCGCCGCGGCGCTTGACCCGAAGCAGCCCAACAAGGCGCTGCTGGCCATCGGCGAGCAGTTCCTGTCGCTGGCGCGCGAGGACGAGGCGCTGGGCCAGTTCCGCTTGGTCTACGGCGCAGCCGCGACCCAGCCCGACGCTTGCCGGGCCTTCTACCGACAGGGGGCCGACCGCCTGATCGGTGACCTGGCCGCGTACCTGCGCCGCGCGGACGCGGCCGGCACGTTGAAGGTGCGGCAGCCGCGCCAGGCAGCGGACCTGTTCCTCGCGATGTTCCTGGGCGATGGCCACATCCGCGGGCTGCTGATGCTGGACATGCCCGATGCGCGGGAGAACAGGGCGTTGTTGCGGGAGGCGGTGCGGGTCTTCATGGCGGCCTATGCCCACGAGCCCTGAGGTGCGGCGACCGCCTTGCTGACGGCGAACCAAGGCATATGGCCTTTTTGAGCCCGCTCTGCGTCAACGGCTGGCGGACCTGGACCGGCGGGTCAGCAAAGTCGAACGCGTGCGCAACGCGTTGCCAGAAGCGCTTCCGGCCGGTCAACTGTCGATGCAGGCGGTCTGCCGGAAGCTCGGTGCCAGCCGCCGCACCTTGCAGCGTCGCTTGAAGGATGAAGGGAGCCGCTTCCAGCAGACGCTCGCGCACCGCGTTCTCCATGGAGTCGGCCACGGCTGTCGCTTCCTCCGCGGACATTCCGTCAGCCGCAGTGGTCGAGTGCCTCTCGCAGCTGGTGGAGAAGTCGCTCATCACGGTGGACGGTGCGGCCCGCGCGAAGTACCGCCTGCTGGAGACCACCCAGCTCTATGCGCGCGAGAAGATGCAGTCTCGCGGCGTCCTGCGGGAGTATTCGCTGCGCCACGCGCAACACCACCGCGACCTCTTCGTGCGCGCCGAGATCGAGTGGGAGACGCTGCCCACGGCCGAATGGGTCGCGCTGTACGCCGGCCATCTCGAGGGCCTGCGCTCGGCGGTCAACTGGAGCTTTTCGCCGGAAGGCGACCCCTCGCTCGGCGCCGCGCTGACCACGAGCGCCGTGTCGCTGTGGATGTAGCTCGGGCTGCTCGAGGAATGCCTGGCGCGCGTGAACCAGGCCCTGGCCCATCTCGACGACGAGGAGGTGGTGGACAGCGACCGCGCAGTGGCGTGAAGCTGCCGCATTCATCGACAACGAGCGGGCAGCCGATCGATGTGTTCTTCACGCTACGAATGATTGAAAGATTATCTCGATAGTATCGATCGCCACGAGAATTCTGATTGCTCCGCCTCAACTGACCCCCTCACAACGGGGCGCAACAGGCGAGGAACACGCAGCGCGACTTCCTCCGTCACTGGCGGCGACATTCCCAGAACGAGCGACCGCGATGCGCGCCGTTGCGGTCGGCCAGCTTCTGACGAAGCGGACCTTCACGGATTTCGGCAGCCGGCCATGACGGGACCTTCGCCCCAGCGCCGGAAACCTGCCTGTCAAGCTTTGAATCGCCGTACGCGGGATCCGACCCGGACGACGATCCGGGCTAGGTCGTTGCCCAGAAGGGCGACCTACCTGCCGTGTCTCATTCGACTCGCAGCCAGTGCTGATTGCGGAAGAACGGTCCCAGGTAGCCGCGCACCTCGAGCACCTTGCCGCCGTCGAGCGGCTTCAGCCTCACCCGATAGACCTTGCCGTTGTTCGGATCGAGGATCTCGCCGCCCTCCCAGATACCCCCGCAGCGTGGGCGATAGAATCGAAGCATGTCGCGGCAATTGACTCCCCTGCAACCTGGCTCGGTGCACTACCGAGGCGCGGGCTTGCCACGCGGCTACTTCTGCTCGGTGACGCCACCGTAACGCACTACGGGCTCCTGCCCTGCGTTGATTCTTCCGCCTGCTTTTTCGCCAAGCGCGAACCCTGGTGTGCCTCCCCTCTGTATTTGGGCCGCGCGTTCGCGCGGTCCCTGATCGTCATGTCAATCCAATCTCTAAAGCTGGACTGGTTTTTCAATGTCCGCAACGATGTGCTCGCCGGCTTGGTGGTCGCACTGGCCCTCATTCCTGAAGCCATCGCTTTCTCCATCATCGCGGGGGTGGACCCGAAGGTCGGCCTGTACGCCTCCTTCTCCATTGCGACCATCATTGCCTTCGCAGGCGGCCGTCCCGCGATGATTTCTGCCGCGACCGGCGCTATGGCGCTGGTGATTGCATCGCTAGTGAAGGAACATGGCCTTCAGTACCTGCTGGCCGCCACCGTCTTGACCGGCGTGCTCCAAATCCTGGCCGGCTGGGCCAAGCTGGGCGCCTTGATGCGGTTCGTCTCCCGCTCGGTGGTGACCGGCTTCGTCAACGCGCTGGCCATCCTGATATTCATGGCCCAGTTGCCGGAGCTGACCAATGTGAGCTGGCCGGTCTACGCCATGACTGCCGCCGGCCTGGCCATCATCTACGGGTTGCCCTACATCACCAAGGCGGTGCCGTCGCCGCTCGTCGCCATCGTTCTGCTCACAGGCGTGTCCATCTATCTTGGCCTGGACATCCATAAGGTGGGCGACATGGGCGAGTTGCCCAACAGCTTGCCGGTCTTCCTCATCCCCGACGTACCCCTCAACTGGGAGACGCTGCGCATCATCCTGCCGTACTCAGTCACGCTGATGGTCGTCGGCCTGCTCGAGTCACTGATGACAGCCACCATCGTTGACGAGATGACTGACACCAAAAGCAACAAGAGCCGGGAGTGCGTGGGGCAAGGCGTCGCCAATATCGCCACTGGCTTCATCGGTGGCATGGCAGGCTGCGCCATGATTGGCCAGTCGGTCATCAATGTGAAGTCTGGTGGCCGGAGCCGCCTGTCTACGCTGGTCGCCGGGGTGGTGCTGCTGATTCTGGTGGTGTTCCTTGGCGACTGGGTCAAGCAGATTCCGATGGCTGCACTCGTCGCCGTGATGATTATGGTGTCCGTCGGCACCTTCAACTGGGCGTCGTTCAGGAACTTGCGTGAGCATCCGAAGAGTTCGAGCTTTGTCATGCTGGCGACGGTGGCGGTGACGGTGTACACCCACGACCTGGCTCGCGGCGTGCTGACTGGCGTGCTGCTGTCCGGCTTCTTCTTCGCCCACAAGATTTCTCAGATTCTGCTTATTCAGGTGAAGTCTGAAGATGAAGGGCAGGTGCGCACCTACGAGATATACGGCCAGGTCTTCTTTGCCTCGGCCGAACGGTTTGTCGATGCGTTCGATTTCGAAGCCTCGCAAAGCAAGGTCCGCGTCGACCTCACCCACGCCCACTTTTGGGACATCACTGCGGTGAGCGCACTGGACAAGGTGGTGCTCAAGTTCCGCCGCAAGGGCGTTGAGGTGGATGTGCTTGGGCTCAATCAGGCCAGCGCGACGCTCGTCGACAAGTTCGGCGTCCATGACAAGGACGTCGCAGACAGCATCCTGATGGGGCACTGAACCGCGAAGCGACCGGGGTTCGTCTGCTCAGGCTGGGCTGCTGCCGGTTTCAAAGACACCTTGTTAAGGTGGAAGATGAAACCGGCAGCATCCCATTGAAACCGCCACGGCAATGGGATGCTCTCCCGATCTTGAAAACCATGGGGTGATTGAGCCCATAGTGCACGCTTGATTATCAGTAGCTGGCAAGCTTAGGCACGAGAGGAGGTCTTGACGGGCTGTCCCGAGAAAACGACGAACCAGCCGATGGTCCCCAAGATGAACATGGCAGTCAGCTCGACCACACCACGAACCTTATTGCTCTTGTTGCTCACGCTCAGACTATCGCACGGGGAGCACGGGACTAGCGCCCCCGGTTGCCGGTGGCGGAGCGTCCCGTGCGCCTGGAAGCCCACGTAAACGAGCTTGGCCGGGTGCTACTTGCGCGCCTCCAGCACCAAGTTGAACGGCGTCTCGGTCGCGCGGCGGAAGCGGGAGAAGCCCGCCTCAGCGAAGACATGCCTCAGCCGGCGTTCGCCGGCCTGCGCGCCAAGCCCCAGCTTCACGTCCTGCGACAGTGAGTTGGGCGTGCAGATGCAAGTCGACGCCGCGTAGAACAGCCGGCCCACGGGATTGAGGTTCTCGTCCAGTTCGTCGTTGGCAAAGGGTTCGACCAGCAGCACTGAGCCTCCCGGCTTTAGCGCCTCGTGCGCACGCTGGGCTGCCCCCACGGGATCGCCCATGTCGTGCAGGCAGTCGAAGAAGCACACCAGATCAAAATCGCTACCCGGGAAACTGCGTGCAGTCGCTTGGGTGAACTGGACCCGCTCGCCAACGGCGGCGTCAGCCGCGCGCTGGCGCGCCTGTTCTATCGAGCGGTCGTGAAAGTCGAATCCGTGGAAGGTCGACTTCGGAAATGCCTTGGCCATGATCAGGGTGGACGCACCATGACCGCAGCCGACGTCGGCGACCTTTGCGCCCTGCTCGAGCAGGGACACCACGCCGTCGAGCGCCGGCAGCCATTCGCTGACCAGGTGGGCTCGATAGCCGGGCCGGAAGAAACGCTCGGTTCCAGAGAAGAGGCACGGATGGTGATCGGCCCACGACAGCGCGCCGTTGCCGCGCATTGCGGTGACCACCTTGTCCTTATCGAAGTACATGCTGGCAAGCACGACCGCTCCGCCGGCCACGTAGACCGGCGAATCCTCTTGCGCCAGCGCCATGGCCTGCTCTTCGGGCAGCCTGAACCGGCCCTGGTTGTGTTCGACGTAGCCGCTCGCCGCTTGGCCGCTGAGCCACTCACGCACGAGCCGGGCGTTGCAACTGGTGCGCTCGGCCAGTTGGTCTGGCGTCACTGGGTTTCCGTCCGCCATCGCCCGGTACAACCCCAGTTCCTCACCGAGGATCACGTTGGCCATGATGGCCGCACCACCCATGTCGACGACGAGCTTGCCCATGAACTCGTTAAGTTTGGCTTCGTCCATCACATCGTCCTCCGCGGGCTGGGATGACACCATCGGCGCAGGTAGCCCGCGACTCGGCCGGTGAGCGCACCGCCCGGATCGCGGTAGGGACGCCCATTGCTGGGCGCCCCCCGCACAGATCCGTACTTGCCCAATTCAGGCATACGGCTCCTACCTTGGGTGTTTGACGGCGAAGCGATGGTCCGGCCATGGATGCAGGATTCGGGGTGGCGGCAGCCAATGTGCAGCGATCTCCGCCATCCGCTCCCACGTCCGCTTGTCTTTCTGGCTGCGCCGCCTAAGCGTGCGCCGCCAAAGGTCCGTGACGTGGTGACGGAAGGCCCCGAGCGCCCGACTGTTCGTGGGCACTGCGTGGTACGCGAAGTAGCCCGTGACCACCGCCTTCAGCCATCTGCCCTGTTCGGGGATGGCGTCGTGCATGCGGGTCCGAAGCTGCACTTTGATTTCCTTGAGTCTTGCCCTCATGCGGTCGCCGCATGTTTTGCGCTGGAGCAGGAATGCTCCGCGCCGCGACTTTCCGCAAATGAACGTGAACCCGAGGAACTTGAAGGTCTCTGGCTTGCCTAACCCGCGCCGCTTTCGTCGTTCCGCCGCGAAGCGGCCGAACTCCAGCAGGCGGGTCTTTTCCCCATGAAGCTCGAGCGAGAACTGCTCGAACCTCGCTCGCATCGCATCCCAGAAGCGCCTCGCATCAGCTTCATGCTCGAAGCCGACCACGATGTCGTCGGCATAGCGCACGACAATCACGTTGCCGGTGGCTTCGCGCCTCCGCCATTGCTTGGCCCAGAGATCGAAGACGTAGTGCAGGTAGACGTTCGCGAGCAGCGGTGAGACCACTGCCCCCTGAGGTGTCCCCATCTCACTGACGCTCCAGTTCCCGTCTTCCAGGACGCCCGCCTTGAGCCACTTGCGCACAAGGCGGATGATGCGCTCGTCGCCGATCCGATGCTCTAGGAATCGGACCAGCCATTCCTGGCTGACCGAATCGAAGAAGCCTCGGATGTCGGCGTCAAGTATCCAGTTCACACGGGTATCGCCGATCGCCACCGACAGTGCGTCCAACGCGTCATGCTGGCTGCGTCCGGGCCGGAACCCGTACGAGAAGCCGAGGAAGTCTTCCTCATAGATCGCATTGAGCACTGCGACGACCGCGCGCTGGACGATTTTGTCTTCCAGCGCGGCGATTCCCAGCGGGCGCTGTTTGCCGTCCGGCTTCGGTATGAACCGCCGCCGGACGGGCAGTGCCCGGTAGCTGCCACTGTGGACCCTCGTGTGCAGTTCCTGGAGGTTGCCCTCCAGGCCCGCCTCGTAGTCCTTCCACGTCACGCCATCCACTCCGGGTGCGGCACGACGCTTGAGCGCCAGGAACGCATCCCGCAGCAGATCGATTGTCACGTGGTGTAGCAGCGCGGTGAACTTGCCCTTCTTCCGCTGCCTTGCAGCTTGTCGTACACGGTCCAGCCCCTGTGACACGCTACCGCGGCTCTGCGTCCGTCGCGTGTGCGGTTGGCCCGTGTTCCCCTTGGTCCCCGCCCTTGGCTCCGCCCACTCCGCAGCCGGTTGCCCGGCCTTGTTCGCAGGCTTCATCGCTACTATGGCGGAGTCTGACTTCTCGGGTCTGTTCATCATCGGCTTCGGCTCCTCGCCTTCCCGATGCGGGCCAGCCACTGCGGCGGCTGGTCAGACCCGAGATCTCCCGGTTCCCTTGCAAGGAGCGTGCGCACATGCCAGGTTCTCCGACCACGCCGGGTCGTCCAAGCGCTTGCGATGGCGCGCCCGGACGTATGGCCTTCCGCGCGTACAACCGCGTCGGCACCCGGAATAAATTCTCTATCGTGGCTCAATGGCTGGCCTATGCGTACCCCTGTCAACGCTTCGCATCCCACCTCGCGGTGTGACACGCATGACTCGGGGACAGCATGAATCGCTACTTCTTTACTGTCAGGGACTTGCACCCTTTACTCCTTGCCGGTCTCCCGGCGCACTGCACGAAGAATTCTCCTACCGTTAAGTTAAATGGGTCAACGCGGCTGTAGCCCTTCCAAGCCCGCCCGGCGCTCCACTGATCCAGCGAGCACGAGGTTCGTCGCCGCTCACCTAACGCGACAGCGCCGCGCAGTAGGCGAAGAATTCCTCCAGTTCCGTCGACTTGTCGAACACTGCAGAAGCGCCAGCTGCCGTAGCCCGCTCACGTGTACTCGTTGTCGCGTAGTTCGTGAGGATCACAATTGCGAGTTGGGAGCGTGCCCGCCTAAAGTGCCTGGCGACGCCGAGGCCCGAACCTTCTCCAAGCAGGAGGTCTACTACTGCAAGGTGCAAATCACCGCTGTACGTCGCAAGCCAAGCGACCGCTTCGCTCTCTGTTTCCACGCATGCGATGACTTCGACATCGGCAAGCTCTCGCATCGCGGGGACCAGATTCGCCCGTATTGTCGCGCTGTCCTCAACCAAGAATGTTTTGGTAGACATGGCCGCCTCATTGCGGCCGCGATGATCCTGGGCCTCCTACTGCTACCGTGTAGGCGGGCACGCTGACATGTTGCGGCACTCAACCGTTCGTCGTTCCACGAGCCTTCAGCTCCTCTACCAGAGAGTCGTTCACTTCGTCAAGCTTTTCAGCCGCCGAGGAAAGATCCCCTTCGAGTTCTTCTGCGCGTTCGGCGGCCAACTCGATGTCCCCGGGCGGAGTTCCGTCAGGCACCTTGTCCAGAACTGCACGGACGATCGTCAACTCGTCTGCCGCCCGCCTGACTTCTTCGGTGGCATCCACGTTCTTCGCGAGCGCCTCTTCCAATGGCGTCGCGTCTTCCGGCTCTGCAGTGCTTGTCTGGGTCATACCGTGCCTTCCTTCACGCATATCCCGCGCCGAAAAAACGAGCAATGAAATTGGAGGGACGCAGGTGTCGCTCCAACTCGCTTGGGACGAAAAGTCAAAGACGGGTGCAAAGCCCGCCGGAAAATTCAAACTGGTGTTGCTGGTGTTGCGCAGGGCATTCAATGTAGCCTACCAAACCTCCGAACGTGGCGTTGATGCGCAACGGAGCTATGTTCAGCCTTGGGGCCAACGACAGCTGGCAAACCTGCGCCGTACGTTTGGCAACTTTCTTCACGCAGCGGACGTGCACCTGCGAGGCTACCCTCGCGTTGCTTGCAGGCATGGGCGATATTCGTCCACCCTCTGGAGCTTCCGTGAATATTGATCGTTCTGCCGTCTTCAAATGGATTGCCGCAAGTGCTGTGGCAGCCGGCGCACTTTTCGCTGCAGCATCGGCCAACGCCGGTACGAGTTGGTCAGTTGGCATCAGCGCACCGGGCGTGGCTATCGGCGTTGCCGAGCCCGGGCCGGTGTACTACGAACCCGCGCCCGTCTATTCGCGTCCTGCCCCGGTCTACTACGAACCGGCGCCTCCTGTGTACTACCGCCCGCCGCCGCCGGCCTACCGTCCGGCTCCGGTGTACTACGGTCCGCCGGCAGCGGTCTACTACGGACCCGGCGAGCGCTGGCGCCATCGCCATCATCACCGTCGAGATTGGGACGATAGAGACGACTGAACGCCTGCGCTCACGAATGGCCAACCTGGCCTGGCAAACGCGCATAGAGCGGAGTTGGCGCGATGGCGCCCAAGCAAGCCTCCTGGAAACCGGCTGCAGCGCTTCAAGCATTGGCGCCTTGAAGCTCTAGAGGCGGTCACACAGCGCCGACATACTCGCCGCGCGCCGGGTAGTCGTTCTTGATGATGAAATCCAGGGCCTGCACCATCTCGGCAAAGTTCGGGCGCACGAATGGCATCGACTGCACGGACACGTAGTAGATGGTGCGATCGGGTCGAACCATGAAAACGCCAGGTTCCGAAAACAGGGCGGATTCCTCAATGCCGATGGATGTCTTGCCACGGGACGAGGAAATGTAGAGCCCCCACTTCCTCGCATCGGCGAGCGCGAGGCCGTATCCAATACGCAGATCCCTGGCGCCCACTTTTTCAGCCATCGCCCGCGCGCGCGCTTCATCGTCTGAACTGATCGCGATGGTCGTGACCCCACGGTCCGCAAACGCAGCTGTCTGCCGTTCCAGTTCCTTCAAATAGTTGGCACAGATCGGGCAATGCAGCCCTCTGTAGAAGCAGACGAGCGTCATGAGGCCTGGGCGTTCTTCCGCCAGATCGAAACGTCCGTGCTGGGGTGATCTCGGTTTTCGTGCATTTTGTGGCGCTTGACCCGATTAACCTCAATCAATTCAATGAGTTGCAAGATGCTCCCATTTGGCGACACGATGGTTTTCGTGCATTCTGTGGCGCTGCTGATTGCTGAGTCTTCGATGCACCGTCGCTGTTATGTTGAGGCGGCGGGCTACTCGCGTGCGGCCTGTCGGGCGGCAGGGCCTTGCCTGATCAGCACCTTCGCGTACCGCTGCACTGCGAAGCTGAACGTGCCGCGGAAATTGATGTGCTCGAAATGCACCGGTCCAAGCCGGCGCAGCCATTCGTCCTCGACCTCCATCCCTTCCTTTCGCCAACGGTCGACCACGGCTTGCATGCGCGCGGTGTTCCAGGCGATCACGATGTTGGTGAGGAGGGCATGCGCACCGGAGATGGCGATGAGCTCGTCTTGACGCCGGCCTCGCTCTGGCGCGATGCGCCCATAGTAGATAGCCCGCTGCAGTTGGTGAACCGACTCGCCACGGTTGAGCAAGGTGTGCAATTCTCGCCGGAAGTCTGGATTGGTGAAGTAGTCGCACAGGAACACCGTTCTGAGTAGCCGTCCAAGCTCGTCGGCACCGCGACGACTACCGTCGCCTTTTGCGGCGCTTCCCCACAGACGCAGCCCGACATTGGCGCTGATGCGCCCCGTGCGGATCGAAGCCGCGAAACGAAGCATTGCGTCCCAACCAGTCCGGATTGCAGTGAGCGCCACGCTCGTGCTGACGACCGGTTCGATCGCCTGTGCGAAGTCCCGCCCGGCGCGCCAACCCGAAGGAACGTACAGCTTGCGTTCGGCCAGTGCGCGCAGGCGAGGGCACAAGTCGAAGCCGAGCAGTTTCGCTCCTGCCATCCCGGCGTGGGTGTACCCGTGGGTATCGACAGCGACCATCGACAAGCGATCCTGCTGCTCACGGTTGTAGTGCTCGACGCCAGCGATGGCGGCACCGGCTTGTCGTTCATTGAGCACGATCGGCTGGTCGTACACGATGCCGTAGCGATCCAGGACGTGGGTGTACAACCCGGCCGCGTAAGAGCGGCGCCGCGGATCGACGCGTGCGTTCCAAAGGTGCTGCGAGGCGTCCAACGACATCATGTCGGCAGAGGCCTTGTCGCCTGGGCCCCAAAGCGTTGCAAGCGGGAAGGTGCGCTGGAACTCAACGACGCGCTCGTTCGCACGGCGCAGTCGACCTGACGCCTCCAGCGACCGCATCGCGGCGCTCACCTGGCTCACGCCCAGGTCCGGGATCATCGCGGCGACGCCCTTGGCGTCGATCTCCGTTCCGTGTGCCAGCAAGCCCGCATAGCAGGCCAGCAGCTCGTCGGAACTCGCGGCTTTGTGGCCCAACAACGCCTCGCTGAAATCCGTGCGCGCATCGACTTCGATCAGGATGTCCGGCAGCTGCTGCTCGTCGATCGTCTCGAAGATGGCTCTGCCGGTGCGCTTGGGAACGACTTCGCCGTCGAGCGCCTCCAGGGCCGGCAAATGCAAGCTGCCGGCCACGTCGATGGTCAGCTTGCCGTCCAACAACGCGTCAGCAACGCTGACCAGGCCAGCACGGGCGTTGGCAAGCAATGGGGCGAGCAATGCATCCGCCTCGGTGGTCTGTCCCAACATCGCGACGTAGTGGTCACGATGAAGTTTCCAATCGGCCGCCGGGATCAGCGTGCGGTCACGGTCGCGGAAACTTGCTGTGTGGTCGAGCCACACGGAGCCGCCGCGCAACGCTTTGCGCATCGCCGTCATCGTGCAAGCCTCATAGGCTCTGAATGCACGCTGGCGATCGGGATCAGCGACCAAGTCTCGCCAGGCGGCGCTGACGGTCGGCTGCTCGTCGCCGCCGGGCAGCGATGTAAGGCCACGTTCACGCAGCGCTCGCCAGGTCTGCCATTGCTTGAGTGCGGGCTGGTCAACGTCTCCCTCGAACACGAGGTCGCGCAAGCCGTCAAGCAGCGGTCGAACGCCAGTCGGCTCGTCTGTCAGCGTGCGGCGCATCATTGCGGCCGCGCTGTGGGTGGACGGGTCAACGTCATCGGGAACCATCTGTTCGATGGCTGCCAGCCGTTGCTCGGGCGTGAGCGCGAAGTTTCTGAGGATGTCCTTGATCGAAGCGAAGCGGGCGCGGTAATCCAACGCATCGACGGCGCGCTTGGCGTCCGCCTTGCCGGCTGCACGGCGCACTAGGTCATTGACGCGGCGGCCAGCGAGCAACACTACCGTGTCGCTGAGTTCGAGCAGGGTCACGCGAAGAAAGCAGATGACCTCCAGCGTCTGGGTTCGGTCTATGCGACGCCGCGATTCTGATGGCGGGCGATTGGCGATGGCCCGAGCGTAGGCGCTTTGGCGAGCTGCGGGTATCCCGTCGAGGTTCCACTCATGGGCGCCAAGCCGCTTCAGGATTCGGACCTTTGCCATCGTTTCGGCCAGGGTGCTGGGGCTGTGCCGCGCGGCAGGGGTCTTTAGCCACTCCAGAACAGTTTGGCCTTCAGTACCGGCAATTGTCTCGAACAGGATGGTTTGGCAGATAGTGCGCGCGGACACCGACACCACGGCCTCGATGACCTCGAGTGCTGATCGCTCGACGACAGCAAACGCCTTGCGTGCCGCATCGCGCAACACGCGGTCTGATGGGAGGAGGGTGCGTTGCTCGAAGATCCAGTGCTCGGCCTCTTTGACGAGCTCGTCAATGGAGGCCGCATCATTGGCTTGGACTCGGAGCTGGGCCTTCAGCGCTGCGAGCTCGTCGTCACCGCAACTGCCCAGGCCCAGCTGCTCGCGGGCCCAACGCTGGTGATCGTAGAGGGTTTCCCGGCGTCGATACATCGAGCGCAGGGAAGCAATGCTGGTCTGCGTGACGCCAAGTTCCTTGGCCAAGTGCTGCAGCAGCGTCTTTGGCACGATCGCGAAGCGGTCGAGCGGGCGGCCGCTCGCGCGCAGAAACACGAACTGCACCGCCACGCCGAGTCGCCGGTCCGCCCGAAATCGCTCTCGGATCGCCTCCGCTTCATTCGGCGCAAGGTGGAAGAACCGCGCGACATCGAACTCAGAGAGAGTCCGGGGCAGGTGATCGGCACCGACGAAACGCAGGTGGTATTTGGACACGCGGCCCTCTGGCGGTTCTTGCCAGGCGCCGGTATGGCGAGCAGCGCCGGGCCGGAATTCTGCGCCTGTCGGAGGTGCCTTGGGAGCAAAGCGCCACAAAATGCACGAAAACCGAGATCACCCCAATGCGAGTAAAACCGCGGACTTCGAAGGCTTACCTTTCCGAATACCGTTCGATACACGAGGCGCTTTGTATCCTTGATGCCGAGTGGGGCGCAGCACGCAAGACAACGCGCGGACTGTTCGATGAAGCGGTCGACCTGTTCATTCAAGACAAGCGTCTGAAGTTGCCTGAGCAGAAAATGCGCCTCGGCCATGAAGAGCCCCAAGCCCGATGCTGGGGCGATATTGGATTGGTGCTCGATCGCACCCAAAGCAACGACCTTGGAAGGGCGTGTTCCTTCTGCTCCCACGAACGCCTGGATCGAAATTCGCATGATGCTTCTCCGGCAGTGTGACCTTGCCCCTGAAAAAC
>NZ_JAGGNV010000054.1 GCF_018614955.1 Variovorax paradoxus
GGGGTGATCCTCCTGGAGCTTGCGCAATAGCGTGACGGCCATCAGCTTGGGTGCGGCCTTGAGGAGCGGCACCACCTCGGTGTCCCAGACCTGAACAAACGGATCGGCTCGCGAGCGCCAGTAGCGCCGAGGGTTCTGAGAAGGCAGCGTCGCCGCGCTCTCGATGCGTCGCGCGCTACGCTCGCTGATGCCGGCCTTGGCCGCAGCCAACTCCTGGGACTTCTTCTTGCGGGTGTTCATATAGAGGCGTACCTGCTGATCGGTGATTCGGGGACCTGACACGGGGCCGACCTCTTCTTGAGACCTGAACCCGCCATCGTGAACCCCGCCCACCCGGCACCGCCGGTGGCTCGTCGTCTACGGCGGCTACGCCGCCTCCGACTCCTCACCACCGGCCATCATGGATGTCGTTCAGCCGGACAAGATGAGTGTCGCCGTCCACCACCGCCTCATAGCATCGAAAGAACCTCTGATCACGCCTTCACGACAGAACATCGCAGCGTCACGAAAGCGTTCGATCAGGGTCACGGTTGCGGCCATTGGCACGGCCCTGACTGACAGCTCTGTGCGAGTACCTACCAAGTCGAGGTCGCCATGCGTGAAAAAACGGTCTCGTACGAGGTTGCCAGACGTCACCTCCTCGATGCGTTGAGTGGGGCGCCCAGAAGCCCGCCAAGCGCGCCACACGGTCTTCGACGAGTGCGGCTAAGCCCTCAGCCGCAGCGGCGAAATCAAACATCAAGCGCGCAGCCACAGCGCCGACGCGCAGGGTTGCGAGATAGCCGTGAGTTCGAGTTCGCCCGCCGAACGTCGCAGTCGTGAACGCTGAATCCACAGGGAGGTCGGCCAAGTTGGTCCAAGCCGACCCCATGGGCGCCGCCGCCCTCTCCTTTCAGTTCTGAAAATTCCGATTTTCAGAATTGAGGTTCCCAGATTCGCGGCTGACCTCGGAAAGGAGCTTTGCAACTTCGTTGGCTTGGTCTCTCGAGGTCGGATTCTCCACCGCCGACGGTGATGGCAAGGAAACGTCCTACGTTATGGACAACTTTTAGCAATTTGTCCATAATGCAATACATGCCCGCCCAGTCGACGCCCGAGAACCCGCTTCAGAACCAGCTGCTGCGCCAGTTGGGTGAGCGCCTGCGCCTGATGCGAAAGGCCAAGCGCATATCTGCAGTTGAGCTCGCTCAAGCCGCAGGAATCTCGCGCTCGACGCTCCACGCGGTCGAGTCTGGGGCCGCATCCCCAACGATGGGCACTTATTTGAGAGTGCTCGCTGCCCTGGGGGCGGCTGCTGATTTGGCGTTGGTTGCGACCGCTGAACCGGACCGCTGGCCCGCATTGCCCGCCAGCAATCACATCGCACAGGACTATCAGAGCTGGCTCATGCACCAAGAAGCGGTACGGCGCATCACCCACGACCCTTCGCTTGCGGGGCGCGCTGAAGCCACGCTCGAAAAGTGGATGGCCAAGGGCGATGCGCGGACAATGCCGCTGTGGACGAAGTGGCGCGAAATTCTTGCCGGACGTCGGTGGGACCTGGCGTTGGCGACTTCAGAAGAAGCCCGTGAGCTGCGTCAAGCCTCACCGCTGTCGACGGTGCTTCCGCAGGATGTCCGCCTTGACATCATCGCCAAGGTTCGAGGCCTCAAAGAGCTGAGCAGTGCAGAAGGCTGACTTGGAGCACATCATCCGCGCGGCGGCTGATGTCACCAACGAGTACGAGATCATCATCGTCGGAAGCCAGTCCATTCTGGGCTTGCGCACCCGCCTGAGGTCTGCATGATGTCGGCCGAGGCAGACGTGCTGCCGATGAACGATGAGAAGCGGCTATCGGACCTTGTCGATGGCAATCTCGGAGAGGGCTCCCTGTTCCATGAAACGTACGGCTACTACGCCCAGGGTGTCGATTCGAGCACCTCGAAGCTGCCCATCGGGTGGCGCGAGCGCCTCGTGCGCGTTCAGAATCAGAATACGAACGGCAAGGTCGGTCTCTGCTTGGACCCCCTTGACCTCTTCTTGGCCAAGTGCGTTGCGAACCGAGAGAAAGACCGGAATTTCAATCGTGCGCTGCTTGCGTCGGGCATCGTGAAGTTCGATGAAGCGGTCCAACGGGCTTCGTCGTTGCCGGTCAGCAAGGTTGCCCAGGAAAGGGTCATGGCGCTCATCCATCGGCTCGCAGCGGAGGCCGGTGTCAAGGTGCCCTAGGACAGCTGGCCCTGAAGTCGACAACCTGATGTCCGGGCGGGTCGCAGGCCTCAGTCGATACTCTGGAGACAACCCGGATAAAGCCGTTCGTGATGACGACCGTGACCACGAACAAGCTTTTCGCTATGTCAAGAAGACCGTCGGGACCATCATCGACACCCCCGCGCCGAATCCATGATGTTGTGCTTCCGCTGCGGCAAGTTCAAGCTGCGTAACCTTCTGGTCTCCAAGCGATTTCTCGGCAAGAACATGCTGGTGTGCGCAGAGAAGTGCACGGGCTAATTCCCGCGCGGCGACTCGCTCAATAGCTGCCCGGGTGCACAGCTGGCTGACGGTCGAGCGTTCAGTCCCCTTGCTCGACGGCAGTGACCTTGAGCTCCTGCTCAACCTCCTTGCACCGACGGCACAGCGCCGAAAAGAGCGACGGCCGGTCATGTCGACGGCATCGCGGGCAGAGACCGCGGCTCGTTCGGCGAACACGGACTCCGACCGACGTGCCCGCAGCCACCCCGACGCGTGCGACGCCGAAGAAATCCCTCATCTCGTCCGGCATCACCAGGAAGAGCTCCTCTGAGCAAGGCAGTGTGACCTCCAGCTCAAGCTGGGCTGCGCTCTTCAGACCGTTGGCCAGGCCCGCCTCCACATGTTGATGGACCCGGCGTTTGAGACCGCTCAGCTGTTCGTAGGCCGCCCGCAACTCTACAGCTCGCTCCACCTTCGGCATTTGCAGGCCCTCAAGCGTCAGAAGCAAGGCCGAGGCCTCGGCACAGCCCATGGGCTCACGGACCAACTGGAAGACTTCTTCAGCTGTGTATGGCAGCACAGGCACCAACAGCCGCATGAGCGTGTCCAGCACCCGGCCGAGCACAAACTGCGCTTCACGCCGGCGGGCAGAGTTCGCGGCGTCACAGTAGAGCGCATCCTTGACGGCCGTGAAGTAGTCGCTTGAGACCGCGTCGGCGTACTGCATCAGGGCAGCCGTTGCACCTGCGAAGTCGTAGCGTCCCGCGGCGGCCTGCGCCGTAGCCACGAGCTCTTGGAGTTTGACGAGCTGCAGCCGATGCATCGAGTGCGTGAGCTCGGCAGGCGCTTTGAACTCGAAGTCGACCAGGTTCTGCAGGCAGAACCGCAGCGTGTTACGCAGCTTGCGATAGCGCTCCACGGTACGTTCGAGCGACTGCGGGGATAGCTTCAGCTCCTTGGTGAAGTCTTGCTGCAAAGTCCAGAGCCTGAGCACGTCAGGGCTGTATCGCTTGAACATCTCGTCCATCGGCAGATAGTTCTTGCTCGACTTCGAATACTTGCGGCCGTGCTCATCCACGACAAAGCTATGGGTGAGCAGCGCCTTGTAAGGCGCCGGCCCGCCTGCGGCCACCGCTGTGAGCAAGGACGACTGGAACCAGCCGCGGTGCTGGTCAGAGCCCTCCAAATAGACGTCCGCGGTCCTGCCAAAACGTTTGCGCATCACGAGCTCGTGAGTCACGCCACTGTCGAACCAAACATCGAGGGTGCGACGGGGGCCATCCACCTGCCAGGCCTCGACGCCCTCCACCGCCACCCGCGCGAGCAGCGCGGCGTCCACTGCGTTGCCCGGGTCTGCAAGGGGCGTGCCCCACAGGCGATTGCGCGACAAGCACCAGGACGTCCGCGACCGCAGCATGCTCCCAAGCCGCTCGCGCGCCGTCTCCGGTACGAACTGCACGTCCTTCAACGCCGCGAGGGCGCGGGGCCCCACTTCTCCCAGTTCAAGAAACCATTCCTCTGATGCCTTGAAGAAGACGGGCCGCTTGTGCCGCCAGCAGTGCGGGTACTCGTGCTGGAGGGTCGCGCGCGAGTGCACCAGGTCGCCCACACGCTCGAGGACATGGTCTGACCCTTCGCGCAAAGTCATGCCCGCCATGTCGCCGTGCAGGAAGCGGCCACCGGCGTCGACGTAGTGCTCAACGCCCAGCCCGTGAGCTTCTCCGACTCGAAAGTCGTCCATCCCAAAGGCGGGCGCCAAGTGCACCAGGCCGGTTCCGCTCGACGTCACATAGTCCGCCGCCAGCAGGGGCACCAGGTCGCCCGTGTAAGGGCTGCGCGCGCGAAGGCCGTGCAGGTCGACGGCCACGCCCGTCATTGCTTCACCTGGCGGCTGTGCTCGGACAAGGGTCCTGCCGCCCTCCTCGACCGCTGCATAGTCGAGCGCGGGATTGAAGGCGACCGCCTTGTTGGCAGGCAGGGTGTAGGGCGTGGTGGTCCACACCTGCAAGAACGTGTTTTCCCGACCCTCCAGGGCGAAGAGGACCACCAGGCTGTCTGATGTCCGCTCCTTGTACTCGACCTCCGCTTCGGCCAATGACGATGCGCAATCCGGGCACCAGTGCACCGGACGCAGGCGCTTCACCACCGACGGCAGCGCGCTGAAGAGGCGCGACGCGCCGGCTTCGAATTCGGGGTCGAGCGTGAGGTACGGCTGCTCCCAATCGGCTGCGACGCCGAAGGCGCGGAACTCGGCTGTCTGGCTGGCCACCTGGCCCTCGGCGTAGGCTCGGCACGACTCGACAAAGTCGCGCGCGTCGGCCTTGGAGTGCCCGAGCTTCTCCACTTCGAGCTCCACGGGGAGCCCGTGACAGTCGAAGCCTGGCACATAGGGCGCGAAGTAGCCATCCAGGCGCTTGAACTTCACCAGGGCATCCTTGAGGGTCTTGTTGACGAAGTGACCAAGGTGCAGGGCACCGTTGGCATAGGGCGGCCCGTCGTGCAAGAGGAAGGTCGGCCGCTCCGCGGGACTGCGATGTAACGCATCGACGGTGGCGGGCGCGCCCCACAGGGCGAGATAGGAGGATTTGTCCGAGTGCACTTGCGCGAGCTCGAACGACGACTTGAAGAGATTGAGGCAGTACATGATTTCGGGTCCAGAAAAGCAAAAAGGCAGCGAGGGTGAGTCGCTGCCTTGGGAGGTCGAGGTCGAAAGTGGGGCTAACCGCCCAACGTAATTCGCCCCCGGTGCTCGTTGGCAGCGGAGGTCGGAATAATCGGCATGGACCAGTGCTTGGACACGGTGAAATCGGGCGATGAGTTTGGGTCAGACGCGTTGTAATCGCGTAGTCATTCTAGCGGGACGCCATGGTGCTGCGCAATTGCGCACCCCGAGCCCGTTCGGCCCATCGAGCGCCCACCGGCATCGAGCCAATCGTCGTCCTGAGCGCCTTGGGAGAAAGGAGCTCCAAATCGTCCCGCGCCTCTCGCGTCAACCGAACGGCGTCGGTTCACCGAGGACGGAACGCTTGTTGGGCTTTCGCTGAATCTAGCCTCACTCGAAGGCGGCGCATCACCTCGCTCGCGTCAACATATTCGCCGCTCGTTCTTGGATTCGTGAGCGAGCGCATTCCACGGGCCACGAAGGCAGCTTGAACCTTGCGCCCACACCCCGACACGCGCACCGCCGCCTGGACGACCTTCGACAAGGGCTCTTCTTTGCCCGGAACCCGATCGACTTCATCGCGAAATTCACGAGTCACATGCACAGATGGGATCGCTGCGGTCTGCATAAACGGGTCTTTGTCGCTACTTGGGCTGCATCAGTTTCTTGATCTCGTCCACGTGCTCGGCGGCACGCTGCGTAATATGGGCCATCGCATCGGACTGAGAGCGGCGCGCCATCTCGGCGAGTTCTTTCATATCGGCGATCGTCTTTTCGAATGCGCTGCGAACCACTTCAGTTTGCTTTGCCGGGTCTATGCCCCCGCTGGCAGCGCCCTTGGCAACTTCCTGCATGACTTGCATCGCCTCGGCCATCATTTCGCTTTGCTTGCGGACCATGGCCTGCATGGATTCATAAGCTGCCTTGTTGGCCTCAACCAATGCTTCCACATCCTTGCGTCGCGCCTCGACGATGGCCGTCATGTCGACGCCCGGCATCTTTAACTGCTCGAGCATTTTCTTCATATCGCCAAACGGATTGATCTCTGTTGCCATAGCGTCTCTCCTGGTGATGGGGCCGGAAAAAAAATCTGCGCCCGCGCAGCATCATTGCATATGGTGGCGGCTGTGACATCCCCCGTCCGCCCACGGTATGGTGCCGCTCTCCGGTGCCCCCGCGGCGTTCGTCGCATGGGGTGGATGGTCTGGATCCCGGTCGCGCCAAATAGCCAGCAGCGACGCCCTCCACGCCTGTGAGAGCAAGGTTGCAATGTCGCATTCGCATTCGCATTCTGGCAACCGCCTCGGAACACCCGGCGCGTGCCGCCGCGGCGAGACCTTGGAGCCGGACAGTTGCCGCCGGAAGTCCCCTAGGATGGCCCGGAGGACTGGCCCGTCGCTTTGCTCTGGCCGAGGCGTATCAGGCACGCAGCGCCGCGCGACCTACCTGCACCGGTCCGAAGGCGATCCTGCTCAACCCGTTTGAGCGAAGAGCGCCTGCAAAGCGAAATGCGTCGGCAGGTACAGGCCGATCGGGAACGCCAGCATCAAGAATCCGAGCCAAACGAGCGGATGGACGCGCCGCTGCAACTTGTCCGGCCCGCGCACGCAGTTGATGTTCTCGTCCGAAGGCGTCGTCACCGCGTAGGTGATCGGCAGTACGAACCAGGCGAGCAGCGTCTGAGCGACAAGTGCGCGCGAGTCGTAGCCCAACTCGTGCAGCATCCAGATCAGCACGACGGGCACAACAACGTGGAAGAGCGACAACGCCCGCACAAAGCGCGGCTTGCGCGCATCGAACATGTAGCCCGCGAGATCGGTGATGCGCAGGCCGAGCAGCAAACGGCCGAAATAGCTGGCACTCCACAAGAGTTCCGGCAACAGCACTGCCACCGCCATCATGCTCGCGAGCAAGGCGCTGTCGAGCCACAACGCGACGCCCGTGGCGATGAGCGCGATATCGGAGAACCAGAGAAAGTTTCGCCAGCCCCACACGACCGCATAGACGGGCAGGATCACCGCGAGCTGCACGGTGTAGGCGATCTTGATCCACAGGGCGATCTCACCGTGCATGGAAGTTTCTATGATTTGTGCGCAACGCGCGCCATGTCGCGACCGTAGCCGGCCGGCGGCGCGGCTGCAATCCGCAGATCCCCGCGCGGGGATAGGGATAGGACCTGCATGCCCAGCAGCTGAGCTCCCCACAATCAGCCTGAGCGCGCTGCGCGCGAGAACTGCGTGCCGGGCGTTGGTTGTGGGCAAGGCATCCCATGGTTGTGCCGCCTGCCTCGGCAGGGCATCACCGGAACGCCAGTCTGACAAGAGTTCAGCCGAGCTCTCGCCTCATCAGACGCATCAGCCTAACCCTCTAGCCTGCTCCATTCTTTTCTTGGACGCGACGTTCAAGGCGCCCCGACAGCCCGCCCGCGCGGCCGGGCTGCGCGGCCTTGAAGCCCGATCCCGTGCAATGAACGCGGCAAGCATGTGCGGAATCAGTGGGACTGCATCCACGGGCCCATGCAGCCGGCCGTGCACTTCTGCGTAAGCGTCGAGAAGCCGACCTTCGCGGCGCGCGCGCAACAGCCTCTGCTGGTTTTCTGAGCGCTTGGCCTGAAGCGCGTGCACTCAGCGCCGCGGCCCCGAGGACACCTGCGAAGACCGCTCCCCACGAAACGCCGCTACGCTCCTCCGGACTCGCGTCCTCCAGCACAACATTCCTGCTGCCCGCCGCAGCGAGGGGCGGCGCACCTGCGGCACGCATCGAGTCCCTGTACTCACTCTCAATCGATGGGTCGCAATATGGACCTTTTCGAGCGCCTCCGAAAAGGCGACGCGCGTCGATCGGGCCGCCCAGCATCTGGAATGCACTGGTACTTGCGACACCGATGGCACTTCCCGCAACTCGCCTGACTCGCGGGTACTGTGCAATTGCTGCAAGAGCTGGATTTCCGGCGTCGCTAGGCGAAGCGAGGCACGGTAGTTGCGAGGGCTGGCCTGGTCAGGATCGCGGCACGGTCGCGGTATGGGTGTCAGCCCGCAGGCGCCCCCACCGACTATGGCAATGCGGCGCGGGTTGTCCACTGAGCGACCACCAAGGTTTCGATGTCATGCACGTGACGCCCCGTAGCTCGCACTACGGCATCACGGGTAGGGCGGCATGTTCGTGCACTCGAGCACGATGTCTTCGACCGATGGAAACAGGTTCACAAGGCGACGTGCAGCGCTATCGATCCACTCGAGACCTCGATTTTGACGGCGGCAACGAAAAAGCCCCGGCCGTTTCCAGTCAGGGCAAGAGGTCGGTGGTCGACCTTGGAGAAAGGGTCCCACTGAGAGAATTCATCATGGGCGCTTTGGCGGTGCCGTTCAACGACCCCGCGCACTGGATGCAACGCGACGGCCCTCCGGATCGGAACTACTGCACAGTTCGGCCGAAGATTTGGCGATCTGCTGCACAAGCGCTCTCAGAAATGACAAACCCGCCTCGGTGGGCGGGCTCTGGAATTGGCGCCGGGATTTGCACCCGGCGGTTTATCAGCGCGCACCTACGGAAGCTTGGCCAGGATCGCGTCCATTTCGTTGCTCGAAAACGCGCGAAGCGATTGAAAACGCACGTTGCCCTGCATGGCCGTGGCGAGGCTGAACGCCGCCAACGCCTGCTCGTCCTCTGCCTCAATTATGGAAACAAGGTCGTACTCTCCCATGGTCCATACAAGTTCCCGCATGGTGACGCCGGCCTTCTTCGCGGCCTCTTTGGCGGCGGCGGCTCGTTTGGTCGTGTCCTTGATCGATTGCAGACCCTTATCGGTGAAACTCATCAAGCCAACATAGGTGACCATGTCATCTCCTTCAGGTTCGACATAGGCGGCCGATGCCATCTGGCTCGAACCGACGCGGCCGCCTAACGTCGTGCAAGCGCATGACAGCGAAAATGATCTGCGAGTCGAAGGCGGGCACCGTGATGGAAGCGGACCTGGCGCCGGACGGGCAAAGGACTTTACTGAGAAATGCCGCTGGGATGCTACGCGCTTCCACGGCAATGACAAGCCGACTAGGTGGAAAGGGAAGGCAGAGCGGTTCCCAAGGACCAAGCGCGTCGGCGGCGACTGCGCCCTGACTTCGACGTGTCTGTCCACCACGAATGCGAAAAGCCACCAGGCTCGCGGGCCAAGCGCTTGCGCTGCTGCGGCGCCTGCCCTTGGAGGCATGAGCCGACTGTTGCTGCCGGGCATGTCGCGCGACGGAGCAAATGATCTTCACCAGATCGCCCTACCGGATCTCGCTCGGATAGGAGCTCTTGTTCCGCGACAGAAGCACGTGGGAACAACTTCCCAAGCGACAGGCGATCTCTCGAGCCGCTCCTGCTTTTTCCTAGCTGCATCTACAAGCGACGCGACGTGTGTGAAATCGCCCTGACCATAATCGGGCAAAGCTTCCTTCGATGTCCTCCGCATCCCACTCCCTTTGGTCCCCGTTGCGTCTTCCCGCATTCCGGGGCCTGTGGACCGGCAGCGCCATCTATTTCACCGGAAACGCCATGCAGGTCATGGCGGCTTCGTGGCTCATGGTGGAGCTCACGGGCTCCTCTTTCCTCGCGGCGTTGGTGCAGACCGCCGTGTTCCTGCCAATGTTCCTGCTGGCACTGCCGGCCGGCGTGCTGGCCGACACCACGGACCGGCGGCGGCTGATCCTGAATGCGCTCGCCGTTCAGGTGGCCGTCGTCGTTGTCCTGTCCCTGCTCGCATTGGCGGGGTGGGCGGGACCGGCGACCTTGCTGCTGTTCACCTTTGCCGCCGGTTGCTGCACGGCGCTGCTGTCACCGGCTTGGAACACCAGCGTGGCGGACACGGTGCCACGCGAGGACATGCCGCAGGCCATCACGGCGATGTCAATCGCCTGGAACAGCGCGCGGGCATTGGGTCCATCGGTCGCGGGCTTCATATTCGCATGGCTCGGTGCAGGCTGGGTGTTCGTGGTCGCGGTGATGAGCGCACTGGTGATGATGCAAGCGGTGCGGCGCTGGCCCCCTGCCCCGCATGCGCAGTCACCCCTGCCTGCGGAGCGCCTCTGGAGCGGCACCGTCGCGGGCCTGCGCTATGCAAGGCACTCGCCGATGATCCTGGCTCAGTTGCTTCGTACCGTTGCCTACAGCGGCGCGGGCTCGGCGCTGTGGGCGCTGTTGCCGGCCATCGCGGCGCAACAACTGAAGTTGGGCGCCGCCGGATTCGGCTTCCTCATGGGATGCCTGGGCACAGGCGCAGTTGCTGCAGGCCTGGTGCTGGGCAAGTTGCGTGCACGCCTGGGGCTTGAGCGCCTCGTCGCCCTGGGGTGCATGGTCTTCGCAGCCGTGATGCTCATCGCTGCGTTCGTGCGCATTCCCACCGTGGTATTCGTGGCACTTGCAATCGGCGGCGCCGCCTGGATGGCGGTAATGGCCACCTTCAATACCGCCACGCAGTCCAGCGCGCCGCCCTGGGTCCGTTCGCGCGCCGTGGCGCTGCACACAGTCAGCGCTCTGGGCTCGTTCGCCATCGGCTCGGCATTCTGGGGCGCGGTTTCCGGTATCACCGGGCTGGCAATTGCCCTAAGCATCGCAGCCCTCACCATGGCAGGAGGCATCTTTCTCGCCCGCTGGCTGCCGCTGCGGATGGGCGCTTCGTCGGAGGTCACGCCCGTCGCGCTCTGGGAGGAGCTTTTCGTCAAGGATCAGCCGCTTCCGGATGATGGCCCAGTGTCGGTGGAGATCGGCTATCGCATCCGAGCCGGCGAAGCCGAGGAGTTCTTGAACGCCGTGACCCAGCTGCGCGCCTCGCGGCGCCGCGACGGCGCCACCCTATGGCGCGTCTATCGCGACCTCGGCGATCCATCGCGCTATGTCGAGCGATTCATCGTCGCCTCCTGGGCCGACTACCTGCACCAGCGCTCCCGGGCCACGCTGGCCGATCAGGAGGTGGATGCTCGTGTACGGATGTTCCTGCGCGACGGCGAGGCGGTGACGACCCAGCACTACATCGCTGAGCGGTGAAATCGCACTCTCAAGCGGCTGGCTTGCAGCGAGCGCGGACGTTGCCTGCGAAATGCCGAACTTCGGCAGCCGGCGAGGAGCGGACCTTCGCGGCTGGCTCAGAATGCCCGTGAGTTCAGGGTCAACGCTGGGCTCTCTCAGGTGGGCAACGGGCTGCGAAGGCGAGGATCTCCAGATCGTTGCTTTCTCGCATCGAGCTTGGGCTTGTCGTTCCAGCACCTCAACGCCGGCCGACTTGTGCCCTTGGTTGAGCATTTGCAGCCGGCTCCGTCAACGACATACGTCTATCGGCCCCACCGGACGCCCGTTCCGGCTCGCATCAGATTGGTGTTCGATGCGCTATGCGACATCCTTGCTGTGGCGCCGGTTGAATCTTGACCCTCCCTGCCGCTTGAACTTTCGCCCGGGGATGGATGCCGGCATCGTGGACGCCGACTGTGAATAACCGTAGCTCTTTCCTCCTCTTTTGCCTTACTTGTTGATGCCCAGTCGCTCGCCCAAGGAAGGCGCGAAGGGCGAAGCCCGTAGCGCCTTGTCCTCGCGCGCGGTTTCATTCACCTGAGGTTGCTGACGACGATTTGCGCTCTTGCTCGCGAACATCTACGCCGTGTTCCCGACCCGCTCCCATTTGTCCGCGGAGACGAGGGCACCGGTCGACTTTCTGCTGAGCGTGTTCGACAAGCACCGTGTGCAGCGGTGCAAGACCCGCGTGGGCGGCCGATGGACGAACAGCAAACCGCGCCTTGCCCCATGTTTTTTGGCGGACAGCGCTGGGACATCTTTGCAAAGTAATTCAGACGCTTAGATAGCGAGTCCATAGGGACCGATCGTTCGCCGAGGCGAAGGGAGAGGCCAAGGGCATCCCGACGGTCGCGGCGGTGAACGTCGGCGTGCTGACCAATGCCAGCTCGGCGGCGTCGCAGGCGACGGCGGCGACGCAGGACGTGATCAGCGCGAACGCGCGGCGGCGCGTCAGGCCTTGCCTTCGGTCTTCACGGTGCGGGTGCGAGGGCCGCGTGGCGATGTCGCGGGATGGGCGCCCGGAACCCAATCGGCCGAGGGTGACGACCGCATCTCGTCTCTCCCAACTACCAAGAACGGTAGTTGCCCCCTCGCGTCGCCTCAGCTGAACATGATCTGTTCCAACGCTGAAGGGCTCCGCACATGAAAACGCTCCTGATCGACAACTACGACTCCTTCACCTACAACCTCTACCAGTACCTCTGCGCCTGCAACGCCGAGCCTCCCCTCGTGGTGCGCAACGACGAGATGACCTGGGACAAGGTGGAAGGCCTTGCTTTCGACAACATCGTGATCTCGCCGGGTCCCGGCCGCCCCCAGCGGGCCGAGGACGTCGGGATCTCCGCGGATGCGCTGCGCTGCTCGTCAAAGCCCGTGCTGGGCGTTTGCCTGGGTCACCAGGCCATCGCCCACCACTGCGGCGCAACGGTCGATCTCGCGATGAGACCGATGCATGGCCGCATCGACCGCATCTCCCATTCGCAGCGAGATCTGTTCCGGGGTATTCCGGATCGTTTCGAGGCAGTGCGCTACCACTCGCTCGCCGTGACGCATCTGCCGCAATCGCTCGAAGCGCTCGCCTGGACCTCGGACGGCACCTTGATGGCGCTGCGTCACGTCTCCCTTCCTTGGTGGGGCGTTCAGTTCCACCCGGAATCCATCTGCACCGAGTTTGGCGCCAGGCTCCTGCGCAACTTTCGGGAGCTCACCGAAGAGTGGCACGCGGGCCGTCCCCTGAAAAGCACCTTTGGAAGCTTCGGGGAGCCGGATCAGGCCGCCAGCGAGCCGCCGCAGCGCCACCTGCATGCGGATTGCGTGGAGACGCAAGTCGAAGCACAGGCCCTGTTCGAGCTCGCCTTCGCGACCGCCGAGTGCTCGTTCTGGCTCGACAGCAGCCTCGCGGCCCCAGGACAGGCACGTTTCTCGTTCATGGGCGATGCGAAAGGTCCGCTTGCCGAAATCGTGAGCTACCGCAGCGCCACGCAGGAGCTCGTGATCCGGCGCGGAGACTTGGTGCAGACGCGTTCGCAAAGCATCCTGGACTACCTGCGCGAACAGATCCCCAGGCAGCATCCGAACGGGACCTTGGTGCCCTTCGACTTTAGGGGTGGCTTCGTCGGCTACTTTGGCTACGAGCTCAAGCGCGAGCTGGGCGGCCGGCGCATGCACGACGCCAGTACGCCCGATGCGCTGTGGATCATGGCCGACAGATTTGTCGCCTTCGACCACGCGCAGGGAGAAACTTGGATCGTCTGCCTGGATGGACCGGTGCTGTGCGAGGACAACCTGCAGTGGATCGCGTCGATGCGGCAGCTCGCGACAGCCCGCCACCAACCACCTGCCTCGAGTGCCATGTCCACCGAGCAGGACGCAGCAGAACAATACGATGCGAAGGTGCCGGCAGAAAGCGCAGATCGCGCACTGGGCAACTTGCATTGGCAGATCGATCTGAAGACCTACCGTGATCTCATCCTGCGCTGTCAGGAGGAGATCCTGCAAGGAGAGACCTACGAGATCTGCCTGACGAACCAGCTCGTCGGCGAGGGACGGATCGATGCTTTCGCGGCTTACTGCGTGCTGCGTTTGCACAATCCAGCGCCCTACGCCGCCTATCTGAGGTCCGGCGATCTCGCGGTGCTCTGCGCTTCGCCGGAGCTCTTCCTGCGAATTGGCCTGGACGGCACCGTCGACTCCAAGCCGATCAAGGGCACGGCGCCCCGCGGCGCAACACCCGAGGAGGACGCCGTCCTGGCTCAGGAGCTGCTCGAGGATGAGAAAACGCGCGCAGAGAACCTCATGATCGTCGACCTCCTTCGCAATGACCTGAACCGCGTCTGCGAAGTCGACACGGTGCACGTCCCGGCGCTCTTCCAGGTGGAGACGTACGCGACCGTGCATCAGCTCGTCAGCACAATCCGGGGCACGCTGCGCGAGGACCTGACGGCCTTGGATTGCGTGCGGGCGGCGTTTCCGGGGGGCTCCATGACGGGCGCGCCCAAGATCCGCACCATGAAGATCCTCGACGAGCTCGAGGCCGGCGCGCGAGGCGTCTACTCCGGCAGCATCGGCTATCTCTCGCTAAGCGGCACCGCGCAGCTGAACATCGTGATCCGCACGATCGTGTGCGCAGGTGGCAATGTTTCCATCGGCGCGGGCGGCGCGATCGTCGCTCTCTCGGATCCGGATGCGGAGGTCGAAGAAATCGTGCTCAAGAGCCGCGCACCACACGACGCCCTGCGCCGATGCGGCGCGCTGCTCGACCGCGCGGCGGGTTAGGCCATGGCGACCCCGAGGGCCAATCGCCGTGGCGCCCTGCTCATGACCGCGGCAATGGCCTGCTACGTCGTCAACGATGCGCTCGTCAAGCTCTCGACAGCGCACCTGCCGCCCGGACAGGTTCTTGCCGTGCGCGGCATCTTTGCGATTGCATTCCTGCTGGCCGTGGCAAGCGTCGTGTCGGGGCTGCGCGGCGACTGGCGCACCCTCGCGCGTCCCGTCATCGGCCTGCGCTGCGTGCTGGAGGTCGGCACAGCCATCGCCTCCGTGATCGCGCTCACCCTGGCGCCGCTGGCCGTTGTCACTGCACTCATGATGACCGCACCCTTGATGATCTCGGTAGGCACCATGGCGCTCGGCTGGGAGCGATGGCATGCGAGATCCATCGCAGCCGCTCTGCTGGGCCTGGCGGGCACGGTCGCCGTGGTGCGCCCGGACGCCGCGACAGTGTTTTCGGCATGGGGCGCCGCGAGCGCGCTGCTGTGCGCAGCCATGCTGGCCGGGCGTGAACTCGCAACACGGCGGCTGCCGCCTCACGTTCCCTCGTGGCGGGTGGCGCTCGCCGCGGCTGCCGCGGTGTGTGCGGCAGGCGCCTGCATGTCTTTTGCGGAGGATTGGCAGCCCGTCGGCGCCCGAGAAACCGCTTTGCTCGCTGCCGCAGCAGCTGGCGCAACGCTTGGGAACCTCGCCCTGATCGCCGCTTGCCGCGCCACCGATCTCTCGGTGGTGGCACCGTTTCGCTACAGCATCATCGTCTGGGCGCTGATCGTGGGCCATCTGATCTGGGGCGACACGTTGCCGCTCCTTGCGGCGTTCGGCGTTGCTTTGATCGTCGCGGGCGGAGTCTTGTCGCTCGGCAAAAAGCGAGCCTCCTCTGCATCTTAAGGCCGCCCAACCCGGCACGCGCTGGGCATGGATCGATGGACGAATGAAGGCTCGGCAGTGGTCCCCGCGGCTGCGGCGCGGCTGCAAAAAACTAACGCAAAATGCTTTTATACCTTATCATATCATCACGAGGTATAATTGATATGCCAACCGTTCACAATGAAGCCCTGCAGACGCTCTATGCCTCGATTACGGAGCGTGCCTCTGCACAGTCGAGCATTCCGTTGCACTCGCCGGGCTCGGCTGCGCGGAAGACGGTCAACGGCAAGCCCTACATCTATTGGCGGGTGTATCTGGCATCCGGAAAACACAAGGAAACTTCGATGGGGCCGGCTGGAAGTTCGCGCACAGATGCGGAACTGGAGGCCAAGCGCCTGGAGAGCTCCGAGATGCGCGCGCTTGCGGCAGACGTACAAATTTTGCGCAAGGCCGGCTTCGCAGCCGCCGACAACTCGTCAGCGTTGACCCTCGCGACCCTTTTCAACGCCGGAATTTTCCGCCACGGTGGCGTCCTTGTTGGCTCGCATGCCTTTGGGGCGATCCTCAATAGCCTGGGCGTGCGCCTGCCGGCGAATTACGCAACAGAGGACATCGATATCGGAAGCGCCGGCTCGATCTCCGTGGCCATTCCGGATGAACGAAGTTTTCTGGACATCCTGCGCGATAGCGGCGTTCCGTTCTTCGAAGTTCCCGAGTTCGATCCGCGCAAGCCATCCACCTCTTTCAAAGCCCGGGGCAAACCCCTCAAGGTCGACCTGTTGGTGCCGGGCACCGAGCACCACGAGATCAAAGCCTTGCCCGAGCTTCGCGCACATGCGACCGGGCTTCCGCATTTCAGCTACCTGGTGTCCAGCGCATCCCCTGGCTTCGTGCTGGGCAAAGAGCACGTGGTGCCCGTCATGGTGCCAGAGCCGGCGAGGTTTGCACTGCACAAGCTTATCGTCAGCACGCTGCGCGAACCTTCGCGCGCGATCAAAGCGGACAAGGATCGACGCCAGGCAGCGGCCTTGATCGACGCCTTGACCGAACGGTTCCCGGAGTGGCTCACATCGGCTGTCCAACAGCTTGAAGACGACGCACGGCCTCAGCTCGGTGTGGCGGCCGCACGAACCATCGAGCTAGTGCCGGGCCTCACTGATCGAGCCCGCGATTTTCTCTCGGAGCTCGCCGCTTGAACAAAAAACACCTTCTTGCGCTCGGCGCTGGTTAGCCAACCACGTCCTGACCTGCCCTGCCATCACCTCGCGATTGCCGGAGCAATCGGTGGCTCAGGCCTCCTGCTTCACTGCCTCATAGCGGAAGGTGTGGCGGCGACCCGGCGAACTGCGGCTGCCACTAGGTGAGACTTCGACCACGCAACGTCAACTATGCGATCGCACGTCGACCTGCTCGTGCGCTCGCCGCAAGCTCTCAACTCGCAACGACAGCGATCCCCCGCAACTGACCTGCCTGCGCTCCCGCCGCCGGCCTCGGATAGCGGCCCGGCGCGAAGCGGTGCATCAGCTCGGCCTCGCGGGCGCGCGCCAACGCGAGGTTGGCCAGCTTCACATGGCCGTAGCCGCGGATCGTCATGGGCACGGCCGCGATCTGCGCCGCGAGCTTCTGGTTGTCCGTGGCCAGTTCGGCCAGCAACTCGTCGAGTCGCGCATCGAACTGTTCGACCAGCGAGCGCTCGAGCCGGCGTTCAGCCGTGTAGCCGAACAGATCGAAGGCTGTTCCGCGCAATCGCTTGCCATAGGCCAGCCACTTCATGGCCGGCAGCATCCAGGCACCGAGGCGGATCTTGGCCGGGGGCTGACCGTTCTTCGGCCGCGACAGAATGGGTGGCGCCATGTGGAACTCGAGCATGACGTCGCCTTCGAACTGCTGCGCGAGCTTCTCGCGGAAATTGCCGTCGCTGTACAAGCGCGCGACCTCGTACTCGTCCTTGTAGCTCATGAGCTTGAGCAGGCTGCGTGCAGCGTTGCGCGTGACCGGCCAGCTTGCATCGCCGCCGGCGAGCGCCGCCTCGCGCTGCTGCACGCTGCGCACGCGCTCCTCGAAACGCCGCGCCCACGCCGCGCTCTGATAGCCGGTCAGGTGAGCGCGACCCCGGGCGATCAGTGCCTCCAGCGACTCGTCCGGCGGACCCTGCGTGATGGCGCCGCGCAGCCCCTCGATCGCATTCGGCGCACCTGCAGCCAGGCGGCCGAGCGAGAAGGCCATCTGGTTCGATTCAACCGCCACGCCGTTGAGCTCGATCGCGCGCGTCAGCGCCTCCAGGCTCAGCGGTATCAGCCCGCGCTGCCAGGCGTAGCCGGTCGCGAGGATGTTCGCCGCCAGGGTGCCGCCGAGGAACTCTTCCGCTAGCGCCTGCGCATCGAAGGTCTCGACCTGTTCGCTGCCGGCGACAAAACGCATCTTCTCGAGCAGGAGCTCGACCTTGAGGTTGGCATCCGGATTGCGCAGCGATTCGGCCACCGGGATCTCGTGCGTGTTGGCGAGGATGCGGGTGCGTCCATGGCGCACGGTCTGCAATGCGTCGGGCGAGGCTCCCACCACGATGTCGCAGGCCAGGATCGCGTCGGCCTGCTGGGTGTCGATGCGCACCTGGTTCAATCGCTCGGGCACATCGGCGAGGCGCACGAAGCTCAGCACCGCCCCGCCCTTCTGCGCGAAGCCCATGAAGTCCAGCACGCTCGCCGATTTGCCTTCGAGATGCGCGGCCATCGCGACCACCGCCCCGACAGTGACCACGCCGGTGCCGCCGACGCCGGTGACGAGCAGGTCGTAGGGCGCATCCCATGTGCGCAGCGCGGGTCGCGGCAATGCGGCCACGTGCCGCACGAACGCATCGCGCCCGGCGGCCAGCGCCCCGCTCTTCTTGCGCAACGCACCTCCGGTCACGCCAACGAAGCTCGGGCAGAAGCCCTTGGCGCAGGAGTAGTCCTTGTTGCAGCTGGTCTGGTCGATCTTTCGCTTGCGGCCCAGCTCGGTTTCGTGCGGCAGGACGGCCACGCAGTTGCTCTGTACGGTGCAGTCGCCGCAGCCCTCGCAGACGGCCTCGTTGATGAACAGGCGCGTCGGCGGATCGGCCATCTCGCCCTTCTTGCGGCGGCGGCGCTTCTCGGCGGCGCAGGTCTGTTCGTAGATCAGCACGGTCACGCCGGGCACCTCGCGCATGCGACGCTGCACCGCGTCCAGCTCGCTGCGGTCGTGGAACTCGGTGCCGACGGGAAACTTGCTCTTGATCTGCGCGTACTTGTCGATGGCGTCGCTCACGACGACCACGCTCTTCACGCCTTCGGATTCCACCTGCCGCGCGATGGCGTCGACGCTGATGACGCCGTCCACCGGCTGGCCGCCCGTCATCGCGACGGCGTCGTTGAAAAGGATCTTGTAGGTGAGAGTCGCCTTGGCCGCGACCGCCTGCCGGATCGCGAGGTAGCCCGAGTGATAGTAGGTGCCGTCGCCGAGGTTCTGGAACACGTGCAGCGTGCGCGTGAACATCGAGTGAGACACCCAGTCGACGCCTTCACCGCCCATCTGGATCAGGCCAGCCGTGCTGCGGTCCATCCAGTTGGCCATGAAGTGGCAGCCGATGCCGGCACGTGCGGTCGAGCCTTCGGGCACCTTGGTGCTGGTGTTGTGCGGGCAGCCGGCACAGAAGTAAGGTAGGCGCTTGACGCTGTCGCCAGCGTTGCTCAGCAGCTGCGGCGGCGTGAAGTCGCGCACGTGCTGGAAGTGGTCCCCGAGCTCGGCGTTGTCCGGGAAGTGCACCGAGAGCCAATGCGCCACCAGTTCGATCAGCCGCGAGGGCCGAAGCTCGCCGAGCGCCGACACCAGCGGCCGGCCCTCGCGGTCGTGCTTGCCCACCAGGGTAGGACGTGCATCGGCCGGTGCGTTGTAGAACAGGTCGCGCAACTGGCTCTCGACGACGGCACCCTTCTCCTCGACGATCAGGATCTCGTCCAGACCTTGTGCGAAGGCCCGGATGCGCGTGGGCTCGACCGGAAAGCTCAGGCCCACCTTGTAGAGGCGCACGCCCATGCGAGCCAGGCTCTGCGGTGTCACCTCGAGACGGCGCAGCACCTCCATCAGGTCGTAGTGCGCCTTGCCGCAGGTCACGATGCCGACCTTCGCATGCGGGCTCTCGATCACATGGCGGTCGATGCTGTTCACGCGCGCGAAGGCGGCGACAGCATGCAGCTTGTCGGCCAGGCGCGATTCGATGCGAAGCGAAGGCAGGTCGGGCCAGCGATAGTGCAGGCCGTCGGCCGGCGCGACGTGACCGGTGGCCGCGCGCACCGTGTTGAGATCGGCCCAGGCGGCGGCGCGGGACTCGATCAGGTCGAGGTCCACCGTGCCCGCGCTCTCGACAACTTCGGACAGGGCTGCCATGCCGACCCAGGCGCCCGAGAAGCGCGACAGCTCGTAGCCGTAGAGGCCGAATTCGAGGTACTCGGCCACACTGGCCGGCTGCAGCACCGGCATGCTCCATGCGACGAAGGCGTGGTCGCTCTGGTGCGGCATCGACGACGAGACGCAGCCGTGGTCGTCGCCGGCGACCACCAGCACGCCGCCGTGTGGCGACGAGCCATAGGCATTGCCGTGCTTGAGCGCATCGCCTGCGCGGTCCACGCCCGGGCCCTTGCCGTACCACATCGCGAAGACGCCTTCGACCGTGCGCTCGGGGTCCGACTCCACGCGCTGCGTACCCAGCACCTGCGTGGCCGCAAGCTCCTCGTTGATCGCAGGTACGAAGCGGATGCCCGCGTCCTTGAAGCCCGGTCCGGCCTTCCAGATCGCCTGGTCGACCATGCCCAGGGGCGAGCCGCGGTAGCCGCTCACGAAGCCCTGTGTGTTCAGCCCTTGGGCCGCATCGCGTTGGCGCTGCATCAGGAGCACGCGCACCAGGGCCTGCGTGCCGGTCAGGAAGACGGCGCCCGAGCGTGCCCAGAGGCTGTCCGAAAGCTGGTAGTCCGGTCGCTGCAGCGCAGGCGGCGTCGTGATCAAGTGCATTGGAGGATTGTTGTTCGCCATTTGGAGGAATATCCTCTGAAATCCATCCAAACCATCCCTAATTCTGAGAACAGTATTCTCGTAGATCCGCATGAACGACGATTTCATTCCCCTTGACAACCACTCGCTCCAGATCCTTCTCGAGCTGCAGCGCGACGCTCGCCAGACGGTGCAGCAGATCGCCGAGAAGGTCGGGCTGTCGTCCACGCCATGCTGGCGTCGCATCAAGGAAATGGAGGTCGCCGGCGTGATCCGCGGCTACACCGTCGTCGTCGATCGCGAGAAGGTCGGCCTCAACCTCGCGGCGGTGACCGAGGTCAACCTGGACCGGCACAGCGAATCGAAGGTGCGCGATTTCGAGAAGGCCGTGGAGGCGAGCCCGCAGATCGTGCGCTGCGTCTCGGCGACGGGTCCAGCCGACTACATCCTCACGGTGCTCGTCCCGGACATCAAGCACTACGAGAAATTCCTGCACACCACCTTGTTCGAGCAGGCCGGCGTCACGCACGTGCGCTCGGCCATCGTGCTGAGGGAAGTGAAGTCCGAAGGAAGCCTGCCGGTCGACTTCGGGCCGACCAAGCGGGCGCGCGCCTGAGCGGCGACAGGTTCGGGACGCTTCGGGAGCCCCCTCGCGAGAGCACGATGGCGGTACTGACGATGCGTGTCCGACAAGAATCTTGGCCCGGCATCGATCTTCTCGAGAGCGCGCAGTCCAAAGCCAACCAGAACGTCAACGTCGACAACCCTTGCAAATCACACGCAGGTGCGCGAGGCGGGCCCCAGCGCTCCGAGATTGCAGGAGCGATGGTGGAGAACTTGACTGGCATTCCCCGCTGACCCAATTCCATCCGATGGTCAGGCCGTTTCGGTTGCCGAAGGAGACATCCGAGCAGCGTGGAAATTTCGCCATGGAATACCTATGGCAACCCAACAGCTAGATCACTCGTCGCGAGCGCAGGCGCTCCAATTCCTCTGGCCCGATTCCAACGGCGCCGTACACCGCCTCGTTGTCCTGCCCGGTGCGCGGCCCGACTGCCGGCACGCTCGACGCGCGGCCGACGAAGCGGGGAACCACCGCGGGTGCGGGGATCGAGCCGAGTTCGGGGTCTTGAAGCTCAATGAGCGCGCCCCGAGCGCGGAAGTGCGGGTCTTCCATCACGTCCACGATGGAATACACCTTGCTGAACGGCACGTCGTGGCGCTCAAGCCGGACAGACAGCGCCTGCAGCGGCAGGCTCACGCACCAGGCGGCAACGATGTCGTCGATCTCTACGTGGTGCCGCGTGCGATCCACGTTGGTGCTGAAACGCGGATCGGTTGCCAGGGCGGGCTGCTCCATTGCCGAGCAGAGGCGCACGAAGATCGGATCGGACGAGCCGACCAGCGTCACCCACGCGCCGTCGGCGGTTCGGTACACATTTGACGGGGCGGTGTACCCGGCGCGGGAACCGGTGCGATCGCGCGCCGCCCCGGAAAACCTGTACTCCGCCGCCAGCGGGTCGAGCAGGCGGAGCAAGGCTTCCGTCGCCGAAAGGTCGATCTCCGCGCCGCGCTGTTCCTCGCGCGGCATGGCATTGCGCTCGGTCAGCGCCGTGGCGATGGCGAACGCCCCGAACAGGCCCGCGACAGCATCCCCGAGCGGATAGTTCATGTGCTGCGGCGGTCCGGCGACCTCGCCGCTGAGGTGCGTGAACCCGCTCATGGCCTCGAAGATGCGCGCGAAGCCCGGCTTGCGAGCGTAGGGACCCGTCTGACCGAAGCCGGTGAGCCGCAGGACGATCAGGCGCGGATTGCGCGCGTGTAGCGTCGCCAGGTCAAGGCCCCAGCCGTCCAGGGTGCCAGTGCGGAAGTTCTCCACCAGCACGTCGAAGCCCTCGACCAGCCGCAAGAACAGATCGCGTCCTTCGCCTTGTCGCACATCGAGCGAGATGCCCTGCTTGCCGCGGTTGGCCGTCTTCCAGAAGAGCGCATGACCTTCGTGCACGGGCGCCAGGCCTCGCAGGGCGTCGTTGCCCTGCGGCAGTTCGAGCTTGACGACCTCGGCGCCCATGTCGCCGCAGAGCGTGGCCGAGAAAGGCGCCGCCAGTACGGTCGCCATGTCCAGGATGCGGACCCCCTGTAGCGGATAACCGGTCTGCTGCATCAGTTCGTCTTCAGTTCGAGCGTCTTGAGAACCGGGTCCCATGCCCCCCGATCGGCCTTGAGGCGTTCCTCGAAGGCGGCCGCACTCGGGTTGAGCGTGGTTGCGCCGAGCTTCGCCAGCTTCTCCTTCATGACAGGCGTGGCCAGGACCTTGGTCAGCGCCCGGTTGAGCGTGTCGATCACGTTCTTCGGCGTGCCCTTGGGCGCGACGAGCCCCATCCACAAACCCGCATCGAGGCCCGGCAGTCCCAGCTCAGCGAACGTGGGCACGTCAGGCACCGAGGCCGAACGCGTCTTGCCGGTCTGCGCCAGGATGCGGATCTGCCCGCTTTGCATGTACGGTAGGGTGCCGCCCAGGTTGTTGCACATCACCGGGATGTGGCCGGCCATCAGGTCGTTGACAGCGGGCGCGTTGCCCTTGTACGGCACGTGCTGCAGCTTGATCTTGGTCTGGTGGTTCACCATTTCGCACACCAGGTGCGAGGGCGTGGCAACGCCGGCGGAGCCGAACGACAGGGATCCGGGCTTGGCCTTGTCCGCGGCTACCAGGTCGGACAGCCTCTGGTACGGGGTCTTGGCGTTGACCGCGATCACATTGGGCAGGTCAGCGACGAGCCCGATGCCGACGAAGTCGTCGACCGGGTTCCACTTGAGGTCCTTGTGCACGTAGGGCAGGAACACGTTGGTGAGCCCGGCCATCAGGATGGTGTAGCCGTCAGGCGGCGCCTTGGCCACGAACTCCGAGCCGATCAGGCTGCCGGCACCGGCCTTGTTCTCCACCACGATCTGCTGGCCGAGTGCCGTCCCCAAGTCGATCGCGAGCGTGCGGGCCACGAGGTCCGTGCTGCCGGCCGCGGGGAACGGGACGATCAGCTTGATCGGTTGGTCGGGATAGGCGGCCAGCGCGGCGCCGGCACCGAGCGTGGCGGCCAGCGCTACGATGGCGCTGCGGATGCGGTTGGGTTTCATCGGATGTCTCCTCGGGTGGATGAGAGAAATCGGCGGCCGAGCGTGGCCCTGTGCAGCTCGGAGGCGCCGTCGTAGATGCGGAAGGGACGCAGCTCTCGCAAGATGAGCGCGACGGGCGCGTCCTCGGACATGCCCAGCGCCCCCATCAGCTGCGCGGACCGGTCCGCCACGCGATACAGCGCCTCGGACACGAACACCTTGGCCATCGCCGATTCGGTCTTGACCGGCAGGCCGGCGTCCATGCGCGCGGCGCAATCGAGAGTCATGAGTCGGCTGGCGTGCAGGTCCATGTGGCAATCGGCCACCATGGCCTGCACCTGCTGCAGATCGGCCAGGCGCTCGCCGAACGATCGCCGCTCGTTGACGTAGTCCTGCGCGAGTTCGAGGGCGCGGCGCGCCCGTCCCAGGAGGCGCATGCAGTGCGAGAGCCGCGCAGGCTCCAGTCGTTGCTGCGCATAGACAAAGCCCTGCCCCACTTCGCCGAGCACGGCGTCATCGGCCACGAAGCAGTCCGTCAACTCGATCTCGCCATGGCCGCCGATCGCATAGGGATCGAAGGCCGGGATGGCGCGCAGGAGGCGAAACCCCGGGTTCGAAGTCTCGACGATGAACTGCGTGGGGCCGACGTCGGCCTTTGCGAGCACGATGGCGAATCGCGCGCCGACCGCGCCGGTGATGAACCACTTGCGGCCGTTGATCACCCATCCACCCGGGCGGCGTTCGGCGCGCGTGGCCAGCATCGACGGATCGGACCCTGCGCCGGGCGCCGGCTCCGTCATGGCGAAGCAGGAACGGATCTCCCCGGCGGCGAGCGGGCCGAGGTAGGCGCGCTGTTGCTCCGGGGTGCCCTGGCGCAGCAGGCTGATCATGTTCGGCTGGTCGGGGGCGGCGCAGTTGAGCGCGCCGGGTCCCAGGTAGCTGCGGCCGGCCTCCTCCAACACCACGGTGCGCTCGACCCAGCTGAGGCCCAGCCCACCGTGCTCGCGCGGCAACTGGGGAAGATAGAGGCCCAGCTCGCGGGCGATGGGCCGCAGCTGCGCCAGGGCGGTGTCCAGGGCCTGCGGGTCGTGCACATGGGCCCGCGTCTCAAGGGGGATGGCGTGCTGCGCCACGAAGGCCCGTACGCGCTGGCGCAACTCTGCCAACCCGGCATCGCGTTCCACGTCCAGGAGGTTCATCGCAGGCCCACCTCGTGCTCGCGCAGCGTCAGCTTGGCGATATTCAGCTGGTGGATCTGGCTGGTGCCCTCGTACAACCGGAACAGGCGCACGTCGCGGTAGTAGCGCTCGATGGGACAGAAGTCCGCGATGTAGCCGGAGCCGCCGAACATCTGGACGCAACGGTCGGCCACGCGGCCGCACATCTCTGAAGCGAAGTACTTGCACATCGAGGCGGTGAGCGCGACGTCCTCGCCGCGGTCGCGCGCTCGGGCCGCCTCCAGGATCATCGATCGCGCGGCGAAGATCTCCGTGCGGCAGTCGGCGATCATGGCCTGCACCAGCTGGAAGCTAGCCACGGACTGGCCGAACTGCTCGCGCTTCGAGGTGTGCGCCACCGCGAGGTCCAGCATGCGGATGGCCGGGCCCGTGCACAGCGCGGCCAGGTGCAGCCGCTGCTTGTTCAGCACCTTCATCACGGTCTGGAAGCCAACGCCCTCCTTCTCGCCGATGACGTGGTTCGCCGGCACGCGGCAATCCTCGAAGACCACATCGGACACCGGCGAGCCGGCCTGGCCCATCTTGCGGTACGGCTCGCCGGTGCGCAGGCCGGGGCCGCGCTCCACCAGGAAGGCGGTCAGCCCTGCGTGTCCGCGCGTGCCCTCCTCGGTTCGCGCAATGACGGTGAACACGTCAGCGACGGGCGCGTTGGTAATGAAGCGCTTCGTGCCGTTCAGGACGTAGTGGTCGCCATCCCTACGTGCGGTGGTCTGGATGTTGGTGGCCTCCGAACCCGCGTCCGGCTCCGTCAGGGCCAGGCAGCCGGTGAGCTCGCCACGCGCCATGCGCGGCAGCCAGCGGGCCTTCTGCACCTCGGTGCCGTCGGCCACGAGTCCCTCGGATCCGATGCCGGTGTTGGTGCCGACGCGCGCGCGCAGCGCCACGGAGGACTGCGAGAGCTCCATGGCGCACAGGACCAGCTCTTCGGCCGTCAGGCCCAGCCCGCCGTACGCCTCGGGAATGCTCCAGCCGAAGAAGCCCTTGCGACGCAGCTCGTCGACGAAAGCGCAGGGGATCTCATCGGTGCGGTCCACCTGGTCTTCAAGGGGGTGCCAACGCCCGCGCACGAAGCTTCGGGTGTCGGCGAGCAAGGCGTCGAGACGGGCAGGATCACGAATCATGCGGCGCACTGTAGGTCGAGAGTCGCCAATTCCGAACACGCGTTTCAAATATTGAAACAGCGATTCGCTTTTCCCGCAGATGGCCGAGAATTGCCCGATGCGACAAGCCCGCCCCGTACACCAGCTCAAGGACCAGCAGGATCTGCGACGGGTGCGCGAGGACGATCCCAACTTCTCCGGTACTCTGGCCAAGGGACTGATGATCCTGCAGAGCTTTGTCAGGGACCCGCGGGCTCACGCCAACAGCGAATTCGCCGAACGCCTCGGCCTGCCGCGGCCGACGGTAAGCCGCCTCTGCCGAAGCCTGCAGGCGCTGGGATTCCTCGACCACGATGACCGGCTGGATCGCTACTTCATCGGCCCGGCCGCCGTGACATTGGGCTATCCGTATGTGATCAACACACCTCTGCTCGCAGAACTGCGGCCCGCGCTGCAATCGACGGCCGACCGCTTCGAAGGCGCGGTGTCCGTGGGCGTGGCCATGGACTTGGACGTGGTGTACGTCGAGACGTGCGCGCATGAGCACGGCACGCTCAAGCGGCCCGGCGTCGGAGCCGTGCGCGGCATCGCGGAGACGGCGATGGGTCGCGCCTGGCTCGCCCAGCTCACGGCGGCGGAGCGCAACCGCTTCCTGGCGCGCGCGAGGCAGGAGCGCGCCGACGAATACACGCGCAGCACCCAGGGCCTGAAGGACAGCCTGGCGAACTACGGCAAGCGCGGGTTTGCCATCAACATGGGCGACGCCGGGCTCGGCGTGCTGGCGGTGGGCGTCGCTTCGAACATCCGCTACGGGTCGAGGCGGTTGCTGTTCAACTGCGCGGTGCCGGGCTATCGCGCGAAGCCGGCGGACTTGCTGAAGACGATCGGTCCGACGCTGGTGCAATTGGTGAACATGGCGGATCGGCAGGTGGGCTTGAGGTAGCAGCCACGCAGCCGCACGTGCATGCGGCTGAACAGCTTTGCCTTGCAATCATGGCGGGGTCTGAACCCAATTCCCCCGCCTTGAAGGGCCGCGGAAACACAGTCGCCTCCGATCGATCCGCCAGCCGATAGCCTTGTGCCTGGCGGCCGGCGAGCCCCGGCACCCGATCGACCTCCTCGAGAAAGCCGCATTGAGCATTCGCTTGCGAAACGCGCTCTTGCCCAGCTCGCGGCCCAGCACGATCTCGCAGGTGTGCTGCAGCTGCGGAAGCGTGAAATGGCTCGGGCAGCAGGAAAGCAATTCGTTCAGATGACTGTTCTCCCCAGGTGAGCTGTGTCAAATTGCGTCCGGGTAAAATGGTGCATGTCCAACACCCGACTCACGCAGGATGGTTTGCGCTACGTCAAGAAGGCGCCGGGCACCATCATCACAACGCCGCGCGCCGAATCCATGATGTCGTGCTTCAAGTGCGGCAAGTTCGCTTTTCGCACGGCGATGACTTCGAAACGCTTCCTTGGCAAGAACCACCTCGTCTGCGCACCCAAGTGCGGGTAGGGGCGTTTTGGTCAGCCCGAGGCATGCCGCGCTGACTGCAAGGAGTTGTCGTTCGTGCTGCTCTGTGGCGCGATACAGAAACTGCCGACGCACATGGCACGCGCGTTGTCGTTCCTGTACCCCATCTTTGCATCGTCGTTGACTTCGTGTCCGTTGCAAATCGTCGCGCGTCGCCATCCTGCTCTCGGCGGCAGGGATGAATCTCGGCTGGCCCTCAAACGGTCAAATGCGCCTGCCGTCGAGTGAGACGTTCCGGCATTCGAACGACCTTCCGCAGGGTGGACTGACTCAACCCTACAGGTGGCTCCCCCGAGAGCGACCGACCTCAAGGGCCGCCACTGGGCGAGACGTGGCGCCTTCTCTATCGTCCAGGCTGGGCCGTTCTTGCCGCGGCCCCGTCGCGCTGGCCAAGCGCCCGTGCCCGCGCTCTCAGCCAACGGTCCGCGCTGGCCTTGCCATCACGATTCAAGCGCATCCGATATTCCGGCTCAAGCTGCCGTGCAGCCGCATGCCGTGCCGCCTGCGGGTCAACAAAGCCGGCTGTGGGTGCCGCGGCGGGCGGGACCGCTTGCTTCTGTCGGCGCATCCTGTTGTCGTGGTCCATCTTTCTGTTCCATCGCTGGGACTCGAGATGATTCGTGAGGTAGTCCACCTGGGCGGAAGCTGTCGAGAGCCCCACGCCTGCGAGCAAGACCACCAGCGGCAAGGCCCGCACTGCAGCGAAAACATCAATCATCGTCGGTTCCTTCTCACCGTCGACGCATGGGGGCGAATGGCTGCCTACCGCGGAACGGTCAAACATACCGGATTGAACCTGCAGCATCAACCTCACCCCGACTCTCCGACGGGAGAGTGTCGCGCCAGGCGTACTTCTTCGGACCCGCTAGGCTGGCCAACAGGCTCCCTGCAAAGCCCATACGTCTTCACCGTTCTAGGCATCAGCTGCGAGCTAGTGCCCATGCCCTATCCCGTTCAGATGATGGCGGGGGACGGCAGCTCGGGCATAACCTGCGTCTCGTGGCGTCATCTCCCGACGCAGCGCAATCTGACGGCGGGGACTCGATGCTCCGCCTGTCAACGCCTTCTGGCTGGTCGCAAAGGTGGAAACGCTCTTTCTGCGCGTGAGTCCCCACCAGCCAGCCTTTTGCGCCTCGCCGCCCGTTTGACGTCACCCGAGCTTCAGTGCGCCGCGCTGGTCTCCAGTTGCCTACGATGCGGTTCCGGTTGAAGGAGGAAGCGATGGAACGATTCATGTTTTGCGTGGTCGCAACCCTCATGTCTGCGAGTGTCATCGCACAGGCCAACCCTTTCAACGGAACCTGGCTTGCGACCTTCAAGACCGAGAGAGGCATCGACCGCGATGGCACGGTCGTGGTCGAGAACGACGGCGGCAGCTGGGACATGAACGTGCCGTCGCGCAACAACCCTTGCTTTGGCCGCAAAGCTCCCATCGAGATTCAAAAGGCCACGCCAGAGGAACTTGTGTTCGTCGTGGCTCGCTCGAAGGCGCTGACGGGCTGCAACGACACGCGCATGGTGATGAAGGTCATCGATGCCAAGACCTTGAAAGGTACGTTCAACGGGAGTGAGTTCACATTGACCAAGAAGGACTGACGCGGGGAGCGGTCGAGAAAGCGTTCCGGGCAGCCGTGGACCGGACCCCGAGGCCTAACAGGATGCGGAAATACTCCCCT
>NZ_JAGGNV010000055.1 GCF_018614955.1 Variovorax paradoxus
AGTTTCCACACAAGCTCGGCCGCATCCGCCGACGCCGAAACCGATCATCAGCAGCGTGTAGGGCAAGGAGGCATCGGCGCGCGCGATGCCGAAGTCGGCCTGCACGGCCGGCAGCACGACGGAGACCACGTACATGCCGCTGCTGCCCACGGTCATGAGCAGGATCGTCACCAGCAGCCGCAGGACGGCGTAGCGCGAATCAGGTTGGTGGAGGTGCGGCTGCGGTCCGCTCATCGCCGCATTCTGCCGGAGCCTGACTGGCGAGCAAGGATCACTGAATCAGGCCGGCATTGCATCCCAGGGGCTGCGGCGTCTGGGACCCATGAATGGGCGACGCGGACCGTGGCTGGTGCGAGCGGTGTCGGCTCGGCTGCTACTGCGATTGCGCGGATTGAACGCGACCGAACGATGACCCACAAGCGACACCGCGCGGAGCGGACGGCCAGCGCGGCCACGTCGCCTGCGAAACCGCAAGCACGAGCAGGTCGCTGAGTTCCAAGCAGTGTTCTTCCGGTCGCGATTCGCTGGTGCCGTTCGACTATCCCAAAGTCGTAGTCACCTGAATGAGAAGCGTACGCGTCCAATCGCTTTGGCAATGGACGCTCAATCCGCCGGCGCTTACTCTTTCATCTCATCGAGACCGCAGGCGCCATCACAGGTCGTCGCCTGTCTCGCCAGCCTGCAACCGAAAGGAGTACGCCATGCTTGAACTAGACCAGGAGAACAGCGGCCTGCGGATCCTCGATGTCTCGCGCTGCGGACCCACATCCGCGGCACTGCCCGCCGCCGACATCGAAGCCAGCGAGTATCGCGAGCTGGAATCCGCTTTCCGCCAGCGCGGAGGATTGGTCGAGTCCGAAACACTCACCGAGTTGCTGCGCAGGCGCATGGACCAGCCCATCTCAAGGCTGTCGCGCTGGATCGTGGATCGCGATGTGCTCAGCCTGAAGTGGAGCTCGCGCATGATGGTGCCGCTTTTTCAGTTCGACCGCTTCTCCTTGTTGCCGCACCCAGCCGTGGGCGAGGTGATTCGGGAACTGGCGCCCGTCCTGGGCGACTGGTCGCTGGCGCTCTGGCTGGTGCGGCCCCATGCGCTGCTAGGCTGCCTGGCGCCCGTCGTCGCGTTTCAGCACCATGCGCCAGCCGTCGTCGACGCTGCGCGGGCGCAGCGCTACCTCGTATGCGGCTGACGCCTGGACTCGGCCATGAATGCCTCTGGATCACGGCGTGTCACCCCGTTGCGATTTCGCCAGCGCCTCGCGTACGCAGTGGAGCAATTCATCAGGCGCAAACGGCTTGCCCAGACAGCACACGATGCCGCCCCGCTCGCGCGTGCGCGGACGGAATCGCCGTCATTCCGGCAGGTTCTTCGGCTTCGGCGACGCGATCCGAGCGCCGCGCGCTAGCGATCCAGCGGAAGGTACAGGCTTTCCTTGACTTCTTCCATCACCACGTAGCTGTTCGACTCGGCCGGGACCGGCAGCTTCTTCAGCAGGTCACCCAGCAGGCGCCGGTAGTCGCTCATGGCGCGCAGGCGCGCTTTCACCAGGTAGTCGAAGCCGCCCGACACCAGGTGGCATTCCATCACCTCGGGCACGTGCAGCAGCTCCTTCCTCACCTTGTCGAAGACGTCGGCCGACTTGGAGGACAGCGTGATCTCCACGAACACCAGCAGCGTCTTGCCTATCGCCTGCGGATCGATGCGCGCGTGGTAGCCGGTGATCACGCCCTCGCGTTCCATGCGCCGCACGCGCTCGGAACAGGGCGAGGTCGAAAGGCCGATCTGCTCGGCCAGTTCGGTCATCGAGATACGGCCCTGGCGCTGCAGGATGTCGAGGATCTTGCGGTCGGTGCGGTCGAGTTCGGTCATGGGCAGTAAAAAACACTGAGATGTGTCGATATTTCAGTGGAGTTTATTGCATATGAATGAATACGCTTGACTCTTCTTTCGCAACGAAGGTGTCTTGCCATGAAAGTGATCGTTCTGGGCGGTGGTGTCATCGGTGTCACGACCGCCTACTACCTGGCCCGCGCCGGCGCGGAGGTGACGCTCGTCGACCGCCAGAGCGGCCCCGCGGAGGAAACCAGCTTCGCCAATGCCGGCCAGGTGTCGCCCGGCTATTCCATGCCCTGGGCCGCGCCGGGCATTCCCTTCAAGGCGCTGAAGTGGATGTTCCAGAAGCACGCGCCGCTCTCGATCCGGCCCGACGGCAGCCTGTTCCAGCTGCGCTGGATGGCGGCGATGCTGAAGAACTGCTCGCCCGAGCGCTATGCGGTCAACAAGGAACGCATGATGCGCGTGGCCGAATACAGCCGCGACTGCCTGCGCGAGCTGCGCGCCGAAACCGGCATCCGCTACGAGCACCGCACCCAGGGCACGCTGCAGCTGTTCCGCACCCAGGCGCAACTCGATGGCGTGCAGCGCGACGTGGCCGTGCTGCAGGAATGCGGCGTGCCTTACCAGTTGCTCGATCGCGGCCAGCTGGCGACGGTCGAGCCGGCTCTGGCGCGCACGGGCGATCTGCTGGCCGGCGGCCTGCGTCTGCCCAATGACGAAACCGGCGACTGCCACCTGTTCACGCGCGGCCTGGCCGAATTCGCGCGCGGGCTCGGCGTGGATTTCCGTTTCGACCAGAGCGTCGACGAGCTCGTCACCGAAGGGGGCCGCATCACCGGCGTGCGCCTGGGCGGCGCGGCGCGCGAAGTGCTCAAGGCCGACCGCTACGTGCTCGCCTTCGGCAGCTATTCGCGCGACTTCGCTGCCCAGCTGGGCCTGGACATCCCGGTCTACCCGGTCAAGGGCTATTCGATGACCATCCCGCTCATCGACCCCGCCGCGGCGCCGCAGTCCACCGTGCTCGACGAGACCTACAAGGTCGCGGTCACGCGTTTCGACGACCGCATCCGCGTCGGCGGCATGGCCGAGCTCGGCGGCTTCGACCTGCGCCTGAATCCGCGCCGGCGCGAGACGCTGGAGCGCGTGATCACCGACCTGTTCCCCTGCGGCGACCTGCCGCGCGCCAGCTTCTGGACCGGCCTCAGGCCGATGACGCCGGACAGCACGCCGATCGTCGGCGCCACGCCCTACGCCAACCTGTTCCTCAATACCGGCCACGGCACCCTGGGCTGGACCATGGCCTGCGGCTCCGCCAAGGTGGTGGCCGACCAGGTGATGGGGCGCCGGCCGGACATCCGCACCGACGGCCTGGCGATGGACCGCTACCGCGGGTCGGAGCCACGCCGGCCGCTCGTCGCGGTGCCCAACGGAGCCTCAGCGTGAACCGCCCCGCGCGTGCGCTGATCGACCTCTCCGCACTGCGTCACAACCACGCTCTGGCACGCCGGCATCACGGAGGGCGCGTGCTCGCTGTGCTCAAGGCCAATGCCTACGGCCACGGCGCAGTGCGTTGCGCGCAAACGCTCGCCGACGAGGCCGATGGCTTCGCGGTCGCCTTCCTCGACGAGGCGCTGGCCCTGCGTGACGCCGGCATTCGCGCACCGACGCTGGTGCTCGAAGGCGCATTCTCAATCCGCGAACTCGAGGCAGCGCACGCGCACGGCCTGTGGGTCGTGGTCCACCATGACGACCAGATACGGATGATCGAGCAGGCGCCCGTTGGTTTGCGTGACCTGCACGTGTGGCTCAAGGTGGACTCTGGCATGCGCCGCGCTGGATTCCTTCCAAAAACTGTGCGCAGCGCGTACGCGCGGCTCGCGGCCAGCGCCAAGGTGTCTCGGATCACGCTGATGAGTCATTTCGCCAGTGCTGACGAACCCGATGCGCCGATGACGCGTGAACAGCTCGCGACCTTCGATGCCGCGACCGCCGGGCTCCCGGGCGAGCGCAGCTTCAGCAACTCGGCCGGCGTGCTAGCTTGGCCCGAGGCCAACAGGGACTGGGCGCGCACCGGCATCCTGTTGTACGGCGCCCATCCGGTTCCGGGACTTGCCGACGAACTGCGCCCCGCGATGCACCTTCAGAGCGAGGTTTTCGCCGAACGGATGCTCGACCCCGGCGACGTGCTCGGCTATGGCGCCACCTTCAAGGCCGAGCGGCGAACACGCGTCGGCTTGGTAGCGATGGGCTACGCCGACGGCTATCCGCGCGCCGCAGCCACGGGCACGCCGGTGACGGTCGGTGGGCGGCCGGCACGCACGCTGGGGCGCGTCTCGATGGACATGATGACCATTGACTTAAGCGATCTGCCCGGCGAAGGCATTGGCAGTCCGGTCGAGCTGTGGGGTGCGCAGGTGCCGGTCAACGCCGTAGCGCAGCACGCTGGGACCATCGCGTACGAACTGCTGTGCAATGTTAAGCGCGTGCCGCTGATTTACACCGATAGTCCGTCACCGATCTAACGAGGATGCCTTCTAGAATCTCCGCCGGAGCTTTCACGAAGAGCGCGGACACGCGACCGTGTTGCCCGGGGAGGCGTTGCGCCGAAGCACTGGAATTGACCGAGCCTGGCGCGGCGACTCAGGCCGAAATCTTCTCCAGGTAATAGCAGCCGAGCCCGCGAACCGTTGCGACGCGCACCGGCCCCTTTTCGATCTTCTTGCGCAGGCGATGGATGTACACCTCAATCGCATTGAGGCTCACCTCCTCGCCCCATTCGCACAGGCGCTCAACCAGCTGGCCTTTGCTGACCGGACGCCCAGCGCGCTGCAGCAGCACCTCGAGCAAGCTCAGCTCCCGGGCCGAGAGCTCTACCATCTTGCCGTCGAGCGTAGTTAATCGGCTAGCCTGATCGTAGACCAGTGGGCCATGCCTAATCGCGTTGCCGGAGATGCCCATGCCGCGCCGCGCGAGCGCGCGTACGCGCGCCTTGAGCTCCTCCAAGCAAAAGGGCTTGGCCATGCAGTCGTCGGCGCCGTTGTCCAGGCTCTTGACGCGCTCCTCCACGTTGCCTGCCCCGGTGAGTGCAAGCACCGGTAGGTGCGACCCGCGGGCACGCAGGCGCTTGAGTATCTCGAGGCCATGCATGGTGGGCAGACCGAGATCGAGGATCAGCAAGTCGAACTCGCTATGTGTGATGAGCGTCGTATCGGCCTTCGAGCCGGTGGTCACGTGATCAACCACGGCGCCCGAGGCGCGCAGGCTGCGCAGGATCGCGTCGGCCAGCACCTGGTCGTCCTCCGCGACGAGAATTTTCATAGTGGCCTCTTTCGTCAATCCCCTGCCCCACACGCTCACGGAGTCGCACGAGCCGACAACCGATTGGCAGGCTGCGTCTTCGGTTGTCTCACCGGCTGGAGGTTGGGGAGGCCTGAACCGCCTCGCCTCCAGAAGGCGAGCCGCGTCAGGCTCCGGCATTACGATCTTCTTGAGGCCCAGGTCCCAAGTGGTGGACTGTCAGGAAGTGGATGACAGGATCCCCCAATGCTACGTCGAGTGCTCCCGCGTCGATGCCGAATCAGATGTTGAAAACAGTGGCAAATGTGATTGGCGATCCGCTAGCAGCGCAATCTGCTCGCATCGGGAAGGTGAAGGCGCAGTCGCGTCGTCATCTCATCGACCGGGCCAACGGAGGCGCCGTTCGAGATGTGTCGGACGCGGTAGGTATAAATGAAAAATGGGCGGCGGCTCGGGCTCGAACCGCCTTGGCCGGGACATGGCGCACGGCCATGATCGAAACGCCTCAATGCAGCTTGACGTGCGGTTCGGTGCGACGCGTGATGAGGCGCGCGAGCGTGTCGAGCGAGACCTTGACGACGCCGTGCAGCGCCAGCTCGTGCATCTTATAGAGCGACATGTACATGAGCCGGGCAAACAGCCCTTCGATCATCAAGCTGCCGCCGATCAGGCCGCCCATCATGTTGCCCACGGTGCTGAACTCGCCGAGCGACACCAGCGAGCCGAAGTCGCGGTAGCGATAGGGCTTGAGCGCCTTTCCGCCCAAGCGCCGGCGGATCTGCGCCGCGACGTGCGAAGCCTGCTGGTGCGCCGCCTGCGCGCGCGGCGGCACCAGGCCGCCCTTGCCGTCGTTGGCCTCGGGCCAGTCGCAGGCCGCGCAGTCGCCGATGGCGAAGATGTCGGCATCGCGCGTGGTCTGCAGGGTCGGCAGCACCGCGAGCTGGTTGCTGCGGTTGGTCTCCAGCCCCGCGATGTCCTTCATCAAGTCGGCCGCCTTCACGCCCGCGGCCCACACCACCAGCTCAGCCGGCAGCGTGCGGCCGTCGGCCAGGCGCACGCCCTCGGGCAGCACCTCGGCCACCTTGGCCGAGGTGTGCACGTCCACGCCCAGCTTGCGCAGCAGCGCCTCGGTGGCGGCCGACATGCGCGGCGGCAGCGCGGGCAGGACGCGGTCGGCGGCCTCGATCACGCTGACCTGGATGTCCTTCTCGGCATCCACGCGGTCCAGCCCGTAGGCCACGACCTCGCGCGTGGTGCGATGCAGCTCGGCCGCCAGCTCCACGCCCGTGGCCCCCGCGCCGATGATCGCCACGTGCAGCTGCTCGGGCCGCAGCGGCGCGGTCTGCGCGTGCGCGCGGATGCAGGCATTGACCATGCGCTGGTGAAAGCGCTGGGCGTCCGCCTTCGACTCGAGCCGCAGCGCATGCTCGCGCACGCCGGGCGTGCCGAAGTCGTTGCTGAGGCTGCCGATGGCCACCACCAGCGTGTCGTAGCCGAAGGCGCGCGCCGGCGTGACCAGCCGGCCCTCGTCGTCCATGTAGGGCGCCACATGCACCTCGCGCCGCTCGCGGTCGATGCCTGTGAGCTCGCCGAGCCGGAAGCGGTGCCAGTGCGCCTGCGCGAGGTAGTCCACCTCGTGCGCGCTCATGTCCATGCTGCCCGAGGCGATCTCGTGCAGCTTGGGCTTCCACACGTGGGTGCGGTGCATGTCGATCAGCGTGATGTCCGCCATGCCGCGCTTGCCCAGCGTATCGCCGAGGCGCGTGGCCAGCTCCAGGCCGCCGGCACCGCCGCCCACGATGACGACTCGGTGCCTCTGTACGGGGTGGTTCATGGTTGGCTGCTCGCACAGGCGCGAGGGCCCTTCAACGCGGCTGGGCCACGACGACCGATTGGTTCGCCGGGCACGGCCACTTCGTTGGAAGCGCACCAGCATTCCAGGCTGGGACCGTGCGCTGCTACAGTTGTCCCTGGCACACGTACTTGATGTGCAGGTAGTCGTCGAGCCCGTGCACCGAGCCCTCGCGGCCGTAGCCTGAGGCCTTGACGCCGCCGAAAGGGGCGGCCTCCGCGGCGAGCGCGCCTTCGTTGATACCGATGATGCCTGTCTCCAGCGCATCGGCCACACGCCAAATGCGGCGCACGTCCTGAGAGTAGAAGTACGCGGCCAGCCCGAAGGGCGTGTCGTTGGCCGCCGCGATCACCTCGGCTTCGCTGTCGAAGCGCGTGACCGGCACCACCGGCCCGAAGGTCTCCTCGCAGCTGCAGACCATGGTGGCATCGGCGTTCACCAGCACCGTGGGCGCGTAATAGTTCGGGCCCAGATCTACAAGACGCCTTCCGCCGGTGAGCACTTTGGCGCCCTTGGCGACCGCGTCCTGCACATGGCGCTCGATCTTCTCGACCGCGCGCGCATTGATCATCGGACCGATCTGCGAGGCTGTGTCGGTCGCCGGGCCCACCTTGAGTGCGCCCACGCGCCCGGCCAGCTTGTCGGCGAAGGCGTCATGCACCTTGGCCTGCACGAACACGCGGTTGGGGCAGACGCAGGTCTGCCCGCCGTTGCGGAACTTGGCGGCCATCAGGCCTTCGACCGCGGCATCGATGTCGGCGTCCTCGAAGACGATGAAGGGCGCGTTGCCGCCGAGCTCGAGCGACAGCTTCTTCAGCGTCCCGGCCGAGCGGCGCGCCAGGTGCTGGCCCACCGGTGTCGAGCCGGTGAAGCTGATCTTGCGCACGCGCGCATCGGCCAGCCACACGTCCACCACCTCGGGCGTGCGTTCGCGCGAGGCGGTGACGATGTTGATGACGCCCGCCGGCACGCCCGCCTCCTGCGCCAGCTTGACCAGGGCCAGCGAGGTGAGCGGCGTGTCCTCGGCCGGCTTGCACACCACGGTGCAGCCGGCTGCGAGCGCCGGCGCGATCTTGCGCGCGATCATGGCCGCCGGGAAGTTCCACGGCGTGATGGTGGCGACCACGCCGACCGGCTCCTTCAGCGCGAACATGCGCCGGCCAGGCACCGGAGCGGGAATGATGTCACCGTTGGCGCGCGTGGCCTCCTCGGCGAACCACTCGACGTAGCTGGCCGCATAGGCGACCTCGCCCCGGCCCTCGGTGAGCGGCTTGCCCTGTTCGCGCGAGATCAGCCGGCCCAGGTCCTCCTGGTGCGCCATCACCAGGTCGTTCCAGCGCTTGATGATCTGGGCGCGCTGCTTGGCCGGCACGGCGCGCCACGCGGGGAAGGCGGCATGCGCGGCGTCGACCGCGGCGCGCGCATCGGCGGCCGTGCCGTCCGGCACGCTGGCGAAGACGGCATCGGTGGCGGGGTCAGTGACGTCCAGGCGGCGCGTGTCGCTCGCCTCGCGCCATTCGGCGCCGATCAGTTGCAGGCCGGGCATCAGGTCCTGGCGTTCAAGAGTCAATTTCATGGTGTTTGTCATGGAGGGTTTCAGGCTGCGGCGACGCGTTCGGCGATCGCGATGCCCATCTCGGTGGTGGATGCGGTACCGCCGAGGTCGCGCGTGCGCGGCCCATCGCGCAGCACGGTCTCGATGGCAGAAAGGATCGCGTCGTGCGCGGCGCGGCCCGCGCCCTGTCCTTGGGTGAGGAAGTCCAGCATCAGCGCCCCCGACCAGATCATCGCGATCGGGTTGGCGATGTTCTGGCCGTAGATGTCGGGCGCCGAGCCGTGCACCGGCTCGAACAGAGAGGGGAACCTGCGGTCCGGGTTGAGGTTGGCCGAGGGCGCGAGGCCGATGGTGCCGGTGGTCGCGGGGCCGAGGTCGGAGAGGATGTCGCCGAACAGGTTGCTCGCCACCACCACGTCGAAGCGCGTGGGCTGCAGCACGAAGCGCGCGGACAGGATGTCGATGTGCTGCTTGTCGACCTGCACCTCCGGGTAGTCGCGGCCGATCGCATCGGCGCGGCCGTCCCACCAGGGCATGCTGA
>NZ_JAGGNV010000056.1 GCF_018614955.1 Variovorax paradoxus
CGGGCGGCGCCTACGCCGACGGCATCCGACCCATCATCGAAGCGCACCGCGCGGGCGATCGCGACAAGGCCTTTGCGCTCTACCAGCGCTGGCTGCCGCTGATCAATCACGAGAACCGGCAGTCGGGTTTCCTCGCAGCCAAGGCGCTGATGAAAGAAGGTGGCGTGATCGCCTGCGAAGCGCCGCGCCATCCCTGGCCCGCCATGCACCCGGAAACCCGCAAGGGCCTGATCGAGACGGCGCGCCGCCTCGATCCGCTGGTGCTGCGCTGGGCGACATAGCAGTCCGCTTCCCTCGACACAAGACAGATTCCTACAGGAGACAAACCATGAAACGCATTTCCTTCCTCAAGCTTGCCCTGTGCAGCGCATTGCTCTCGGGCGGCCTGGCCGCCCACGCACAGGTCACCAAGATCCGCTTCGCCCATGCCGGGCCGGAGACCGCCTCGCAGCACCAGGCGGCGCTGGAATTCGCCCGGCTCGTCAAGGAGCGCAGCAAGGGCCAGCTCGAGGTCCAGGTCTATGCCAGCAGCCAGTTGGGCAACGACACGACCACGCTGGGTGCAGTGCGCGGCGGCACCATCGACATGATGATGGCCGGCAGCGGCAACTTCTCGGGCCTGGTCTCGAAGTTCGAAGTGCTCGATATCCCGTTCCTGTTCCGCGACCCGGCCCATGCCTACGCGACAGTGGACGGCGACGTGGGCCAGCGCCTCATGAATGAGCTCGAGGCCCATGGTCTCAAGCAGCTTGCATTCTGGGAAGTGGGCTTCCGCTCGATCACCACCAAGAACCGCGCGGTTCGCACGCCCGAAGACGTCAAGGGCCTGAAGATCCGGACCATGGGCAATCCGGTCCACATCCAGGCCTGGAAACTGCTGGGCAGCAACCCGCTGCCGATGCCGCTCGGCGAGCTCTACCAGGCGCTCGAATCGGGTGCGGTGGATGCGCAGGAGCATCCGGTGGACATCACCTACGCGGCCAAGTTCTACGAAGTCCAGAAGCACCTGACGCTCACCAAGCATGCCTTCACCGCCATGCCGGTGGTCTACAGCAAGAAGAAGTTCGACGCGCTCAATCCCGAGTTGCAGAAGGTGCTGCTGGACAGCGCCAACGACGCCAAATTGCTGCAGCGAAGCAGCAACCAGAAGAACGAGGCCGGCATCATCGCCGACCTGCGCAAGCAGGGCATGTCGGTGATCGAGAGCTACGACCCGGCGCCCTTCAAGGCCGTGGTGGGCGACGTCGTGCGCAAGGCCTACGTGACCAAGAACGGCCCCGAGCTGCTCGCCGCGGTGGACGCGGTCAGGTAAGCGCGGCACCAGGAGCCATCCATGAAATCCCACCTGCTCACGCGCGCCACGGAGTGGCTGCTGGTCGCACTGCTCGCCGTCATGGTGGTGCTGGTATTCGGCAACGTCGTGCTGCGCTACGCCTTCAACTCGGGCATCGTGTTTTCCGAAGAAGTGTCGCGCTTCGTCTTCATGTGGCTCACGCTGATCGGCGCGCTCGTGGTGATGAAGGACAGCGCCCACCTCGGCATGTCCAGCCTGGTCGATCGGCTGGGCGAAACCGGCCAGCGCATCTGCCGCTTCGCTTCCGATGCGCTGGTGCTGGGCTGCTGCGTGCTGCTGGCGCACGGCGCCTGGAAGCAGGTGGTGATCGGCATGGGCGACCACTCGCCTGTGACGGGTGTGCCGCTGGGCTGGGTCTATCTGTCCCTGCTGATCAGCAGCGCCGGCATGGCCCTGCTGCAGGCGCATTCGCTGTGGCGCCAGCTGGTCGGGCGCATGACGCGCGAGGAGCTGGTGCCCCAAGCCGTCAGCGCGGGCGAATGAAAGAGGACAAGACATGACCATCTCCGTCTTCCTCTTCTCCCTGCTCGGCGCCATGATGCTGGGCACGCCCATCGCGTTCGCGCTGCTGGTGTGCGGCGTGGCGCTGATGATCCATCTCAACAGCTTCGACACGCAGATCCTGGCGCAGAATCTGCTCGAGGGCGTCAACAACTATCCGCTGATGGCGGTGCCCTTCTTCATGCTGGCCGGCGAGCTGATGAACGCGGGCGGACTGTCGCGGCGCATCGTCGCGGTGGCCGAAGCCCTGGTGGGCCATGTGCGCGGCGGGCTCGGCTACGTCGCCATCATTGCCTGCGTGGTGGTGGCCAGCATCTCCGGCTCCGCCGTGGCCGACACGGCGGCCGTGGCGGCGCTGCTGATTCCGATGATGCGCGCAGCCGGCTACGACGTGCCGCGCGCTTCCGGCCTGATCGCCGCGGGCGGGATCATCGCGCCGGTGATTCCCCCCTCCATCGCGTTCGTGGTGTTCGGCGTGGCGGCGCAAGTGTCGATCACCAAGCTGTTCATGGCCGGCATCTTTCCGGGCCTCATGATGGCCGGCGCATTGGCGTTCACCTGGTGGCTCTGTGCGAAGAAGGAGCCGGGCGCGGCCGCCAGCCGCTTCGATGCGCGCAAGCTTGCGGCGAGCCTGGCCGACGGCATCTGGGCCCTGGCCTTGCCCGGCGTGATCATCGGCGGCATGAAGTTCGGCATCTTCACGCCGACCGAAGCCGCGGTGGTGGCGGTGGTGTATGCGCTCGTGGTGGGACGCTTCGTGTACGGCGAGCTCAAGTTCGAGAAGCTCCCCGAGCTCATGCTGTCGGCGGCCAAGACCTCGAGCACGGTGATGTTCCTGGTGGCCTGCGCGCTGGTGTCGGCCTGGCTTATCACCATCGCCGACATCCCGGCTCAGGCTTCAGCGCTGCTCGAGCCCTTCATGGGCAACAAGATCCTGCTGATGTTCGTGATCATGATTCTGGTCATCGTGGTCGGCACGGCGCTGGACCTCATGCCCACGGTGCTGATCCTCACGCCCATCCTCATGCCCGTGATCACCAAGGCCGGCATCGACCCCGTCTACTTCGGCGTGATGTTCATCATGAACAACGCCATCGGCCTGCTGACGCCGCCGGTCGGAACGGTGCTCAATGTGGTCGCAGGAGTGGCCAAGACCCACCTGGACGCCGTGATCAAGGGAGTCTGGCCCTTCCTGCTGGCGCAGATGCTGCTGCTGTTCCTTTTCGTCCTCTTTCCGCAGCTGGTCATGGTGCCGGCCAGCTGGTTCCGCTGATCCCAGAAAGCCGCGCGATGTCCATTCGTGAAACCCTGCTGCTGGTGCAGAAATGCGCCCATACCTTCAGCTTCTACGACGCGGCCACCGGCCGCGCCGAGAAGCACATCGTGCTGCCGAACTTTCCGCACGAGTTCGCGGTGGATCCGGTGCGCAAGCGCGCCTATGTAGGGCACTACGGCATCGAGACCGCCAGCCATCTGGGCGAGGCGGGCGGGCATTCGGTGTTCGTGATCGATCTGGACCAACGGGCGCATGTGGCCACGCTCGATATCTGGCCCTTCTATCGCCCGCATGGCCTCTCCGTGGACGCCGAGGGCCGCCTGTACGTGATGTCGGAAGCCCACAACGTGCTGCTGCGCTTCTCCGACCCGGTCCATCGCCATGTGCCGGACCTGGCCGTGCCCTCGGGCGGCTACAAGACCCACCTGTTCGCGCTGACGCAAGACGCGCAGACCGCATACGCGCTCAACCTGCTGTCCAACACCGTCACCAAAATCAAGCCGCACGACCCGACCTTCGCGCCCGTGGCCGTGGTGCCGGGCCCGGTGCCCGAAGGCAACGTGCTGTCGGCCGATGAGACGCTGCTGTACGTGGCGAACCGCGGCGATGACACCATCGTGGCCATCGACACGTCCAGCATGAAGGTGGTTGCCTCCGGCAAGACGCGGCGCGATCCGAATCGCCTGTACCGCAGCACCGATGCCCAAGGCCATGAAGTGCTGCTCGCTACCAATTCGGGCGAGCAAAGCCTCTCGGTCTTCGGCACCGATCTGAAAGAGCGGCGCTGTGTCGTGCTCCCGGCCAACCCGCTGGCGCTGTCGCTGCATCCCGGTGCGCGCGCGGCCTGGATCTCGTTCCAGGACCAGACGATCCGTCGCCTCAACCTGGACAACTTCGAGTTCGACCGCGAATTCACCACGCTGCGCGAACCCGACTCTTCGTATCTCTGGGCTCACTGACATGCCGCTCATGCCCGTCGTCGACGCGCACCATCACCTGTGGGACTTGTCGCAGGGGAACTATCCATGGCTGCAGCAGGCGGACGACCCGCAGGGATTCTTTCTGGGCGAGTACGAAGCGCTGCGCCGGAACTTCCTGCCCGTGGACTATCGCGCGGCGAGCGCCGGTGTCCGGGTGCTGGCGACGGTGCACGTGGAGGCAGAGCGCGATCGCAGCGAGCAGGTGGCCGAAACCGCATGGCTGCACGAGATGAACGCCGCGCATGGCCTTCCCGATGCAGTGGTCGCACATGCCTGGCTCGACCGACCCGACACCGAGGAGTGCCTGCTCGACCATCTGCGCTATCCGCTGGTGCGCGGCATTCGCAGCAAGCCGGTGACTTCGGCAGCGCCGGGGCAAAGCGTGGCGGGACAAGCCGGCAGCATGCAGGACGAGGGCTGGCTGCGCGGCTTCTCGCTGCTGGAGAAGTACGGCTTGAGCTGGGACATGCGCGTGCCTGCCTGGCATCTGGCCGAAGCGGCCCAGGTTGCGGCGATGTTCCCGCGCGTGCCGATGGTGCTCAACCACCATGGCCTGGCATGGGACCGCAGCGAGGAAGGCCTCGCACGCTGGCGTGGCGGGATGGAAATCCTCGCGCGTCAGCCGAACGTGCACGTGAAGCTCTCCGAGTTCGGTCTGCGCGACGCGCCCTGGGATTGGGAGGCTAATGCGCGCATCGTGCGCGACACGCTGGCCATCTTCGGCTGGCAACGCTGCATGTTCGCCAGCAACTTTCCCGTGGCGAGCCTGCGCATCGGCTTCGAGCCGTTGGTGCAAGGCGTCTCGCGCATGCTGGATGGGCTCAGGCCCGATCAGCAGCAGGCCGTGATGAGCGGCAACGCGCTGCGCTTCTACCGCATCGATCTTCCACCTTCTTCAGAACTCGGCACATGAACAACTTCGACAACCTGATCAACG
>NZ_JAGGNV010000057.1 GCF_018614955.1 Variovorax paradoxus
TTCTCTCCAATCACTGATTTGACCATCAGCTATGGAGTACGTTTTTCAGGGGCAAGGTCATAACCCCTTGTGGTCACGTGCCCTGCATGCGCTCGGCAAAGCGCTGTTCTCGAAACTTCTCCACCACGAAATCGACGAAAACGCGCGTCTTCGCCGGCAGCAGCTTTTTGCTCGGGTAGTACAGCGATATCGGCCCCGAGTCGGCATACCAGCCGGGCAGCACACGCACCAGCGCGCCGCTTTGCAGGCCAGGCAGCGCGAAGGCCATCGGCATCAGCGCGATGCCCAGGCCCATCATCGCGGCATGGGCGATCGCCTCGGGGTCGCTGAAGATCAGGCGCGGCTTCGCATCGGCCGCGCCTTCGTCGCCGGCCGCATTGCGCAGCGTCCAGGCCCGCACCCGTCCGGTAGGCGAGGAGCGCCGCATGATGGCGTCGAAGGCAGCGAGATCCGACGGATGCTTCGGCTCCGGCTTGCCGGCCAGGTACGCGGGCGCCGCGACCGCCACGACGTGGACGCGCGCCAGCTCGCGCGCCACCACGCCGGGCGTCAGCTCGATGCCGCCGCCGATCGCGGCATCGAAGCCCTCGCCGATCAGATCGACCTGCCGGTTGTCGAAATGCCAGTCGGGCATGACCGCCGGATAGCGCGCCAGGAACTCGCCGACCAGCGGCACGACGTACGTGCGACCGAAGGCCTGGCCCATGCTGACCTTGAGCGTGCCGGCCGGCTGACCACCGGCTTCGGCCGCGCCGGCCACCGCGTCGGCCAGCGTGCCGAGCGCGCCGCCGATCTGCAGCAGCAGCCGCTCGCCGCTCTCGGTCAGGGTCAGCTTGCGCGTGCTGCGCTGGAACAGGCGCACGCCCAGACCTGCTTCCAGCCGCGCGACGTTCTTGCTCACCGCCGCAGGCGTCAGGCCGAGTTGCCGGGCGCCGGCGGAGAAGCTGCCGGCCTCGGCGCTGCGGACGAAGGATTCGAGATGGCTCAGGGGCTGCATTTTCAACTGCGGGTTGAGATTGATAGGGCAGTTTTACGGCTACCGGCAATGCAATGCAATCCCCAAACTACAAGCATTCCACACCACTTCGAAAGCGCACCATGTCTGCAACCACTTCTTCCAAGCCCGTTCTGGCCGGCAAGGCGGCCTTCATCACCGGCGGCTCGCGCGGTATCGGCGCCGCCATCGTGCGGCGTCTCGCAGCGGACGGCGCCGCCGTCGCCTTCAGCTACACGAGCAGCGAGGCCGCTGCCAAGGAACTCGCCGGCAGCGTCGAAGCAGCGGGTGGCCGCGCGATCGCGCTGCGCGTCGACAGCGCCGACGCCGTGGCTCTTCGCACTGCGATCGACCAGGCCGCGCGCACCTTCGGCCGTCTCGACATCCTGGTTAACAACGCCGGTGTCTTCAAGGTCGGCACGGTCGAAGAGATGTCGCTGGAAGACTTCGACCGCACGCTGAACGTCAACGTGCGCGCCGTGTTCGTCGGCACCCAGGCGGCGGTGCGCCACATGGCCGACGGCGGCCGCGTCATCACCATCGGCAGCACCAACGCCGAACGCGTGCCGTCCCCGGGTTTCGGCGCCTACGCGATGAGCAAGTCGGCGCTCACCGGCCTCACGCGCGGCCTGGCACGCGACCTCGGCCCGCGAGGCATCACGGTCAACAACGTGCAGCCGGGTCCGGTCGATACCGACATGAACCCGGCCGACGGCCCGAACGCAGCATCGATGCATGCGCTGATGGCGCTGCCGCGGCATGGCAGCGGCGCGGACATCGCAGCGATGGTCGCTTACCTCGCAGGTCCGGAGGCCGGGTTCGTGACCGGCGCCAGCCTCAGCATCGACGGCGGATTCTCGGCCTGATCATCCTGGCCGGCGACCGACGCGATCAGCCGGTCGAGCGTGGCGTTCAGCTGCCGCAGATCCTCGGCGCCGACGCCCGCGAACAGCTCGGCTTCGCGCTCCCTCGCCTGCACGCGGACGGTCTCGAACAGCGCCTTGCCGGCGCTGCTCAGGTAGAGCCGGCTGCGGCGCAGGTCGGTCGGGTCTTCGTGGCGGTGCAGGCGCTTGTGGCGCTTCAGGCCCGCCAGCGCGCGGCTCACCGCCATCTTGTCGAGGCCGGTGAGCTCGCACAGCTGCGTGGCCGTCAGGCCGGGCTGCACGCCCAGCACGGCCATCGTGCGCCACTCGTTGAGCGTGAGCTGGTGCTGGCGCCCGACCCGCTGCTGGAAGGGCCGCGCCGTCAGGTTGACGACCCGGACCAGCTTGAAGAAGACCGAGTCCTCGAAGCCGGCTTCGGTGTTCATCCGCACAAGGTCCTGGCGCTTTGAACGATCCGTTCTGCGCCGACGCGCGATTGCGCCTCGAGCACCGGCGAATAGCCGACCGGGATGCGCGGCGCGCCCAGGCGCGCCACCTTGCATCCTGTCGCTTCGGCCGCGCTGGCCGCGATCTCGGCGCCGAAGCCGGCAGCCTGCACCGCCTCGTGCACCACCAGCAGCCGGCCCGTGCGCGCGCAGGAGGAGAGCACCGCCTCGCGGTCCCAGGGCCACAGCGTGCGCAGGTCGAGCAGGTCGACGTCGATGCCTTCGGCTGCCAGCGTGTCGCAGGCGGCGGTACAGGCCTGCATCTGCCGGCTCCAGCTCACCAGCGTGAGCGCGTTGCCGCGGCGCAGCTGCGCGGCTTGGCCGAGCGGCACCACCCGCGTTTCATCGACCTCGCCGCGCGTTGCCCACAGGTTCTTGTGCTCGATGTAGACCACCGGGTCGCCGCACTGCATGGCCGCGCGCAGCAGCGAATGATTGTCCTGCGGCGTCGACGGGCAGACCACCACCACGCCCGGGAGGTGCGCGAACCAGGCTTCGAGCGATTGCGAATGCTGCGCCGCCGAGGCGTCCCAGATGCCGCCCGGCATGCGCGCGACCATCGGCACACGGCCCTGGCCGCCGAACATGAAGCGGTTCTTGGCGGCCTGGTTCACCAGCTCGTCCATGCCGCAAAGCGCGAAGTCGACCACGCGCATCTCGACCACCGGCCTGAGGCCGGCCAACGCCATGCCGACGCCGGCGCCCATGATCGCGGCTTCGGAGATCGGCGTGTCGATCACGCGCTCGGCGCCGAAGCGCTGCTGCAGGCCCCTGTACTGGCCGAAGATGCCGCCGCGGCCGACGTCCTCGCCGAGCACGACCACGCGCGGATCGGCTTCCATCTCGCGCTGCACCGCCAGCGCTGCGGCTTCGGCATAGCTGAGTTCGCGCACGGTGCTGCCGGCGGCGCGGCCACCCGCAATGTCGCTCGTCATGTCCATTGGCCCGCTCCGGTGGTCTGCACGTCGGTGAAAGCGGCGCCGGCCTCGGGCCAGGGCGCGGCATCGGCGGCGGCGAGGGCGGCGGTGACCTCCGCTTCCGCCTCGTCCTCGATTGCATCGAGCAGCGCGGCTTCCGTCCCATCGGCGAGCAGGCGGTCGCGTGCGCGCGCCACCGGATCGGTCTCGAGCGCCGCAGCCAGCTCGGCCGGATCGCGGTAGGCGGCGAGGTCGACCGACACATGGCCCTTCACGCGGTAGGTCAGCGCATGCAGCAGCCGCGGCCCGCCGCCGGCACGCACCTCTGAGACCAGCCGGCCCGCGGCCGCATGCACAGCGAACACGTCGTTGCCGTCGACCCGGGTGGCGGCGATGTCCATTGCCTCGGCGCGCGCGGAGGCGCCGTCGCCGGCGGTCATCGGGCCGCTCGCGGTGGTCGCGCTCCAGCGGTTGTCCTCGCAGACGAAGAGCACCGGCAATTGGTACACCCGCGCCCAGTTGAGAGATTCGAGAAAGGGGCCGCGGTTGATCGCGCCGTCGCCGAAGAAGCAGACCGTGATCGCATCCTTCTTCTGCAGCTTCTGGGCATGCGCCGCGCCGACCGCGATCGGCAGCCCGGCCGCGACCACGCCGTTGGCGCCCAGCATGCCGACCGAAAAATCGGCGATGTGCATCGAGCCGCCCTTGCCGCCGTTGAAGCCGCTGGCCTTGCCGAACAGCTCGCACATCATGCGCGTGAGGTCGGCGCCCTTCGCCAGCGTGTGGCCGTGGCCGCGGTGGGTCGAGGTCAGGTAGTCGGCAGGGTGCAGATGGGCGCAGACGCCGGCGGGCACCGCCTCCTGGCCGGTCGACAGGTGCAGCGGGCCGCGCACCTTGGCGGCGCCGGCGGCCTCCTGGCCATAGGCGCTCACGCCACCCTGGCTGGCCGCCTCGGCAGCATTCTCGAAGGCGCGAATGCGCAGCATCGTGCGGTAAAGCGCGCGCCGCGCGGGCTCGGGAATCGGCAAATCCATATCGGCTCCAACGCAGCACACATGTGCGCTTTGCCGAAAATCGTATCGGGCGTGACCAATGCGCGGGAGCGGGCTAACCCGGCCACGAGGCCGGCTTTCATTCGGGCGCGTTGTGCTGCCAACTCTTGAGCCGGCGATAGAGCGTGCCGCGCGACACCCGCAGTTGGCGCGCGGCATGCGAGATGTTGCCGTAGTGCGCGGCCAGGGTCTCCTCGATCAGCTTGCGGCTGTGGCCGCGCAGCGTGCCGTCGCTGGCGGGCAGCGGGGTCGGCGCGACCTGCGGCGCCTCGTCGAGCGGCGTCGAGTCGAGGGGCACTTCGGCCGGCACGTTCACCGCGTGCCGGAAATCGACCCCGTCGTGCGCCTGCAGCCGGGCCTGCAGCCAGACGCCGAGTCCGCTCGCGAGCCGCACCGGTTGCGCGGCCTCGTGGCGGGTCATGCGCAGCAGGCCCTCGAGGTCGAGGCCGAACAGCTGTTCGGCATCGCAAGGCCCGGACTCGGGCAGCCGGCCGATCAGCCGCATGCCGGCCGTGTTGAGCCAGGCCACGGTGCCATCGGGCGCGATGCCGGCCAGGGCCTCGAGCGGCGTGCCCAGCAGCGCGGGGCTGGCCTGGAAGCGCAGCACCAGCCGGTCCTGCGACTGCGCCTGCAGCAGGCGGTTCTCGATCGTGGTGGCGTAGAGCGCGACCATCGACGCTGCATCGAAGCCGAAGCGGCGCGACTCGACCGAGATGTCGAGCACCGCGGCCAGCCGCCCGTGCACGTCGCGGATCGGTGCTGCTGCGCACTGCATCTCGCGCAGGTACTCGAAGTAGTGCTCGGCGCCCTGCACCGTGCAGGCCTGGCCGGTGGTCGCCACGATGCCCGGCGCCGTCGTGCCGACCACGCTCTCGGCGATGTTGACGCCCAGGCGCGCGGTCTTCTGCAGGATCGGTTGATGCGCCGCGGCCGGGTGGTGCGTGACATGCATGATCACGCCCTGCGCATCGGTCAGCAGCACGCGGCAGTCGGTGCCGGCGAGCGAACTTTCCATGCTCGCCAGCTCGTGCCGCGCGGCCTCGAGCAGCTCGCGGTTGCGCCCCAGCGTGCCGTGCAGGCGGCTCGGCGTGACGGCGTCGAAGGTGATGACGCGGCGCGTGTTGGCATGGGCGCGCGTGCAGCGCATCCACGACTGGAGCACCGCCTCGCCGACCAGGCCGGAAGGACGCACGCCTTCCTCGAAGAACTGCTGCCGGGCCAGCGCCACGCGCTCGGTGCGCGTGTTGGCGAAGGGGGACAGGGGCATGGTCGTCTCCTGTGATCGAGGAGGCTGAATTTGTTCCGCAATGGAACAGTCGAGGTCTAGGGAAATCCCGATGGTGAACAAAAGGCGCCCGCGCACCATCCTTCGATACACAACGACCGGAGACGCACGATGATCAAGACCCACGCCGCGCTCGCGCTCGGCGCGCTGCTGTGCCTGGCCGCCGCACCCGCGTCGGCCCAGACCAAGGGTTCCGCCGAGCACATCAAGGCCGTCACGCAGCGCGTGGACGGCAACTTCATCCGCAGCAACGCCGCGAAGACGGCCGACTGGCCCAGCCATGGCCTCGACTACGCCGAAACGCGCTTCAGCAAGCTCGACCAGATCAACACCGACAACGTGAAGGAGCTCGGCCTCGCCTGGTCCTACAACCTCGAATCCACGCGCGGCGTCGAGGCCACGCCGCTGGTGGTCGACGGCATCATGTACGTCACGGCCTCGTGGAGCGTGGTGCATGCGATCGATGCGCGCACCGGCAAGAAGATCTGGAGCTTCGATCCGAAGGTCGACAAGTCCAAGGGTTTCAAGGGCTGCTGCGACGTGGTCAACCGCGGCGTCGCGCTCTACCAGGGCAAGATCTTCGTGGGCGCCTACGACGGCCGCCTGATCGCGCTCGATGCCGCCAGCGGCCAGCCGGTCTGGGAGAAGGACACCATCGTCGACCGTTCGAAGTCCTACACCATCACCGGCGCGCCGCGCGTCTTCAAGGGCAAGGTGATCATCGGCAACGGCGGCGCCGAGTACGGCGTGCGCGGCTACATCACGGCCTACGATGCGGCCACCGGCGACCAGAAGTGGCGCTGGTTCACCGTGCCGGGCGACCCGTCCAAGCCCTTCGAGGATGCCTCCATGGCCAAGGCCGCCAAGACCTGGGACCCGAGCGGCAGATACTGGGAGGCGGGCGGCGGCGGCACCGCCTGGGACACGCTCGCCTTCGACCCCGAGCTCAACCTCATGTACGTGGGCACCGGCAACGGCTCGCCGTGGGCGCACAGCAAGCGCAGCCCCAAGGGCGGCGACAACCTCTACCTGTCGTCGATCGTCGCGCTCAACCCCGACACCGGCAAGTACGTCTGGCACTACCAGCAGACGCCGGGCGACAACTGGGACTACACCTCGACCCAGCCGATGATCCTGGCCGACCTGAAGATCGACGGCAAGGCGCGCAAGGTGATCCTGCATGCGCCGAAGAACGGCTTCTTCTTCGTCATCGACCGCAGCAACGGCAAGTTCATCTCGGCCAAGAACTTCGTCGAGGTGAACTGGGCCACCGGCTACGACAAGAAGGGCCGGCCGATCGAGGTCGCCGCCGCGCGCCAGAACGAGAAGCCCGGTGACAGCATCCCCGGCCCCTTCGGCGCGCACAACTGGCATTCAATGTCCTTCAACCCGCAGACCGGCCTGGCCTACCTGCCGGCGCAGAACATCCCGCTCAGCCTGATGGACGACAAGGCCTGGAAGTTCAACGAGAACGTGCCGGCCCGGCCGCATGCCGCGCTCGGCTGGAACACCGCCATGTTCATCAATGCCGAGCCGCCCAAGAGCAAGCCGATGGGCCGTCTCGTCGCGTGGGACCCGGTGGCGCAGAAGGAAGCCTGGGGCGTCGAGCACGTCTCGCCCTGGAACGGCGGCACGCTGACCACGGCCGGCAACCTGGTGTTCCAGGGCACGGCAGACGGGCGGCTCGCGGCCTACAACGCCAAGACCGGCGAGAAGCTCTGGGAGACCGCCACCGGCACCGGCGTGGTCGCGGCGCCCGCCACCTACATGGTCGACGGCAAGCAGTACGTCTCGATCGCGGTCGGCTGGGGCGGCGTCTACGGCCTGGCCGCGCGCGCGACCGAGCGCCAGGGGCCGGGCACGGTCTACACCTTCGTGGCCGGCGGCAACGCGCCCAAGCCGGAGTTCGTGCAGTACCGCATGGACAAGCTGCTGCAGGGCGTGAAGTACGACCCCGCCAAGGTGCCCGACGGCACGCTGCTCTACGTGAGCAACTGCGTGTTCTGCCACGGCGTGCCGGGCGTGGACCGCGGCGGCAACATCCCGAACCTGGGTTACATGAACGCGGCAATGATCGAGAACCTCGACAAGTTCATCTTCAAGGGGCCGGCCATGGAGCGCGGGATGCCGGACTTCAGCGGGAAGCTCAGTGCGGAGGATGTGGAGAAGATCAAGGCCTTCATTCAGGGCACGGCGGATGCGATTCGGCCGAAGCAGTAGCGCAATCCGGTCCCGCGCCGAGGTGTCGCAAGCTTCAATACCGGACTGCGATTCGGGACAACCATGGAAGCCTTCTAGCCATCGGAAAAATCCCATGCGTTCCGCTCGTACGATTCGCCATCGCGCCGGCCTGTGCCTGCCACCGTCGACCCTCCGCGGGAAGTGCCGATGAGCGCCGAAGCCGTCGGCGCCGAGGAGCTCGCCGGGCTTCTGCGCAGCACCGACCTGGCCAACTCCGCCTTGCTGCGCGGCGACATCGGCGGCTACCTCGAACTGATCTCGCACACCGAGGACTTCACGCTGATGACGCCCTTCGGCGGCCCGCCCACGCTCGGCTTCACCTGGTCGGACGAGCGGCGAGCGGAGCTCGCGCGCTTCTTCAGGGGCGGAAGCGGCGACGTGGAGCTGGTTCGGTCGTACGCATCGAGCAGCCTGGTCGTGCTGGTCGTGATCGAACGGCGGCGGGCCGCGATCGCCCACCTGCCGGAACAGGACTGGTCGCTGCGGGTGACGCTGGTCTATCGCCGCGACGGAGCCGGCGGATGGCAGCTGGCACACCGGCATGCCGACCCGCTGGTCCATGGCATCGATCTCGAGCAGGCGGCGGCCATCGCGCGAGGTTCATTCAGCAGACGATGACCTGGGCGTCACCGCTCGCACCCAGGTGCTGACGCACCTGCTGCGCCAGCGAGCCGAAGATCGTTCCTGCCAGGCTGGGCTCGTCGCGGCCGAAGACGATGCGGCTGCAGCCGTAGTCGCGAGCGGCCATGGCGATCGTCTCGGCACTGCGTCCCACCAGCACGGTGCTGGTGTAGGGCACGCCGGCCAGGTCGAGCAGCTTCTGCGCGTACTGCAGATCCTCGGCGCCTGCGCTCAGCTGCAACTCGAGCAGTTCGCCGGGAGCGAAGAGCATCGCAACATGACCTGAGACCCTGGGTTGAACCCGCAGCAGGCGAACGCTCACTCGATCGTTCCGGCGCATGCGCAGGACCTGCTCGATGGCCGAGCGCGTTCGCGCCGGCTGGTCCGGATCGATGGGTACCAGAATGCGCGTCATGCGGGCACCTTCAGACTGCGGGTTGCTTCTTGGTCGCTTGCTGCAGTTGTTCGCGGCGCTGTCCGCGGCGGGTGCTCAGCCACTTGCCGATCGCCACCACGCACATGGCACCGAGCGCAGGGACCACCGTGTGCAGCGCGTGTTGATTGGCGGCCCAGCCGGCGATGGACGGATCCGACATCGCCATATCGCCGGCCACCCAACCGAGCAGGCCGGCGCCGAGCACGATGATGACCGGGAATCGCTCCATCAGTTTCAGGATCAAGGTGCTGCCGAAGATGATCAGCGGAATGCTGATCACGAGACCGAAGACAAGCAGCGGAACATTGCCCTTGGCTGCAGCAGCGACGCCGACGACGTTGTCCAGGCTCATGACCAGGTCGGCAACCACGATGGTCTTGATGGCGCCAGCCAGGCCGGAATGGCCTTCCAGGTCCTTGCCCTCGTCCTCTTCCAGAAGCAGGCCGATGCCGATCCAGAGCAGCAGCGCTGCGCCGACCAGCTTGAGGTACGGCAGGGTCAGCAGATAGACGGCAAAGAAGGTCAGGACCACGCGCAGCACGATGGCGCCGACGCTGCCGAACAGGATGGCCTTTTTTTGCTGGGTGGGCGGCAGCGAGCGGGAGGCCATCGCGATGACGACGGCGTTGTCGCCGCTCAGGACGATGTTGATCAGGATGATCTGCGACAGGGCGATCCAGAATTCGGGGCTCGACAAAAGCGACACGGTGTCTCCTCGGTAGTGGGTTCGAAACCACAGCGGTTCCGCCCTTGTCGAGCGTAGAGACCTGTCCTGTCACCTTTCTGCCGGCGCGCTGACAGCCGGTTGTCAGCAAGCTGTCAATAAGCTTACAGAGCGACTGCGCCGATCAGGCGGCGCGCAACGGGAAGAAGACGCTGAAGGTGTTGCCCACGCCGTCGGCGTCTTCCTCCAGCGTGATGCGCGCGCCGTGCAGCGTGGCGATCTCGCTGACGATGGCGAGACCGAGGCCGCTGCCATCCTCCTGCGTGCCGAGGAGGCGGTGGAAGCGTTCGAAGATGCGGGCGCGCTCCTCGACAGGGATTCGCGGGCCATCGTCGCTGATGGCCAGGCGGCATTGGTCGTTTCCGATCTGGCCGGCCTGCACGGTCACCCGGCCGCCCGACTCGCTGTAGCGGATCGCGTTGTCGATCAGGTTGTTGACCAGCTCGCGCAAGCGGTCGCGGTCGGCGTCGATCATCAACGGATGATCGGCACCTTCGAAGCCCAGGTCGATGTTTCGCTTGATCGCCTGCGGCACCCATTCCATGCTCACGTCCAGCGCGTGCGCATTCAGGTCCAGCGGCTGCAATTGCATGGAGTCGAGCGCACCGGGCTCGTTGCGGGCCAGCGAAAGCAGCTGGCGCACCAGCCTCGAGAGCCGGTCGGCGCTGATATAGAGCTGCGCGAGCGAATGGCGCACCCGCTGCAGATCGTTCTCCCGGAGCGCCAGCTCGATCTGGGCCTTCAGGCCGCTGACCGGCGTCTTCAGCTGGTGAGCGGCGTCGGCCACGAAGCGGTTCTGAAAATCGAAGGTGCGCCCAAGGCGCGCCATCAACTCGTTGACGTCATCCACCAGCGGCCTCACCTCTCCCGGAACGTCGTGCGTGTCGATCGGGCTCAGGTCCAGGTGCGAGCGGTCTGATACGGCGCGCCGCAGCCGCTGCAGCGGCTCGAGCCCACGCGAAACCCCGAACCAGACCACCGCTGTCGCCATGACGATCAGGAGCAGCTGCGGCAGCACCACATTGGCGACCATCTCCCAGGTAAAGCGCGCGCGCTTGTTGAGCGTTTCGGCCACCTGCACGAGGACCTGCGGAGGCCCGGCATCGGGGCCGATGGGCATCCAGGCCACCATCATCCGCACCGGCTCACCGTGCACCTCGTCGCCGTAGAAATCCGGCCTGGCGATCTTTCCGTTGCGCGGCGCAGGCAATTGCGCATCGCCGCCCAGATTGGCGCCGTCCTCGCCGACAACGCGGTAGAAGAGCTGGTCTTCCTGGTCCAGCAAGAGGATGTTGGCCGCGGTTTCCGAGAGCTCGAGCCGGGGACGCGTTCCGTCGAGTTTCACGTGCAGCGCGATCTCGCGTCCGATCTCGTGCAACGCGCGGTCGTAGGCGAGGTTGGAGAAGCGCAGCGAGTTCCAGTAGGCGGCGCCGGTATCGAGCACCAGCAGCACGGCGAGCGGCCCGAGCAGCCAGGCCAGCAGCTTGCGCTGCAGCCGAGGCTCAGGCGTCCGCATCGCCGCTGTCGATCAGGTAGCCCATGCCGCGCACGGTGCGGATCTCGCAACCGAGCGGCTCCAGCTTCTTGCGCAGTCTGTAGACGTTGACCTCGATCGCGTTGTCGCCGACCTCTTCGCCCCAGCCATAGAGATGGTTGACCAATTGCTCCTTGCTCACGACACGCCCCGCGCGCATGAGCAGCAGTTCCAGCAAGGCGAGCTCGCGTGGCGACAGATCCAGCGGCCGCTTTTCGTCAAACACGCGGCGGCCCACGGTATCGAAGCGCAGCCGACCATGCTCGAGGTAGGGCGTGGAGCGGGTACTGCGGCGCAGCAGCGCTCGCACGCGCGCTTCCAGCTCCGGCAGGTCGAACGGCTTGGCCAGGTAATCGTCGGCGCCAAGATCGAGCCCGTGGACACGGTCTGCGAGGGTGTCGAAGGCAGTGAGCATCAGCACGGGCGTCGTGGACTTGCGCCCCCGGAGACGCTTCAGCACATCCAGTCCGCTCAGCCCCGGCAAGCCGATGTCCAGGATGGCCAAGTCATAGATGCCCAGGGCGAGGGCATGGTCGGCTTCCTCGCCGGTGGAGACGGCGTCGACCGCATGGGCGGACTGCACCAGCGCGCGCGAAAGCGCATCCGCCAGCACCCGGTCATCCTCGACGAGCAATATCCGCATTGATTCCTGACTGCATGTCTCCAGCCGATGCTAACCGCAAGCCTCTCGCGCGCATTGGCCTCCGTCACCGGCGCGTCCAGAACCCGAGCGCCGCCCACCCTGTAGTGCCTTTTCCCGCAGGGATTCCCCGGATGGCCGCGTCGAAAGTGCGTGGCCATAGTTAGTTCGCCGCTCGAACTAACCCAACGCGGCAACGCCCACAACCCCGGAGACATGCCCATGAATAAGCCCTTTCGCGCCCTCGGCGCCCTGGCCCTCGGCCTTTCCGCCATCGGCGCCTGTGCCCAGACCCTGGTCGGCGTGAGCTGGTCCAACTTCCAGGAGGAGCGCTGGAAGACCGACGAGGCGGCGATCAAGGCGCAGTTGGAGAAGCTGGGCGCGAAGTACATCAGTGCCGATGCCGGCGGCTCGCCCGAGAAGCAGCTGGGCGACATCGAAGGCCTGATGTCCAAGGGCGCCAAGGCGCTGATCGTGCTCGCGATGGACAAGGACGCGATCCTGCCCGCGGTCAACAAGGCGGTGCGGCAGAAGGTGCCGGTGGTGGCCTACGACCGGTTGATCGAAACCCCCGGCGTCTTCTACATCACCTTCGACAACGTCGAGGTCGGCCGCATGCAGGCGCGTGCCGTCTACAAGGTCCAGCCCAAGGGCAACTACGTGATGATCAAGGGCTCGCCCACCGACCCGAACGCCAACTTCCTGCGCGCCGGGCAGCAAGAGGTGATCGATGCCGCGGTGAAGAAGGGCGACATCAAGATCGTCGGCGACGAATACACCGATGGCTGGAAGCCCGAAGTGGCACAGAAGAACATGGAGCAGATCCTCACCAAGGTCGGCAACAAGGTCGATGCGGTGGTGGCGGCCAACGACGGCACGGCCGGCGGGGCAGTAGCCGCGCTCTCGGCGAAGGGCATACGCGGCATTCCGGTCTCGGGGCAGGACGCCGACTTCGCGGCGCTCAACCGCGTCGCGCTGGGCACCCAGACCGTGACGGTGTGGAAGGACTCGCGCGAGCTCGGCCGCGAGGCGGCCTCCGCCGCGATCGCGCTGACCCAGGGCAAGACGCCGGAGAAGGCGGCCAACTGGAGCGGCGGCGAGAAGAAGGTCGCGATCTCCTCGCGCCTGCTCACGCCGGTGCCGATCACGCGCGACAACCTCGACGTGGTGGTCAAGGAAGGCTGGATCAAAAAGGCGGAGCTCTGCAAGGGCGTATCTGGCGACAAAGCCCCGGCGGCCTGTAAATAAGCCGGCCTGAGCCATGAGTCAGTCTCCGGGGCTGTGGCGGCGCAGCGGCATCGACCTGCGCCTGCTGCTCATGAGCGCGCTGCTGGTGGTGATGGCGCTCGTCTTCCACGTGTTGTCGGGCGGCATCTTCCTCACGCCCGAAAACCTCTACAACATCGCGCAGCAGACGGCGGTGGTGGGCATCGTCGCGACCGTGATGGTGCTGGTTATCGTGGCGCGCCACATCGATCTCTCGGTCGGCTCGGTGATGGGCTTCGTCGGCGTGCTGGTCGCCTATCTGCAATACACCTCGGGCTGGTCCTGGCCGGCGGCCTGCCTCGCGGGCCTGGCGGTCGCGCTTTTGGTTTCGCTCTACCAGGGCGGGCTCACCGCGATGCTGGGCGTGCCTTCCTTCGTGGTGACGCTGGGCGGTCTCATGTCCTTCCGCGGCGCCGCCTTCCTGGTGGCCGACGGCAAGACGCAGCCGGTCAACGACGAGTTCTTCCAGCGCCTGGGCGGCGGCTACGACGGCGGCATCGGCACCACGGCCACCTGGGTGCTGGCTGCGCTCGTGGGCGTGGTGCTGTTCGCGCGCAAGCTGCAGCAGCGGCGCGCACGCCAGCGCCACGAGATGCCGGTCGAGCCGCTGTGGCTGGACCTGCTGCTCACGGCCGTGCCGGTGGCCGTGGTGCTCGCCTTCGCCGCGACGATGAACAGCTACCAGATCTCGTCGAAGACCGAGCCGCAGGGCATCCCGATCCCGGTGCTGATCTGGGCCGTGGTCGCGGTCGTGCTGTCCTTCATCGTGCACCGCACGCGCTTCGGGCGCTACGTGTTCGCGATGGGCGGCAATCCGGATGCGGCGGCGCTGGTCGGCATTCCGGTCAAGCGCGTGACCATGCTGCTGTTCGCCCTGCTCGCGGTGCTGGTGACGGTGGCCGCGATCGTCTCCATCGCGCGGCTCAACGCCGGCACCAATTCGCTGGGCAGCGGCATGGAGCTCTACGTGATCGCGGCGGCCGTCATCGGCGGCGCCGCGCTCGCCGGCGGCAGCGGCTCGATCTTCGGCTCGGTGCTGGGCGCGCTGATCATGCAGTCGCTCGACAGCGGGATGCTGCTGCTGGACGTGCAGATCGGCAAGCGCATGGTGATCATCGGGCAGGTGCTGATCGTCGCGGTCGTCTTTGACGTGCTCTATCGCAAGTATTTCGGAGAGCGTTGATGAGCGCCGCGACACAACCCCTGGTCGAGCTGCGCGACATCCACAAGGCCTTCGGCGGCGTGAAGGCGGTCGACGGCGTCAGCGTCAACCTCTATGCAGGCGAGGTGGTCGCGCTGCTCGGCCACAACGGCGCCGGCAAGTCCACGCTGATGAAGATGCTGGCCGGCGCCTACCCGGTCGACTCGGGCGAAACGCTGATAGCGGGCCAGCAGGTCCACATCCGCACGCCCTCCGAAGCCCAGGCCCAGGGCATCGAGACCATCTACCAGACGCTCGCGCTGGCCGACAACCTCGACTCGGTCTCCAACCTCTTCCTCGGCCGCGAGAAGCTCACGCCCTGGCGCACGCTGGACGACCACTTCATGGAGAACCAGGCGCGCAAGGTGTTCCAGCGCCTGAACAAGAACTTCACCAACATCCGCGTGCCGGTGCGGCGCCTGTCGGGCGGCCAGCGGCAGGTGGTGGCGATCTCGCGGGCCCTGTACTTCAACGCCCGCATCCTGATCATGGACGAGCCCTGCGCCGCGCTGGGCCCGGAAGAGACCGCGATGGTCGGCAGTCTGGTGAAGCAGCTCAAGGCCGACGGCGTGGGCATCTTCCTGATCACCCACGACATGCCCGATGTGTTCGGCTTGAGCGACCGGCTGGCCGTGATGAAGAACGGCCGCCTGGTCGGCACCTACCGCACCGCCGACGTGACGGAGGACGAGGTGCTGGGGATGATCATTGCGGGCAAGCGGCCAGAAGGCAAGGTACAGGCCGAACACGCCGGATGAGCGCCGCGCCGGGCCGCCCCAAGCAAGCTCGCACAGCAGTGCGAAGCACGAAGGTTACTCAATGACCACCATCGGCGACCAGCAGCTGGTCAGGCGCATCAATCGCAGCGTGCTGCTGCGCCTTTTGCGCGCGCGGCCCGGCCTCTCGCGCGCGCGACTGGCCGCCGAGAGCGGATTGACCAAGTCCACCGTGAGCCTGCTGGTACGCGAGCTGCTCGAGGACGGCTGGCTCGACGAAGCCGGCGCGGCCGTGGCCGACGGGCTCGGGCGGCCGTCGATCCCGCTGCAGATCAACGACGGCGTGCGCGCCCTGATCGGCGTCGAGATCGCGGTCGAAGTGGTGCGCGTGGCGTGCGTGTCGCTGCTGGGCGAGGTGCTTCATTCGGAATCGCAGCCGCTGCACGAGCACGCGCCGCGGGCGGTCTGCGCGCAGGTGGCGCGCATGGTGTCGGCCGCCCATCGCCACCTGCTGGCATCGGGCCTGCGGCTCTCGGGCATCGGCGTCGGCGTGCCGGGCGCGGTCGACGATGCAACCGGTCTGGTGCGCTTCGCGCCCAACTTCGGCTGGCGCAGCGTGAGCCTCTTGCCCGAGCTCACTGAAGCGCTGGCGGCGGTCGGTGTCGCGGGCGTCAATGTGCAGCTGCAGAACGATGCCGACGCGGCGGCGCTCGGCGAGTTCGAGTTCTCGGAGGGCGAGGGCGAAGACCCGCTGATCTTCGTGAGCTGCGATGTCGGCGTCGGTGCCGGCATCGTGTTGAACGACCGCCTGTTCGTCGGTGCGCGCGGCATGGCCGGCGAGATCGGCCACACCATCCTGCAGGTGGACGGGCCGCTGTGCTCGTGCGGGCGAAAGGGCTGCGCTGAGGCCTTTCTGGGATCGCGCGTGCTGGAGCGCGCGGCCAACGACGCAGAGCGCGCCGCGGCATTTCTCGGCGTGCTGCTTCAGAACCTGTGGGTCACTTTCGAGCCGAGGGCGATCGTGGTCGGCGGCAAGTCATGCCAGGCCCATCCGGCCTTCCTGCGCCGCGCGATCCAGACCGTGCAGCGCTACGCCGAAAGCGCCGGCATGCCGGCGCCCAATGTGCGCGGCGCGCGCTTTGGCGAGTGGGCACCCGCGGTGGGTGCGGCCGCGCTGGCACTGCACGAGTACCTGCGGCCTTTGCATCCGAATTCGGAGGCACGGCGCGAGCGCGCCGTGCGTCAACTTCAGTCGGCGTAGACGCCCGCGGCCTTGATGATCGGGCTCCACTTGGCGATCTCGGCAGCGACGAACTTCTTGTGCTCGCCCGGCTCGACGCGGCTGTCGCTCGCGACCACGGCGCCCAGGCCTTCCTGCTTCTTGATGAAGTCGGGATCCTTCAGCGCGACCTTCAGCGCATCGTTGAGCTTCTTGGTCACCGCGGCAGGCGTGCCCTTGGGCGCGTAGAGGCCGTGCCAGATCGTGATCTGGAAGTCCTTCAGCCCCGATTCCTGCAGCGTCGGCAGGTCCTTGAGCAGCGGCGTCGTCAGGCGCTTCGAGGTGGTCACCGCATAGGCCTTGACCTTCTTGGCTTCGATCTGCGGCGAGGTGTTGGTGGTCTGGTCGCACAAGAGGTCGATCTGGCCGCCGATCAGGTCGGTGATCGCGGGTGCCGTGCCCTTGTAGGGCACCGGCGTCATCTCGGTCTTGGTCGCGCTCTGGAACAGCAGGCCGCACAAGTGCGAGGCCGAGCCCACGCCCGCGTTGCCGAGGTTGATCTTGCCCTTGTTCTCCGCGATCCAGGCGGTGAGTTCCTTGTAGTTGTTGGCCTTCATCGTGGGCTTGGCGATCAGCGTCATCGGCACGTCGTTCACGATGCCCAGGTATTCGAAGTCGCTCTCCACCTTGAAAGGCACGTTGCGCACCAGGGTCGGAACGGTCGCCATGCCGATGTGGCTCAAAAGCAGCGTGTAGCCGTCCGGATTGGCGCGCGCCACCTTGGCGGCGCCGATCGAGCTGCCGGCGCCCGGCACGTTGTCGATCACGATGCTGACGCCGCCCAGCGGCTTGCGCAGCGCCTCGGCCAGGTCGCGCGCCACGCGGTCGGTCGGGCCGCCTGCGGAGAAAGGCACCACGATGCTGATGGGCTTGCTGCCCGGGAAATCCTGGGCGTAGGCGCCTACGGCAGCGGTGGCGATGGCCGTGAAGGCGAGCAGTTTTTTCATGGTCTCTCCGTGTTCAATCCGAGTTCAAGGGCCGCGATCTTATCGGGTGAGCGTGGCCGGACGAATACCGGATTGCCCTTAAGGGATACCGCCGTCCGCGTGTTTGCAGGCAGCCGCCGTGGGTATCGTGATCCCTGGAACCCGAGACAAGGAGCACAGGCATGCTGAAACTGAAGGACCCGACCCTGCTGCGCCAGCAGGTTTTCATCGCCGGCGAGTGGGCGGACGCGGACAGCCGCGAAACCATTCCCGTCGCCAATCCCGCCAACGGCGAGCAGATCGGCACCGTGCCGAAGTGCGGCACCGACGAAACCGTGCGCGCGATCGCTGCCGCCGAAACGGCCCAGCGCAACTGGGCCCGGCGCCCGGCCAAGGAGCGTTCGGCCATCCTGCGCAGGCTCAACGACCTGATGCTGGCCAACGTCGACGACCTGGCGCTCATCATGACCACCGAGCAGGGCAAGCCGCTGGCCGAGAGCAAGGGCGAGATCGCCTACGCGGCCTCCTTCATCGAATGGTTCGCCGAGGAAGCGCGCCGCGTCTACGGCGACACGATCCCGGCCCCGCAGGCCGATCGCCGCATCCTCGCGTTGAAGCAACCGGTGGGCGTGACGGCCGCCATCACGCCCTGGAACTTCCCCACCGCCATGCTCACGCGCAAGGCCGGCCCGGCACTGGCCGCCGGCTGCTCGATGGTGGTCAAGCCGGCGACGCAGACGCCGTTCTCGGCGCTGGCCTTCGCCGAGCTCGCCGACCGCGCCGGGCTGCCCAAGGGATTGCTCTCGGTGCTCACCGGCTCGGCCTCCGAGATCGGCGGCGAGATGACCCGCAGCCCCATCGTGCGCAAGCTCACCTTCACCGGCTCCACCGAGGTCGGGCGCACGCTGATGAAGCAGTCGGCCGACACCATCAAGAAGCTCTCGCTCGAGCTCGGCGGCAACGCGCCCTTCCTCGTCTTCGACGATGCCGACCTCGATGCGGCGGTCGAAGGCGCGATGGTCTCCAAGTACCGCAACACCGGCCAGACCTGCGTCTGCGCCAACCGCATCTACGTGCAGCGCGGCGTGCTCGAGACCTTCACCGAGAAGCTGGTGACCAAGGTCAACGCGCTGAAGGTGGGCGTCGGCACCGAGCCGGGTGTGACCCAGGGCCCGCTGATCGACGACAAGGCGGTGGCCAAGATCGAGGAGCACGTGGCCGATGCGGTGAAGAAGGGCGGCCAGGTCCTGGCCGGCGGAAAGCGCCACGCACTCGGCGGCAACTTCTATCAGCCCACCGTGATCGGCGGCGCGACGGCCGGGATGCTGGTGGCGCACGAAGAAAGCTTCGGCCCGCTGGCGCCGATCTTCGCCTTCGACACCGAGGCCGATGCGATCGCGGCGGCCAACGACACCGAGTTCGGCCTGGCCTCGTACTTCTACAGCCGCGACATCGGCCGCATCATGCGCGTGGCCGAGCAGCTGGAGGCCGGCATCGTGGGCGTGAACACCGGCCTGATCTCCACCGCCGAGGCACCCTTCGGCGGCGTCAAGCAGTCGGGCCTGGGGCGCGAAGGCTCGAAGTACGGACTCGACGAGTTCCTCGAGATCAAGTACGTGTGCCTGGCGGGGCTGGACCAATGACCGTCAGCTGGCGGGGCGCCCTTCGCTGTGCACCGACAGGATGTCGAAGATTGCGCGGTTGCACGGCGTGGCGACGCCGAGGCGCGCGCCGCGCGCCACCACGTCGCCGCTGAGCCATGCGACCTCGAGCCGGTTGCCGCGCTCGAGGTCGTTGTGCATCGACGAGGTCATCGTGGCCGGCAGCTGGTCGGCGAAGGCCATCCGGTCCTCCGCATAGTCGGCCGCGATCGGCACGCCCTCGGCACGGGCGACCTGCACCACTTCGTCGATCACGTCGTGCAGGAAGGCGCGCGAACGGGCGTTGCCGCGGATCGCGCCGATCGGAACGCGCGCCAGGCTGGTGGTGCCCGAGAGCCCGACCAGGAAGACGAACTTCTCCCAGATGCTCTGCTGGATGCGCGCGCTGAGCTCGACGTCGATGCCCGCTTCGACACAGGCGTCGCGAAAGCAGCCGACGCGCGGCGAGACCGTGCCGTCGTACTCGCCGAACACCAGCTTCTGCAAGGCGCCCGTGTGACGGATCAGCCCCGGCTCGGCAATCGTCGCCGCGATATAGCAGACGCCGCCGATCACGTGCTCCGCGCCGAGCACCTGGCGCAGGATGTCGTCCTTCACCACGCTGTTCTGGAACGACACCACGGCGGTCTCGGCGCCGATCAGGGGCTTGAGGGCTTCGGCCGCCGAAACGGTGTCCCACAGCTTGACGCCGAAGAGCACGATGTCCGCGCCGTCGATGCCAGCCGGCGTGTCGGTCGCCTTGACCTTCGGCAGATGCAGGTCGCCGCGCGGACTCTCCACGCGCAGGCCGCGCTCGCGCAGCGCCGCAAGCTGCTGCCCGCGCGCCACGAAAGTGACGTCGTGCCCGGCATGCGCCAGGCGCGCACCGAAGTAGCCGCCGACGCCGCCGGTTCCCATGACGGTGATGCGCATGAAATCTCCTCTTCGATTGACAGTGCGGGCAATGATGCACTCGAACCGGACCGCGCCCTACGCCCTTCGCGCTAGACCGTATTGCGAATAGGCGACCCCCAGGGCCGCTCCTAGACTCCGCGACGAGTCTGAGAGGGCCGCACTTCCGCGGCGTCGCGGTTCGCGCAAGCGGGCCTACAGACTGCGCGCGGGGGTCGAATGCAAGGTTTTTTGAGGTTCGTGTGGGCGCACTCTGCGCGCAAGTGGATCGCAGGCGCTTTCGGACTCGGGGCGCTGGTCGGCTGCCAGTGGGCCATGGCGCAGGCACCCGATGCCGAGGCCGCCGCGAGCAAGCAGGAACAGGCGCGGCTCGCCGACACCGACACGCTGCTCGCGCTCACCAATGATGGTGCGGTGCTCTATGCACAGGACAGCCCCAAGCTCTCGGGCTATCAATATTGCAGCCAGGCGGTCGCGCTGGCCGAGGCCGGCGAGTTCCGCCAGAGCGTGCGCGCCGCGAGCAAGGCGATGCACCTGGCCAACGCCACGCGCGACCCGAACCTGCTCGCGATGGCGAATCGCGACCTCGCCATCGTCTACAGCTACTCGGGACAGCTCGAGAAGGCCGAGGAGTTCGCGCGCGAGGCACTCAAGCATCCGGCGCGCGATCCCAAGCTGGTCGTCGGGCCGGTGCACAAGGTCATCGGCGACGTGCAGACGCGGCGCGGCGACTATGCCGGCGCGGTGCTGAGCTACGACACGGCGCTCGCCAACAGCTCGGAGCGCTATGCGCCGCTGGTGCAGTCCTCGCTCGTCAATGCGCTGATCGAGTCGGGCGACCCGGCACGGGCGCGCCAGCTGCTCGGCACGCTGCCGCCGCCGCGCGAGGCGCCGCTGGCCGCGCAACTGGAGCGCACGCGCGCGCGGCTGCTCCTGGCCGAGAACAAGCCGGCCGAGGCGCGCGACCTGTACCTGCAGCTGACCACGCGTTCGGTCGGCACCGACAGCGGCTACTACCAGCTCTGGGCCTGGGACGGCGTGGCGCGCAGCGAGCTCGCGCTGGGGCAGAAGCAGGCCGCGGCCGAGGCGGTGGGCCGTGCGCTCGGCGGCGTCGATGCGGTGCGCGCGAAGTTCCGCAGCGAAGAATTCAAGATGGGCCTGTTTTCCGACCTGCAGGCGGTGTTCGAGCGCGGGGTCGGCCTCTACAGCGATGTCGGCGATGTGCGCCAGGCCTTCGAGCTCAGCGAGCGCAGCCGCTCTCGTGCGCTGCTCGACGCGGTGCGCGGCCGCGCGCGCGTGAGCAGCGAGGCGGCCGCGACCGTCGACCTCGCGACGCTGCAGCGCACGCTGGCGCCCGACGAGCGCGTGCTGCAGTTCCATGCACTGCCCGACCGCCTGCAGACCTGGGTGGTCAGCCCCTCGAGCATCGAGGCGAAGAGCATCGCGATCAAGCGCGACGACCTGACGGAGCTGGTCGAGACCTTCCGCAATTCGGTGGTGCGCGGCCGGCGCGCTGCCATCGCCAATGCCGACAAGCTGGGCGCTGCGCTGCTCGGCCCGCTGGCGCTGAAGCCGGGCGAGCGCCTGGTCATCGTGCCGCACGGGCCCTTGCATTACCTGCCCTTCCAGGCGCTGCGCTTGAATGGGCGCTACGTGATCGAGACGCATCCGGTCTCGGTCGCGCCCTCGATGAGCATCGCGGTGCAGCTCGCGCAGCGCTCGCCGCGCGTCGACGCCGCGCTCGTCGCCTTCGGCAATCCGCGCATCGAAGACAAGTACGACCTGCCCGGCGCCGAGGTCGAGGTCAAGCAGCTCGCGCAGCTCTTCCCGCGCAACAACGTCTACATGGGCGCGGCCGCCACCAAGACGCAGTTCCGCGACGTGGCCGCGCGCGCGCCGCTGATGCACGTGGCGGCCCATGCCGAAGCCGACCAGATCGATCCGCTCTACTCGCGCATCCTGCTGGCCAACGAAGGCGGCAAGCAGAACTTCCTGGAAGCGCACGAGATCCTTGGCCTGCCGATGCAAGGCACTGCGCTGGTCACGCTGTCGGCCTGCGAGTCGGGCCTGGGCCGCATCGCCCAGGGCGACGAGGTGCTGGGCTTCACGCGCTCCTTTCTCTCCGCTGGCACCTCGAGCCTGATCTCCTCGCTGTGGCCGGTGTCCGACGACGCCACCGCCATCCTCATGAGCACGCTCTACGCCGAGCTGGCCAAGGGCAGGGACATCCAGCAGGCCATGCAGGCCGGGCAGCTGGCCGTATTGAAGGAACCCCGCATGTCGCATCCGTTCTTCTGGGCCCCGTTCAACCTGATCGGCAACTGGCGGTTGAAGGTGGGGAGCCCGGCATGAGGGGCGCCGGCTCGGTGGTGGCTGTCGCGCTGGCGCTGGCCGCGCAGGCCGCGCAGGCGGCGGACGGGGAGGCCACGACGCTGCTGCCCACCCAGGACCCGTGCGGCAGCTGCGACCGCCCGCTCGCCCAGGCTTCGGGCGCGCCGCAAAGCCTGCCCGCGCCGCCCGTGCCGGCGGCCGCGTTCCGCCTCAACGACCTGCGCCTGAACGGCGTCAAGGCGCTCAGCAACGAAGAGCTGCAAGGCATTACGCAGCCCTACATCGGCCGCGACGTGACGCTCGGCGACCTCGAGGCGCTGGCGCAGGCCATCACCGCCCGGTACCGCGAGCGCGGCTACTTCCTCGCGCAGGCGGTGGTGCCGGTGCAGACCGTGCAGGGCGGCGTGGTCGAGATCAGCGTGATCGAAGGTCGGCTCGGCAAGGTCGACGTGGCGGTGGCGCCCGATGCGCCGATCGCCGAGGCGCGCGTGCGCGCCTTCCTCGTGCCGGTGCAGCCGGGGGAAGCGGTCAATGCGCAAAGCTACGAACGCGCGATGCTGCTGCTGTCGGACCAGCCGGGCATCCGCGTCGCCTCCGGCCTGCAGGAGGGCACGCAGCCCGGCACCACCGATCTCTCGGTCGAGGTGACGGCGGCGCGGCGCTGGGTCTTCACCGCCGAGGCCGACAACCACGGCACCAAGGAGTCCGGCCGCTACCGCATCGGCGGCAGCGCGCGCTGGCTCAGCCCCTTCGGCATCGGCGACAACCTCGATCTGCGCGCGATGGTGTCCAACGACAACGGGCTGGTCTTCGGCCGCGCCGCCTACGAGGCGCCGATCGGCAGCAGCGGACTGCGCGCCGGCGTGGGCCTGGCGCGCGTCAACTACGAGCTCGGCGGGCAGTTCGCCGATCTCGATGCGCAGGGCACGGCCGACGTGCTCGACTTCTCGCTCAACTACCCGCTGATCCGCCAGCGCCAGCAGAATCTCTTTCTGCGCCTCGGCGCCGACGTCAAGGACCTCACCGACGAGCTGCAGGCGGTGGCCTTCACGTCGAAGAAGCGGGTGCACGGCCTCGGCCTCGGCTGGACCTGGGAGCGGCGCGACGAAGTGCTGGGCGGCGGCTACTGGGCCAGCTCGGGCACGCTCTACCGCGGCAAGCTGGACATCCGCGATCCGCAGACCCTCGCCTTCGACCAGAGCATCGCCGGCCGCCGCACCGAAGGCGACTTCACCAAGCTGAGCTTCCTGGTCTCGCGGCTGCAGGCCATCGTGCCGCGCCACTCGCTCTATCTGTCGCTCGGCGGCCAATTGGCCAGCAAGAACCTCGATGCTTCCGAAAAGCTCGCGCTCGGCGGCGCGCGCGCGGTGCGCGCCTATCCCTCCGGCGAGGTGCTGGCGGACGAGGGCGTGATCGGCATCGCCGAATGGCGCTGGTCCTACAACGAGGAGCTCACGCCCTTTTTGTTCTACGACGCGGCGCGCGGCAAGCTGGCGCGCGACCCGACGCCCTTCGACGGCGTCAACCGCCTGAGCCTGCGCGGCTTCGGCGTCGGCGTTTCGTGGGCGCGGCCCGGCAACTTCGCCATCAACGCAACGCTCGCCTGGCGCGACGGCACCCGGCCGGCGCAGACCGACGGCGGCGGCCGCAATCCGCGGCTTTACGTACAGGCGCAGAAAGCGTTTTGACATGAAACACCCTCATAGCTCCGCGCGCTTCAGCATGCGTCCCGTGGCGCTGGCCCTGGCATGCATGGGGGCCGCGCCGGCCTTCGCGCAACTGCCGACCTGGAACAACTTCCAGGTGCGCGGCGGCGCCGTCGCGGTCGGCACGCCGACGGCCGGCGGCACGCAACTGGGCATCGTGCAGGGCACGCAGCGCGCCATCGTCGACTGGCAGGGCTTCTCCATCGGCCCGGGCCACGCGGTCAACATCGCGCAGCCGGGCGCCAGCAGCGTGCTGCTCAACCGCGTGACGGGCAACGAGCTGTCCACCATCGCGGGTTCGCTGAATGCCAACGGGCGCGTGTTCCTCGTCAATCCCAACGGGGTGTTGTTCGGCAATGGCGCGAGCGTGAATGTCGGCGGGCTGATTGCGTCGACGCTCAAGATGAGCACCAGCGACAGCGCCTTCATGAGCGGCACCGAGCGCTTCGAGTTCAAGCAGGATGGCACTGCCTTCGGCACGGTCGAGAACCGCGGCGGCATCACGGCGCAGGGCGGCAGCACCATCGCGCTGATCGGCGCGCAGGTCAGCAACAGCGGCAGCATCGTCGCGCAGGGCGGCACCGCCGGACTGGTGTCGGGCGACACGGTGACGGTCGATTTCGCGGGCGACGGGCTCACCACCTTCAAGGTCTCGTCCGGCCTCTACAGCGGCGTCGCCAACAGCGGCGTTGTGCAGGCCGATGGGGGGCGCGTCGTGATGATGGCGACCGCGGGCAGCGAACTCGCGCAAGGCGTGGTCAACACGCGCGGGGTGCTGCGCGCCGATTCTCTGGCTTCGCGCAACGGCGAGATCGTGCTCGACAGCGGCGGCTCGGCCGCCGGCGTCACCCTCAATGGCGGCTTGCTGTCCGCGGCCGGCAACGGCGCAGGTCTGACGGGCGGCTCGGTCGATATCAAGGGGCGGACGATCCTGCTGCAGCCCGGTGCGCCGGACGATGGCGGCGTCATCGACGCCAGCGGCAGCGCCGGCGGCGGCCGCATCCGGCTGCAGGCCGCGGCGGTCGGCGGCGATCCGCAGACTGGCGCGATCGCCGTCGCCGCGGGCAGCCGCATCAGTGCCGATGCCACCGTGGCCGGCAACGGCGGCGATGTTCGGCTGATGGGCGAACGCACGCTGCGCGCCTACGGCACGCTCTCGACCCGCGGCGGGCCGAATGGCGGCGACGGCGGCTACATCGAAACGTCGGGCGGCTTCGCCATGCCGGCGGGCGAGAGCAACGGCGGCATCGATCTCGCGGGCCTGCGCACCGACGCTTCGGCACCGCGCGGCACCGCGGGCACCTGGCTGATCGATCCCTTCAACGTCACCATCGTCAACGGTGCGGCCGACGGCGGCCTCACGAGCAATCCTTTTGCCCCGATCGCCGACTCCACCATCCAGGACGGCGACATCAACAACGCACTCAACGGCGGCACCAGCGTGCGCATCACCACCGGCAACCCGGCCGCCGGCATCGCGAACGTCGGCGACATCGTGATGGACGACGTGCAGATCGAGTACAGCGGCAACAAGGGCGCGCTCACCTTCCAGCTCGATGCCCATCGCAGCGTGCGCGGCAACGGTGCCTCGGTCATCGCGTCGATCGGCGATCCGCTGAACGTGATCTTCAATGCCGATGCGAACGGCGCCGGCGCCGCCGTCGGCGGCGGCCAGGTCAGTTTCGACGGCGCCATCTACACCAACGGCGGCAACGTCTCGATGAACGGCGCCTGGGCCAACGCCAGCAACGAGATGTGCAGCATCTGCCTGACCGGCGCGCTGATCGACACGCGCACCGGCAACCAGCAGCTGATCCCCGGGACGCCTGGTTTCTATACCGGCGGCAGCAACGCGGGCACGGGCGGCTCGGTGCAGCTCACCGGCATCAGCACCACCCCTAGCTTCGGGGCGACGACGAACGGCGCGGTGTTCATGCAGAACAGCACCATCACGACGGCCACCGGCAATGTGACGATGTTCGGCAGCCACAGCGCGGGCAGCGGCGTCCAGCTCGAAAGCTTCGACGCCGCCACCACCATCATCACCACCAGCGGCAACGTGTCGGTGACGGGCATCGGCAGCTTCACCAGCAACAGCTCCGAAGCGCCGGGCCACGGTGTCGTGATCAACGGCGAAACCATCACCACCGTCGACGGCAACATCACGGTGACGGGACGCCGGCTGGCCGGCGGCACGGCCGGCAACGGCGTGCTGCTGCGCGACGATGCGCTGCTGCAGACCACCGGCAGCGGCGACATCATCGTCACGGGCCAGTCCGACGGCGGTGCCGCGGGCGTGAACATCGCGCCCCAGGCCTCGACGACGGCACCGCCGGCCGGCCGCATCGACGGCAACCGCAACGTCGTGCTGCGCGCGGTCAACGACGGCAGCACCGATGCGCTCGCGATCGGCGGCACGGTGCGTGCGGGCAATGCGCTCGACCTGCGGCCCGGCGGCGTGGACCTCGCGGGCAACGCGCAGGACCGCCCGGACGTGCCGATCACGCTCGGCGGCGCGGCAGCCACCGGCTTCGCGGTCTCGGCCGCCGAGTTCACGCGTCTCACCACGCCGACCATCGTGGCCGGCAGCAATGCGCATGCGGCCGACATCGATGTGGTGGGCGCGCTCGCGCTGGCCTCGGCGCTCACGCTGCAGAACGGCGCGGGCGGCAATATCAACCTCGGCGCGGCGGTGTCGACGCCGCAGCTCGGCCTCTTGAGCGCCGGCAACATCACGCAGGCGGCCGCCGCGGCGATCACGGCCGGCACGCTGCTCGCGCGCTCGAGCGGCGGCAGCGTGGCGCTGCGCAATCCATTCAACAACGTGGGCACGGTCGGCGGCGCCGCCGCGGGCAGCTTCGCTTACGTGGATGCCGACGCGGTCACCCTCGGGCCGGTGACGGTGACCGGCTTCGATGCCGCGAGCAACCTGCCGCAGCCGGTCTCTGCCACCTCGATGGCGGCCGACACGGTGTTCGTGCGCACGCTCGCCGGCGACCTCTCGCTCGGCACCAACGTCGCGAGCGGCAGCGGCGCCGATCTGGTGGCGGCAGCGCGTTTCCAGAATCTCGGGGCCTTCACCATCGCCGGCGCGCCCTGGCGCATCTGGGCCGACACCTGGGTCGGCGAGACGCGCGGCGGGCTCGCGGGCTCGGGCCTGCTGCCCAATCTGTACCACTGCGCCTTCCTGGGCCTTTGCACGGTGACGATTCCCTCCGGCGCCAACCACTTCATCTACGCGCAGCAGCCGAGCGCCGTCGTCTTCATCCACAACGCGGTGCGGCCCGGCGGCGTGCCGAATCCGCTGTTCACCTACAGCATCAGCGGCCTGATCCTCGGCGACACCGGCGCCGGTTTTGCCGGCGCCATGTCGAGCCCGGCCACGCAATTCAGCCTGCCGGGCAGCTACCCGATCAACGGCAGCTTCAGCTCGGCCGAGGGTTATGCGGTCAGCGTGGTGCCGGGGCTGCTGACGGTGGGTGGACTCGTGGAACTGATCAAGCCCGACGTGGTGCGCGAGAACCAGAGCACCTGGCTCTACGACCGCAACATCGGCCCGGCGCCGATCTGCCTCGCGACCGGACCGCTGGGTGGCGACCGCGCCGCGCAGGGCGGCGACGTGCTGGCGCGCGAATGGTCGCGCGTGCGCTCGCGGCCCAATCTCACCAACTGCATCGATACGGAGCGCCGCAACGGCTGCGCCGACTTCTGAGGTACCTTGCGTAACCGTTCGGGCTGAGCTTGTCGAAGCCCCCTGTCCGGAGTCATAGTCGGTGAGCCTTGGTCAAGTTGCATCGGAGAGCATTTATCTGACGCCGTGCCAACGTTGATCGAGCACGCTGGTGTTGCGGCGGCAGATAAACGTCGATGGACTGAACCGCCGCTCGGGCGATGGCGTGCGGGGCTGTTGGGGAATGTAAGGTTCAGACGCGGTGACGGTAGTACGGACGGGGTGTGGAGGCGTGAGCGTGGTTGCTCAGGCGGCGATTGGTGACGGCCGTTGGACGGTTGAGGCGCAAGCGATGGGTCATTCGCGGCATACCAATGGTTCGGCCACACCCTTTGGGACGATCCGCACCGCCGTCACGATGTCGGTGACGGACAAGTTCTTGGACGGTGATGCGTCGGCCGGGTATCACGGCGGACCCCGGCATGCAACGGCTTGCTGTGCAGCGCAGCCGCGCTGTGGTGGCAACACCTGCACGGTACGCCAGTGCCCCAAGCCGCAGTGCGGGCAGCACGAGACTTCGATGCCCGTGACGCGCTGGAGGAACGTGGCGGCGTCCTCTCAAGCCTGGGCATTGGCCGCCGGCATGGACAGCGCCAAGCGGGCCTGCGCCAGCCGCCCGGCCTTGGTGGCCGCGCTGAGCAGCCCGTAGTGGCGGATGCGCTTGAACCCCGGCGGCAGCACATGCTGCAGGAAGCGAGCGATGAAGGTCGGCCCGTCGATGAGGACCGTTCGCTTGCCGCCATGATCGTCGGCGCGCACGCGCAGTCGCACCCCGTTGGCATCGATGCCGACGATGCGCTCGTTGGAGACTGCCACGCGGTGCGTGTAGCGCGACAGGTAGTCCAACACCGTCTCGGGGCCAGTGAGCGGCGTCTTGGCATACACCACCCAGTCGTGACGCTTGAGCTCGGCCAGCCGTGCCTGGCGCATCGCCGGCGTGTTGGCCGGATCGCGGGGCAACTCGCCGGCCTGACTCGCGCGGCGCAGCGCCTCGACAAACTTGCCTCTGAACACGCGTGACAGCGCATGCACCGGGAACAGGAACGTCGGGCTACGCTTGGGTGCACACCACAGGCCATCGCCGTCCAACCCACCGCAGGCCATCAGCGCGTGCACATGGATGTGGCGGCGCAGGTCCTGCGTCCAGGTATGCAGCACCAGGGTGAAGGCAGCTGTTGCACCGAGCCAGCGCGGGTTCGCGGCGAACTCGCTGAGCGTGGCCGCCGCGCATTGCATCAGCGTGCCGTACACCCAGCGCGCGTGGAACTGCGCCAGGGCGTTGAGGGCGTGCGGCAGCGTGAAGACCAGGTGGCAGTACGGCACCGGCAGTAACTCGGCAAGCTGGGCTTGGCGCCAGGCGTCGCGGGCGTCGTTCTGGCACCGCGGACAGTGCCGGTTGCGACAGGAGTGGAACAGCCGCTGTTCCCGTGCGCACTGGTCACAGCGCTGCAACTGACCACCCAGCGCCGGTGTGCGGCAAGCGACGATGGCCCGCCAGGCACGCGCCTGCGGCGTGCTCAGCGTATGTTGGCGCAAATAGGCCGGCCCGACGGTGCGCAGCACCTCGGCCAGGGTGGCGCTCATCGCGCGGTGGCTTCAGTGCAGCGGCGGCGGTGGGGGTGTCGGTGATGAGGCGGCTCGTTGCGCGACCTCTGGCAGGTGGGCCAGCAGCGCCAGCGCGCTGTCGCCGGCGCTGTGGCCGGGGCGGGCCATGCGCAGGTAGCGGCTGGTGGTGCTGAGCTTGGCGTGACCGAGCAACTGGCTGATGCTGTTGAGGTCCACGCCGGCTTCCAGCAGATGTGTGGCAAAGCAGTGGCGCAGCGTGTGGATGCCGCCGACCTTGGCGATGCCCGCAGCGTTGCGCGCGGCGTAGAAGTAGCGCCCGGCGCTACGGGTGTCCAAGTGCTGGGAGGGGTTCAGCCGCGCAGGGAACAACCAGTCCTCGGCCCGTGCAGTGCGTCTGCATCGCCGCCAGTACAGCCGCAACTGCTCGAGCAACTCCGGGCTGAGCAGGCTGTAGCGGTCGTGTCCTCCCTTGCCGGCGATGACATGAATGCACATGCGGTCGGGCGAGGAGTCGATGTCGCAGCCGCGCAGCTGACACAGCTCGCTCACGCGCAGCCCGCTGGCGTAGGCCGTCATCAGAAGCGTGCGCGCCTTCATGGACATCGGCGCAGCCAGCACCGCTGCCACTTCGGCGCGAGACAACACGTCGGGCAGCCGCTGCGGAGTGTGACCCATGGGGATGCGCTGGCGTCGCTCGTTCTGGCCGAGCACCTCGCACACCAGAAACCGCACGGCGCTGGAAGCCTGATTGACGCTGCTTCGCGCCAGATGCCGCTCGCGCAGCAAGTGCAGCAGATAGGCCTGGACCTCCTGGTCGGTGATCAGCTCCGGGGTTCGGCGGTAGTGACGGGCCATCTGCGCGATAGCCCTCAGGTAGGACTCTTGCGTGCGTGGCCTGAAGCCACGCAGCACCATCGCATCGATCATGCGTTGACGTAGTGGTGTCATCGTCGTCTCCGAGTTCCGGGGAACATTCCCCGCAACCAAGGTACAACTCACCTCCGCGCTACGCGATCTGCCCTCGTCGCACACATCCACCGCGTCAGCGGTTTAGTCCATCGACCAGAACCGGACCGTCCGAGTTGCGACAGAAAGAGGTGCGTGGATGCCCCAGTCAATAGGTCAGGTCGCGGTTGTAGTGCGCGACTACGACGAAGCGCTCAGCTTCTATATCGGAACCCTCGGGTTCTCTCTTGTTGAGGACACCTATGTGCCCGAGCAAAACAAGAGGTGGGTTGTCGTCTCCCCGCCCGGCGCTACGGAATCACGCTTGTTGCTCGCACGAGCCGCAAACGGTGAGCAGGCGACACGAGTCGGCAACCAGACGGGAGGGCGGGTTTTCCTGTTCCTCTTCACGGACGATTTCTGGCGCGACTTTCGTTCGTACAAGGCCAAGGGCGTCACGTTCATTCGTGAGCCGAAGGAAGAGCCATATGGCACCGTTGCCGTGTTCCAAGACCTCTACGGCAATCTGTGGGACCTTCTGCAGCCGCGAAACCGCGTCTGTGGGCGGACCATATCAATCAAGGAGCGCGATGCGCCGCGCAATAGCAGCGCAGTGCAAGGCCACTTCGCTGGCCGCTGGATGGCATGATGGCGAAACAAGCGAGGTACAGCCATGACTGATCACCAGACTTACTTGGGCAGCTGTCACTGCGGAAGAGTCAAGTTCGAACTGCAAGCCACGGTCACATACGCCATGGAATGCAATTGCTCCCTTTGTCGTCGCAAAGGTGCGCTGTGGCATGGCGCGTCAGACAAGACTCTGCGTATTGTTTCAGGTGAACAGGATCTGACTTTGTACCAGTTCGGAACGTTGACCGCCAAGCACTACTCCTGCAGGCATTGCGGCATTTCGCCGTTCACTCGTCCGCGGCTGGACCCGGCTCGATGGGCGGTCAACCTCCGGTGCATCGATGCATTGGATCTCTCGTCGCTCGAGATTCAAAAATTCGACGGCGTGAACTGGGAAGAGGCTGCGAAAGCCCTTTATGCGAAACCGAAATAGCGCCAAGACGAACGTTCGCGGCCATGAGCCGTCATACGGGGGTTTTCGTACTTCACACCAGAACGTCGCATGCAGATTGAGCGATTTGACGAAGGACTTGAGCATCGGAACATCGTGCCGTATGACCCCGTCTACGTCGAAATCTTTACCAAGGTACAGGAGTACGCGCGGGTGCGTTTGGCAGGTGTTGAACTCGTTCATATCGGTAGTACGGCCGTGGCCGGGCTACGCGGAAAGCCCATGATCGACGTTGCGGCGATCACGGCCCGCGAGGATCTTCGGGAGGAGCAGAAGGCGTTCGAGCGTGCTGGTTTCCACCGTCGACCGGCGTGGGTGGACGGGGATGAGAAGCCGTATGTCTGCGCGTCGGTCCTGCATGGTGGGCGGCGCTTCAACATCAACATTCACATCTGCCATCGGGGCGATCCAGTTCACAAGGACTGCCTGGCCTTTGTGGACATCCTCAATCGTCGCCCTGACCTGCGTAGAAAGTACGAGGAAGCCAAGGAGCGGGCTCACGCTGTAGACCCCGCCAACCCTCAGGTCTACAACCGAGAGAAAGAGACTGTGACCAAGGAAATCGAGGCGCAGATTCCAACCCGATAGGGAGACGGATGCGAGCTCCGGAGATCTGCTGCGAGTTCGTGTGTCTACGGCTACCAAGTTCAAGCTGGCACCAGATGGAACGCTGGCATGAGCGCGGCGGACGTCGAGCTGTTCGAACAGCGACTCGGGTTTCCGCTTCCGCTCGCGTACAAGGACATGCTTCGATGCGTCAATGGCTTTGATCGCGAATGCATCGACGTCCAGGGAGGCGAGGATCTAGCGCCGCGGCACTCCGGGCAGAGCTACAAGTACCCGGACGACCTCGAGGAGGTTGCGTGGCTGATGGGCGAGATATCGGAGTACCGATGGGCCGTTGATGAATGCCTTGAAGCCGCAGGATTCAGGACCGATGACCTTGTTGGATTCGTTCCGATCCATGGGCACAGAGCGCTAGCAGTTTTCAATGACCGCAAGCTATCGCCCGTCATTTCGATCGTCGGCAGCGATGTGATCATCTACGGCAGCAACCTCGTGGAGTATCTTCAGCACGAGTTCCTTGACGATGAAGACTGAATATTGGCCAGCTGCGGTCATTTGAGTGTTCGCCCGAAAGCGGCCATTCGACGCGGCGCCGGAACGGCTATACAGCCAATTTCCACGCCCTATTTCTTTCCGCCTAGTTGGCCTTCCAGGCTGCGTACTTCTCCGGCAGGCACACGGCACATGGCCGGTAGCCAGCAGCGATTGCGGTCGCTTCGTCGCGGAAGAACACGCGATGCCTTGCATAACCGCCCCGCGCGATCGCCTGCGCTGCCGCGCGACAGTCGAAGAGCCCATACAACATCTCGCGGCGATGCCCGCCCAAGGTGCCGGGCGTGTCGCTCTCAAAGGGCTTACCGCTTGCACCGATCAACGTCCAGGTCTTCTTCTGAGTCACGGCGATCAGCCTTGCCTGGCGTCGTGGAGCTCGATGGCCTTCTCGTGCTCGAGCAGCCACCGCTTGCGGCGGAGTCCCCATGCGTAGCCCTTGAGATCGCCGCCCTTGCCGAGCACGCGGTGACACGGCACGATGATGGCGATCGGGTTGGCGCCAACCGCCGAACCCGCGTCCACGGCCGCGCGCCAGTCGTGGATGCCCATCGCCTTGCCGACCGCTCCGTAGGTCGTTGTCTGCCCTGCGGGAATGCGGCGCAGCGCTGCCCACGCGCTTTCTTGCTGCTCGGTACCGGCCGTCGCCACCTCGATGTTGTCGAGCGCGTCCAGGTGCCCGGCGAAGTACTGCTGCAGTGCTTCGATTACGGGCGTCGGCGCCGGCCCTGCGGTCAGTTCATACGTGCCGTACTGCTCGCGCAGGCTGCGGTGCAGGCGCGAACGCCGTTCCGCGAATTCCAGCGCACAGACACAACCTCGCTCGTCGGTGGCGAGCAGCATCGCACCCAACGGCGACGTCAGGTCACTCAGGATCATCTTCATGGTCGTTCCTCGCTCACCCCGCCTTGCGGAAGGTGAAGTTGATTCGTTGGCTTCCATGCTTCTTACAGTTGATGGAGTGATCGCAGTCTAGGAACGCAAGGCGATCCAGAAACTCCGGTCCTTGCGATCGAATTCGGCTTTCGCTCACCAGTCGGGCATGTGGCGATGAGTTGCAGCCATAGCGAACGGAGGCCATGGCGCGGAAGTCGGCGCGCCACTGCGCCATTTCTTTCGCGTAGAAATCACCCGTACGAGCGGCGATCTCTTAAACACGGTGCGCACGCCGTCTCCCGGCAAAGCCCGAAAGCGTAGACCGGTGCCGATCGCAAGGCGTCCCGGTTCTTGCGGTCGAACTGATCTCGCCGACGAAGAATTCGAACGCAAGAAGCGGAGCGTGCTTCTTATCCCTCGAGGAAAGGCTCGAGATCGTCCGCAACATTGGCTTCGTCGACAAGGCAGTTGCCGAGGACGTTCCGCACAAGGTCGACATGTGGCGAGCGCTGCAATTCGACGTCCTTTTCAAGGGCGACGACTGGAAGGGAACGGAGAAGGGCGGCCGCCTCGATCGGGATTTCGCCGCCGTCGGGGTCGAGGTCGTCTATCTCCCCCGCATGCCCAACACATCGAGCACCGTGCTGCGCGCGGCGCTGCGCAACATCAATCAGATCGGCGAGCGCTTCCTGCATGGTGCCCAGGCCAGCAGCCGCGGCAATCGGGAGCACATCCTCGCCAGATGGTTCGATCGCAAGAAACGGAGTTCTCTCCGCAGCTTCGCTGCCTACGCTTCTTCCTGTACTTCACCCACTCGCAACAAGGAGCTTCTCCATGTCCATTGAGCAAGACAACAAGGCCATCGTCGGCCGCTGGTTCACCAACTTTTGGGGCAAGACTTGCGATCTCGGCATCGTCGACGAGATCGCCGCCCCCGACATGCTCTTGCACTACTCGCTGCACGAGCCGCGTCGCGGCCGCGAGGACATCAAGGCCTTCATGACGGATTTCCGCAACGCGTTCCCCGATCTCAACTTCTGGGGTGCTGCGGATCTGATCGCTGAAGGTGACTACGTGGTCGGACGCTGGGAAGGCGGCGGCACGCACACCGGCCCCGCGTTTGGCGACTTCCTGGTCGGTGGACTGCCCGCGGCCACGGGTCGGAAGATGCATTTCACGGGAACGACGGTGCTGCGCCTGAAGGACGGAAAGATCGTCGAAGAGATTGGCCTGGATGACGGCGTGAAGGCGCTGACCCAGCTCGGCCTCATGAAGGCCGCTTGAGACAAGGGGCCGTGCGCCGCACTGCGGGGCGGCCCTTCTGTGTCCTCTCACAAGGAGCAAGATATGACCATCAATACGACCGAAACCAGTGCCTATGCGAATCTCGGTGACGCGTGGCTTCGCGATCGGACGGCCCGAGTCCCTAGCCATGGCCACGCCCGTCCTCACCTATTCCGCCGGTCTCGCCGTTGCCATACAAGACATCGTCGTTGCCGGCTACAAATACGACGTGAGCGTCACGTTCGGTGGCTACAGCACGTTTTCTCGTCCCAGCTCCCGACCTTCCTTAACGACATCGCGGCAGCAAGCGATGCTGCCTACGCGCTCCGGGCACCTGGGTATGCCTTCGCGCCTGGGACGTCTATGGCCCCATGATTGGAGTCAAGCCGGCTTCGGCGTCAGGGCATCAGCAGCAGCTTGCCGGTGGTCGCGCGGCTTGCCATGTCGGCGTGGGCCTTGGCGGCATCGGCCAGCGGATATACGCCGCCGATATGGACTTTCAGCTTGCCTTCGGCGATCCAGTCGAACAGTCGCGCTGAGTGTGCGCGCAACAGTTCCGGCGTATGGATGTGATCGAAGAAAACCGCGTAGCCCAGCTTGATGCTCTTGGGCAGGCTCATGATGTCGATCGGATCGGGCCCGCCCAGCACCGGGCCGTACCAGCAAAAGGTCCCCGAGCGGCGCAGCACGTCCAGCGATCCCTGGAAAGTGCTGGGGCCCGAGCCGTCAAACACCACGTGCACGCCCTCGCCGCCGGACAGCTGTCGCGCTTTCTCGACGAACTTGCCGTCGGTACCGACGATCACGTGATCCGCGCCGGCCGCTTTGGCCACCGCCACCTTGTCCGTCGACGACACGCGGCTGATCACTGCCCGCCGCGCAGCTTGATGATCTGGGTCAGCAGCAGTCCGAGGCCGCCGGCCGCCGCGTGGACCAAGGCGATATCGCCCGGCTGGATGGAATAGAAATCGGTGGCGAAATGACTGGCGGTCAGGCCTTGCATCATCACCGACGCGGCGGTCTTGTCGTCGATACCGTCGGGGATGGGCACCAGCGAAGTGGCCGGAATGGCGATCTTCTCCGCATAGCTGCCGGGCGCGTAGACCCAGGCCACACGTTGGCCGATGTCGAAGCCGTCGACACCCTTGCCCACGGCCAGCACGCGGCCCGCGCCCTCGACGCCCAGGATCTTCGGGTTGGGCATCTCGTTCCACGCCATGCCCTGACGCACGCCGATGTCCATGAAGTTGACGCCGGCGACGGCGATCTGCACCAGCACCATCCCGCGGCCGGGCACAGGGTCTGGTCACTTCAAATACGCCAACGCCCCGACATCGCCGGTTTGGTTCATCACAACTGCTTTCATCGCTGTTCCTTTTTCAACCAAGTCTCGTGGTGGTGGCCGTAGCCGCGATGGCGGGCCGGCTGGCTCACCCACGCGTCACGTCGATCACGGCCTTCGCGAAGGCCTCGGGCGCTTCCTGCGGCAGGTTGTGGCCGATGCCGCCGCTGACCAGCCGATGCTCGTAGCGCCCCGAGAACTTCTTCGCATAGGCGCTGGGTTCTGGATGCGGCGCGCCGTTGGCGTCGCCTTCGAGTGTGATGGTCGGCACGCCGATCACCGGCGCCTTCGCCAGCCTGGCCTCGAGGTCGAGGTATTTCGCCTCGCCTTTCGCCAGGCCGAGGCGCCAGCGGTAGTTGTGGACCGTGATGGCAACGTGGTCGGGGTTCTCGAATGCCACGGCGCTGCGCTCGAACGTGGCCGCATCGAAGTTCCACTTCGGCGATGCGAGCTGCCAGATGAGCTTGGCGAAGTCGTGGCGGTTCTTCTCGTAGCCCGCGCGGCCGCGCTCGGTCGCGAAGTAGTACTGGTACCACCACTGCAACTCGGCCTGCGGCGGCAGGGGGATCTTGCCGGCCTCCTGGCTGCCGATCAGGTAGCCGCTGACCGACACCAGCGCCTTCACGCGCTCCGGCCACAGCGCGGCCATGATGCACGCCGTGCGCGCGCCCCAGTCGCAGCCGGCAACGGTGGCGACCTGGATCTTCAGCGCATCCATCAGCGCGATGATGTCGACGGCGACGACCGACTGCTGCCCGTTGCGCGGCGTGTCGGTCGACAGGAAGCGGGTGGTGCCGTACCCGCGCAGATACGGCACGATGACGCGGAAGCCCGCGGCGGCAAGCAGCGGTGCGACGTCGACGAACATGTGGATGTCGTAGGGCCAGCCGTGAAGAAGAATCACAGGGGCGCCGTCGGCCGGCCCTGCCTCGAAATACCCGATGCTGAGGCTGCCGGCCTCGATGCTCTTGAGCGGCTCGAGGCGCTTGACGCTGCCTGTGCCGGCGGATTGAGCGAAAGCGGGCACGATCGTAGCCAGCTGGGCGGCGGCGATGCTGAGCGCCGCCTTGCCGAGAAACGAGCGGCGGGGTAACTGTTGGGAAGCGGTCATTGAGATCTCCTGGAATCCGAAGTGATTGAAACGCACCAGTGGCCGCTTACTGCGTTCCCTCGGTCACACCGTGCGCCGCCGTTGCGCGCGCCTGCGCACGCACGGCCGTGCGATCGAGCGTGCTGGCGAATGCATGCGGCACGCCGGCGTCGGCGCCGTCCGCAAAGAGGTTGCCGACACGGGCCGCGGCCACGCCTTCGGCGCTTGCGTCCGCGCGCACAACCACGGCCGGCAGCGCCGGAGCGACGCCTGCCGATGCGCCTTCGCGATACGGGTCGGCACTGTGCGATGCAACGACCGCCTCTGTCTTGACGCTGGCGCGGCTTGCGCTGGCATGGAACTGCAGCACGCCCTGGTATTGCTCGGCGCTCGCGCTCAAGGCGAACAGCGAGGAGAGGGCGGCGGCGGCGAGCAGGGCGGAGGCTTTCATGATGATTCCTTTCGGGTGGGTGATGGCAATCTGGAAGAGTGGTTGTCAGCCGGATCGCATGAGTTTTCCGAACTGATGGAGCGATTGTTCGGCGGTGAGGCGGCCTGGCGATCAGCTTGCGTATGCCTCTGTATCTGAGCCGGCTTCGTCAACACTAAATTTCAATCGCAGGCGCTCGCTAGGGCGCAAGTCGTTTGCAAAGTAATGTCGCAAGGCGAACCCCGGACACACGCGCATACAGAGAAGGCCGGCCGGCCGGCGTGCCGCTCCTAGATTCGACGTCGTCGGTTTCCAGCCGACCTTGTTTTTCTCAACGTCGAACCAAGGAAAGATCGTCATGACAAAGTTCTCCCGCCGCATCGGCATGGCCCTGATCGCCGGCGCAGTAGGCCTGGCCGCCCTCGTGCCACTGCAATCCTTCGCACAGCCGGGTGCGACCGCGCAGCCGCCCAGGCCCACGGTCGTGCTCGTGCACGGGGCGTTCGCGGATTCGTCCAGCTGGGACGGCGTGGTGCGGGGCCTGCAGGCTCGGCACTACCGAGTGATCGCCGCCGCGAATCCGCTGCGCGGGCCCAAGTTCGATGCCGCCGCCGTCGCCAGCATCGTCGATTCGGTGAAGGGACCGGTCGTTCTGGTTGGCCATTCGTACGGGGGCTCGGTCATCTCGGCGGCCGCCAGCGGAAAGGCCAATGTCAAGGCGCTGGTCTTCGTGGCGGCGTTCGCGCCCGAAGCTGGCGAGACGGCGATCGGCCTCACCGGGAAATTCCCGGGCAGCACGCTCGGCCCGACGCTCGCCCCGGCGATGTCGCTGGCCGACGGCGGCAAGGACCTGTACATCCAGCAGGACAAGTTCCCCGCCCAGTTCGCGGCCGACGTGCCGCTCAGGAAGGCGCGCCTGATGGCCGTGGGACAGCGCCCCATCGCCGAGGCTGCGCTGAACGAGCCGGCCGAGGCGCCGGCCTGGAAGTCGGTGCCCTCGTGGTTCGTCTACGGTGATCGCGACAGGAACATTCCGCCCGCGGCGATGGCCTTCATGGCCGAGCGCGCGAAGGCGGTGAAGACCGTGGTGGTCAAGGGCGCGTCGCACGTGGTGATGACGTCGCAGCCCGATGCGGTGACGAAGGTGATTGCCGAGGCGGCGGCGCACTGAGCGCGACGGCCGCGTTGCCAGGCTCGCCGATGTCGTCTCGTGCGTGCCCACCCGCGCGGCCAGTTCCGGCAGTGTCGGCACGTTCGCGAGGTCGGCTCACCGCGGCGCAGCCGAAGCCCTCAGCCGTGACGCCGTGAGCCTCAGTTCACCCAGGAACTGGGCGACTGCCGATTCGCAGGTGAACTGGCCAGTCGGAAGGCTGACGTTGATCGCTGCGATCGTTTCCCCTGCGGCGCCGCGCGCCGGCACGGCCAGGCCGCACATCGACTTGTCCAGCTCGCCGTCAAGATGCGTCACCAATGCCGCCACTGCCTCATCCGCTCAGCAACACGAAGGTGCCACCATGAAACGCCGTTCATCGAGATGTTGATCGAAAGACTTGACAAACAAGTCCCCATAGAAGCCGACGTTCGTGATTGCTTGCCAGCCCGGCCCTGAGGCCGCGGCACCGCCGACGCCCTGAGCTCAGCTGCTCTGGCCACATGGTTGGGAAAACCTCAGCAACTTTTCGCAGCCTGGTCCATGCCTGCATTCGCAGTTGGTGCGCAAGTGCTTGATTTCGCTGAGCTCGGGGGCAACAACCTTGCCCGCCTGCACCTCCGCGCACGCGCTCATCGCGCCGCCAGCGCCCGGCCGAAGTCGCCGGTGTAGGTGCGCAGCCCCTGATGCGTGAGGCGCGAACGCGCATCGATGAAGACCTTGCCGCCCACCGATTGCCAGCGGCGGCAGAACGCGTAGTCCTCGCTCAAGTAGCGGCCGTTGTCCGGCTCGGCCATCACGTCAAAGAATCGGTAGTGCGGCCAGGCGCGCGAGGCGACGTCACCCGTGGCGGCATCGGGGGCGTAGCGCAGCTCGGGGCAGGCGGCGGCCAGCCGCTCGAACACCGTGCGCGCGATCAGCATGAAGCCCGTGGGCGCATCGAGCACCTCGACGAAGCCGTCCGCGTCCACCGCGCGGTCGTTCGCGAGCGCGTTGGCCGGAAAGCGCGCATGGAGAGCTTCGAACTGCTCGCGCGTGGTGCCCGCTGGCAGCGGCGCGTGCAGGCCTTCGGCCGGCCAGCCGTCGCTCTTGAGCGGGTAGACGCCGGCCACGACATCGCGGCCGGCCAGCAGCAGCCGCAATGCGGCTTCGGGCTCGAAGCCGATGTCGGCGTCGATCCAGAACAAGTGCGTCCAGCGCGCGTCGGCCATGAACTCGGCCACAAGCCGGTTGCGCGCGCGCGGGATCAGGCTGTCGCCGTCGAGAAAGCGGGTCTGCATCGCGAAGCCGTGGCTCCAGGCCAGGTTCACCAGGCCGAGCAGGCTGCGCACGTAGCTCGAGCTCATCGCGCCGTTGTAGCTCGGCGTCGCAATGAAGGGGCGGATGTCTTTCAGGGCGGAGATGTCGAGCATCGGCGCATTGTGTCGGACCCGGCGGTCGTTCAGGCGTTGCTTCTTCGCGTGGACAAGAGCGCCCGCAGCTTCGCCGGCGCCACCGGCTTGGTGAGCAGCATCACGCCGCCCTGGCGCAGCCGCTGCAGCACCTCGGGCCCGGTGGCGCCCGAGACCAGCACCGCCAGCGCATCGGGCTGCAACCGGCGCGCCGCGTCGATCACTTCCATGCCGTCCTCGTCGCCGGCCAGCTGCAGGTCGCACAGCAGCACGTCGAAGCGCGTGCCGGCGTCGGCGAGCCGGGCGAGCGCCTCGCTGCCGGTGGCCACGCATTCCACCAGGCAGCCCCACTGCTGCAGCAGCACGCGGCTGGCATCGAGGATGGCCGGGTCGTCGTCCACCACCAGGCAGCGCAGCCCGGCCAGCGGCGATGCGGCCAATGGCTCGGGCGCCGGCGGCAGCACGTCGCGCGGGTTCGCGCGCGGCAGCTCCAGCGCGAAGGTGCTGCCGGCCTGCAGCGCCGAGCGCAGCGCGATGCGCGTGCCGAGCAGCGCGGCGATGCGCGCGCAGATCGCGAGGCCGAGGCCGAAGCCCTGGCGGCGGTCGCGCTCGGTGTTCGCGACTTGGTAGAACTCCTCGAAGATCCGCGCCTGGTGGATCGGCGCGATGCCCACGCCGTTGTCGCGCACCTCGATGCGCACCTTGCCGGCGCGGCGCCGCGCCAGCACCAGCACCGTGCCGTCGGGCGAGGTGTGGTGGATCGCGTTGCTGACCAGGTTGCCGACGATGCGCAGCAAGAGCGCCGCATCGGTGCGCACCGCGAGCCCGCGGTCCATCCACATCAGCCGCACACGCGATGCGGCGGCGCGCGCCGCATGCTGGGCGTCGAGCTGATCGAACAGCATGGCCAGCGAGACGTCGGTGATCGCCGGCGTCAGCACCTGCGCATCGAGGCGCGAGATCTCGAGCAAGTCGTCGAGCAGCACGCCCATGAACTCGGCGCCTTCCTGCAGGCGCAGCACGGCCGGCCGCTGCGTTTCGGTGGCCGTCGGCAGCAGGCCGTCGATGAACAGGCCCATCGCATGCAGCGGCTGGCGCAGGTCGTGGCTGGCTGCGGCGAGAAAGCGGGCGCGCGACAGGGCCGCCTGCTCGGCCTCGGCCATGCGCTGCAGCGCGACAGCGGTGGCCTCGCGCACCTGTTCTTCGCTCTGCTGCCGGTTGCGCTGCAGGCGCTCGGCCAGGCGGTTGATGTCGTGCGCCAGGCTGGCGAGCTCGTGGCGCGCGCGCAGTTTGCCGGTTTCGCCTTCCTGTTCGCCTGCATGGCGCGCGACGACGTTGCAGCGCGCGTCGAACTGGCCCGCCTCCAGCGCCGCCACGGTGCGCGAGATGCGACGCAGCGGCTGCGCGACGGCGCGCGCCGTGTGGCGGACCCAGGCCCATGCCGCGAGCAGCGCGATCATCGCGATGCCGATGCCCGCCATCAGCGAACGAGTGCGTTCGCGCGCATAGGCCGTGGTGTCGCGGAAGGCCTGCACCAGGCCGATGGGCGTTTCGCCGGCGGCGGTCGAGCCCTCGGGCGCGAAGGCGCTGGCGCGCGAAGCCTCGCGCAGCGTGACCGGCGCGGTGAACATGCGCAGCTGCGCCAGCGGCGCGGTCTTGGGGCCTGCCGTCACGTAGACGCCGGCGCTGTTGCTGATCTCCACCCGCGTCACCTGGCCGCCGCGCAAGGCGGCGTTGGCGACGTTCTGCAGCGCGGGCAGGTCGCCAGCGTAGAGGCTCAGGTCGGACATCGCGGCCACCTGGCGCGCCACGGCCTGGCCCTCGGCATTGAAGGCGGCTTCGAGCGTATCGAGGCGGCTGTGGGTGAACCAGGCGGTGAGCGCGATGGCCACGGCCGCGCAGGGCACCACGCCGAGGCGGAACAGGTCGCGCTGCAGGCTGCCGCCGACCACGAGGGTGCGGCCGTCCGTCGCCGGAGGATCCGTCGGTCGTGCGGTGGAGGCGGGCACGGCCAGACCGTGGCTGGGTGATGTCATCGGGTGGCGGTCACCCGCTCGGTCAATTCCCGCTCTTCCGGAATGCGCAGGCCCAGCCCGCGCGCCACGGTGGTGTTGACGCGCACCGTGGCCGGTGTCGCCGCCTCGACCAGCACACCCGTGCCCGCCGGCGCGGCGGCCACCTTCTGCCCGAGAGCGCGCGCCTGCAGCGCGAGCTGCCCCGGCGTCGAGACCGCAGCGGCGAGACCGCCCGAGCGGACCAGTCCGTCGCTGGTGCCGAACACCGGCAGGCCGGCACCGGCGCCCGCGCGCAGCACCGACAGCGTGGCGGCCTGGCTGTCGCCGATCAGGTCGGGCAGCACCATGAGCGCATCGCTGCGCGGCACCAGCAGGCGCAGCACCGAGGCCAGCGACTTCGCGTCGGGCGCGTATTCGACCTGCAGGTCCCAGCCCTGCGCCGCGCGCTGCAGCTCGCGCACGATCGGTTCCGATTCGGCCGTCGCCACCACGCCGAGCCGGCGCTTCTGCGGCAGCACCGCATCGATGAGCGTCAGCTGGTCGGCCATCGACGGCTCGCGCAGCAGCACGCCGACGTGGCGGTCGGCGCGCCGCAGCGCGGGGCTCGTCTTGAGGCTTTCGTAGTCGAGCCGGCTCAGCATCGCGAGCACCAGCGGATCCTGGCCCGGCCGTTCGATCGCCGCGCGCGCCGCCACCGGCCCGACGGCCATCGTGACCGGCATGTCGGCCGGGGCGCTCGGGCGCATGCCGCGGGTGCGTACGCCGGCCGTCACGCGGTCTTCGCCGGCGCTCGCAAGCTCCGGCGCCGGCCCGCCCAGGCGAACCAGGTCGAAGCGGCTGCCGGCCTCCTGGGATTCGCGCAGCAGGCGCACGAATTCCGTGTGGGCCGCCAGCTCGTCGGCCACCAGCACCGTGAGTCCGGCCGCGTGCGCGCCGCCGGCGAGGAGCAGGGCGGCGAAGGCCATGCCCGCGAGGGTGAGCAGCCCCTGAAAGAGCGCTGGAAATCGATTCGCAAACATGAACTGCACCTGCAGTGGGTGATGGACCCAATGTACGGAGGCGGCCTGCTTCGCGCGATAAGGCGGAGGGCTTATGTCGGCCCGCACGGCGCTGCATTGCCGTGCGGGACTGCACAAGCTCGCGGCCTGTCGGCCTATGCCTGATGTTGTATGTGGCCCCCACGCTCCGTCACTTCGTGTACTCGCTGCCCCCCGAGGGGGCCGAGGCCGCCTTGGGGCGGCCCGGCGTCGGCCTGATCCCTGATCCCCTTAGAGCACCGCTTGCCGCACCGCCGCCAGCTGCGTGTTGATGGCCTGCCGCAGCAGCTTCGGCGACACCGGCTTGTAGAGCACGGCGACGCCCGAATTGGCCACTTCGCGCAGCCGGTCGGGCTTGGTTTCGCCGGTCACCAGCAGGCGCGCGGTCGCCTCGCCGATGCCGCGCGGATGGCGCTCCAGCGCGGCCAGCACATCGAGGCCGTTGTCGCCGCCTTGCAGCAGCAGGTCGCTCACCACCAGGTCGGGCGGCCGGTCCCATTCGTCGGCCAGCGCCAGGGCCTCGTTGCGCGTCTGCGCGGCCATCACCTCGGCCCCCCAGTTCGAGAGCACCACCTGCAGGCCCTCGAGGATGGTGCGCTCGTCGTCGATCACCAGCACTCGCACGCCGCGCAGGCTCGCTTCGTCCTCGCCGCCGGCGCCGTGGAGCGGGGCGGGCGGGGCCGCCGGCGCCGCTGCCGCGGGCTCGGCGGCGCGCACCAGCACGCGCACGCAGGTGCCCTTGTGCGGCTGCGAACTCAGCTCGACGCGCGTGTTGAGCAGCGCCGCCAGCCGCTGCACGGTCGCCAGGCCCAGGCCCATTCCGCGCGCGTCGCGGCCCTGGTGGCCGTGCGGCTCGACCTGGTAGAACTCCTCGAAGACCCGCGACTGGTGATGCGCCGCGATGCCGACGCCGGTGTCCACCACGTCGATGCGGATGCCGCGGCCGCGACGGCGCGCGCCGATCAGCACGCCGCCCTCGGTGGTGTGGCGCAGCGAGTTCGACACCAGGTTGTTCAGGATGCGCGAGAGCATCACGTAGTCGCTGCGCACCCAGAGCTCGGTCTTGCGCACCACCAGCCGCAGGTTCTGCTGCTCGGCCACCGGCCGGAAGTTGCGGCTGATCTCGTCGAACAGATGGTCCAGCGCGAAGTCCGCCCACTGCGGCTGCAGCACGCCGGCATCGAGTTGCGAGAGGTTGAGCAGTTCCGAGAACAGCCGGTCCAGCGAGTCGACGCATTCGCGGATGTGGCCGATGCGCTGCAGGCGCACCGGGTCGGTCTCGCCGTTGGCCAGGCCGTCGGAGAACAGCGTGAGCGCGTGCAGCGGCTGGCGCAGGTCGTGGCTGGCGGCGGCCAGGAGCCGCGTCTTGGCCTGGCTCGCCACCTCGAGCTGCTGGTTCTTGCTGGCCAGCTCGGCCGTGGCGCGGGCGATGCGGTTTTCCAGCTCGCCGCGGCTTTCCGACAGCGCGCGTGCCGCCTCGTTGAAGCCGTGCTGCAGGCGCCGCACCTCGGCCGTGCCCGCGACCGCCACCTGCGCGTCCTCGCCGGCGCCCAGCCGGTCGACCGCCTCGCCGAGCGCGCGGATCGGCGCGCTGATGCGGCGCGCCGCCCACCAGCCGGCCAGCCCCACGCCCACCAGGCTGGCCGCCAGCACCAGCACCACGTTGATCCAGACCGATCGCTTGGCGCGCTCCACCGCGTCGAGACTGATCTCCACCATCACCTTGCCGGTGTGCTTGCCGTCGTCGCCGATGATCGGCGCCACCACCTGCAGGCCCTCGCTGCGCTCGCGGTCGGTGGTTTCCGAATTGGCCAGGATCTCGCCGTCCTCCGACCAGATCTGCACCTGCTGCACGTGCGGCTGGTAGCTGCCGGACTGCGCGGTGCGCTGCAGCGCGCGGCGGTCCATGTGCTGCAGCTGGATCTGGGCCACGGTCGCCACCTGCAGCGCGACGGTCTGCGCATTGGCGCGCATCAGCTCGGTCACGCTCGCGAGGTGCTGTCGCGTCAGCACCGCGATCGCACCCAGCGTCGCCACCATGGCAGGCAAGAGCGCCAGCAGCACGAGCTGCTGCGCCAGCGTCAGGCGCACCAGCAGGCGGAGAGCGCGAAAGGGCCAGTTCATGGGCGCATCAGACGCGCGGCGACGTGAATGTCAACCACCGACTTAAGTACATGTCTAGGGAAAAACGTCACGAATCCGATCGAAGTTGGTTTCTAATTGTGTTCTCGACAGAACCGCTTTGACCAGCCCTAAGGCCACCAGCCAACGCGTTCCCGAAGAAGATGCAATTTCCTGTCCACTGCGCCGCCGGTGCTCCCCTTGCTCCTCCCGCCCCGCATTCCGGGCGTTTGCGGATGATGGCCCGGCGCGCCGCCGCCCTGCTGGGGCGCTGCGCGCTGGCGCTGCTGCTGGGCGCGCCGCTCGCGGCCGCCGCGCAAAGCGAGGGCAC
>NZ_JAGGNV010000058.1 GCF_018614955.1 Variovorax paradoxus
GCCGGCAAGCTCGACTTCCAAGCCATCAACCCTCACGCTGGGCAACCCACTTGATTTTCAACAGAGCCTTTTTTTTGGAGTGGCCTCACTTGCGGCAATTGGGATTTGAATTAGAATTTTTACTTTCCAATTCGGAGGATTTCACCGATGGCCTCAACCCTTGCCGACATCAATTCCCAGATCAAGAAGCACGACGAGCAGATTGCGCAATTGCGCAAACAAGCCGAGGAACTGCGCAATCAGGAGCGCGCGGGTGTGATCGAGGAACTGCGCAATAAGGTCGCAGAATACGGTTTGACTGCGGCCGATCTGAAACTCGGCACGCGTGGTGGCAAGCGCAGTACAGTGGTGGTCGGGACCAAGGCGGCTGCAAAGTATCGCAGCCCAACCGGCGAAACATGGTCGGGTGGGCGCGGGCGCAAGCCGCGTTGGATTACGGAGGCACTGGCCGCCGGCAAGTCGCTGTCGGACTTCGAGATCAAGTAGACGGTTTGCTGAGTCCCCCGTAAAAAGCCCGCAGGTGCGGGCTTTTTTATTGGGTGCGGCAGGCCTCAGTTGACCATCACGAGCTTGCCTTTGACGCCGCGCGAACCCATGTGTGCGTAGGCAGCCTTCAACTCTGCCATCGGCATGGTGCGGTCGATCACCGGCTTGATCTTGCCTTGGCCATACCACTTTGCCAATTCGCCCATCATCTGCGCATTGGCTTTGGGTTCGCGCTTGGCGAAATCCCCCCAGAACACGCCGACCAGCGACGCGCCTTTGAGCAGCGTCAAATTCAATGGCAGCGAGGGAATGGGGCCGGCGGCGAAGCCCACGACCAGATAACGCCCGCGCCAACCGATCGAACGGAATGCAGGTTCGGCGAATTCGCCACCGACGGGGTCGTAAATGACATCGGGACCTTTGCCGTCGGTCGCCGCTTTGATGGCCTCGCGAAAGCCGTTGGGCAGCGCATGCGTCGTGTAGTTGATCGTGAGATCGGCGCCGATCGATTTGCAGAGCTCGCATTTTTCATCGGTGGAGGCAGCAGCGATTACTTTGGCGCCGGCAGCCTTGGCGATCTGGATCGCGGCCGTTCCGACGCCGCCGGCCGCGCCGAGCACCAGCACGGTTTCGCCGGCCTTGAGTTGCGCCCTGTCCATCAGCGCGTGCCACGATGTCGCATAGATCATGATGAAAGCCGCCGCATCGACATGGCCGAAGCCCTCGGGCAGCGGCATGCAGAGGGCCGCCGGCGCCAGCGTGTGGGTGCCGAAGCCGCCGGTGCCGGAAAGACAGGCGACGTTCTGGCCGACCTGCAGATGAGTCACTCCGTCGCCGAGAGCCGCCACCACGCCTGCATATTCGGACCCTGGCACGAAGGGCAGCGGCGGCTTGATCTGGTACTTGTTCTGAACGATCAGCAGGTCGGGGAAGTTGAGGCTGGCCGCCTTGATTTCGATCAAAACCTGGCCCGGGCCGGGGGTTGGCGTCGGCAGTTCTTTCCAGGTCAGGGCGTCGACGCCGGTGGGGTTTTCGCAGAGCCATGCGTGCATGCTCGTGTCTCCTTGGTGTGGGTCTCTGGGTCAGTGAATTCGGGCCATGATAGGCGGGCCGGCAGGACGGCATTGTCCCTGCCGTGACGCATCGGCCGCCTACAATCGCGCGCACTCACAGACGACATGAAGATACTTATTTCGAACGACGATGGCTTCCAGGCGCCCGGCATCGTTGCGCTGCACGATGCGCTGAAGGAGGTGGCGGAAGTCGAAGTGGTCGCACCCGAGCAAAACAACAGCGCCAAGTCGAATGCGCTCACGCTGGCAGCGCCGCTTTACGTGCACACCGCGCACAACGGCTTTCGCTACGTGACCGGTACGCCCGCCGACTGCGTGCACATCGCACTCAAGGGGCTGCTCGACTACCGGCCCGATCTCGTGGTTTCCGGCATCAACAACGGCGCCAACATGGGGGACGACACCATCTACTCGGGCACCGTCGGTGCTGCCATGGAGGCCTACCTTTTCGGCATTCCAGCGATCGCGTTCTCCCAGATCGAGAAGGGCTGGGCCCATGTCGATGCCGCCGCCCGTGCGGCCCGGCGGCTGGTGGAGCAGATCGAACGCGAACGCATGCTCGAGGGCGGCGCGTTCCTGCTCAACGTCAACGTGCCGAACCTGCCCTTCGACAAGCTGAAATCGATCAAGGTTTGCAGGCTGGGGCGCCGCCATGCAGCCGAAAAGGTCATTACGCAGGACAGCCCGCGCGGCGAGACCATGTACTGGATCGCGGGGGCGGGCGGCGCCAAGGACAGCGGCGAGGGCACCGACTTCCATGCGACGGCGGCTGGCCACATTGCGCTCACGCCATTGCAGATCGATCTGACCGACCATGACAACCTGGGCCAGTGGCGCGAGACGGTGGCTCGCCTGGGCGAGTCCTCCTGACATGGCGAGCCAGCGACCCGGGTTCCCCGTGCGGCTCACACCCACCGCATCGGCCGTGACGCGCGGGCGCACGTCCGCCGTGCCTGCCAAGCCGCTCGTCCATCACACGCCTTCGATGGCCTCGGACGCCGTGCGTGCGCGCATGGTTCAGCGGCTCGCTGCGCAGGGCATTGCCGACGTGCGGGTGCTGCGCGCGATGGGCACGGTCGAGCGTCATCTTTTCGTCGACAGCGCGCTGGTCAATCAGGCCTATGAAGACACGAGCCTGCCGATCGGTCTGGGCCAGACCATCTCGAAGCCGAACGTGGTGGCCCGCATGATCGAACTCCTGCTTGGCGCCCCCGCATTGGCCAACAAGCCCACCGATCGCCTGGGCCGCGTGCTCGAGATCGGGACCGGCTGCGGCTACCAGGCGGCGGTGTTGAGCCACATCGCGACCGAGGTCTACAGCATCGAACGCCTGCGCGGATTGCACGAGCGAGCGCGCACCAATCTCCGCTCGTTCCGGCTGGCCACGGTTCATCTGCTGCTTGGTGACGGCATGGTGGGCTATGCGAAGGGCGCGCCTTACGCGGGCATCATCGCGGCGGCCGGCGGCGAAGCGGTGCCGGAGGCTTGGATCGCGCAGCTGGCCGTGGGCGGCCGGATCGTCGCGCCGACCCAGTCCGCGGTCGGCAAACAGGCCCTTGTCGTGATCGACAAAACAGCGCGGGGACTGGAGCGCCGCATTCTTGAGGCGGTTCACTTTGTCCCCCTAAAATCGGGAATTGCTTGAAGGAAGAACACATGCTGGGTATTGGCAATCGGGGCTGGCTTGCCGGCGTGACGCTGCTGGTCGCGCTCTTGATTGCGGGGTGTGCTACCAGGCGCGGCCCCGTACCGGTCGAGGACCGCGGCACGATGACCAGCGCGCCGGTTGCCGCGCCCAGCGCGCCCGGTGTCCCGCCCATCACCACGGACGCTTCGGGCAAGCCGCTGCCGGGCATCGAAAACTACGGCAAGCCCGGCTATTACGCGGTGCGTCCCGGTGACACCATTCGCCGCATCGGCACTGAAACCGGCCAGAGCTGGCAGAACATCGCCCGCTGGAACAATCTCGACAATCCCGACCTGATCGAAGTCGGTCAGGTGCTGCGCGTGATCCCGCCGGCCGGCGCCACAAGCGCTGCGGCGCCGGCACCTGCAGCGGGTACCACCGATGCGTCGGGCGCCGCCACGCGGCCGGTCACGCAGGCTGCTGTCGCACCGTCTTCCGGCGCCGCAGCGGCTCCCGCGGCCGCGGCGAGTGCGGCTGCCAAACCTACGCCGCCCATCGTCACCGCTTCGCCTTCTGCACCGGCTGCCACGGCATCGGGCGATGAAGATGTGGGCTGGATCTGGCCTGCGCAGGGCTCGCTGATTGCAGGTTTCGATGAAGCCAAGAACAAGGGCCTCGATATCGGCGGCAAGGCCGGCGATTCGGTGCTTGCTGCAGCCGATGGACGAGTGGTGTATGCCGGCGCCGGCCTGCGGGGCTACGGCAACCTGATCATCCTCAAGCACAACAACACCTACCTGACCGCTTATGCGCACAACCGGACCCTGCTGGTGAAGGAAGACCAGTCCGTGCAGAAGGGCCAGAAGATTGCAGAGATGGGCAACAGCGACGCAGACCGCGTGAAGCTGCATTTCGAAATCCGCCGTCAGGGCAGGCCGGTCGATCCGGCGCGCTACCTGCCCGCGCGCTAGGATCATGCATGGCTGCCTCCGTCCCGCGTCGCATTCCGGTCGTGCGGCGCGCGGCGGGCAACGGCAGCATCTCGACCTTCCGGCCCTACAAGCCTGCGAGCCTGCCCGCTCCTGCGGATGACGTCGTTGATCGCGTGGACAAGGGCGCACCGCCCGAGATTCCGCATGACGCGGCGCCGGTCGATCTAGGCGGTGAAGGCGGCGATTCGCTGACGCTCTACCTGCGCGAGATCCGGCGCACAGAACTGTTCACTCCCGACGAGGAATACCAGACCGCCTGCGCCGCGCGCAGCGGCGACTTCGCGGCGCGGCAATCGATGATCGAGCACAACCTGCGGCTCGTGGTGAATATCGCCAAGGCCTATCTCGGCCGCGGCGTTCCGCTCGCGGATCTGATCGAGGAAGGCAACCTCGGCCTGATGCATGCAATCAACAAGTTCGAGCCGGAGCGGGGCTTTCGCTTCTCCACTTATGCAACCTGGTGGATCCGCCAGTCGATCGAACGGGCCGCGATGATGCAGGCCCGCGCGATCCGGCTGCCGGTGCATGTGGTTCGCGAACTGCAGCAGGTGATGCGCGCACGCCGTGCGCTGGAGGGCGACTCCGACTTCATTGCCCGCCGGCCCGACGGCGTTCGGGTCGAAGATGTCGCGGCGCTGCTGGGCCGCGAAGTGCAGGCGGTGGCCGAGCTGATGGCGCTCTCCGAGGCGCCACGTTCGCTCGACGCCGGCAGCGAGCGCGGCGACGACAGCTTCAGCCTGGCCGATACGGTGGCTTCGGAAGACGAGGGCGGAGACCCCACGGGAGTGACGCAGACGCACGAGGTCGAGAAGCTTCTCGATCGATGGATCCTCGCACTGAGCGAACGCGAGCGCGAAGTGCTGGAAGGCCGCTACGGCCTGCACGACCGCGATCCGGAAACGCTCGAGGTGTTGAGCGTGCGCCTCGGCCTGACGCGGGAACGCGTGCGGCAGATCCAGAACGAGGCGCTCGCCAAGATGCGCCGCCAGCTCGCGCGCGCCGGCGTGCAGCGCGATGCACTTTTGTAGCCTCCGGGCCGAGCGCGCACCGCAGCCCTGAGACAATCCGTGCATGACGGATTCGATAGAGAAGAAAGCGGCGCAGCAACAAGCCCGCGATGAATGGGTGCACGTCGAGTCGCTCGACCTCGACGCACAAGGCGTAGCGCACAAGGCCGACGGCATGGTGGTGTTCATCGAAGGCGCATTGCCTTTCGAAGAAGTGCAGTTCAGCGTGCACCGCAAGAAGAACAACTGGGAGCAGGGCACCGTGGCCGCGATCCGCCGCGAATCGTCGCAGCGCGTGCGGCCCGGCTGTCCGCATTTCGGCTTGCACGCCGGCGCCTGCGGCGGCTGCAAGATGCAGCACCTGGATGTCGCGGCGCAGGTGGCGGTGAAACAGCGTGCGCTCGAAGACAACCTGTGGCATCTCGGCAAGGTGCGCCCCGAGAACATGCTGCGGCCGCTGGAAGGGCCTGCCTGGCACTACCGCTATCGCGCCCGCCTGTCGATGCGTTACGTGGCCAAGAAGGGCACGGTGCTGATCGGCTTTCACGAGCGCAAGAGCCGCTACCTGGCGGACATGCAGGTGTGCCCCGTGCTGCCCGCCCGGGTCAGCGCCATGCTCATGCCCTTGCGCGAACTTGTCGGCTCGATGGAGGCGCGCGACACCTGCCCACAGATCGAACTGGCTTGCGGAGATGCGCCGGACGGCGCCGGCCTCGGCGTGATCGCCCTGGTGCTGAGGCATCTGCAGCCGCTGTCCGCTGCGGACATCGGGCGGCTCCAGGCTTTTGCGGCGCAGCACCCCGGTGTGCAATGGTGGCTGCAGGCCAAAGGGCCCGAGACGGTGAAGCTCCTCGAACCCGACGGTCCCGCGCTGGCTTACGAGCTGCCGGAGTTCGGGGTCACGATGCCGTTCAAGCCGACCGATTTCACGCAGGTCAACCCGCACATCAACCGCGCGCTGGTCAGCCGCGCGTTGCGCCTGCTCGACGTGCAGTCGAACGAGCGTGTGATCGACTGGTTCTGCGGCCTGGGCAACTTCACGTTGCCGTTGGCGAGCCGCGCCCGCGAGGTGCTGGGCATCGAGGGCAGCGACACGCTGGTGGCGCGGGCGACCGACAACTTCGAGCGCAACCGGCCCGCGGTGCCCGGTCGAGGCGCGCTGGCCCCGATCCGCTTCGTCGCGCGCAACCTGTTCGAGATGACACCCGCAATGCTGGTGGCCGACGGCGCGGCGGACAAGTGGCTGGTCGATCCGCCGCGCGAGGGTGCGTTTGCGCTTGCCAAGGCGCTCGCCGACCTTCATCAGCAGGTCGAACTGCACGAGGGCGGCTGGTCGCCGCCGAAGCGCATCGTCTATGTGAGCTGCAATCCCTCGACGCTGGCGCGCGACGCCGGCCTCCTGGTACACCAGGCGGGCTACCGCTGCACCTTCGCGGGCGTGGTCAACATGTTCCCGCACACGGCGCATGTCGAGTCGATCGCGGTGTTCGATCGGGATCGGGATAGGGGGCAGTCT
>NZ_JAGGNV010000005.1 GCF_018614955.1 Variovorax paradoxus
TCGCCATCGGCCCGAACGCGGTGGCCAACAATGCCAGCGACGTGGCGCTGGGCTCGGGTTCCACGACGGCGGCGGCCGTCGGCACGGTCAGCACCGTGATCGACGGCATCACCTACAACTTCGCCGGCACCACGCCAGCTTCGACGGTCAGCGTCGGTGCGGTGGGTGCGGAGCGCACCATCACCAATGTGGCCGCCGGGCGAATTGCAATCGGCTCGACCGATGCCATCAACGGCTCGCAGCTGTTCGCCACCAACCAGTCGATCGAGAACCTCAGCAGCACGGTCAATGCCAACAAGATCGAGTACTACAGCGTCAACTCCACCGGTGGCGGCAACGAGGACAACCTCGGTGCGACCGGTGCCGACGCGATCGCGTCGGGCAAGGATGCGTCCGCCACTGGGGCCAACAGCATTGCGCAGGGCCTTGGCGCCAATGCAAGCGTCGACGGGTCGGTCGCACTCGGCTCGGGTTCCGTCTCCGACCGCGCCGTCGCGGGCAGCACCGGCGACATCCCCGCAGGCAGCTCGCTGATCCCGTACAACACGACCGACCGGACGCTGCTGGGCGCCGTCTCCGTCGGCAGCGCGACCACCTACCGCCAGATCACCAACGTGGCGGACGGCACCCAGGCGCAGGACGCTGTCACGGTGCGCCAGCTCAGCGGTGCGCTGCAATCCTTCGCCGTCACGCCGATCCAGTACTTCCACGCCAACTCGACCGCGATGGACTCGCTGGCCATCGGTGCCGAATCGGTGGCGGTCGGCCCGCGGACGGTGGTCAACGGCAACAGCGGCGTCGGCATCGGCGATGGTGCCGTGGTGCAGCAGACCGCCCCGGGCGGCGTGGCCATCGGCCAGGGTGCGACTTCGCACCGGGCGGACTCCATCGCGATCGGCACCCAGTCTTCTGCGGCAGCGGTTCAGGGCGTTGCGATCGGTGCAGGCACCAGCGTGACCCAGGCCGGTGGCGTGGCGTTGGGCGCCGGCTCGGTCGCTTCCACTGCGGCCGGTGCGGCCGGCTATGTGCCCACGGGTGCTTCCACCTCGCAGACCGCGGCCATCAACGCGACCACCAGCACGCTGTCGGCGGTGTCGGTGGGCGATGCTTCCAACGGCCAGTTCCGCCAGATCACCGGCGTGGCGGCGGGCTCGCAGGACAGCGACGCGGTCAACGTGTCGCAACTGAAGGCGGTGCAGACGACGGTGACCAACATCGATCAGTCCGCGGTGAAGTACGAGACCAACGCCGACGGCACGACCAACTACAACAGCGTGACCTTGGGCGGCACGAACACGAACGCCCCAGTGACCCTCCACAACGTCGCCGACGGCGTGGCAGGCAACGACGCGGTCAACGTGAATCAGCTGAATGCCGGCCTTGCGGCTGCCAATCAGTACACGGATGCCAAGCTCGGCCAGGTGCAGGCCAATATCGACAAGGTGAGCCGAGAGGCCAACGCCGCCGCGGCCGGCGCGATGGCGATGGCCAACCTGCCGCAGGCTGCCATCCCCGGCAAGAGCATGGTGGCCGCCGGTGTCGCGGGCTTCGATGGCCAGGCTGCGCTGGCGCTCGGTGTGTCGAAGCTCGCGGACAACGGCCGATGGATCGTCAAGTTCAGCGGCACGGCCAACTCGCGCGGCAAGGTCGGCGTCGCCGCCGGCATGGGCTTCCATTGGTAAGCACCCGATCGCAACCAATTTCCAAGAGCATTCATGAACAAGCAAATCAAAGCGGCCGGCGCCACGCTGGCGATCGCGGCACTGTTGTCGCTGGCGGGCTGCGGCACGTCTACGGTCAGCAAGAACATCTCGGATGATGGCCGCGCAGGCGAAGTTGTCTTCCCCGACATCGGGAAAGATGCCTGGCTGAAAGAAGGCACCTTCCCGAACGTCGACAACCTGCGCCGCATCGGGCCCGGCGTCACCAAGGACCAACTCTACGATCTCGTGGGCCGGCCACACTTCCGCGAAAGCCTGTTCGGAGTTCGCGAGTGGGACTACATCTTCAACTTCCGCGTCCCGGGCGGCGTGAAGACCTGCCAGTACAAGGTGATCTACGACACTGCGCTGCGAGCCCAGAGCTTCCACTGGCTGCCGGCGGATTGCGCCGAGCTGTTGAAGGTGGCTTCGCCTTCCGTCGAGCGCATTGCCGAGAAGGCACCGGTGCCGCAACGGGTCGAACTGTCTGCCGACGCGCTCTTCGCTTTCGGCCGCTCGGGACCGGCCGACCTGCTGCCGCAGGGCCGGCGAGAGCTCGATGCGCTGGCTGCCGGCCTGCGCGGCGCGCGCGAAACCAGCCGGCTGCGCATCACCGGCCACACGGATCGTCTGGGCTCGACCTCCTTCAACGAACAGCTGTCGCTCGCGCGCGCCACGACCGTGCGCGATCATCTGGTGCAAGCCGGTGTGCCGGCGCGCGGCATGCAGGTGGAGGGCAAGGGCGAGACCGAGCCCAAGGTGCAATGCGAGCAGAAGAAGCGCGAGGAGCTTATCGCCTGCCTGGCGCCGAACCGGCGCGTCGAGATCGAGGTGGACGCAGAGCGCTGAACGCCTCGGCGCGCTTCAGCGCGGCGGCGGTGGCGTCCTTCAGGAACTTCCGCGGATCGAACTCGCTGCGATCGCGGGCGCAGGGTGATTTTCACGCTCTCGTTCAAAACTGCGCCTGCCCAGTGTCCGTCCGGTCGTGCACCCACCTCATCGCCTGCTGCTCGGCGTGACGTAGCGCTTCTGCCTCAGTGCGGTAGGCAACTTCGTCGGTGTCGTTCGGCAACTCAGCTTCCTTCAGGTCCACGGGGCCATCGACCAGGACCGCGACCGGCCGAAACATGCTGCCGTTCATCGGCTCTGCTCGCAGCGAGAAGCGAAACCCACGGTAGGCAAAGGAATGGCCGTCTGAGATTGGGGTGCTGGGGTCTATGGGCATCTCTATCGCCTTTGAAGAGCTGGGCGACATCCTGCCCAGCTACCGCAGCGTTGACGTGCAGGCGCTCACAGGCAGCGTCTGAAGGACAGCGCCCTCGCGGAGCTTCCCAATGACTCCAACCTTCTCCGCCCTGGCCACTCGAGCGCCGGCTGCGTCACTTGGAACGAGAAAGGCCCTCCATCAACTACATGCGACGCTGAAGCGTGCCTAGGCAAGCCCCGTTCTGCTCGGCTTCTCTTGAACGATAGCCTTGGCGGGCTTACCGGCGCGACGGATGCTGGATGCGCGCGTCCGTCGCCCACTCGGTGAACGCCACCTCAGGAACCAGACCGACGCGCGCGCCCCATCGTGCTCCGCGTCGATCAAGTAGGCGCCGGAGCTTCAGAACGTCCAGTTCAGGCTGGCCTTGAACCCATGGTCCTGCAGCCCGTCGCCGAACTGGCCCGAGTAGGAAGCGCCGAGCGTGAGGTTCGGCCGCAGCTGCGTCTCTATGCCCGCTTCGAGCACCGCAACATCCTTTGCCAGCGGCACGCCGGCAAGCGTGAACGGCAGGCTGCCGCTGAAGGTGTGCGTGCTCGCGGGCGTCGTGTCTCCGAACGCATGGCGCCAACCCAGCATGCCGCGCACGCGAATGCTTTCACTCGCCTGCATGCTCGCGCGCAGGCCCAGTGTTGAAAAAGTCGCATCAAGGCTGTCGCCCTCGCCGTGCATCGCAGCAGGCCCACCGCGCTCGAAGAACGCGTCGCTCTTGAGTCGCACATGAGCGAGGCCGACAAAGGGTTCGAGCGTCGCGCGCCCCAGGTCGATCCGGTGGCCGAGCTCGCCGAACACCTGCGTGGTCGTGCTGTCGTACTCGGCGTCCAGGCCGCCGGCAAATCCTGCGAAGGCGACGGAGCGGTTCGTTTCCGTCTTGTTCCAGCTGTGGCTTGCACCCAGGCGCAGCGCCGTGGCGCCCCACTGCGTGCCGCCGTAGGCGCCGAGGTGATAGCTGTCGGTCTTGCTGCTGCTGTTGCGCGCGCTGGTGTCCGCGCTCGCGCGGCTGTAGCCGCCGAGGGCGCCCACGCGCCAGCCTGCGCCGACGCCGGTATCCGCGCCGACCACGAAGCCGCCGATGTCGCGCTTGAGCTTCGCTGCATTCCCGTCGCCGTCGATGCTGCCCCAGGAGCCGAACACATGGGTCCAGGCCGAACGCTTCTGGGTGTCCTCCGGCGTGCAGCCAGCACCTACTTGTTGCGACGTCTGCACCGCACTGCCCGGCGCGCATGCAGAGCCGCGCAGCCGTTCGATCGCGGCTTCGCGCACGAAGCGGCTGTCTTCCAGCAACGCCGTCTTGGTGGACGCATGAATGTCCGCAGACAGCTGATTCAAGGCATCGCGCGCGGCAAAGTCGTTGGGCAGCCACACCACCGCATTGGCCAGACCGTTGCTGGCGGGCAGGCTGTCCAGCGCTGCGCCGACAGCCACCTGGTTGGGCGTGCCGGCGGCATCGGCGATGCTGCGGAATTGTTCAGCGGTCAGATAGACATGGTTCGCGTCGTAGCTATCGGCCAGCCGGACGAAGGCGCTCTCGGTATCGCCCGCCAGGCTGTAGGTGCCCGTGACGCCGCCATCGGCGCTGAGCACGGTGTAGCGGGTGCCCACGCTGTAGTTGGCGGCCCCGGCTCGCACGACTTCAAGACGCGAACCGGCCCCGATGCTGGCGCTGCCGCTCACGCGAATGAGGTCGGAGGCGGAGGACGCCGGATCGACTTCGACCTGGTAGGTCGAGCCCGACTGCTGGGCGAAGTTGCCGTTGACGCTGAGGGTGCCGATGGAGTTTCCAGGTGCGACCGTGCCGAAGACGGTCGTGCTGCCCACCGAGCCCGAGCCCTGGAGGCGCCCCGCGGCCAGCACGTTCACGCTGCCGGCCAGCGTGCCGTTGACCGCGAGCGTGCCGCCTTCGACCGAGGTCGAGCCTGCGATCGTTGCATTGCCGCCCAGCATCAGGGTGCCGCCTTTGACGGTGAGCGAGTTGGCGGTGACGGTGCTGTCGAGCTGTGCCGTGCCCGAGTTCATGACGATGGCGTCCATCCCGCTGATGGCAAAGGCGCCACCATGGATGAAGTTGTTCGAGCCGAGGGTGAAGTTCAGGCCATCGACGCCGTCGCCCGTGATGTTGCCGTTGATCGAGCCACCTGCGATGTTGAGGGTGTCGGTGCCGCCGCCGAGCAGCACGGAACCGTTCAGCGTCCCCGCGGTGGTGATGGTGGCGTTGCCGCCGATTTCGTCAATGCCGTCGCGGTTGGCATCGCCGTCCCGAAGCGCCGCGCCGGAGCCGCCTGCGTTGATGGTCGCCCCCGCGCTGATGTTGACGATGCCGCCAGCGGCGGCCGAGGTGTGGATCGCGGCGCTGAAGCCGCTGCCGCCACTGACGGCGCCACCAGAGACGTCCACTGCGTAGGTGCCAAACCTGCTTGAGGCGAACACACCGTCGGCGTTGGCCCCGGACGCGGTCGCCGCGCCGCCCGACATCTGCACCTGGGCCATCCCCTTGCCGGTCGTACTGGCCAGCAAGGCGTTCGAACCCGTAGACAGAACCGATCCGCCGCTCATATGGATGCTCGCCGTGCCGGTCCCCCCTGTTATTGTCGCGTTGACAGCAGCGCCACGCGCTTCGACCGAGCCTCCGGTGATCGTGACGGTTGAGTTGCCAGTCCCAATGGCGCCGGACACAAATGTGGTGATCCCTCCCCCTGTGCCGGTATTCAAGACCTGTCCGCCGTTCAGCGTCACTTGGGCATTGCCGCTACTGGCACCGCCGTCCACTCTGACGGTAGGGTTAGCGCCAGTGGAAGTGAAAATTCCGCCGTTGACGTTGATGGAAGCGAGTCCTCCGGCTCCTCCGTTGCTTACCGTCACAGCCGAACCCGTGGCGGTGATCGAATTGATATTGGTCATATTGACCGTTACTGCGACGCCCGCGCTCAGAGACTGAAGCGATACCGTGCCCGATATGACCATGCTCGGGTAGTCGAGGTTGAGCGTGAGTCCATCGCCGAGGTAGGCAATCCCAGTCGCGTAGCTCGCGCCCGAGCAGGTGATCGTGTCGGGTCCGGCCACACTGACGCCGCACTCGTTGGCAGCACGCGCGATCTGGGGTGCCGCGGCGAGAAACGCGACGGCGAGGGTAATGGCCGAAACTTGCAAGTGACCGCCGGCGCGCGAGTTGGAGGTCGCCCTGCTGTTGCAGTGCGCATGCCCACGCCTATGGCCGATGGTGTCGGGGTTGCAGGCGGGACCGTTGCTTTTGCCGGAAGTCATCTGGTGCGTTTCTTTGCAAGTTGTTACTCGCGAATGATGAAGCGCACCCTGGACACAACCTGCCACGTAAGCCGAAACAACTCGAATGGATTTATTTATTTGCGGGTGTGGGCTCACGGCGACATACATGTCGCAACGACGAAAGATGCTCTCGCCCTTCCTACCAGAAGCGCCACCACTGGCGGCGGCGCTTTCCCGTCGCCTTGTCATCGAATGTGGCGGACTTGTCCTCGAGCATGCCTGCTCGGCGGCGCAGTTCTCCTTCGAGACGCAGAGCCACGGAGCGTGCGTGCTTCTCACCATGAAATGCCCTTCGGCGCCAAACGTGCGCTGAGGCTGCCAGTTGTTCGTCGGTTAGGTCTTCTGTTTCCATCAGCCGATTTTGCCGAGGGACGACACACCTTCGCTTCCGCCATTTGGTGGAGGCATCGCCTGGCGGCCGCCTTCGTACGGCGCCACGCTTCAGCGCTCCGCCAGTGCCGCCGGCCTGACTCTGCCCGCCATACCGGCGCTGCCGAAGGCCTGGAAGCGATCGATGCAGAGATCGCGCGCGGCGGCCGTGGCGTCCTTCAGGAACTTCCGCGGATCGAACTCGCTGCGATCGCGGCCCATGGCGCGGCGCATGGCGCCGGTCATGGCCAGCCGGATGTCGGTGTCGATGTTGATCTTGCGCACGCCGTGGCGGATGCCCTCCTGGATCTCCTCGACCGGCACGCCATAGGTCTCCTTGATCTCGCCGCCGAATTCGCGAATGACCGCCAGCCACTCCTGCGGCACCGACGAGGAGCCGTGCATCACCAGGTGCGTCTGCGGAATGCGCGCATGGATGTCCTTGATGCGGTCGATCGCGAGGATGTCGCCGGTCGGCTTGCGGCTGAACTTGTAGGCGCCGTGCGAGGTGCCGATGGCGATTGCGAGGGCATCGACGCCGGTGCTGGCAACGAAGTCCGCCGCCTGCTGCGGGTCGGTCAGCAGCTGGTCGTGCGAGAGCACGCCCTCGGCGCCGCTGCCGTCTTCCTCGCCGGCCATGCCGGACTCCAGCGATCCGAGGCAACCCAGTTCGCCCTCGACCGAGACGCCGACCGCATGCGCCATTTCCACCACCCGGCGCGTCACGCCGACGTTGTAGTCGTAGTTGGCCGGGGTCTTGGCGTCCTCCATCAGCGAGCCATCCATCATCACGCTGGTGAAGCCCGAGCGGATGGCCTGCATGCACATCGACGGACTGGCGCCGTGGTCCTGGTGCATCACGACCGGGATCTCGGGGTACATCTCCACGGCGGCCTCGACCATCTTGCGCAGAAAAGGCTCGCCGGCATATTTGCGCGCGCCGGCCGAGGCTTGCAGGATGACCGGGCTGTCGGTCTTCCTGGCCGCCTGCATGATGGCCTGGATCTGCTCCAGGTTGTTGACGTTGAAGGCCGGTACGCCGTACTGGTGCTCTGCCGCGTGGTCCAGCAGCTGACGCAGTGAAATCATGGCCATGGCAGGCTCCTGTTGAAGTGGGTATAGGGCCTCATGCGGTCTCCCTCACACCGGCGTGCGGGACGCTCGCCAGCAGGCGCCGAGCGCGCTCGGCCACCGCCTCGGCGGTGATGCCGAACAGCTTGAACAGCTCGCCGGCCGGCGCCGACTCGCCGAAGCGGTCGAGCCCGACCACGTCGCCGTGCTCGCCGACGAACTTCCACCACAGGCCGGTGCTGCCGGCCTCCACCGCGAGGCGCGGCAGGTGGCGCGGAATCACCGCATGGCGCCAGTCCGCAGGCTGGCGCTCGAACACATCCATGCACGGCACCGAAACCACGCGGGCCGCGATGCCCTCCTCCGCCAGCAAGGCCGCAGCGCCCAGCGCCACCGCGACCTCCGAGCCGCTCGCCAGCAAGGCGATGCGCTCCGCTTCCGGACGCCGCAGCACGTACGCGCCCCGCGCGATCGATTCGATGCGCTCGCTGCCGCCGCCGGCGTGCGGCAGCGCCTGGCGCGTCAGCAGCAGGCAGCTGGGCCCGTCCATGCGACGCAGCGCCTGCCGCCAGGCGACGGCCGTTTCGGTGGCGTCCGCAGGACGCCAGACATCCACATCCGGAATCAGGCGCAGGCTCGATGCATGCTCGACCGGCTGGTGCGTAGGCCCGTCTTCGCCGAGCCCGATCGAGTCGTGCGTGAAGACGTAGATGACCGGCAGCTTCATCAGCGCCGACATGCGCACGCCGTTGCGCGCGTAGTCGGAGAAGGTCAGGAAGGTACCGCCGAAGGGCCGCAAGCCGCCGTGCAGCGCCAGCCCGTTCATGATCGCCGCCATGCCGAACTCGCGCACGCCGTAGTGCACGTGGTTGCCCGTGCCCGCGCCCTTGAGCGCGCGGTGCCCTTTCCAGTCGGTCAGGTTCGAACCGGTGAGGTCGGCCGAGCCGCCGATCAGTTCCGGCATCGCCGGCCCGAGCTCGTCGAGCACCTGCTGCGAGGCCTTGCGCGTGGCGACGGCCGCCTGCCGTTGTTCCGCAGCCGCTGCCGCCGAAGCCAGCGCCGCCTCGACCTGTGCGGTGAGCGGTGCGTCGCTGCGATGGCGGCGCAGCAGCTCGCGCGCGAGCGCCGGATATTCCTGCGCATAGGCGGCAAAGCGCGCCTGCCATGCCGCGTGCAGCGCGGCGCCCGACTCGCGCGCCGACCAGGCCTGCGCGACCCGGGTCGGCAGTTCGAAGGGCGGCGTGCTCCAGCCCAGCGCCTGCCGCGTGAGCGCGATCTCGGCTTCCCCCAGCGCCTCGCCGTGCGCCTTCGCGGTGCCCGCTCGATTCGGCGAGCCCTGGCCGATGCACGTCTTGCAGCACACCAGCACCGGCCGGTCGGCGGATGCGGCCTTGGCGATGGCCGCGTCCAGGGCCTGCGCGTCATGGCCGTCGATATCGCGCAGCACGGTCCAGCCGTAGGCTTCGAAGCGGCCCGGCGTGTCGTCGCCGAACCAGCCGCTGACCTCGCCGTCGATGGAAATTCCGTTGTCGTCGTAGAAGGCCACGAGCTTGTTCAGCCGCCAGGTGCCCGCGAGCGAACAGGCCTCGTGGCTGATGCCTTCCATCAGGCAGCCGTCGCCGAGAAACACATAGGTGCGGTGATCGATCACCGGATGGCCGGGCCGGTTGAACTCCTCGGCCAGCAGCTTCTCCGCCAGCGCCATGCCCACGGCATTGCTGATGCCCTGCCCCAGCGGGCCGGTGGTGGTCTCGACCCCGGGCGTGACACCGACCTCGGGATGCCCGGGCGTGCGCGAATGCAGCTGGCGAAAGCGCCGCAGCTCCTCCATCGGCAGCGCGTAGCCGCTCAGGTGCAGCAGCGCATACAGCAGCATCGAGCCGTGTCCGTTGGAGACGACGAAGCGGTCGCGATCGATCCACCGCGGGTGGGCGGGATCGTGCCGCAGGCGATGCCGCCACAAGGCCTCGGCGATGTCGGCCATGCCCATCGGCATGCCCGGATGGCCCGAGTTGGCGGCCTGCACGGCGTCCATGGCCAGCGCGCGGATGGCGTTGGCGCACTGCGTGCGCAAGACGAGGTTTTCAGTGGTCATGACGAAGTTCCTAGATGGCATACGCCTTCTTGCGGCGCTCCATGAGGCGCAGGATCATCGGCGTGAAGATCAGCTGCATGGCGAGCTCCATCTTTCCCCCCGGCACCACCAGCGTGTTGGCGCGCGACATGAAGGAGTCGTGCAGCATGCTCAGCAGATAGGGAAAGTCGAAGCCCGTCGGGTTGGCGAAGCGGATCACCACCAGGCTTTCGTCCGGGCTTGGGATGGTGCGCGCGATGAATGGATCGGAAGTGTCGACCACCGGCACCCGCTGGAAGTTGATGTGGGTGCGCGTGAACTGCGGGCAGATGTAGTGCACGTACTCGTGCATGCGGCGCAGGATCACGTCGGTCACGGCCTCGGTGGAGTAGCCGCGCGTGCTCTTGTCGCGGTGCAGCTTCTGGATCCATTCGAGGTTGATCACCGGCACCACGCCGATCAGCAGGTCGACGTGGTGCGCGATGTCGACCTTGTTGGTGGTGACGCCGCCATGCAGGCCTTCATAGAACAGCAGCTCGCTCGCCGGCAGCGTTTCCCACGGCGTGAAGGTACCGGGCTCCTGCTCGTAGGGCGCCGCCTCGTGCCCGTCATGCAGATACTTCCGGCTGCGGCCGACGCCCGCTTCGCCGTAGTCGCGAAACAGCGCTTCGAGCTCGGCGAACAGGTTGGCATCCTCGCCGAAATGGCTGAAGTTCCGGTTGCCGGTGGCCTCCTCCTCGGCCATCGCCACTTTCATGGCGTTGCGGTCGTAGCGGTGGAAGCTGTCGCCCTCGACGATCGCTGCCTGTACGCTCTCGCGGCGGAAGATGTTCTCGAAGGTTCGGGTGACGGAAGTGGTACCGGCGCCGGAGGAGCCGGTGATGGCAACGATGGGATGTTTGGCTGACATGGTGGCCTCGGGAATGAAGAATTCGTGCGGACGGCCCGGCGTCGTTCAGGCCGCGGTCGCGAACAGGCCGCGCTTGCCGAACAGCGGCGCCTGGTAGGTGTCCTGCGGCGCCTCGGCGTGGTACGCCTCCACGCGCGCGACCTCTTCGGACGAGCCGAAGACCAGGCCGATGCGCTGGTGGATCGACTCCGGCTCGACCGTCATCAGGCGCCGGCGGCCGGTGCTGGCCATGCCGCCGGCCTGCTCGATCAGGAAGGAGATCGGGTTGGCCTCGTAGAGCAGGCGCAAGCGCCCCGCCCGGCCCGCCTCCTTGCTGTCGCGCGGGTACATAAAGACGCCGCCGCGCATCAGGATGCGGTGCGTCTCGGCCACCAGCGAGGCGATCCAGCGCATGTTGAAGTCGATGCCGCGCGGGCCTTCCCGGCCGGCCAGGCATTCGTCGACATAGCGCTTCACCGCCGGCTCCCAGAAACGGCTGTTCGACGCGTTGATCGCGAACTCGCTGGTCCGCGCGGGAATGCGCAGGTTCGGATGGCTCAGCACCCATTCACCCAACTGCGGATCCAGCGTGAAGGCATGCGTGCCGTTGCCCAGCGTCAGCACCAGCATCGTCGAGGGACCGTAGATCGCATAGCCGGCGCCGACCTGCTGCACGCCGGGCTGCAGAAAGTCCTCCGGCTTCGCGTCGCGCTCGGGCGTCGGCGCGCGCAGGATCGAGAAGATGCTGCCCACCGCCACGTTGACGTCGATGTTGGACGACCCGTCCAGCGGGTCGAACAGCAGCAGGTACTTGCCGCGCGGATGCTGCGGCGGCGGCATGTAGGGCGCCTCCATCTCCTCGGACACCATGCCCGCCACGTGGCCGCCCCACTCGTTGGCGCGCAGGAACATGTCGTTGCTCAGCACGTCGAGCGTCTTCTGCTCCTCGCCCTGCACGTTCCGGCTGCTGGCGCTGCCGAGCATGTCCCCGAGGGCACCCAGCGCCACCTTGCGCGATATCGCCTTGCAGGCGAGCGAAACGTCGGTGATGACGGCATTGAGAGCGCCCGTCGCGCCCGGATGCCGGCGGCGCTCCTCGATGATGTACTGGGTCAGCGTGGCCTTGCCTGCGATTGGCATGTCGATCTCCTGGTCTAGTGATTCGTCATTTCTTCGCTGCGCACGGCGCGCGACTGAAGTGCCGTCAGCAGCAGTTGCTGCGGCGTCGCGAGGCGCCACGCCCGCGGCGGCAATAGCTCCGCGATCGCGTGCCCGCCGTAGCCCCATGCCACCAGTGCGGCCGGGCATCCGGCCGCCTGCGCGGCGAGCAGGTCGGGCGGCGCGTCGCCGACCATCAGCAGGCGCTCAGGCGCCACGCCGAGCCGACGCGCCGCGGCCAGCAGCAGGAAAGGCGCCGGCTTGCGCTGGTCGGCGGCATCGGCGCCATGGACCCCGCTCAGAAAAGGCAGCAGCCCGGCTGCATCCAGCACGGCGCGTGCCAGGGCCGTCGGCTTGTTGGTGACCACCACCATCGGCAGCCTCCGGGCCAGGCCGGCGACCAGCTCGGCGATGCCGTGGAAGACGCCACCGGATTGCAGAGGCGCGGCCAGCGTGTACGCATCGAAGGCCTGGCGCAGCCGCGCGTGCATCGTTTCGTCGGCGTCGATGCCGTGCCAGCACAAGGCGTGCGCGATCAACGCGTCGGGCCCGTCGCCGATCCATGCGCGCACGGTGTCCAGGTCGAAGCCCTCCAGACCCGCCTCGTCGAGCGCGGCATTCAAGGCATGCCGGATGTCCGGCGCGCTGTCGACCAGCGTGCCGTCGAGGTCGAAGGCGATGGCGTCGATGGCGCGCAGATCCTTCATGCCGCGCACCCCGCCAGCGCCCGGGTGCGGATGGCGTCGATGGCCTCGCGATAGCGGCCGCCGGCAAACACCGCCGAGCCGGCCACCAGCGTGTCGGCGCCCGCAGCGCCGATGCGCTGCGCGTTGTCGGCCTTCACGCCGCCATCGACCTCGAGCCAGATGTCGCGCCCGCTCGCGTCGATGCGGCGGCGCGCTGCCTCGATCTTCGGCAGCACGCTCTCGATGAAGCTCTGTCCGCCGAAGCCGGGGTTGACCGACATCAGCAGCACCAGGTCGAGTTGGTCCAGCACATGGTCGAGCACCTGCAGCGGCGTCGCCGGGTTGAGCACCAGGCCGGCCTTGCAGCCGCTGGCATTGATCAGGCGAATGGTGCGGTCCACGTGCTCGCTGGCCTCGGGGTGGAACGAAATGATCGAGGCGCCGGCCTCGGCGAACATCGGGATCAGCGCATCGACCGGCTTGACCATCAGGTGCACGTCGATCGGCACCGTGGCGTAAGGCTTGATGGCCTGGCACACCAGCGGACCGACTGTCAGATTCGGGACATAGTGGTTGTCCATCACGTCGAAATGGATCAGATCGGCGCCGGCTTCGATGACCGCCCTCACCTCCTCGCCGAGGCGCGCGAAGTCCGCCGACAACAGGCTGGGCGCGATCCGCATGGTCGAGGCGGAGCCGGGCCGCGCGGAGATTTCTTTCTGCTGCATCTCATGCCCCCCCGTAGAGCGCTTGAACCGCATTCGTCGGCGGCACCGCGGTGGCTCTGCGCGTGAGTTCCTCGACGCTGAGCGATGCGTCCGCGAGACTGGGCAGAACCAGTCCGGCGCCGCTGAAGTCGCCGCCTTCGGTCCAGAAGGTGGGCGTGACCACCGTCCACAGGCCGGCAGCGACGGCCGAGCGCACTCCGTTGGCCGAGTCCTCGACGGCGATCGCCCGCTCGGGCGCCACGCCCATGGTGTCGAGCGCGAGCCGGTAGATGTCGGGCGCAGGCTTCTTCGCGCGCACCTGGTCGCCGCAGGCGATCACGTCGAACATCGACAAGCCGCCCGGGCCCAGCGTCGCCAGCAGCAAGGCGTCGATGTTGACGGCCGTCGTGGTGCTGGCGATTGCCAGGCGCAAGCCGGCGCCGAGCGCCTCGTCGAGCAGGCGCGCCACACCGGGACGCAGTTCGATGCCGCCCTGCCGAGCGATGTCGGTGTAGTGCCGCGTCTTCGCGGCGTGGAGCTCCGGCACCCGCTCGTGCAGGCGCTTCTTCTCGGAGGCACTCGAGGCCAGGCCATCGATGTAGGCCCGCAGCCGCTCCTTGCCGCCCGTCACCGCGAGCAGGGCCCGGTACTCGGAGCGCTCCCAGCGCCAGTCCAGGCCGAGCTCTTCGAAGGCCAGGTTGAAGGCGCGGCGATGCACCTCCTCGGTGTCGGCCAGGGTGCCGTCGACGTCGAACACGAGGGCTTCGATGCTCATAAGGCAACCTCCGTGCTCATGCGCGCGCCCGGATCGAACACGCGGCTCGCCAAGATGTCCTGCGCTTCCAGTGTGCAGAGCTGCTCGCGCGAGAGGGCTTCTTCGCTGCCGAACAGCCGCGTGGCGTGGCGCAGCCGGATGCGGTCCAGCGCATTGCGCACCGATCGCGCGTTGGCGAAATGCGGCTGCCGCCGGCGCAGGCTCACATAGCGCGCGAAGGTGGATGCCGCGCCGTCGTCGAAGCTGTAGTTCAGCCGCTCGAGCATCAGCTGCGCGATCTGCATCAGCTCGGCCTCGCTGTAGTCCGGGAAGTCGATGTGATGCGCGATGCGCGAGGCCATGCCCGGATTGCTGCCGAAGAAGGTCTCCATGCGGTCCTTGTAGCCCGCAAGAATCACCACCAGGTCGTCGCGCTGGTTCTCCATCACCTGCAGCAGGATCTCGATCGATTCCTGGCCGTAGTCGCGCTCGTTCTCCGGCCGGTAGAGGTAGTAGGCCTCGTCGATGAACAGCACGCCGCCCATCGCCTTCTTGATCACTTCCCGGGTCTTGGGCGCCGTGTGGCCGATGAACTGGCCGACCAGGTCGTCGCGCGTCACCGCCACCAGATGGCCCTTGCGAACGTAGCCCAGCTGCTTGAGCACCTCGGCCATGCGCATCGCCACCGTGGTCTTGCCGGTGCCGGGATTGCCGGTGAAGGACATGTGCAGCGAAGGCGGCTGCGATTGCAGTCCCTGCGCCTGGCGCAGCCTGTCGATCAAGAGCAGCGCCGCGATGTCGCGGATGCGGCCCTTGACCGGCGCCAGGCCGATCAGCTCGGCATCGAGCTGGTCGAGCAGGGCCTTCACGCCCGAGGACTCGAAGAGCTGCCTCGGCGCAGTGGCGGTGTCGGTGGCCTGGGCGGTATCCATGCGGGTGCCTCGCGTCGGGCCTGGCCTCAGTACCGCGCGCCTTCGGGCCGCGCCTGCACGGCGTAGCTCTCGATGCTGTAGCGGATGGTGCGGCCCGGCTCCTCGGTGCGGATCAGGCGGAAGCCCGGCTCGTTGGCCGGCCGGTTGACGATGAAGGACATCACCACCGACTCGGTCCCGTGGGTCGAGTCGAAGGCCGTGACGCGGATGTACTGCTGCCCGAAGGTCTTGCGGCAGGCCGCGAGCTCGAGCATGACGCCGGCCGGATCCTGGATGTCGAACATCGGATTGCCGAACATCTCCCAGAAGGTGTTGCGCGGGTGCGGGTCGTCGGTGTATTCGATGCCGAGCGCCCAGCCCTTGCCGAGGCAATACTCGACCTGCCGGCGGATCTGCTCGTCGCTCAGGTCGGGCAGGAATGAAAAGGTGCCTTGCGTGATTCGCATGTCTGTCTCTCCTCGTGGATCGGTTTAGGGCCTGTTAACAGGCCCTAGGCCACCGAAGGCGTCGGCACATAGTCGGACGTGTCGGTGGAGGCGTAGTTGAAAGAGATCTCGCCCCAGGTATCGAGCGCGGCCGCCAGCGGCGTGCACCACTTGGCCGCGTCGCGCAGGATCTGCGGCCCTTCGTTGGCGATGTCGCGGCCCTCGTTGCGCGCCAGCACCATGGCTTCCAGCGCCACGCGGTTGGCCGTGGCCCCGGCCTGGATGCCTTGCGGGTGCCCGATGGTGCCGCCGCCGAACTGCAGCACCACGTCGTCGCCGAACAGGTCCAGCAGCTGGTGCATCTGGCCGGCGTGGATGCCGCCCGAGGCCACCGGCATCACCTTGCGCAGCGCGCCCCAGTCCTGGTCGAAGTAGATGCCGCGCGGCAGGTCCACCTTGGTGTGGGTATCGCGGCAGACGTTGTAGTAGCCCTGCACCGTCATCGGGTCGCCCTCGAGCTTGCCGACCGCCGTGCCCGCGTGGATATGGTCCACGCCCGCCATGCGCATCCACTTGGCGATCACGCGGAAGCTCACGCCGTGGTTCTTCTGCCGCGTGTAGGTGCCGTGGCCGGCGCGGTGCAGGTGCAGGATCATGTCGTTCTGGCGGCACCAGTTGCTCATCGACTGGATGGCCGTGTAGCCGATCACCAGGTCCACCATCACGATCACCGAGCCGAGCTCCTTGGCGAACTGAGCGCGGCGGTACATCTCTTCCATCGTGCCGGCGGTGACGTTCAGGTAGCTGCCCTTGACCTCGCCGGTGGCCGCGCTCGCCTTGTTCACTGCGTCCATCACGAACAGGAAGCGGTCGCGCCAGTGCATGAAGGGCTGCGAGTTGATGTTCTCGTCGTCCTTCATGAAGTCCAGGCCGCCGCGCAGTCCCTCGTACACCACCCGGCCGTAGTTGCGTCCGGACAGGCCCAGCTTCGGCTTGGTCGTGGCGCCCAGCAGGGGACGCCCGAACTTGTCGAGCCGCTCGCGCTCCACCACGATGCCGGTCGGCGGCCCGGGGAAGGTCTTGACGTAGGCGACCGGAAAGCGCATGTCCTCCAGCCGCGCGGCCTTCAGCGGCTTGAAGCTGAAGACGTTGCCGATGATCGAGGCCGTCACGTTGGTGATCGAGCCCTCCTCGAACAGCGACAGGTCGTAGGCCACGTAGCAGAAGTACTGCCCCGGATTGTTGGGCACCGGCTCGACCTTGTAGGCCTTGGCGCGGTACATGTCGCAAGCGGTGAGCCGGTCGGTCCAAACCACGGTCCAGGTCGCGGTGGACGATTCGCCGGCCACCGCCGCGGCGGCCTCGATGGCGTCCACGCCTTCCTGCGGCGTGATGCGAAACAGCGCCAGGATGTCGGTGTCCTTCGGCTGGTAGTCGCCGTCCCAATAGCCCATCTGCGCGTACTTCAGCACACCGGCCGAATAGCGCTTCTTCGCATCGGTGATCTGCATCGCTTCGTTCATGTTGCCCATGGGGTTCGCCTCTAGTGATGAATGGATTCGTGCTGTCGGTGAGGAGAATGTAGGCCGCTGCAACGATTAGGAAAAATTAAATCTTTTGACATTGGTATTTCGTAAACCTAATATCGATCGATGCCTCTTTCCAAGCACGCGAGCTTTCGCCAGCTCAACACCTTCCACGCGGTGGCCCGGCTCGGCAGCGTGTCGCTGGCGGCCGACGAGATGCACCTGACGCAGCCCGCGGTATCGATCCAGATCGGCACGCTCGAGGAGTCGGCCGGCACGCCGCTCCTGCAGCGCACCGGCCGCGGCATCCGGCTGACCGAGGCCGGCGAGCTGCTGGCCGGCTATGCGGGGCGCATCCTCGACCTGTGGCGCGAGGCCGGCGAGGAAATGGCCACGCTGCAGGGCGTCTTCTCGGGAACGCTGCGCGTCGGCGCCATCACCACGGCCGAATACCTGCTGCCGCCCATCCTGGTGAACTTCGCCAAGGAGCATCCGAAGGTGAAGCTCAAGCTGCAGGTCGGCAACCGCGACGAGATCGTGCGCATGCTCGCGGGCCAGGAGATCGACGTCGCGATCATGGGCCGCCCGCCCGCCGAGCTGAAGACCGATTCGAGCGCCTTCGCCAAGCACCCGATGGCCTTTCTCGCTGCGCCCGGCCATCCGCTGATGTCGGCGCCCAAGCCCAGCCTCGCCCTCCTCTCGGACACGCGCATGCTGGTGCGCGAGCGCGGCTCGGGCACGCGCACCACGGTCGAGCGCTTCTTCAAGGACAACGGCCTGCCGCTGCGCATCGGCTCCGAGCTGTCGAGCAACGAGGCCATCAAGCAGATGTGCGCCGCGGGCTTCGGCATCGCCTTCCTGTCGATGCACACCTGCGTGCTCGAGATGAACGCGGGCCTGCTCGGCCTGCTGCCCGTGCCGGGCAATCCGATCGTGCGGGACTGGTACGTCATGCACCTTGCGTCGCGACAGCTGCCGCAGGTCGCGCTGGCCTTCGAGGACTATCTGCGCACGCATGGCCAGGCGCAGATCCAGCAGCAGCTCGGCCCTTTGCCGGCGGCGCGCAAGCCGGCGCGCAAACGCAGCGCGCAGCGCGGCTGAAAGCGAATCCGCGCTCAGGCGCCAAGCTGCATCCGCACACCGACCCACACCGCGCGCGGCGCGCCAGGGGCCACGAATTGCTCGTTGCGCCATGCATCGGGCGGCAGCACCGCGCCGCCGGCATCGAAGCCGTTGCGGCCGAGCTGGCCGGCGCTGGCGTAGCGGCGGTTGAACACGTTCGCCAGCTTGGCGAAGAGCTCGAAGCGCGGGCCCAGCTTCCAGCTCGTCGTGAGATCGAGCAGCGCATAGCCGCCGAGGCGGCCGCTGCCGTTGAAATCGACGCCATCGGGCGCGTGCGCGCCGTTCTCGTTGCCGCGCACGGACTGCCGCGAGTAGGCGCGGTACTGGGCGCCCAGGGTCCAGGCCGGCGTGACGCGCCAGTCGACGTTGAACTTGAGCTGGTGGGCCGGCAGGCCGGGCAGCCGGTCGCCGCGCCGCACCGCGATCTCGCCTTCGCCGGTGCAGGCCGGGCTGGTTTCGGCGCTGCTGTTCGATTCCGACACCAGGCAAGCCGGCGAGTCGTACCTCGCCCGCAGATAGCTGTAGGACAAGGACCAGTCCAGCTGCTGCCCCTGCTGCCCGAGCCCGAGTTCCACGCCCTGCCGCAGGGTGCGCCCGAAGTTCGTGAAGTAGCCGCGCGACAGCCCGCTGCTGACGAACAGCAGATCGTCCTTGTTCACCGTGCGGAACACCGAAGCGTTCCAGCGCAGGCCGGGCTCGAAGCTGCCTCGCAGGCCGGCTTCGAGCGTCTGCGACACCACCTGCTTCAGCGGTGGATCGGACTGCAGCGCATTCGGCAGCACGCAGGCGTTCGCCGGGTCGGAGCAACCCAGCTCGATCGGGCTCGGCGCGCGGCTGCCCTGGCTCCAGCCGCCATAGGCCGTGAGCCGCGGCGTGACCTGCCAGGTGAGGCCGGCGGCAGGATTGAACTTGCGGTAGCGGCCTTCGCCGTCGAGCTGCGTGGAAAGGCCGAGCAGCGCCCGGCCTTCGTCGCGGGTCGTGACACGGGTGTCGTTGTAGCGGCCCGAGAGGCTGAGCTGCAGGTCGGGCCTGAGCGCCACCAGGTCGTGGAAGTAGATGCTGGCCGTGCGGCTCTTGCCCGCCAGCAGCGCGTCAACCTCGGCTTCTTCCAGCGGCACCACCGAACGCGTCGCGTCGAGCAAGCCTTCGGCTTCGGTCTGCGCGAAGCGCGTGCGCGCCCGGTCGACGGAAGCGCCGAAGGTGAAGCGATGAATGCCCGCGGTGACCGTCGACTGCAGCGCCAGGCCTTCGCCATGCTGCCGGGTGCTGCTGCGATTCTCCACGCCTGACTCCTCGACGTCGGGCGGATCGAAGTCGTCGTTCAAGTCGCCATTGAGCGTCGAGTAGCGCGAGCGCCGCGTGTACGCCGTCATCGAGATCGTCTGCAGGTCGCTCAGCTGGTAGCTGGCATTGAGCGTCAGCATCGACATCCGGTTGTCGGTGCGGTCCGGCCGCGTGTAGACCTGCTTGCGGTTCTGCATGAGCATGGACTCGGGCAGCAGGCCGTTGCCCACCAGCCGGTTGTCGCCATGGGTGAAGCTCAGATCCCAGGAAAGCTTTCCGCGGTCCTGCCCCACCTTGGCGAAGAGCTGGCGCACGCGCGAGGGCGAGTGGTCGCGCCAGCCGTCTTCGTTGAGGCCGGCGAGCGCCAGGAACAGATGCCCGTCTTCGCCCAGCTTGCGGCCGTGCGTGAGCTCGGTGCTCACCCGGCCGAAGGAGCCGGCCTGCAGCTCGAGCTCGGTGCCGGGATGCGTATCGCCGCGCTTGGTCTGCAGCGACAGCGCGCCGCCGAGCGTGTTGAGGCCGAACAAGGGGTTGGAGCCCGGCAGCAGCGTGATGCTGGAGATCGCTGCCTTGGGAATCAGGTCCCAGTTCACCACGTCGCCGAAGGGTTCGTTGATGCGCACGCCGTCCTGGTACACCGACAGGCCCTGCGGCGTGCCGAGCAAGGGGCTGGCGCTGAAGCCGCGATAGTTCACGTCCAGCTGGTAGGGGTTGCCCTGGATCTCGTTGACGCTGACGCTCGGCAAGCGGGTGGCCATGAAGTCCGGCAGATTCAGGCTCTGCGCACGGCGCAGCTGCGCGTCGTCGGCGGTTTGCACGTTGGACGGGATCTGGTCCTTGGGCACCTCGATGCCGGGCACGGGCGTGGTGCCCACCACTTCCACGGTGGGCAATGCAGCCTGCGCCCGCGCTTGCATGGGACAGGCCGCGGCGGCGAAGGCCAGCCCGATCAGCCGCCGGGTCGTTGTCATGCGCGAGAGGCTCACCGAATGCGGCTCCTTTCAGCTGCCAGTGCGGGCAAGGCCCAGCTTGTCCACCATGGCGCGCTCCTGCGCGAAGATCTCGCGGCAGGACTGCGCGTAGGCCTCGGGGCCGAGGTAGTCGACCTCCTGGTCGTACTTCGCCAGCTCGTCCTTGAAGCGCTGGTCGAACATGGCCTTCTTGAAGGCATCGTGCACCACCGTCACCACCCTGGGCGGCAGGCCGCGCGGGCCCGCCAGGCCGAAGGGCGACTTGGCCACGATGTCGAAGCCGAGCTCGCGCAGCACCGGCACCTCGGGCCAGCGCTTCGAGCGCTCGGCACCGAAGGTCGCCAGCAGCCGCAGCGTGCCCGTATCCACCGCCGGGCCGAAGCCGGTGGAATTGACCCCGGCCATCACCTGTCCGCCGGCGATCGCGTTCAACTGTTCGGCCGTGCCCTTGTACGGCACGTGGATGTAGCGCAGGCGGCGGGCGGTGAACAGGTCCTCGAGCACCATGTGCGGCGTGGTGCCGATGCCGTTGGTGGCGATGGTCAGCTCGCCGGGATGCGCACGGGCGTATGCGAACAGATCGTCGAGCGAGCGGATTGGACTGGCGGCGGCCACCAGCACGCCGAAGGTGACGCCGGAGACCTGGATGATCGGCGTCACGTCGCGGATCGGATCCCACAGCACCTTCTGCGTGTGCGGCACGCGAAAAACCGGCTGCGGCATCTGCGCGACCGTGTAGCCGTCGGGCCGCGCCTGCTGCAGCACCGGCATGGCCAGCGTGCCGCCCGCGCCGCCGCGGTTTTCGGTGAGGACCGGCTGGCCGAGCGAGACCGAGGCCAGCTCGGCGAGCAGCCGCAGTGAGATGTCGGTCGCGCCGCCGGCGGGCCAAGGCACCCACAGCGTGACCGCGCGCGAAGGAAAGGGCTCGGTGGAAGCCATCGCGGCGCCCAGCGGCAGCGCGCCCAGCGCTAGCGCGCCCGCCTGGCTAAGCCAGCGACGCCGGTCGAGGCGATGGTGCGGGTTCATTGGATAGGCTCCGTGCTTCGCACTGCGGTGCGAGGCTTCGGCGTTGCGCCTGTTCCGAGGCCGGAGCCGGGAATTCGCCCCGGCGGGCGACTCACTTTTCTTGATCGCCCAAGAAAAGTAAGCAAAAGAAGGCGACCCCACTGTGCGTGTCCCTCCGCTTCGCTACGGGCAACCTGCGGTGCTCGCTTCAGGCGGGGTCCGCGCAAACTCGCCTTCGGCTCAAACACGCACGGCCCTTCTTCCGCCTGAAGCTGCGCTCCTCGGCACGCCCAGAGGGGATTGAACAAGTACGCGCCATGGCGCGTACTTGTGGTTTGGGTTGACTGTTGGTATTCGATGGGCCGAGCGAAGCGAAGGCTGTCCCCGCTCCCACTCCCCTCTGGCTGCGCCGAGGAGCGGAGCGTTTCGCGGATCAGGGCCGCGCGTGTTTGAGCGAAGCGAGTTTGCGCGGACCCCGCGAAAAGCGAGCACCGCAGGTTGCCCCCGAAGGGGGTCGCAGACAGTGGGGTCGCCTTTCTTTGGTTACTTTCTTTGGCGAAGCAAAGAAAGTGACTCGCCCGCCGGGGCGAACTCCCGGCTCCGGCGACCGAACAAGCGCAACGCATATTCAAAGGCTGAGGGCCCTCACCCCAACCCTCTCCCGGAGGGAGAGGGAGCAAGACTGGAACCAGATGTCTCATGCGCCCCCTCCTCGCTTGGTCAGGCCGCCGAAGCCGCGCTGCGGGTCGTAGCCCCAGCAGGCCAGGCCGAAGAAGACGACCAGGCAGCCGAGCACGACATAGGGCGCGAGCCCCGGGTCCTTGCCGTAGAGCGCGAAGCGCATCCATTCCACCGCGTAGGTGAAGGGATTGAAGCGCGCCAGCTGGTACACCCATTCGGCGCCCGACTCCTGCAGCTTCCACAGCGGATAGAGTGCGGTCGACAGGAAGTACATCGGGAAGATGACGAAGTTCATCGTGCCGGCGAAGTTCTCCAGCTGCTTGATGTGCACCGACAGCAGCAGCCCGAGCGCGCCCAGCATGAGCGCGCCGGCCGCCAGCGCCGCGAGCGCGTGCAGGCCGGCGAGCGACAGCAGCGGCAGTTCTGTGCCGATCAGCGCGGCCACCGCCACGAAGGCGATCGCCTGCAGCACCGACAGCAGCGCGGTGGCGCACAGCTTGGAGAACAGCAGCCAGGGCCGCGGCAGCGGCGCGGTGAGCAGCAGGCGCATCAGGCCCATCTCGCGGTCGTAGACCATCGCGAGCGAGGACTGCATGCCGTTGAACAGCAGCACCATGCCGACCAGCCCCGGCACGATGTACACGTCGTAGGGAATGTAGGTGTCGTAGGGCTCGACGATCGCGACGCCGAAGACGTTGCGAAAGCCCGCGGCGAACACGGCCAGCCACAGCAGCGGCCGAACCAGCGCCGACACCAGCCGCCCGGTCTGCTGCGAGAACTTGTACAGCTCGCGCAGCACGATGGCGCGCATTGCCTGCAAGGCGTGGCCCAGGCCGCGCCGCGCCATGGGCTCGACACTCGCGCTCTCTGGGGTTTTCAGCGCGCGTTCGGACATAGCTTCTCCGGCGCATCCGCACCCAGCGTGTCGAGCACGTTGCGCGGATGCAGCACGCCTTCGGCCGGCGCCTGCGAAATCACGCCCTGGCCGTCGGTGAGCAGCATGGGCTGGCGCAGCTGGCCGTCCCAGGCGCGGAAGCTCAGGCCGGTGCCCTTGGAGCCGTCCAGGGCGCTCTTCGCCAAGGCCTGGGCCCAGGCCCCGTTAGGCCCCTTGGGCGCAGCGATCGCCACGGCCGTCAGCGTCTTGCCGGCCATCCACGCGGCCCAGTCGTGCGCGGTCATCGGCCGCTTCGCGGCCTTGGCGAAACGCCGCGCAACCTGCGGTGCACCGTAGCGCTCGAACTGCGCGTGCCACGCCAGCGCCACCAGGCCGCCGTCACCCACCACCGGGCGCGGCAGCACGATGCGATAGGGCAGCGTGCGGGCGAACTCGCCGTCGCTGTCGACCACCCAGACGGCGTCGTAGCTGCTGCCGGCGGTCAGCAGCAGCGGGTTGGCCAGGTCGCGCTCGCGCGGGTCGGCCGACAGCTTGAACGGCTTGCTGCCCACGAGTTGCAGTCCATAGCGCTTGATCGACGCCTGCGCGGTCGCCGCACGCGAGGCATCCTGGGCACTGCCGCCCACCAGCAGGAGCAGCTTGCTCCATTTGCGGGACACCAGCGTCTGGGCCAGCGCATCGCTGCGCATGCGCTCGCTCGGAATCAGATGGAACAGGCGGGCGCGGCAATCCTGCTGGCGCAAGCGGTCGGACGCGTCGCTCAGGTTCAGCACCGGCAGCTTCACCGCATCGGCCACCGCCAGCGTCCATTCGGCAGGCAGGTCGGTCAGCAGCACCGCGGCGCCGTTCTTCTCGGCCGCCACGGCCGCCGCGCGCGCCGCATCGACCGAAGCGGCCGGCGCGCTGGCCAGCGCCACCTCCGCGCCCGCGGCCTCCAGCTCGAACCTGGCCTCGTCGACGGCCAGTTCCAGACCCTCCGTGAGCGGGCCCCCCGGATGCCCGAGGTAGGCGCGCTCGATGCGCGAACGCTCCATGCGGGCATCGTCCGCGGGCGTGATCAGGGTGGCCTTGAGCACCGCCGCGGCCGCCGGCGCAGGCGCGGCGAGAAGCGCCGCCAGCCATGCGAGCGAGAGCCGCGAAACCGGTGTGCGCTTCCTCATTCCACGATCACGAGTCCGTAGGGCACGCGTCCGACCGGCACGCTCTTGATCGCCTTGGCGCCGGCCACATCGACCACCGTCACGTCGTCGCTCAGCCCGTTGACGACGTAGAGCCGCGCCTCTGCCTTGTCGAGCGTGACATTCCAGGCGCGCTTGCCGACCAGCACCAGCGAGCCGACCTTGCGGCTGGCCACGTCGACGAAGGCGACGTGGTTCGCGCGCCCGAGCCCGACGAAGGCCCGCCGGCCGTCCTTCGTCATCTGGATCCCCACCGGCGTGATGTCCTCGGCGCGCGCGCCCTTGAGCTCGAACTTCACGGTGTCGATCACCTCGTGCGTGGCGGTCGAGACAATGCTGACGCTGGCGCCCAGCTCGTTGGTGACCCACAGCTCCTTGCCGTCGGGCGTGATCGCCATGCGCCGCGGCCGCTTGCCGACCCGGATGTTCTTGCTGACCTTGCCGCTGGCCGTGTCGATCACGTGCACCAGGCTCGCGACCTCCGAGGTGACGTACAAGGTCTTGCCGTCGGCACTGACCTTGACGCCTTCCGGTTCCGCGCCCACCTTGACCGAGCGCAGCTTCTTGCCGCTGGCCGCGTCGATGAAGCTGGCTTCGCCCGCGTCTTCGTTGGAGACATAGATGACCTTGCCGTCGGGCGACAGATCGAAGGCCTCGGGCTCATCGCCCAGCGGGATGCGGCGCACCGACTTGCCGCTGGCAGGGTCGATCAGGTCGGCCTCGTTCGAGTCGGTGCAGGCGACCATCAGCTGGCGCTCGGGCGTCAGCTGGAGATGGCGCGCGCGCTTGCAGGTGGGGATCGTGCCTTTGACGGCGAGCGTTGCCAGGTCGATCACCGTCAACGCGCTGTCTTTCTCGCTCGACACGTAGGCGGCGCCCTGCGCCAGCACGGACGGGCTCGCCACGGCCAGCGCCAGTGCGCCGGCGGCGGCGCGAAGCCGCGTGCGCAGGATCGGAAGGGAAGGTCTCGGCATGCATGTCTCCATCTTTTGTTTTCGGGGTTGTCGAGTTTCAAGTTGTGCGCGAGATGAAGCCCTCCTCCAGCGTGTCGCCGCCGAGCAGCCGGCTCACCTGCGCCGGCGTGCCGTCCGCCAGCAGGGCCCCCTTGTGCAGCACGAGCACGCGGTCGGCCTGCTCGGCTTCGTCCACCCGGTGCGTCGCCCACAGCACGCACACCCCGCGTTCGCGCACGTCCGCGCGCAAGGCGGCCAGCAGATCCTGGCGCGACTTCGGATCGAGCCCGACCGTGGCCTCGTCCATCAGCAGAACGGCCGGGCGATGCAGGCCCGCGCGCGCGAGCTCGACCTTGCGCCGGTTGCCGCCCGACAGCTCGCGCACCTTGCGGTCCAGATCAACATCGATGTCCAAGCGCTCGCAGGCCGATGCGATGCGCTCCAGTGCCAGCCGCCGCGGCAGGCCATGCAGGTCGGCCTGGAACAACAGGTTGCGCCGGATGCTGAGGTCGAGATCGAGCGACATCTGCTGGAACACGACGCCGATATGCCGCAGCGCCGCGGTCGCGGCATGCCGCAGCGAATGGCCGGCCACTTCGACCTCGCCTTCATCGGCCGCGAACATGCCGGTCAGGACCTGGAACAGGGTCGACTTGCCGGCGCCATTGGGCCCCAGCAGCGCCACGAACTGGCCGGCAGGCACGCGCAAGGACAGCGACTGCAGTGCCGTGCGCGTGCCATAGCGCTTGGTTAAGTCGATGGTTCGCAGCATGGAGGCCGAAGGGATGTGTCGAGCTGTCTCAATGTATTTGCCGTTTGTCATCGAACCGCAAATTCTGTGCCTCTGCCCGCCTCAGGGTTTTACTGGAATCCGTCCTACACATTTGCCTGAGCAAGCGCCTCTGCAGCCCCTCGGCGCTCGACATCCGTACGTGGCGCGAGACACTTTGCGTCAAATTTGGATGCGCACGCGGCGCACTGCCGCGGCGACGCGTGATGTGCGGCGCGGCGAAGGCATCCAACGCTGGGGATTTCCCTAGGTCCGATCGTGCGCTCGCAGCCCCCGAAAACCGGCATCCGCCGAAGAGAAAGCGCACCCTGCTGATGGAAGCCGCATCGGCGAGTTCGACGACCGCATGGCGGCATGGTGGGCATGGATGTTGCGGTCCGCAGCCTTCGCCAAACCGATCGAATAGATCTGAAGGCTGCTGCCAATTCGTGTTCGATACCCACTGTCAAATGTGAGGAGACATTTATGAAGTTTTCCAGGCAGATCGTCGGCCGTCTCGTACGGCATGTCGGCGTCGCGATGCTTGCTCTTCCGGCCTTGGCGTTTGCCAATGCCGATGTAGAGAAGAACATCGCCAACTCGAAGAACTGGGCGATGCAATCGGGCGATATGTTCAACCAGCGCTACAGCAAGTTGAATCAGATCACCAAGAGCAACGTCGGCAAGCTGCAGGTCGCGTGGACCTTCTCCACCGGCGTGCTGCGCGGCCACGAGGGCTCGCCCCTGGTGGTCGACGGCACGATGTACCTGCACTCGCCGTTTCCAAACAAGGTGTTCGCGCTCGATGTGGAAACCCAGAAGATCCTGTGGAAGTACGAGCCGAAGCAGGATCAGTCGGTGATCGCGGTCATGTGCTGCGACACGGTGAACCGCGGCCTGGCCTATGCCGAGGGCAAGGTCTTCCTGCAACAGGCCGACACAACCCTGGTCGCGCTCGACGCCAAGACCGGCAAGGTGGTGTGGTCGGTGAAGAACGGCGATCCGAAGCTCGGCGCCACCAACACCAATGCGCCCCATGTCTTCAAGGACAAGGTCATCACCGGCATCAGCGGCGGCGAGTTCGGCGTGCGTGGCTTCCTGGCGGCCTACAACATCAAGGATGGCAAGCTGGCCTGGAAGGGCTTCAGCACCGGGCCGGACGAAGAGATGCTGATGGACCCGGCGAAGACCATGACCTGGACCGATGGCAAGCTCGCGCCGGTCGGCAAGGACTCTTCGCTGAAAACCTGGCAGGGCGATCAGTGGAAGATCGGCGGCGGCACCACCTGGGGCTGGTACAGCTACGACAAGGCCACCAACGCGGTGTACTACGGCACCGGGAATCCGTCGACCTGGAACCCCTCGCAACGCCCCGGCGACAACAAGTGGTCGATGAGCATCTGGTCGCGCGACGTGGACACCGGCAAGGTCAACTGGGTCTACCAGATGACGCCGTTCGACGAATGGGACTTCGACGGCATCAATGAAATGATCCTGGCGGACATCAACGTCAAGGGCAAGCCGACCAAGGCGCTGGTGCACTTCGACCGCAACGGCTTCGGCTACACGCTGGACCGCGTGACCGGTGCGCTGCTGGTGGCCGAGAAATTCGACCCCAAGGTGAACTGGGCCACCCACGTCGACATGAAGACCGGCCGGCCGCAGGTGGTGGCCAAGTACTCGACCGCAAAGAACGGCGCCGATGTCAATACCAAGGGCATCTGCCCCGCGGCACTGGGCAGCAAGGACCAGCAACCGGCTTCCTACGATCCCAACACCAAGCTCTTCTACGTGCCGACGAACCACGTCTGCATGGACTACGAGCCGTTCAAGGTCGAGTACACGGCCGGCCAGCCCTACGTGGGTGCCACGCTCTCGATGTATCCCACGCCGGGCAGCCATGGCGGCATGGGCAACTACATCACCTGGGACGCCGGCACCGGCAAGATCGTGCAGAGCAAGTCGGAGAAGTTCTCGGTATGGAGCGGCTCGCTGAACACCGCGGGCGGAATCTCCTGCTACGGCACGCTGGAGGGCTACCTCAAGTGCGTCGATGCCAAGGACATCACCAAGGAGCTCTTCAAGTTCAAGACCCCATCCGGCATCATCGGCAACGTGTTCACCTACGAGAACAAGGGCAAGCAGTACATCGGCATCCTCTCGGGCATCGGCGGCTGGGCCGGCATCGGCATGGCAGCCGGCATCGATCCGGAGAAGAGCACCGAAGGACTCGGCGCTGTCGGCGGCTACAAGGAGCTGAGCCAGTACACCGAGCTCGGCGGGTCGCTGACCGTGTTCGCGCTGCCGAGCAACTGAGCCGCTAGCCGCAAACCGCGATGTGCGGGCGGACCGGGAGAGCACTCATGAGAGGGCTCTCCTCCTTACTTTCCCAAAGATAAACGGAGACCCAGGAGTCATGAAATTTCGTTCGTCAACGTTGCTGCCTTCCCTTCTTCTGCTCGCGGGCGTGGCCTGCACCGTGGCTGTCGCCGCGACAGACCCCGCGCCCTACAAGGTGACGGAGGGCTACAAGGTGGACCCGGAAACCATGAAGGGATTTCGCGCCTGGCGCTCCGCGGCTTGCGATCGCTGCCATGGTCCCAACCAGGAAGGCATGGTCGGCCCGTCTCTCATCAATAGCCTGAAGACGCTGAAGAAGGACGAGTTCATCAAGATCGTGCGCGACGGAAAGCTCGACAAGGGCATGCAGAGCTTCGGCAACAACCCCGCAGTGATGGACAACATCAACCAGCTCTACGCCTACCTCAAGGGCCGATCCGACGGCGCGATCACGCGCGCCAGAGTGGAAGAAAACAAATGACCGTCCGGCAGCCCGCTGACACGCCCCGGCCCTTCGGCGCCCGCCTGCGCGCGGGCGTCGTGGGCGCGGCATGCTGCTGCGCGCTGATTTCCGCCATGGCCCAGGACACGCCGGCGCGCAAGGCGCTGCGCGTGTGCCAGGATCCGAACAACATGCCCTTCTCCAACACCAAGGGCGAGGGCATCGAGAACCGCATCGCCGAGCTGTTCGGCAAGGCGTTAGGACTCCCGGTCACCTACTACTCGTTCCCGCAGCGGCTGGCCTTCTTCCGCAACACGCTGCGCTTCAAGCTGCCGGGACAGGACTATCCCTGCGACATCGTGATGGGCGTGCCGGTCGGGCTCGACGAGGTCTCGGTCACCAAGCCCTACTACCGCTCGACCTACGCGCTCGTCTTCCCGAAGGGCAAGGGAATGGACCATGTCGCCTCGGCCGAGGATTTCCTCAAGCTCGATCTGGCCAAGCTGAAGTCGCTGCGCATCGGCATCTACGACCGCTCGCCGGCCTCGCAATGGCTCAGCCGGCACGGCCTGCTCGAACAGGGCGTGCCCTACAAGCTCATGAGCGCCGACCCGGCGCAGTATCCGGGCGAGATCGTCGAGCGGGACCTGGCCGGGGGTAAGCTCGACGCCGTCGTCGTGTGGGGTCCGATCGCCGGATTCTTTGCCCAGCGGGTAAAGAACCCGGCCCTGGTCGTGGTGCCGCTGAAGTCCGAAAAAGGAATCCGGCTCGACTACCAGATGGCCATGGGCGTGCGCTACGGCGAACGCGAATGGAAGCAGCAGGTCGAGGGGCTCATCGAATCCAAGGCGTCCGAGATCCAGGCGATCCTCAAGGAATACGGGGTCCCGCTGGTCGATGCATCGTTCGGGGCGCCCAACAACTGACCCGGTGTTCCCATGCGCTTCGTCATCGCCACCTCGCTCTGCATCCTGCTTGCCTCTGCCCCGGTCTCGCGGGCCGAGGGCGACAAGCCCGACTTCTCGCCCGCGGAGCGCCTGCTGTTCATGACGCCGCAGCTACAGAGCCTGCAGCCGCCCACCCTGCTGCGCTACACCTTCAGCAAGACAGGCAGCCTGGAAGATGCTTTCGCCGACAGCGTCACCGTGGCCCTGAGCGCCAAGACCGACGGCAGCTGCTGCGATGCCAAGGGCGCATTCCTGAGCGGAGCGCGCAAGCTGCAGGTGCCCGAGGTGCCGGCGGCCGAAGGCAACCCCGTCATCCTCTACTTCCTCGAGCACGAGGTGCGCGAGATGAAGCGCCTCACGGGCGGCTCCGAAAATCATTTCCGCAAGCGCCTGCGCATGGCGATCTACCAGGGCGCCGAAGTGCGCGACGCGACGATGCGCTACCAGGGACGTGTGGTGAAGGGCAAGGAGATCGTGTTCAGCCCCTTCCTGGACGACCCGAACCGGCCGAGGTATGAAAAGTTCGCGAAGAAGAACTATCGCTTCCTGCTCTCGACCGCCGTGCCCGGAGGTGTCTATGGCATCCGGACCCAGATCCAGGGCGAAGGCCTGACCGCCAAACCCCTGCTCGTCGAGGAACTTCTCATCGACGGTGCCCAGGCGCCGGCGCGCTAACGCGCCACCTCGAACGAATTCCAGCGCATGCCAATGAAGAACACGCTCCGCCTTCTGTGCCTGCTCGGCTTCCCGATGGCCGTGCACGCCGCCTCGCCCGCGAACGACTTCCCCACCGTGGACCGCGTGCTCTACGTGCAGGAATGCATGGCCGCGCATCCCGGCGCCGGCACCTTCGAGATGATCAACAAGTGCTCGTGCGCGCTCGACGCGCTCGCCAAGGAGGTGAAATACGCGGACTACGTGCAGCTGAGCACCGCGAGCAAGGCCACCACCATCGGCGGCGAACGCGGCGGCTACATCCGCGATTCGGAAAAGCTGCAGGCCGACATCAAGCGCTACCGCGCGCTCCAGGCCAAGGTGAAAAAGGGCTGCTTCATCGGCCCGGCCAACGGGCGCTGAACAGCGCCGATGCGCACAGCCATGAGGGGCACCGCAACACCCGTGCGCAGCGGATGGGTCGCTGCCCTCCTGCTGTGCACCACGGCCGGTGCCTCGCCCTTCGCCTACATCACCAACCAGGGAAGCCACGACGTGTCGGTGATCGACCTTGCGTCGCAGCAGGTGGTGGCCACGGTCGCGGTCGGCCGGTCGCCGGCCGGCGTGGTGGCGTCGGGCCGTGCCGGCCGCGCCTTCGTCTCCAACCCCGACAGCAAGACCATCTCGGTCATCGACATGCGCCAGCAGAAGGTCGTGAGCACGCTTCCGGCGGGAGACGGGCCGGTGGGCCTCGACATCTCGGGCGACGGCCGGCAGCTGTACGTGGCCGACTGGTACGCCGGCCGGCTGCTGGTGTTCGACGCGCACGGCAGCGGCGCCGCGCCGCCCCTGGCCTCGATTCCGGTGGGCCGCGCGCCGGCCGGCGTGGCCGCGCACACCGACGAAGCCACCGTGTTCGTGGCCGAGCGCGACGACGACAGCGTGGCCGTGATCGACACGGCCACGCGGCGGGTGCTGGCGCGCGTTCGCGTCGGCAGCCATCCCTTCGCGCTGCTCTACGACGCCGCGCGCGCACGGCTCTATGCGCTCAACGTGCAGAGCGACGACATCTCGGTGATCGACGTGCGCGACACGTGGCGGCCGGCCGTCGTCGCGACCGTGAAGGTCGGCAAGGCCCCCTACGGCGCGGCGCTGGCGCAGGGCGGCGCGCTGCTGTACGTGACGAACCAGCGCGACGACAGCGTCAGCGTGGTCGATGCCGATTCGCTGCGGGTGCTGCGCACCCTCCCCGGCTTCGCCTATCCGGAGGGCATCGCCGCGCACGCCGGCCGCGTCTATGTCGTGAACTGGATGGACGACAACGTGCAGGTGCTGGATGCCGGGAGCGGACGCAAGCTTCAGACCATCGCCACGGGCAAGAACAGCCGCGGCTTCGGCGCCTTCATCGGCGCGCCGATCGCTCCCTGAATTTCAGAGCCACCCTTCTCAACCCATCGCAGAACACCCATGCTGACACACCCACTCGGCCGACGGGCCCTCCAGATCCTCGCCGCGTCCCTGCTTCTCGCCGCATCGGCCTCCAGCCTGGCCCACGGGCCGACGCGCCAGAAGGTGACGGAAAAAGTCACCATCGAGGCGCCGGCCGATGCCGTCTGGGCCGCGATCAAGAACTTCAACGCGCTGAAGGACTGGCATCCGGCGGTGGCGGAAAGTCCTGCCGACAAGGGCAATTCCGTAGGCTCGGCGAGAACCCTCAAGCTCAAGGACGGCGGCACGCTCGTCGAGACGCTCGAAAGCTATGACGACGCGCAGAAGAAGTACAGCTACCGCGCCAAGGACGGCGGCGCGCTGCCGGTGACGAACTACACCTCCACGCTCTCGGTCGTCGCGGACGGCGGCAAGTCGGTGGTCGAGTGGCGCGGCGCCTTCTATCGCGGCTTTCCGAACAACAACCCGCCGCCGGAGCTCAACGACGAGGCAGCGCTGAAGGCCGTCACCGGCGTCTACCGCGGCGGGCTCGGCAGTCTGAAGAAGCTGATCGAATCGAAGTAGCGGGCGCCCCCGAACGACACCATGGGCTCCCAGGAACAACTCGAAGACTGGCGCCAACTCGCGCTGCGCGTCGAAGCCGAGGTCGCGAAGGCGGTGATCGGGCAGACGCAGACGATCCGGCTCATCAACGTCGCGCTGTTCGCGCGCGGCCACGTGCTGCTCGAGGGCGACGTCGGCGTCGGCAAGACCACGGTGCTGCGCGCCTTCTCGCGCGCCATCGGCGGCGATTTCGAGCGCGTCGAGGGCACGGTCGACCTGATGCCGGGCGACCTGGTCTACCACACCTACGTCGATGCCCAGGGCCGGCCGCGCATCGATCCGGGGCCTCTGCTGCGCCACGGCGAGCGCCTGGTCACCTTCTTCTTCAACGAGATCAACCGGGCCCGGCCGCAGGTGCAGTCGCTGCTGCTGCGCGCCATGGCCGAGCGCACCGTCTCCGCCTTCGACCGCGAGTACAGCTTCCCGCACATGACGGTGTTCGCCGATCGCAACAAGGTCGAGCGGGAGGAGACCTTCGAGCTGGCGTCGGCGGCGCGCGACCGCTTCATGTTCGAGCTGAACATGCCCAAGCCCGCCGACCGCGCCATCCGCCAGTCGCTGGTGTTCGACACCGCCTTCCACGACACCGAAAGCGTGATCGACAAGGTGGCATCCGCCATCCTGCCGTGGGACCGGCTCAACGCCATCGGCGCGCAGGTGCAGCGCACGGTGCGCGCCAGCCAGACCATCGAGCGCTATGTGCTCGACCTTTGGGAAGCCAGCGAGATGCCGCAGAAATTCGGCATCCGGCTCGACGGCGTCGACATGGACCGGCTGATCCTCGCCGGCGCCAGCCCGCGCGGCATGAGCGCGCTGCTGCGTGCGGCGCGCACCGTGGCCTGGCTCGAGGGGCGCACGCACCTGGAGCCGGCCGACCTGGCGGCCGTGCTGCCCTCGGTGCTCGGGCACCGCATCTTCTTCACGCCGGTCTACGAGCTGCGCCGGGCCGAGCTGTCGGAGGCGCTGGTGGCACAGATCATGGACAAGATCGCCGCCCCCTGAATCACCGAGCCAGCGATGGAGCGCATCGACGAGTTCCACTACCAGCTGCCGCGCCGCTTCGGCGGCTGGCGCCCGGGTGCGCAGCGCGGCCTGAGCCAGGGCAGCGGACAGGAGTTCGCCGCGCATCGGCGCCTCTTCGACCATGCCGATCCGCGTCGCATCGACCTGCGCGCCAGCGTCCGCGAAGGCCGCGGCAACTGGCTGGTGCGCATCCATCGGCTGCGCGTGGCCATCCCCGTGCATCTGGTGGTGGACGTCTCGGCTTCGATGCATTTCGGCGCCGCGAGGCGCAAGCTCGACGTCGTGGCCGATCTCGCCGAGGCATTGGGCTACAGCGCATTCCGCGGCGGCGACTCGGTGGGCCTGCTGGCATTCGACCGGCACGAGCGCGAGGATCTGTTCGTGCCCGCGCGCCACAGCCGCGGCAACGGCAGCCTGATGGCGCGCATGCTGCGCGACTGCCGTGCGGCTCCGGGCACGGTGCCGCACGGCAGCGCACTCGACGGCCTGCGGCGCACGACCGAACGCCTGGTCGGCCGCGGCGGCCTGGTGTTTCTCGCCTCCGACTTCCACTGGCCGGTCGCTGCCCTCGGCGAGCTGCTCGATCAGCTGGCGCCCGCCTGCGTCGTTCCGGTGGTGGTCTGGGACCCGGCCGAAACCGAGCCGCCGCCCGCGCGCGCGCTGGTCGCCCTCAGCGATGCCGAAACCGGCGTGCGGCGCAGCCTGTGGATGCGCGAATCGCTGCGCACGCGATGGCGCGAGGCTGTCGCAACACGGCGCGCCGAACTCGGGACCTTGTTCGACGCGCACGGCATGCCGCCCTTCCATTTGCACGGCCGCTTCGACGCCGAAGCCCTCACGCGCTATTTCATGGAGACGGCGGCATGAAGGCCGTCCGTGCTGCCGTGATGGCGGTGGCGCTCGGCGCCATCGCCGGTCTCGCGCCGGGTGCCGAACCGGTCGCCGCCACCGTCGAGCAGCCGCGCAGCTTCGGCCATGTGCTGGGCGATGTCCTGACGCAGCGCGTGCTGCTCGAGCATGCGGGCCGGCCGCTCGAGCCCGCTGCCCTGCCCGCCGCGGCGCGGGTCGACCTCTGGCTGGAGCGCAGGACAGCGCGGATCGAAGCCGATGCGCAGGGGCGGCGCTGGCTCGCCATCGACTACCAGCTCGTCAACGCGCCGCGCGCGCTGCGCGCCATCGCGCTGCCGGCGCTGAGCCTCGCCACCGCCTCGGACGGCCCGACGCTCGCGCTGCCCGCGTGGCCGGTCAGCATCGCACCGCTGACGCCGCCGGACGTGTTCGGCCAGGGCGATCTGCAGCCGCTGCGCTCGGACCGCCCGGTCGCAGCGCTTCCGACCGATGCCATCGAGCGGCAACTGCGGCTTTCGCTCGCTGCCCTGCTCGGCGTGCTGCTGGCCTGGTTCGGCTGGTGGGCTTGGCGCAACGCGCGCGAAGCGCGGCGGCTTCCTTTCGCGCAGGCCTGGCGCGAACTCCGGCGCATCGACGACCCGGCGAGCGCGCAGGCCTGGCGCATCGTGCATCGCGCACTGAACACCAGTGCCGGGCACGTGGTCCACGGCGCCGGCCTGCCGCGGCTGCTGGCCGAGGCGCCTTATCTGCGGCCGCTCCAGGCGCGGCTCGAAGACTTCTACCGCGAATCCACGAGACGCTTCTTCGCGAGCAACACCGACCCGGCAGAGACCGATCCCCCCTACACCCTCAAGCCGCTGTGCCGGGCGCTGCGCGACGCGGAGAAGCGGCATAGGCACTGAGCGAACCATGCGCCTCGACTTCGCCCAGCCCTGGATGCTCCTCTTGCTGCCGCTCGCGCTGCTGCCGCTCTTGCGCAGGCGCAGCGATACGCTGGACTTCCCGTACCTCGCGTGGCTGCCGGCCGACCGCATCGGCCGCATCGCGGGTTTCCTCTGGCGCGGCTTCGCGGTCGCCGCCATGGCGCTTGCCGTGCTCGGGCTCGCCGGTCCCGGGCAATCGGGGGCCCAGGTGCAGCGCACCGGGCGAGGTGCCGAGGTGCTGATCCTGATGGACCGCAGCAGCAGCATGGATGCCACGGTTCACACCAACGGCCTGCAAACGGCAGGCCGCATGTCGCAGGAGCCCAAGGCCAAGGTGGTGCGCGACCTGCTGAGCGACTTCGTCGCCAAGCGGCCCGACAACCGCTTCGCCTTCATGACCTTCAGCACGGTGCCGATCGCCGTCGTGCCCTTCACGCAGAAGACGGACACGGTGCAGGCCGCGCTCGCCGCCAGCGCGATCGGCCGCGGCCTGCCCGAAACCCGCATGGGTGTCGCGCTGCTGGCCGCCATCGAGGAATTCGAGCACCGAAGCTATTCGGGAAGCCGCGTGATCCTGATCGTCTCGGACGGCGGCGCCCAGCTCGACGAAGCCACGCGCCAGCGCATCCGGGCAGGCCTCGCGCGCGAGAAGATCGGCCTGTACTGGATCTACGTGCGCAGCGGTCCGAACTCGCCCAACCTCAACACCGAGACGGCAAGCGCCTACGGCCTCGGCGAGGAACTGGCGCTGCATGAGTTCTTCAAGACCTTGAGCACGCCCTACCGGCTGTACCAGGTGGACGACTCCAACGCGATGGCCGCCGCGATGGCCGAGATCGACCGGCAGCAAAACTTCCCGCTGACGCTCCACGAGCGGGTGCCGCGGCGCGACCACGGCGGCGCCTTCTATCTGGCCGCGATGCTGTGCTGCGCGGGCCTGCTCGCCTGCCGCGCGCTGCAGCTGCAAAGCTGGCCATGAAGCGACGCACCGTTCACCTGCTCTTCGGCGTTCTGAGCCTGTGCTGCGCAGGCGCAGCGCTGGAGCGCGGCTTGCGCCTGCGCCAGACGACCGGCCTCAATGCCGAGATCGCCCGCATCGCGGCCGCGCCGGTGAGCAAGGAAGCCGCGACCCTGCCTCTGCGCTCTGCACGCGAGCTGCAGCTGGCGCAGGCGCTGGCCCTCTCGAAGGCCGGCAATCACGAAGCGGCGCTCAAGGGCTATGCAGGCCTGATCCAGAACGGCGAACGCGATGCCGTCGCGCAGCAGGCGCTGTTCAACCTGGCCAACATGTACCTGCGTCAGGGCCTGGCGCAGGAGGCCGGCGCCGTGCCGCTGTTCGAGCTGGGCAAGCAGCGGTTGCGCGACCTGCTGCGCGTGGCGCCGCAGGACTGGGATGCGCGCTACAACCTGGAGCGCGCGCTGCGCCTGGCGCCGGAAGAGCAGGAAGCTTTCTCCGCCGAGCAGCAGCAGTCGGTCGAGCAGCGCCGGGTCCGCATCCCCGGATTCGTCGCCGGGGACCTGCCGTGAGCCCCGCGCGGCCGCCCGAAGGGGCTCGCACCGCAGTGCGCAGCACGGAGGTTGTCCAATGAACGCCGCCTGGCTGCGGCGCATCGGCAGCCGCGGCAATTGGCCGCTGGTGGCGGCCCTGCTGCTCTTGGCACTGGCGGTCTGGCCGCCGCGCGTGCAGCTGCAGCGACCGGTTTTCGAGTGGCAGGTCAGCTTCGACATCACGCAGAGCATGAACGTCGAGGACGTCGAGCTGAACCATGCCGCGGTCAGCCGGCTGACGCTGGCGCGCGCCGCGATGCGCGATGTGCTGGCGGCCTTGCCTTGCGGCTCGAAGGTGGGCTGGAGCGTCTTCGCGGACTACCGCTCGCTGGTGATCCTTGCGCCGATCGAGGTCTGCAGCCACTACGAAGAGCTGCTCGCCTCGCTCGAACGCATCGACGCCCGGATGCGCTGGGCCAACGCCAGCAACATCGGCAAGGGCGTGACCTGGGCCGTGCGCGGCGCCAGGAGCATCGGCGCGCACACCAGCTTCGTCTTCATCAGCGACGGGCAAGAGGCGCCGCCGCTGCGCGCCAACGAAACACTGCCGATGGTCGACATCACGCCCGGCGAGGTGCAGGGCTGGCTGGTCGGCGTCGGCGGCGATGTGCCGGCGCCGATTCCGAAGACCAGCAGCAGCGGCCAGCCCGCCGGCTACTGGCAGCCGCAAGACGTGGTGCAAGGCTCCGCCATCGGCGGCACGCAGAACCACGAGCATCTGTCCGAGCTGCGCGAGGACCATCTGCGATCGCTTGCCAAGCTCGTCGGCGTGAACTACCTGCGCCTCGACACGCCGGACGCACTGAAGACGGCCATGCTGGACCGCCGCTTCGCGCAGTACCAGGCGGCAGACACCGACCTGCGATGGATCCCGGCGCTGCTCGCCTTGCTGCTGCTGGCGTGGCGCTTCGCGCCGGATCTCGGGCTGCGGCATGGCTGGCGGTTACTGCGGCCACGCGTCCGCCAAAGATCATTTGGCCACATGGCTCCGCTTCCTCGATCTGCCCCAGATCGAACTTAATCCGCCGCGCCACGAGTCAAGGACGACACCGGTAATTCCTCCAAATGGGGATTATGCAAACTCAGCTGCAACATCGAATCCGCAGGTCGGTACATGTGATATGCCGAAGCCACCACTTTGTGCAAGAGAGGAAAACGCTTTAGAAAACGGGCGATCCCGCCCCTTGGGCTCGGCTCGTCGACACGCTCGGATGCAGGAGCACCATTTTCCCATTCAAATGCATAGTCACTTTGCTGAACTCCCGAATGATTAAAGTTGTTTTCTTTCAATACAGTTCTGACAAGCACATATGCCTCAGAAATTGAATGTACATTGATCCGTTCGCCGGGAGCAGGGGGCTTAACACGAAACCACTTAGACGGTTTTGACAGATCCGCAAGGAACACCTCCGTATCGCTATACCCGTTCTTATCAGAATAAAGCGAAAAAAACAGCTCTGGGGAGAACTGCCAAAAGCCATGGCCGCAGCAGTTGCTAGCGGGAAGCATATGCAATATCTGGGCTCCAGGCTTGCAAAACTTAGAGCAGTTCAGCAGCGCCTGCGGCACGTTGAAGATGTGCTCCAAGCACCCGCCGTCTATGACGGTGTCATAGCGTTGAGCGACATTCTCAGGCAATGGCAAATTCATGTCATGGACAATAGATGCCTCTTCATACTCGGAAAAATCAATAGAGTCGACTTGGCCAGCACCAAACTGGTCCCTCAAAAGCTGATCGCAATACTTGTCGTTCTTGTATTCAGAACTCAGTGCAAATGCATCCCGCACATTCGAATCCGGGACATGCAGCTCCTGCCTACCGATCGTCACCGTTTGGTCAAAGTCTCTTTGTTGCTTCGAGTAGCGCAAAAAATTGAATTCGTGCAAACCAATACCCATTGGATGCCCTCCGAAGTTGATATGTCGAAAAAGGTGGTTCAGAGTGACTGTAAGACGCGCGAAACTGGCGCCCCGCGCGCTCGCGCGGGAGGCCGTTGCCAAGCCGGATCGGCATCCACCGAAGCCCGAATGCGCCTGCCAGCAGCACGGGATTGCGCGCTGCGGTTCGCGAGCATCAGCAAGAACAACACAGCCCGACGCCGCGATCGCGATATCGCTGATAAAGGGCGGCGAACGCGAACATCGCCAGCATGCCGATGCCATAGTTGCATGCCACCACTACGTATTCGCGACATGCAGGACCACCGGCGACGCCACTATGGCGTGCGCTGCGTCAAGTCTAGACTTCGGTTCGCGTTTTGTGCTGCATTGCACAAAATCGTACATCTGTGTTTTCTGCTTACGTCGCCCCAGCCGCGGGCGAAACGCGCGCCCCGTTGCGACTCAAGGAAGAGGTCAAGTGCGAGAGTCGCTGACGAAGACCGGATTTCAACGCTGGTTGGATCCGAGCCATTCATCGACGCAGGCGCCGAACAACGCGATGTTCTCGTCGACTTCGTCGTGCAGGAACCGCCGTGCTCCGGCTTGAGCCGAAGAGTCTGCAGCCAGCCAGGCCTCCTGCGAATCGATGGATGCAGGCGGATCGGAAGCGCCCCACACCTGCGCGAAGATCGCGAGCGTTTCGGCGGCCGTCAGGTCCTTCCAGATCATTCCAACTCCGGAAAGCATGCCCGCGCGGTCGCTCAGAGCGATGCCGGTGAGAATCCGGCCGTCCTCTTCGACGATCACCGGGCTCAGGCCACCTCGCAGCATGACGCGCAGCAGATCCTTCGGCTCGGCGTGGCGGATCCACTCATCGGCTCGCCGGACCAACTGCGCGGCAATGTCTGCCTTGTCGGGATGCCCGTGCTTCGGCATGGAGTCCGCTCCCGGGCAGCGCTTTCCTACAGCTGATCGGGGCCTATCCAACGGCCCCTACCTTTGCAGGCATGAGTCGAAGCACCAACCTGCCGTCGACGGTCTTGAACATGTCATAGCCGCCGGAACATTCCAGCAAGTCCCCATTGCCAAGGTAGAACTTCGGCTCGCGCTGCTTCTTGACGAGCCCGTACGGGGTCTTCACGGAGACTATCTGAGTACGCCGGAAGACGATGTAGATCTGCCCGTCGTTCCCCTGTGCCCGGTATACGTCGGTTCGTACTTGCACTCTGCACTCCTTTCGCCGACACCGAAAGTCAGTTTGGAGAGCAGACACCCTCGCCGCGAGCGGCCGTGTAAGCCTTTTTGCCCAGATATTGCGCGACAGCGCTCGCCGCGGGCGGCGAAAGAAAGCGACCGGCGGCCGGCCGCAAGGCCTCACGCACCCGGCGTGACAGGCGCGGCAAGGCGGCGCGAATTGGCGGGATCGCGAAACACCAGCGGATGCTCGACCGGGCCGGCCGGGTCGCGCGCGGCTGCGCGCTGCACCGCTTCCACCACGCGGTGGTGATCGGGGCTCTTTGCGCACACCGGATCGGCCGCGGCCGCGTCGTTGGCCAGCAGGTAGGCCTGGCAGCGGCAGCCGCCCAGGTCCTGTTCGCGCATCTCGCAGCTCGCGCAGGGCTCCTTCATCCAGCCGGTGCCGCGGTAGCGGTTGAAGCCTTCGGATTCGAACCAGATCTCGCGCAGGCTGTGCGCCTTCACGTTCGGAAACTCGAGGCCCGGCAGCATCTTCGCGGTATGGCACGGCAGCGCCGTGCCGTCCGGCGCCACGGTGAAGAACATGCTGCCCCAGCCGTTGACGCATTTCTTGGCGCGCCCCTCGTGGTAGTCGGGCGCGACGAAGAAGATGCGCATGCGCTCGCCCAGCCGGGCGCGCCAGGCATCGGTCACTTCCTCCGCGTGCCGCAGCTGTTCATGCGTGGGCAGCAGCTGGTCGCGGTTCACGAAGGCCCATGAGTAGTACTGCGTGTTCGCGAGCTCGAGGTACTCGGCGCCCATCTCGTGCGCCATCTCGATGATGCGGTCGATGTGGTCGATGTTCATGCGGTGGATGACGACGTTCATCACCATCGGCCAGCCCTGGTCCTTGATGATCTTCGCTACCCGGTTCTTCAGCTCGAAGGTCTTGGTGTGCGAGAGGAAGTCGTTCATCTCGCGCGTCGAATCCTGGAACGACAGCTGCACGTGGTCCAGCCCGGCAGCCTTCAGGGCGGCGGCGCGGTCCGCGTTGAGGCCCACGCCGGAGGTCAGCAGATTGGTGTAGTAACCCAGCCGCTTGGCCTCGGCGACGATGATCTCCAGGTCGTCGCGCAAGAGCGGCTCGCCGCCCGAGAGGCCGCACTGCACGGCGCCGAGCTCGCGGCCCTCGCGCAGCACCCGCAGCCAGTCTTCGGTGCCCAGCTCGCTGTCTTGCTGCGCGAAATCGACCGGGTTGAAGCAGAACACGCAGTGCAGCGGGCAGCGGTAGGTCAGCTCGGCCAGCAGCCAGAGCGGGGGGCCGGGGCGTGGCGGCTGCGTCATGCGTCCCAGCGCAGCCAGTTCTGCTGCGCCGCCAATTCGACGAAGCCCCGCACTTCGGCGTCGAGCCCGGTGGTGCCGAAGGCCTGCTCCAGATCGGCCACGATCGCGGCGATGCTGCTTTCACCGTCGCAGCGCTTCATGATCTCGCCCGCGCTGCCGTTGAGCTGGACCATGCCCTCGGGGTACAGCAGCACATGCCGATCCTGCACCGGCTCCCATTGCAGGCGGAAGCCGGGGCCGATGCGGGGCCTGCTTTCGGCGGTCAGCACTTTCCTGATCTCGCTCATGCGCTGTTCACGCCGTAGCGCGTCGCCATTGCGTCGTTCATGGCCCACAGGATGTCGAGCTTGAACTGCAGCACCTCCAGCGCGCGCTCCTGCAGCGCGCGGGTATCGAAGTGATCGAGCGTGATCGCCAGGCCCTGCTCCACGTCGCGCCGCGCCTGGCTGACGCGGTTGCGGAAATAGTCCAGGCCGCCCGGCTCGATCCACGCATAGTGCGCCGGCCAGGTGGCCAGGCGCTGCTTGTGGATCTCGGGCGCGAAGAGTTCGGTCAGCGACGAGCACACGGCTTCCTGCCACGGCGCGCGGCGCGCGAAGTTCACGTAGGCGTCGACCGCAAAGCGCACGGCAGGCACCACGTGGCGCAGGTCGCGCACCTCCTCGCGGGACAGGCCGACGGCCTCGGCGAGGCGCAACCAGGCCTCGATGCCGCCCTCGTCCTTCACGCCGCCGAGCTCGAAGCCGTCGTGATCGAGGATGCGCTGCACCCAGCCGCGCCGCACTTCCTGGTCGGGGCAGTTCGAGAGCACCGCCGCGTCCTTGATCGGGATCGAGATCTGGTAGTAGAAGCGGTTCGCCACCCAGCCACGCACCTGCTCGGGCGTGGCCCGGCCGCTGTTGAGCATGACGTTGAACGGATGGTGGATGTGGTAGCTGCGTCCGCGCTCGCGCAGCCGCAGCTCGAATTCCTCGCGGCTCCATGGCGCTGCGCTTGTCCCGCTGTCGGTGGCCGGGCGATGCGGCTCCTGGATCCTGTCGGCGTGCATGGTGTGTGGGCTCGCGGTCTCAGAGATGGATCGTCATCCCGTCCTCGCAGGCCTCGATGCCGGCGCGCCGCAGCGCCGCATGCTCATCGGAGTCCTCGTCGAGGATGGGATTGGTGTTGTTGATGTGGATCAGCATGCGCCGCGTGCTCGCGGGCAGCCGCGCGAGCCATTCGATCATGCCGCCCTCGCCCGACTGCGGCAGATGGCCGATCTCGCGCGCCCGCTTCGCGCCGACGCCCAGGCGGACCATCTCGTCGTCGGTCCAGAAGGTGCCGTCCACCATGACGGCGTCGGCATTGGCCATGGCGTCGCACACGGGCGGCGTGATGGCGCCCAGGCCCGGCGCGTAGAACACGCTCCTGCCGCTCTTGCGGTCGCGGATCGTGACGCCGATGTTGTCGCCGGCAACCGGATGCTCGCGGTGCGGCGAGTACGGCGCCGCCTTGCCGGTCAGTGCCAGGGCGCGAAAGTCGAGGCCCGGCACGCCCGGCACCTCGAAGGCGCTGCCGTCGATCGCGATCGGATGCCGCGCCACGCCGCAGTAGTGCGACAGCACGCGCAGCACCGGATTGCCCTGGCTCAGGTCTTCCGCCACCGGGTCCGTGCACCACAGCGGCAGCGGCGTGCCGCGCTCGCGCAGCATGAAAAGTCCCGTGGCATGGTCGACCTGTCCGTCGATCAGCAGCACGCCGGCGATGGCGCTGTCGCGCAGCTTGCGCGCCGGCTGCAGCACCGGGTTGCCGCGGATCTGCTCCAGGATGTCGGGCGAGGCATTGAAGAGGACGCCGTCGTCGCCCTCATCGGGCCGCACGAAGATCGAGGACTGCGTGCGCGGCTTGGCGCGCACGGTGCCGGCGCGCACGCCTGCGCAGTTGCGGCAGTTGCAATTCCATTGAGGAAAGCCACCGCCGGCTGCCGAACCCAGAACAGTGATGCGCATCGAAAAAAAGAAAAAGAAGGGGGTCGAAACAACCCGCCCCGGGAGTGCCGGGGCGGGTCGTCACGAGGCGCGCACTCAGCGGGCGCTGACGTACATCGTGATCTCGAAGCCGAAGCGAAGATCAGTGGCCGTCGGTGTTTCCCATTTCATGTGTGTGTCTCCTGGAAGCGTTGCACGGCGCCGGTTGGCCGCCGCGGGGTCCGTGGTGTCCCTTGCGCATCTTGGACCGCGGGGCCGTCGCGCTCCAGCCATGAAATCATGATTCGCACTTCATGATTTTCATGAATAGCGGCGCACGGGCCGGCGCTTACCATGGCCCCGTGCTCCCTTCTGGCCTGTACCCCGAATCGCCGCCCCTGCGCACCCTTGCACTGGCGGCATCGCACGGCCATGTGCTGCATGTGGAGGAAAGCGGCGATCCGGCGGGCATTTGCGCCCTCGTGCTGCACGGCGGGCCCGGTTCGGGCTGCTCGCCGCTGCTGCGCCGCTTCTTCGATCCGGCGCGCTTTCGCGTGATCAGCGTCGACCAGCGCGGCGCAGGCCGCAGCCGTCCGCGCGGCGCGACCGCGCACAACCGCACGGCCGATCTGCTGCAAGACCTGCGCATGGTGCGCGAGCAGCTCGAGGTGCCGCACTGGCTGGTGGCCGGCGGCTCCTGGGGCGCCACGCTGGCGCTCGCCCATGCGGGCTTCGAGCCGAAGGCGGTGGCGGCCCTGCTGCTGCGCTCGGTGTTCCTTCCTGCGAGCGAGGAGATCGAGGCTTTCTTCCAGGACACGCCGGGCCGCGCGCCCGCCGCCTGGGCGCGGTTCGCGGCGGTGGCGCCACCCGATCAGCGCCACGACATGCTGGGCTTTCTAGCCCGCGCGCTGCAGCAGGCGCCGAGCGCCGGCAACGCGGAGCTGCAGCGATGGCTCGCCCTCGCCTGGTGGCGCTGGGAGCGGACGCTGGCCGGCGGCACGGCCGTGCCACCGGCCGAATTCGAACCCGAGCCAGAGACGCTGGATGCGCTGGTGGACCGCTATCGCGTGCAGAGCCACTACCTGATCCACCGCTGCTGGCTCGATGCGCCCCCGCTGCTCGATCGCCTCGGCGCGCTGCCGCAGGTGCCCACCTTGCTGCTGCATTCCCGCGACGACCGCGTCTGCCGGCCGGACGGCGCGCAGGCGGTGCACGAGCGCCTCGCGCACAGCCAGCTTCGCTGGGTCGATGGCGCGGGCCACGATCCGGCGCATCCTGCGATGGCGTCCGCAATGGTCGCCGCGCTCGACAGCTACGCGCTGCACGGCCGCTTCGGCGCTAGGGCCTGTTAACGCCATGACGCTGCGCCTGAAGATCAACCTGATCGTGAGCCTGCTGACCCTGCTGTTCGTCGCCGCCATGCTCGCGCTGCAGCTGCGCGCCATGCGCGAGTCGGTGCAGGAGGAGGTGGTGGCGGCCAATCGCGTGGCTGCGCAGCTGCTGAACCGCACGGCCTGGCTCTACGCGGCCCAGGGCACGCCGGCGATGCTGTCCTTCCTGCAGGGCGTGGGCCGGGTGCGCTCCAACGACATCACGCTGCTCGATGACGAGGAACAGGTGCTGTACAGCTCGCCGACCTCAGTCTACAAGGCCGGCCGCGATGCGCCGGACTGGTTCGCCGGCCTCGTCTCGCCTCCGCCCAACGAGATGTCCATCGCCTTTCCCGGCGGCAAGCTGATCGTGCGTTCCAACGCGTCGCGCGCGGTGCTCGACGCCTGGGACAGCGCCGTGCTGCTGATGCTCAGCGCACTCGGCCTGCTGCTCGTCGTCAATGCGCTCGTGTTCTGGCTGGTCGGGCGCGCCACGCGCCCGTTCGCGGACATCGTGCACGCGCTGAACCAGCTCGAGAACGGGCGCTTCGACGTCGCGCTGCGCGCCCTGCCCGGGACCGAGGCGGCCGCCATCGGCGCCGCCTTCAACCGCATGGTCGGCATGCTGCAGCAGCACATCGAAACCGAGCGGCGCGCGGTGCGGGCAGAGAGCCGCTTGTCCGAAAGCCGCGAACTGGGCCGCTGGGTCGACCAGAAGATCGAACAGGAGCGCCGGCTGATCGCGCGCGAACTGCACGACGAGCTGGGGCAGTCGGTCACTGCGATGCGCAGCATGGCCTTGTCGATCGCCCAGCGCATGGAGGTGCTCGATCCGCAGGCCGAGCAGGCGGCGCGCGTGATCGCCGACGAATCGGCGCGTCTCTACACCGCGATGCACGGCATGATCCCGCGCCTGACCCCGCTGGTGCTCGACAAGTTCGGGCTGGTGGCCGCGCTCGAGGATCTGGTCGAACGCACGCGAACGAGCCACGGCGACGTACAGGTCGAATGGCAGCTCGGGCTCGAGCTCGACCGCGTGCCGCTGGACACCGACGCGGCGCTGGTGCTGTACCGTGCCGCGCAGGAGGGCATCACCAACGCCCTGCGGCACGGGCAGGCGCAGCGCATCGTGCTCGCCTTGCAGGGCGACGAAGAAGCGGTGAAGCTCTCGCTCACCGACGACGGGCGCGGCCTGCCGGACCCCGAAGCCGCCGGCGAAACGGGTGCCGGCCACTATGGCCTGCGCTGGCTCGCCGAGCGCATCGAGAATCTGGGTGGCGAATTGCGACTTGAACCCGCGCTGCCCAGCGGTGCCCAATTGACGGTGCGGCTGCCCTTGCCGGTGGCCGACGCGGAGAACCCATGACCCAAGCGAACCAAGAGACTCCAACGATCCGGGTGATGCTGGTCGACGACCATGCGCTGGTGCGCATGGGCTTTCGCATGCTGCTGGCCGACGCGAAGATCGAGGTGGTGACCGAAGCCGACACCGGCGAGCAGGCCTGCCAGGACTACCCGCAGGTACGCCCCGACGTGGTGGTGATGGACCTGTCGATGCCGGGCATGGGCGGTCTCGAAGCGCTGCGGCGCCTGCTCGCCCACGACCCCAAGGCGCGCGTGCTCGCGCTGTCGGCGCACGAGGACAGCGCGCACCCGCGCCGCGTGCTGCGCGCGGGCGCCCTGGGCTATCTGGCCAAGCGCAGCGCGCCCGAGGCGCTGATCGCCGCAGTGAAGGCAGTGGCGCGCGGCGAGCGCTACATCGATGCCCATACCGCGCAGGCGCTGGCCACGGCGCAGATCGAGGGCGACGCGAACCCGGCCGAGCTGCTCAGCGAGCGCGAGTTCTCGGTCTTCATCCAGCTTGCGCGCGGCATGACCGTGGCGCAGATCGCCGCCGCGCTGAACCTCTCGGTCAGCACGGTGGGTTCGCACCTGTACCGCGTCAAGCAGAAGCTGGGGGCGAGCAACCAGGCGGAGCTGACCTGGGTCGCGCTGCGGTGGGGCCTGGTCCAGGTGTAGATGGCGCGCGGATGCCGGCTCGGCTGCCCGCGTGCGATGCGCAGGATCAGAACGTTACCTTGACCGAGGGCGCGCTACGCCGGGCCTCGCCGTGGAACACGGCCTCGATGTTGTTGCCGTCGGGGTCGCGCACGAAGCAGGCGTAGTAGCCTGGGTGATACCGCCGCTCGCCGGGTGCTCCGTTGTCCGTGCCGCCATGCGCGAGCGCGGCCTGGTAGAACGCATCGACCATCGCTTTGTCCTGGGACTGGAAAGCCAAGTGGAGGCGCCCGGTGAGCTGGCCCTGAGCGGCTTCGCTGTCGGCGGTCGACACGAAAAGCTCATCGGCCCAGAAATAGTCCTCGCCAGTGCCACCCATCGGAACCTTCAGCACCTCGAAGACAGCCGTGTAGAAGGCTTGACTCGCGGCGAGATCGTTCACGACAAGCTGGATGTGATCGATCAAGCGCCCGCGGTGCAACTCCTGTGTTTCCATGCATACGCTCCTTTGACTTTGGTGGCGGTCGCCCGCCGACAATGCCGACCAGACCTTCGCGCCAGTTTGCGCTCGGCCCTTAGGCTTTCGCAAGCAGGTCGCGGGAATAGCGTCTCGAACCCTCCACATATCGGATACCAGTATCGTCAAGCGTGGACAAGCAGCGCCGCCGCTGTCGCCGAGCCGACGTGACCCGTTCCACCCATGATGACGTACATCTGCGTTTTTCCTGCGCGTCGCGTGTGCGCGCAGCCCAGAACGGACGGGCCAGGGCCGTGCAATGTGCGGCCGCGCTGCGTCACCTTCTGGGCGGCAATTCGCCTGCTGCCAGTCGAATCAGCAACGGCGCCATCTGCTCGAGCCTGATGCAATAGTCGGGGTGGTCTCCACGGATCACGCTCAACGGCATGTCAGCGTCAACCGCCTCGTCGGGGTACTGGACCACACAGACACCGCCCGCTGCTTCGATCGCGGTGGATCCGCGCGTTCCATCGTGGGAGCCGCCGGTCAGGACCACGCCGATCACACGCTTGCCGTACACAGCAGCGGCCGTCTCGAACAGCCCGTCCACCGAAGGCCCGGCGTCGGAGAGTGCCCCGCAGGCCTCGAGCGCAATGATTCCCGGCTGCGCAATCCGCATGTGATGGCTCAGAGGCGCCAGCACGATGCGCCCCCGAAGGACGGAAGCGCCGTGTGTTGCATAGCCCACCGGCAATTGCGAATAGTTGCCGAGTATTTGCAGCACCGACGACGCCGGCTGAGAGGCGATGTCCAGGGCGATGAGGATCGCAGCCTCGAACCCGCGCGGCAGCCCGCTGGCGACCTTGCAGAGCGCGGTCAAGCCCCCCAGCGCCGCGCCGATCACGATGAGTTCCCGTGGTTCGCGCTTGAGCAGTTGCCCAGCGGGACTCGCCGAATGCGGCCATGACTCAACAGGAGGCTGGACGGCAGCCATGCGGGTCCATGGCCTCCGCGATCAAGGCAATCTGGTGTCGCCCCTGATCGCGGGCCACTCGCAGGTTCGAGAGCGGGATGTCGAAAAGCAAGTTGCGAAGAGCGGCGACGAGTTCGCTTGCCCCTGCCGTCTTCTCGATGTAGATGTCGGCGCCGGCCTCGATGCAATCGTCCGCCACGTCAACGGCGGGCGACGCCGAATAGACGGCCAGGGGCACGTTGGGAAACTGCCGCTTGACCTTGTGAACCCCGGAGCAACCCGCCGCGTCGGGCAGGTTCAGGTCCAGGAGGATCAAGCCGGGTGGTCCCATCGCATCCACGCTCGGCATGAGTTCGGCCAGGCATCCGACTTCCACGACGTTCCGGTGGGGGTGCAGTCTGCGCATCACCATGGCGATGGCGTCGCGCATCATGGGGTGATCATCAACGACATAGATGCTCATGGTGGCGCGCGCAGCAGCAGAGGCTGGGCCGCGATGCTCAAGCCCATCTCACCCATTGCGGTCGCGGGACCGCAAACTTGTACGGCTTTGTTCCCCAGCTCTGTTGGAACGCCATCATCGGCCCGGCCTGACTGTCGATGTCATCGCGCAGCGTTTGATCCAGCGCGGGCATGATTCCGCCTGCCAGCCGCCTGTCGGCCATCCATACGACGGCGCTGAACATGAACTCGTCCATCGACCTCCCTTGGAGGTACGCACGCACGAGGACTTGGGCTGCAGCATCGGAAGTGGTCATAGGCTTTCCCCCGCTCAATGCCGGGAGCCCAACCATATAGCGGCTACTCTGGGAGCTCTGTGCGGCGGCGAACAGAGCGTCAAAAGAACTTGGGAGAAGCTGGATTGCCGGCGCGTCGGCCTCGGTCTACTCGAGAAGATCCGCGTAGCCCTTGCGGTCAGCGGCGTAGCAGCCGCATGCCGCCGCTTCGAGTCCGGCGCGGTCGAGCACCGTGAGATCACCCCGCGTGTATTCGATCAGGCCACTTTGCTGCAGCACGCCGGCTGCCGCGGTGATGCCGACGCGGCGCACGCCCAGCATGTAGGCCAGGAATTCATGGGTCATCCGGAAACTGTCGGAATGCGCTCGGTCCTGGCTCATGAGCAGCCAGCGAGCGAGCCGTGGACCGATCTCGTGGAAGCGAAGGCACGCCGCCGATGTGGTCAGCTGGGCCATCAGGACGCACACGTAGCGATCCAGCACGCGCTGAAGGGCTTCGCTGCTTGCCAGTTCCGTCTGAAAGGCCCCGCTGCTGATGCGCCATGACGAGCCAGGCCCTTGCACCACAGCCCGCAGCGGCGCGGTCAGCACTCCCAGTGCGACATGTGCACCGACCATGCCTTCCCGGCCGACCATGCCGACTTCCAGGGATGGACTGCCGTCGGTCGTCGCGACCAGCGAAATGAAGCCGTCGACGGGGAAGTAGACGTAGGGTGTCGACTCGCCGGGCACACTCAGCACGTCCGCGAGGACGAGCTGCACTTCTTCGCAGCTCGATAAAAACTTCAGACGATCGCCGCGCGGCAGCAGCTTGATCAGGTGATTCTCGACAGTGGCCATATCGGCCTCCCATGTTGCTCGCGCCTCCGAATGACGGGGCGAACAGGAGCAGAACGCTGGGGCCGATTGCCGTTCGAGTGGATGTAGAGAGTATGCGCCCCAGCGCGCCACTCTGCGGCTTATTTCGCGCGCTCGTCGGGAAGCAGGCGGTGGTACTCTTTCTTCACCACCGCATAGCACTCGCACGAGCGTTGCTCCAGGCGATCACGGTCGAGCACCGTGATGCGCCCGCGGGCGTAGCGAATGAGACCTGCCGCTTGCAACTGCTGCGCTGCCTCTGTCACTCCTTCGCGGCGCACACCCAGCATGTTGGAGATCAGTTCCTGGGTCATCACAAGCTCGTCGCCAGTCAGGCGATCCAGGCTGAGCAGAAGCCAGCGGCACAGTTGCTGATCCAGGGAATGGTGGCGATTGCACACCGCCGTTTGCGACATCTGGGTGATCAGCGCCTGGGTGTACCTCAGCAAAAGGTGCAGCACGGCGCCGGCCCGATTGAACTCCACTTTCAGCGCATCTGCGCTGAGCCGGAACCCCTTGCCGGCGCTTTGCACCACTGCGCGGTTTGGCGTGGATTCGCCGCCCATGAAAAGAGAGATGCCAACGATGCCCTCCTTGCCAACGACGGCGATCTCGGCGAAGCGCCGTTCTCAAGGACGTACAGCAGCGAGACGATGGCGGTGGTCGGGAAATACACGTGACTGAGTGTCGCACCGGACTCGTACAGGACATGGCCGAGCGGCAGGTCCACGTGTTCAAGCTGAGGCAGCCAGCGCTGCAGTTCGGTATCGGGCAACGCCGCGAGCAGACGATTTGCTCCGGTATCAGAGGCTGCAACCATCTCGAACTCCACCATTCGGGCGCCGGGGATCACCAAAAGGATGCCACTACGACGACGCAATTAGTATAGGTTTCGGATGCATCGTCTGTACGCTAACTAACACAGTGCGACTTCGCGAGATGGCTAGCAACATTCACGCTTGGAGTCGGCCCTTCAGGCGCGTTCGAGAATCGGCCAGCCGGCATGCAGGGCCAGGGCGCGCAGTCGCCCGTCCGGGCACACCGCCACCGGATCCGAGACCGAGCCCAGGAGCGGCAGGTCGCTGATCGAGTCGGAATAGAACCACGATCGCTCGAGCGCCTCGAGCGACAAGCCTCGCGTTGCCAGAAAGCGCTTCACATGCATCAGCTTGTGGGCGCCGAAGCACGGGTCGCCGTCAATCGCCCCGTCGAGCGCATCGTTGACGACCAGCGACTGCGTCGCCAGCACGTCGGCAACGCCGAACAGCCGGCCGAAGGGCTCGGCGATGAGCCAGGTGGTGGCGGTGACGATCGCGCAGAGGTGGCCCTCGTCCTGGTGCTCGCGCACCAGCGCACGCATCGCCTGCGGCACCTGCGACGCCATCTCGGCCTCGAACTCGGCCGCCCATTGCCGCAGCACGCCAAGACCGAAGCGCGCCAGCGGCGCGACGCTGACCTGGTGCAGCTCGCGGATGTCCAGCGTGCCGGCCACGTACTGCTGGCAATAGCCCAGGTAGACCGACTCCGCATCGGCCGGCAGGACGCCGCGCGCGACCAGGAAGCGCGTCCAGGCCATGCCGCTGTCGAACGGGATCAGGGTGTGGTCGAGATCGAACAGCGCCAGCTTCATGGCGGTGCCGGGATCGAAACGCGCATCACGCCACCGAAGCCTCGTGCACCTGAGCCTGGAGCTGCGCCGGCAGCGCGCCGCGCAGTGCGTTGCACACCACGAGCGCCTGCGCCGCCTGCAGGTCCTCCCGGCGCAGCGTGCGTTCGGCGGCCTGCCACGCGGGATCGTCGAGCAGCACCTCGCGCATCACGCCGGGCAGCGCGCCGTCGGCAACCGGCGGTGTCCACCAGCGTCCATCGATGCGCGCGAACAGCGTGCTGCGTCCGCCTTCGGCCAGCCGGCCGTCGGCCGTGAAGAACAGGGTGTCGAAGGCGCCGGCGCTTTCTGCGGCACGCACGCCGGCGTCGTAGTGCCGGCGCAAGGTGGTCTTGTACGCGGCCAGGGGATTCGCATCGGGCAAGCGCTCGCCGGCAATCAGCAGCTTCGCTGCGCCGCCGGCCAGGGGCGCCAGCGGCGCGTGCGCGAGACGAAGCCGCCCGTCATGCGCCAGCGCCAGGCGCAGGCGCGAGGGCTGGCCCGGCGCGAGGGCCAGCAGGGCGTCGCGCAAGGCCGCGAGCGCTGCGTCGCGGTCGAAGGCGAAGCCCAAGGCGCGGGCGCTGCGCGCCAGCCGCGCCAGGTGCCGCTCGAGGTGCCGGATGCCTTCGCCTCGCGTGGCGTGCATGGTCTCGAACAGCTCGAAGCCGGGGTCGAGGCCGGTGAGAAAGCGGGCCTTCAACCGGCACTCTTCGAACTCGTCGGCGGCGCGGCTGTCCTGCACGATGCCGGCGCCGATGCCCAATCGCAGCGGCCGCTGGCCGCCGGCCTCGGCGCCGAGCGTGAGCGTGCGGATCGCCACCGAGAGGCAGAAGTCGCCGATGCGCGCACCGTGCGCCGGCGCATCGGCCCAGCCGATGGCGCCGCAGTAGAGCCCGCGCGGCGTGCTCTCCAGCGCGGCGATCCATTCCATCGTGCGGTGCTTGGGCGCGCCGGTGATGGAACCGCAGGGAAAGACCGCGCGCAGCAGCTCGGGCATGCCGACCTCGGCGCGCAGCCTCGCCTGCACGGTCGAGGTCATCTGGAACACCGTGGCGTAGGGTTCGACGGCGAAGAGGGCCGGCACCTTCACCGAGCCGATACGCGCCACGCGGCCGATGTCGTTGCGCAGCAGATCGACGATCATCACGTTCTCGGCGCGGTTCTTGGGGTCCGCCGAGAGCAGGCGCGCCATCTCGCTGTCGCCCTCGGGCGCGCTGGCGCGCGCGGCCGTGCCTTTCATCGGACGCGCCGTCAGCACGCCGGCGTCATGGCGCAGGAAGAGTTCGGGCGAGCACGACAGCACATGCGTGACATCGGCCGCGCCGCCCTGCTCGCTCTGCGGCAAGGCGATCAGCGCGCCGTAGGCCACCGGCTGGCGCGTGCGCAGCCGCCGGTACAGGCTGACGGGCGAACCGTAGCTTCGGCCCTGCATTCGGTAGGTGAAGTTGACCTGGTAGGTCTCGCCCGCCCCGATGGCGGCGTGGATGCGCGCGATGGCATCGGTGAAGGCGGCCTCGTCGATGCTGGAGACGAGGTCCATCACGCCGGCGGCCTGCGGCTCGCCACCCTCGCCCGGCTCGCACTGTTCGCGTTGCGCGAGCCAGCTGCCGACCTCGTCGGCCGAAAGCTTGGCGCAGTGGCGAAACATCAGCACCCGCAGCGCGGACGCATCGTCCGCTGCGAGCCGCGCCTGGCCGGCATGCAGCAGCTTGGCGCCCCATTCGTACTCGGCCAGAAGGACCGCGTGCAGGCCTTGCCGCAGATCGGCATCGACCTCGTTCCACACGGTGTCGAGACTCGCCGGGTCGGTGCACCGGTGCTCGCGGACGAAGCCGGTGTACAGCCGGCTGGTCGGCCGCTCGCGCGTCGAGGCGCAGTCGTCGAGCAGCGCGAAGCTAGGCATTCAGCTCCAGTCGTCCATGTCGTGCTTGATCCGGTGGCGGTTGGCGATCAGTTCGTCCACCGTGGGCTCGTTGCTCAACGCGCGCCGGATCGCGAGCTTGGTGGCCTCGTAGTTGGTGCGGTACATGTCTTTCTTGTCGAGATTGTCGTCCTTGGCGCATCGCGGATCGATCCACACCAGGCTGATGATGCACAGCTCGTTGGCCAGGTCCTTGGGAAGGATGCCCTCGATCAGGCAGTCGACCACCGCGTCGGCCGTCGCGCTCTGCACCACGCCGCCGAAGAGCTCGATGTTGGCTGTGTCCTTGAGCGTGACCTTCGGCACCATGATGGTGGCCGGCCGCACGAGTTGGTTGCAGGCGCGGATCGCGAACATCGCGGTATGGCCCTTGCTCTGCGCCATCATGCCGGCGAAGGCGGCGCCCACCGGCCCGTCGGCCAGGCCGATCAGGATTTCCGGCATGGCATCGGTGAACTGGCCGTCCTTGGCGAGCACGGTGGCCTCGCCGGCGCGGAAGAGATAGGGATGCGTCACAGAAACTCCAGGTGGTTGGAAAAGCCGAGGGTCATGGGTTCACGAAGATCAGCTCGCCCTTGCCATCGACGGAGAGATCGCCCAGATGCCGCTCGATGCGGCGCGCCGGCAGTTCGCCGAAAGCTCCGCCATGGCGCGCCAGATCGCGCGCCAGCAAGGCCCAGAACACCGGCGTCGCGGCCCGGTTCGCCACGAAGGTCGGCATCGTCTCGACGCCCGCCGGCAGGGCCGCGCCGGGCCACGCGAACACCACGCTGCCGCGACGCATGCCATGGCCTGCATGGGCGCCGACGCGGCCACCCACGGCGATGGTGCCCGCGACCATGCGCGAACCGAGGAAAGCCCCCGCGTCGCCATGGACCAGCGCGGTCCCCCGGCGCATGCGGTCGCCGAAGCGCTCGCCTGCGCTGCCGCGGACCACGAAGGTGCCGCCGCGCATGCCGTCCATGCTGCCCGGCAAGGTGCTGGCGGCGAAGTCGCCGACATCGCCATCGACAATGAGCGTGCCGCCGGCCATCTCGCAGGCGGCCAGCAGGCCTGCGCGCCCCTCGATGTGCAGTTCGCCCGCGCGCATGCAGCCGCCTGCATAGTGGCCGGCATGGCCTTCGACGCGAATGCGCCCGCTGTCCATCTGCCAGCCGATGCGGTCGAAGCGTTCGAGATGGCCTTCGAAGCGCAGCACGCCCCCCTCGCCCGGGCCGATGTCGAAGAGCTCGGCCAGCGCCAGCATCGCGTTGCCATGGCCGACGGGCAGCCGCTCGACCTGCTCGATCGAGAGTCCCGCCAGCACGGCCGGCGTGATGCCGCGCAGGTCGACCCGCAGCGCAGGCGCCTGCCGCAGACTGAGGTGCCAGCCGGTCATCGGGTAGCCTCCCCAAGGCGGTACGGCTCCCTTCCCCTCCGGGGGAGGGTTGGGGTGGGGGCTCCTGGGCCTTTGAATCGTTGCTGTTCCTTGGCGAGGCCGGAGCCGGGATGTCGCCCCGGCGGGCGACTCACTTTCTTTTGCTTCGCCAAAAAGTAAGCAAAGAAAAGGCGACCCCACTGTGCGTGTCCCGCAGCGAAGCTGCGGGCAACCTGCGGTGCTCGCTTCAGGCGGGGTCCGCGCAAACTCGCCTTCGGCTCAGACATGCGCGGCCCTTTTTCCGCCTGAAGCTGCGCTTCTCGGCACGCCCAGAGGGGATTGAACAAGGACGCGCCATGGCGCGTACTTGGCCTTTGGGTTGTCGGTATTTGAAGTGGCCGAGCGAAGCGAAGGGACGCAGACAGTGGGGTCGCCTTTCTTTGGTTACTTTCTTTGGCGAAGCAAAGAAAGTGACTCGCCCGCCGGGGCGAATTCCCGGCTCCGGCCTTGGAACGGGCGCAACGCCGAAACAAGCGAACGGTGCCCCCACCCCAACCCTCTCCCGCAGGGAGAGGGAGCAAGCCCGCCCCCGCATCCTTCAACAAGGTTGGCACCAGATGTCTCATGGCACTTCTCCCCCCGCGAGCAGCCGGTGCAGGTGGAAGTGATAGGGCCCCAGCTTGCCACCGTAATTGCCGGCGGAAATGCGCAGCAGCCCACCGGGCTGGCCGATCGCCACGGCGGCCTCCATGCCCACGCGCATGGCTGCGCCCACGTCGGCCTCCGTCAGGCCGTCGATCACGATCTCCATCACGCAGCCGATCTCCTCTGCCGGCGTGCCGCCGCGCGCCACTTCGCTGTGCGCCACCAGGCCGACCAGGCTGGGGCAGAAGGCATCGTTGGTCGAGGCGCTCAGGTTGGCATAGCGGCTGCCGACCTTCGAACCCGAACGCACCACGCCGCCGGGAAAAGGCGTGACGACGTTGGGCAGCTGCTTCATCGCCGCCACCGCCGCCTCGGACACTGCCAGTGCCGCATCGGTGTCGCGCGCCAGCAGCAGCAAATTGCCGCCGCCCACGGCCTTCACCACCGGCGTGTCTTCCTGCGCCACGAACTCGCCGTCCATCACAGGCACGCGCCAGTAGCGCACGCCGTCGATCACCTTGGAAATCTGCCAGCCATCGCCGAAGAAGCGCAGGTTCTTGCCCAGCGCGGCCGCATCGCTGCTGCCGGCTGCGCCCGGCGCCAGGCCGGCGAATACAGCGGTGGTCGGACAGGTCAGCACGCACTGGCCGACGCGGCGCTCCAGCTGCTTGGCGAGTTCCTTGCCCGACATCGAGAAGATCAGCACGCTCACGCCGGGCCGGCCATCCGGCGTTTCCGCGGCGCCGATCTCGCGCTCGATGCCGGCCTCGCAGCCGCAGGCGATCACCGAGGTCGCGAAACCGGTGGCCGACACCGCCGCGTGGCGCGCCCAGGCGATGTTGTGCGCGGTGACGATGATGCGCGTGGCCTTCATCGGAAATGCTTCCGCGAAGGTGTCGTCGATGACGACGCCATTGCGTTTCACGATGTCTCCTGGAAACAGGCGGCCGGCAGCAGGCGCCCGCCGCGGCAGCACTGGCACAGCTCGTCGTGGCCGATCGCGAGGTGATCGAAGTTGACCGATCCTTGCGCGGCCAGGTGCCGGCGCAGCCGCTGCTCGATGCCGCGGTCGTACTCCGGCGCGACGAAGTGCGTGCCGCCCACCGGCACCGCCGTCACGCGCCCGGCGCGCGAGACCAGGACGCCACCCTTGAACACGTACGCGGGCGTCGCGAACATGGCCTCGCAGTTGCCGTCCTCGCGGTACACCGCGATGTCGGCTGCCGCGCCCGCGCCCAGGTGGCCACGGTCGCGCAGGCCCAGCAGCCGCGCCGGGCCGGCGCGCGTCATGATCGCGATCTCGTAGAGCGTCAACTCGCGCGTGATCGAGCGCAGCGCGGCATTGGCAGCCACCTCGGGATGCAGCTTGGCCAGTTGCTCCTCCCGAAAGCTGCGGTCCATCAGCAGGCGGATCAGGTGCGGATAGCTGGTGAACGGGCCGCCATTGGGGTGGTCGGTGGTCAGCACCACGCGCCATGGGTCGTCCACCAGCAGGAAGATCTCCAGCCCGATGACCCACTGCAGCGCATTCACGTAGCTCTGCTCGCGGTAGCGGAACGGCACCACGCCGCAGCCCGCCTCGCATTCGATGTCGGCGCCGATCCATTTGCGCGGATCGGCCAGGCCCGACTGCGCATGCTGGCGCATGGTGTCGCCCGACGCCGTCACGGTCTGCCCGAACATGATCTGGCCGACGTCGATGCTGACGTTCTTGCGCGCGTTCACCGCTTCCGCGAGCTGCAGGGCGGCCGAGGAGAACTTCTTCGGCCCCTCGGTGCCATAGGCATGGAACTGGATGTGCGTCAGGTGCCCGGGCAAGCCCTCCAGCGCGGCGATGGTGTCTAGCGTGGACTGGATGTTGCCGGCCACGCCGAGATTGCTGCCGTGGATGTGCAGCGGATGCGGCACCCCGAGCTCGCGCAGCGCGCGCGCCAGCGTATGCACCACCTGCCTGGGCGTGATCTGCCAGTGCACATGGTTTTCGTCGACGTCGAGCTTGCGTTGGTTGAACTTGAAGGCCGAGATGCCGCCCGGGTTCACCACCTTCACGCCCATCGCCTTGCTGGCGTTGATGGTCCAGCCGGCGTAGTCGCGGATGCGTTCGAAATCCCAGCGCTCGGCCAGCATGCGCAGGAACAGCTCGTCGTTGCCGAGCATCACGTAGGCGCCATGGTCGAGGATCGGCGTGTCGCCCATCTCCATGTGCGTATGGCGCGCATTGCAGGCCATCATGGCCGGCTCGAAGGCGGCCGTGTAGCCCATCTCGACATAGCGGTAGCCGGTGGCCAGCGTGCCGGGGGTGCAGGTGCCGCAGGAGGCCAGCTCGAGCGCGTTGTCGGGCAACGCAAGAGGGTTCGCGTTGGCCCGATGGTCTTCCGGCATCAGCATGCGCGCGAGGTTGACCTTGCCGCCGCCGATGTGGGTGTGCATGTCGATGCCGCCGGCCATCACGATGCAGCCGCTCGCGTCGATTTCCTCGGTCGCGACACCATGCGGCGCCGGCTCGACGATGCGGCCCTCGCGCACATGAAGATCGCGCACCTCGTCGCACCCGTTCGCCGGATCGATGACGCGGCCGCCGCGCAGGCAAAGGGTCGTCATTGAGCAAGTCCTCGCCTCGATGCGCGCACCGCCTGCGTCAGGCGGTTCACCACCTCGCCCACGCCGGGCAGTCCGTCGTCATACAGCGGCCGCAGCGGCAGCAGGACCGAGCCGTCGCTGCGGAACAGATGGCCGCCGGACCCGATTCCCGGTGTCGAGACGGGAATGAACACCTCCGATTCCTGCAGCAGCCGCATCCGCGGATGGCCCAGCACGATGCGCGGCAAGTCCGCCGGCGGCAGCGCGGGCTGCGGGCCGAAACTCGACACCCACAGCAGCAGGTCCACCGCGCCGTCGGCCAGCAGGCGATCCGCATCGAAGCACAACGGTTCGTGCTCCAGGCCTGCAGGCCCTGCGCGCGAACGCAGCGGCAGGCCGGACAGCCAGGCGAACACCTGGTTCACGGTCGCCGCGCCGTCGTCGCCGCCCAGCGCCAGCGAGGCCGCGCGCGTGCTGCGGTTGAGCGTGGCGACGATGCGCTGGATGCCCTCGACGATCAGCGCGCCCTGCGCCGGCAGGCATCCGGTCTCGTACACCAGCACCGCATAGCGGGCCGCGTGCAGGCGCTCCGACAGCGCTGCGAGATCGGCCGGCACGCGCGCATCGTCCGCAGCGAGACGGCCGGCCACGAGCGCCGCGAGCAGCGCCACGGTGTCGAACAGGTCGCCGTGCAGCGGCAGGATCTCGGTGCGCGCACCCTCCGGCTCGCCCACGCCGCAGCGGCGGAAGAATTCCGGATAGCGGGGCGTGGGCTCCCCGGTCATGCAGACGATGAGGTCGGCCCGCGTCCTCACTTCGGCCAGCGTGGTCGAGAAGCCGCCGCGATCCTGCAGCGCGCGCAGGCCGTGCATCAGCGCCGCTCCGCGGGCCGGGTCGCAGATGGCGCCGGTTTCGCAGGCCAGCGCATAGAGTGCGCGGGCGCCGGCGACATCGGTGCCGAGGCCGCCGAACAAGGGCTGGCGGCTGGCCGCGAGCAAGGAGGCGGCGGCAGTGAGCGCGGTATCGAGATCGCAGTCGCGGCCGTCGACCCGTGGCCGTTCGGTTGCGGCCGCGCCGCCGAATGCAGCCAGCGCTGCGCGCGCCCGCGGGCACTCGCTGCCGGTCAGGCTGGGCGGCGTGCCGGGCGGCCCGAGCGCCACGCCGAAGCTGTCGCACAACAAGGGGCAGAAAGGACAGGTCCACGGGGCTTGGCCGGGCTGCGCGGTTGCGTCGACTGGAGTCATGGGCAGGCAACCACGCAAAGCACGTGCCATTCGTTCGCCGGGCGGGCCGCGCCTGGAGCGGGCCGGCTGACACACGCGTTATGAGACAGAGTGTTGCGCTTTCGGGCGGTCAATGCGCGCCGGCAAGCGCCGTTTGCGGGGCGCGCGAGCCGTTGGCGGGATGGCACGGTTCGTGTGTGCAGGGCGCTGATGGCATGCCCTCGAACCCTCCTGCCACCGGCATCCTCGGTTCAGCGCCGCATGCGCGGCAGTTGCAGGTCGTGCAGCGCGCTGGCCACCAGCCAGGCATCGGCGCCCGCCGCACTGGCCCGCGCCAGGTCGTCCTCGCTGCGGATGCCGCCCGCGCCGATCAGCATGGCGCCCGGCGCCAGGCGGCGCACCTCCTGCAAGGTCTCCAGGTCCGGCCCGGCGCCGGAGCCGACGCGCTCGAGCGTCATCACGATCAGCCGCTGCGGCCACAGCGCCACCGCGTCCCAGCAGCCGGCGGCGTCGAGGCGCTGGCCGTCGCGCCGGTCCAGCGACAGCGCGGCCCGGACCTCGTCTTCACCGGCGCCGTTGCCGAAGCAGCGCTCCAGCGCCTCGCGCGAACGCAGGGATTCGCTGCCGAACACGAACACGATGCGGGAGGCGTACGACGCCAGCTGGCTGCGCAGTGCCTGGCCGGCCGATGCATCCGCCAAGCCCGCGTCCAGCCAGAGCTCGATCTCGGGCAGCGCCTGCAGCAGATCGACCAGCACCGCGATCTGCGTGGCCCGGCCCTGCAGGGCATCGAGGTCGGCCACGTACAACTGCCGTGCCGCACAGTGATCGCACAGGATGCGCGCCACCGTCACCGGATCGCTGCTGGCACACAGCGCCGACACGATCGGCCGGTACGCTTGCCGATCGCCGCGCACGGCACGCACCACCTGGCCTTGCAGCAGGTCGATGACGGGGATCAGGTTCAATTCGGAGATCATGGGTGAGCACCCGGAAAGAGGATGGAAATGACGACACGCGTGTTTGTTTACGAGTATCTCAGCGGCGGAGGCTGGACCGACTACGGTGACGACGCGGCGGCCGACGAACTGCTGCCGCTGGGGCTGTCGATGCGCGATGCCATGGTCGCAGACCTGATGCGGGTTCGCGATTGTTCCGTGTCGGCGGCCACCTGCGTCCCCGTGAACACCCTGCCCGCGCGCGCCGCGCCGCTGCGTCCGCTCGCCGGCGAATCGGCCTTCGCCTTCGTGGCGCGGCAGAGTGCGCTGCACGACATGGTCTGGCTGGTCGCGCCCGAGACGGACGGCCTGCTGGCGAGCTTCCAGCGCATCGTGGGCGATGCGCGCTGGCTGGGCTGCAGCGCCGAGGCCATCGAACTCGCAGCCGGCAAGCAGGCCACGCTCGCGCACCTGGCCGCGCACGGCGTGACGACGCCGCTGGCCTTCGAGCATGCGCCCGAGGTCGAGCGTTGGGTGGTCAAGCCCGACGACGGTGCGGGCGGCGTGGCCACCCACGTGCACACCCGCCGCGCGGCTGCGCTCGAAGATCAGGCCCGGCGCGCGCAGGCCGGCGCGGCCGTCACGCTCGAGCCCTGGGTCGAAGGCGAGGCCCTGAGCCTGTCGCTGCTGTGCACGGCGCAGAATGCCGAGATGCTGAGCGTCAACCGCCAGCGCATCGCGATCGATGCAAACGGCAGACTTTGCTTCGAAGGCGTGACGGTCGATGCGCTGGGCCGCGACGATCCACGCACGGGGCCCCTGGCCGCGCTGGCGGTGCAGGTGGCGCGCGCCATCCCGGGCCTGCGCGGCTTCGCCGGCATCGACCTGGTCTGGCATCCGCAGCGCGGGCCGGTGGTGATCGAGGTCAATCCGCGCGTCACATGCGCCTACGTCGGGCTCTCGGCGGCACTGGGCCGCAACTTGGCGGCCGAACTGATCGCCAGCCGCCTGCACGGCAACCCCCAGGATCGGGAACTTGCGCGTGCCCACGTCTGAACGCACCACCATCGGGTGGGACATCGGCGGCGCACACGTCAAGGCCGGCCTGCTGCAACGCGGCGAGGTCGTCGACGTGGCGCAATGGGGATGCCCGCTCTGGCAGGGCTTGGACCATCTGGTGCGCGCACTGCAAGCCGCGCGCACGCGCTGGCCCACGCTCGAGGCCGCGCAGCATGCCGTGACCATGACGGGCGAGATGGTCGATCTGTTCCCCGACCGCGAGGACGGCGTTCGAAGCATCGCCGCCACGCTGGCCGCGTCGCTGCCTGTGCCGTCGAGCGCGCTGCATTTCTTTGCGGGCGACGCCGGCTGGTGCGCCGCCGCGGAGCTTGCCCGGCAATGGGAGTGCGTCGCTTCGGCCAACTGGCTCGCGACCGCGCGGCATGCCGCGCTCACGCTGCCGGAGGGCGTGCTGGTCGACATCGGCAGCACGACCACCGACCTGATCGCGTTCGGCAACGCGCGCGTGCTGACCGCGAGCCGCAGCGACGCCGAACGCCTGGTGAGCGGCGAGCTGGCCTACCACGGCGTGGTGCGCACACCCTTGTGCGCACTGACCCAGCGCGTCACATGGCGCGGCCACGCGCGCCATGTGATGAACGAATTCTTCGCCACCACGGCCGACGTCTACCGGCTCAGCGGCGAGCTGGATCCGGCGCACGACCTGCACCCGAGCGCCGACAACGCAGCCAAGAGCCCGGCGGCGACGCGCCAGCGCCTCGCTCGCATGGTGGGACTGGACGAACGCGATGCCACCGCCGACGAATGGCTCGAGCTGGCACGGGCCTGGCGCAGCGCGCAGCTCGAAGCGCTGGCCGCGCAGTTGCGCCGCGTGCTGGCCGCGCATGCGCTCTCCGATCGCGCCGTGATCGTCGGTGCGGGCTGCGGCGCCTTCCTGGTGCCCGAGCTCGCAGCCGCAGCCGCCGAAGCGGCCCCGCGTCGGCTCGCCGCCTATGGCAGCGATGTCGCGAAGGTGGCACGCCACGCGGCGGCGGGCACTGCCGGCTGGGCGCAGGTGTGTGCCCCGAGTGTCGCGGTGGCGGCGCTGTTCGAACGGGAGCACGACTGATGTGGGTCGTCAAGATCGGCGGCAGCCTCTGTGCCGACCCGGTGCTGCTGCAGTGGCTGGACCTGCTCACGCAGATCGGCGGCGGCCGCGTGACGATCGTCTGCGGCGGCGGCAGCTTCGCCGACGAAGTGCGGCGCGTGCAGGCGCACTGGGAGTTCGATGACCTGGCCGCCCACAACATGGCGGTGCTGGCGATGGCGCAGACCGCCTACCAGTTGCACGCGCTGAATCCCGCACTGCAGCTGGCCGCGCGCAGGACCGACATCCCCGACCTGCTGCACCAGGGAAAGACCGCGCTGTGGCTGCCCCTCGAGCTCAGGCGCGATCAGCCGGATGCACGCACTGGCTGGGACGCCACCTCCGACACCATCGCGCTGGACCTGGCGAAGCACCTCAACGCCGAGCAGCTGGTGATGGTCAAGTCCTGCGCCATCGACCCGGCGCTGACACTGGCCGAGCTGGGCGACTCCGGCGTGGTCGATCCGCAGTTCGCCGAGCTGTCCGACGACGCCGCCTTCCCGATCACCCTGCTCCACAAGAGCCAGGTGACCACCATGCGTGCGCTACTGCTGGGCGAAGCCAACTACGCTGCGCGCTGAGCGCCGGCGCAGGAATGGATCAGGCAGGCGCAGGCTCGACGGCCTGCCCACGCAGCAGCACGGCCAGCGCCGCCAGCCGCTGCGGGCACAGCGCCGTCTTGCGGTCGCCGACGCAAACGGCACTGCGAAAGCCCGCGAAATCGGGCACCAGCGCCTGCAGCAAGGGAACATGCATCGTGCGCAGCGCGCCCGCCAGCCCGACCAGCCGGCCCGAGGCGCGCACCTGCGCCAGAAAATGGCGCAGCTCCGCCATCGGCACCGCATCGAACAGGCTGCCGGCCTGCTTGTCGGCGGTGTCGGCCATGAGCGCCGGAAACGCGAGGCCACAGGCATGCGCGACCAGCGCCGCATCCAGGCCGCGATCGGCAACGAAGACCGGCACCACCGGCCAGCCGCAGTCCGCCAGCGCGTCGAGCACCGCGAACGCCTCGGCCCCCCGCTCGATGCCGACCTTGACGTAGTCGACGCCGCAGGCGCCGACGGCCTCGACCTGAGCCAGGATGCGAGGCAGCGCGTGCATCGGCAGGTCGCCGATGGTCGCGCTCACGGGCCGTGCGATGGCGTGCGCGCGCAACGCGCTCACGACGGCGGCGATCGTCGCCACCGGCAAGCCGCCGAGCGCGCCCTCGCCGGGCTCCTTCAGGTCGATGAAGTCGGCCCCGCCGCGCGCCGCGAGCAGGGCCTCCGGCACGCTGCGGACACTCACGAGCATGCGCGTCATGACGTGCGCTCCTGCGCGCGGGCATGGTGCTGCGCGACCGCGGCGCGCAGCCACTGCCACGCTTCGCGCTCCTCGGGGCCCGCGGTCTTGTCGATCGCGATCTGCAGGTAGCTCATTTCGGTTTCCACTTTCTCGAGTGCCAGCATATGCAGGCGGCTGACCAGCACGGCCCCTTCGATCACCGCGGCCTGGGCGCGGTTGAAGCCGGCGAAAGGTGCATGCGTGGCCTCGTGCACGGCCCTCATGCGCAACACCGGCCGCTGCGCGTCGTCGCGCCGTTCGGCCAGCTCCAGTTCGACGTGGCGCAATGCACAGGCCAGCCGCACGCCGTCGATGCGTTCGGCCGCATGCGTGGGCCAGAGCTTGCGGCCGGTCACGCAGCCGGCGAACACGCGGGTGTCGCCCACGATGTTGAGCACCGCACGGCCGGTGGCCACGATGTTGTCGTGCGTGGTGGAGGGCTTGAACGGCATCAGCACGATGCCGCCTTCCTGGTAGCGGATTCCCATCGGCGCCACATGCGCCTGCCCGCCGGGCGCCACGGTGCTCACCACGGCTTCGAAGATCTGGTCGTTCATGGGAGTGCTCATGGCCCGGGCTCGGCCGCGTTGTTTCTCGGCGTCTTCATGGTGGTCCCAGGCGCGCACCAGCGCGCCAGGTCTTCGGTGGCGCGCGGCGCGGCGCAACCCCAGTCCAGCGGCTGGTCCTGCACGTAGCGCTTGCCCAGCTGCCAGGCGATCTCCGCGCGCGCCAGCTCGACGCCCATGTAGAAGGCATGGTCGGCGTCGTCGTGCAGCTTCAGCTGCGGCCAGAGTTCGAAGGCGCCCTGCCCCAGGCGCAGCCCGTCGCGGTTGTACACGTGCAGGCCGAGGGGCGATATCTGCACGCGGAAGTTCGGGTCGCGCACCTGCGCGGCGATCTCACCGATTTCTTCCGGTGTGTCGGGAAAAGGATGCTTGGCGTGCACCGTCATCAGCGCGTCGCTCATGCCCTTGGGCAAGGTGCCGTGCTGAGCCGCCGCATGCATGATTCGGCGCGCCCAGTCGGCTTCGCACACCGCGCGGCGCGCATGCTGGCTGACCTGCGTCGTGAGGACGGCGGCGACGTTCAGTTCGGCGGCAATGCCGAACAGCACGGCGTTGATGCCGCTCGTGTCGGCTTCGGTGAGCTCGGTCAGGTTGCCGATGCCGAGCATGATCGGCGCGTCGGGAAAACGCGTGCGCAGCCGGTGGTAGCGCACGATCGAGGCGGTCAGGCCGAACGGTATCGGATCGAGGATCGAATCCGCCAGGAAGGCGCGCCCGCGGCGCTGCATCTGCACCACCGCTTCGTACAGCGACTCCTCGTCGGCCGGAACGCGCGGGATCAGCACCGGCGTCGCGGCAACCTCGTCGGCGACCCACAGGTTGTCGAGCGTGAGGCTCAGCAGGTAGTCGGCGCCGGCCTTGCCGCCGCGCAGCAGTTCCTTGGAATCGCTCGAATCGACGCTGACCTGGAAGCCGGCGGCCTTCAGCGCCTGCACGCTCTCGGCCAGATGATCGAAGCGCGTCTCGGGCAGGCAGCCGAGGTCGATGACGTTGGCGCCGTCGGCGGCGAGCCGCTGCGCCCGCTCGATGATCTGCGCCACCGACAGCCTCGGCGCATCGACGATCTCGGCGAAGATCGCAACCTGGTACTCGTTCAGGTCGATGTGTTGCGCGGCCCGGTTGAAGTGGCGCGGCAAGTCCTTCAGCTCCTGCGGACCGCGCTCCACCGGAACGCCGTAATGAAGACTCAAGGCCTCGACATCGCCGCGGCAGCGGCCCGGAACGATGATGCGATCGGCACGCCGCTTTTCGCCTTCGGCTTCGCTCAACACGGGCGCCGCCACGCGGCGGCGTATCAGGTCGGCCGTCATGAGCGCGGCCACCTGCAGCCCGATCTCTCGCACTTCCCATGTGAACGGCGCCGCCTCGATGCCGGCCAGCACCCGCGTGAGGCTGGCTTGGGCGAGGCGCCCGGTCAGGAAGACGATGTGTTCCATGCGAGAGAGAGTTCCTTCAGGCGTGCATCGAGCACGGCTTCGAGTTCGGCCGGTGAAGAGACCACCCGGCAGAAGTCGATGCCGCGCAATCGCTCCACGTTGTCCAGTTCGATGCGCCGCGGGCGCAGCGTCACCCAGTCGTGCGGCGACTTGGTCACCACCACCGGTTCCGTATCGCATGCAAACACGATGCCAGGGATGCCGAGCTTGCCGGCCTGGGCGAACATGTTGGTCGGCAGCGTGTCGCTGATGCCGAAGGCGCACTTGGCCACCGTGTTGCTGGTCGCCGGCGCGACCACGACCGTGTGATAGATGTCGTCGTAGAGCATGCCCACCGGCACGCCGCTGGCCGTCTTGTCGCGAAACACGCGAAAGCGCGGCTTCAGCGCCTCGATGTGCAGCTTGTAGATCGGCAGCACTTCCTCGGCAGCGGCCGAGAGGAACAGATCCACCGCCGGAAGCCGCGCCGCAAGCGCCAGCGACTCCTCGAGGAAATGGCCGGAGCCCGTGATGCACCAGGCCAGGCGCGAGCGCGGCGGGGCTGCGGGCAGCTGCGGCTCGCCGGCTTCGAGAGCCAGGCCAGCGCCGCGCGGGTCGATGGCGCCCGCATCGGAATGCCCCTCATTGGCCATGGCCGATGGATGCGCGGACTCAGTCCGGCGGGGAGATCTCGATGTGGAGCTTGTGGAGTTTTCGGTACAAGGTGTTGCGGCTGACATCGAGCGCCTTGGCGACGTTGCTCACGTTCCAACGATGCTGCTCCAGCATCTGCAACAGTACCTGCCGCTCGTTGGCCTGGATCGGGTTGAGTTTGGTGGTGGCGGGCGCCGCGTCGGCGGGCGCCGTGTTCGCCTCGGCACCCGTCGCTTCGGCGGCTGCGGGCAGCGCAGCATGGGCATGCAGGGAAGACGGCGCCTGCCGCGCCGCGAGCGAAGGCAGGTGTTCCCTCGTGATGGTCTTGCCATCGGCCAGCGCGGCCGCGGTGCGCAGCACGTGGCGCAGCTGCCGCAGGTTGCCGGGCCAGGGATGGGCCATCAGCAGGCGCTCGGCCTCTTCGCCCAGCCTGCATGCGGCGCCGCCTTCGTCGGCCAGCACGGACTGGATCAGCTCGCGCTTGTCGCTGCGGTCGCGCAAGGGCGGCAGGTCCAGCTCGATGCCGGCCAGCCGGTAGTAGAGGTCCTCGCGGAATCGGCCTTCGCGCACCAGGCTCGGCAAATGGCGATGGCTTGCGCTCACGAGCTGGAAGTCCACCGGATGGGTTTCTTCGGTGCCGAGCGGCGTGACCTGCCGCTCGTCGAGCACACGCAGCAGGCGCGCCTGCAACTCCAGCGGCATGTCGGCGATCTCGTCGAGGAACAGCGTGCCGCCATCGGCCTGCAGGATCTTGCCGCGCCGTCCGCTGCGCTGCGCGCCGGTGAAGGCGCCGGCCTTGTAGCCGAAGAGCTCGGACTCGATCAGCGTCTCGGGCAGGCTCGCGCAGTTCACGGCGACGAAGGCGCCATCGGCATGCGGGCTGGTCTCGTGGATCGCGCGCGCGAAAACCTCCTTGCCGGAACCGGTCTCGCCGCACAGCAGCACCGGGGTGCGGCGCGCAACCACGCGCCGCGCGGTGTCCAGGTGGGCGACGAGCCGCGCGTCCTTGAACGTGCGGATGATCGGCGCGCCACGCCCGGCAGGCACTCGGGCCGGCACGCGAAAGCCTTCGCCCTGCGCCTCGTCCAGTGCCACGATGCCCATGCCCGCCACACGCGCACGCGTGCCAGCGTCCGACGCCGGCCGGCGCGCTACCGCGAAGAAGCGCAGCGCCGCCTTGGCGCGGTAGGCCACGACCGGGTGAAAGGAAGAGGACAGGCTGCGCTGCAGGATGTCTTCGAGCGAGGTCTGGAACAGGTCGTCGATGCGCTGGGTGCGGATCTCGTCCATCGATTGCAGGCCGAGCTGGAACAAGGCGCTGCGGTTGGCCGCCAGGATGCGTCCGTCGTCGCCGACTGCGAGCTTGCCCTCGTGCAGCGTGTAGACGAATTCAGGGCGGCTGTGGAAATGCAGCGGGTGCGCATTCGAGAAGCGCTTGTCGATGAGCCGGTTCTCGATCATGCGCGCCGTCATGCCCAGCAGGACCAGTACATGCTGCTGCATCAGGCTGGAGCGGCTGGTGACGTCGAGCACCCCGATGATCTCGCCGGTCGGATCGAGCACCGGCACCGCCGAACAGGTGAGCTGCGTGAACTGGCTGAAGAAATGCTCTTCCCGCCGCACGGAGATCGGATGCGCTGCCGCGAGGCAGGTGCCCATGCCGTTGGTGCCGGCTTCGGCTTCGCCCCACATGCCGCCGGCATGCAGGCCCATCGGCTCGACCTCGGCGGCGAATTCGGGCGAGGACACCATGTGCACGATCACGCCATCGGTGTCGGTCAGCACCACCGCAGACTCGGGGTCCGCGAGCTGCTGATAGAGCGTGGTCATCTCGTAGCGTGCGCATTCGATCACGTCGGCATGCTGGTTGCGCCGGCTTTGCAAGGCCGCCGACTCGATCACGACCGGTTCGCGCGCGCGCCCAGGGTCGAGCTGGTACTGATTCAGGCAGCGGCTCCACGAGCGCGTGACCAGGTCGTTGCCCTCCTCGTGAAAACCTCGTCTCACGACATCGAGCACACGGTCGGCGTGTCGATCACCTTGCCGCGGCATCAGTGTCATTGGGGTTCTCCGGCTCGTTCCATCGTGTCTCCTTGGTCGGCCCATTGTTGTGCTTGCCGGCATTGCTGCGCACCCGGTGAAACACCGAGCCGTGACAGTGCCGGAGCAGCTCCGTTCACTGGCCTGCATTTTGCGTTGATGAATCCCGCATGGGGAGTTCGACTCGCCGGGGGACACACTTTCAAACACATTCGAATTCAACTGGAGACATCACTTGAACACCAGCCTGCGTCCTTCCATCGGCCACCCTTCCGATGTCTCCCAGGTCTCCGACACCGCCGATGTGCACGCACCGATGGACCTGATCTTCATCGAAGGCCTCAACGGCGAAACGTTGATCGGCATCCACGAGTCCGAACTGCATCGCCCGCAGCCGCTCCTGATCGACGTGTACGCAGGCGTGCCCCGCGCGCATGCGTGCGACACCGACCACATCGGCGACACGATCGACTACAGCGTCGTGCGCGAGCGGCTGCACAGGCTCCTCGCCGAACACCGGCTGCAGCTGCTCGAGGCCTTCGCCGAGGCCATCGCCGACATCCTCATCGACGAGTTCCGCGCCAGCTGGGTCCGCGTCAAGGTCGTGAAGCCACGCAAGTTCGACGACGTGCAATCGGTCGGCGTTCAGATCGAGCGCCACGCGACGGCGCACCGCACTGCCACATCGGCCCACGGCGCGACGGTGCTGAAGTTTCTCGCCAGCGGCATGGTGCCCGCCAAGCGCTGAGCACGCCGTGCCTCGCTCCGAGGCAAAGGAAAAGAAGCCGGCCCGATTCACGCGCCGGCTTCTTCTCGTTAGTGCTTGCGGCCTACAGGTGCGCCGCGAACGGATGCGCGGTGGTGCCCTTCTTGTCCACCACTTCGGCGGCCGTGGGCGAGCCCGAAACGGCGCGCTGGATGGCTTCGCGCGTCGCCTGGTAGTTGTAGTCCTGGATCTTCTTGTCGTCGTCGGCGAGCCAATGGATGAACACGCCCACGCACAGGAAAAGGTTGTCTGCCTCGGCCATGGGGATGGTGCCGTCCTCGACACTGTCGGCCACCGCCAGCGCCACCGCGCGCTGCGCCGGCCCGAACATCTGCACCGCCTGCTTGGCGCCCTTGATGGTCACCTTGTTGAACATCACCGTAGGCGGCTTGGTCAGCAGGTTGGGCGCCACCACAGCGAGCAGCGAGGTGAAGCCATCCTTGTTGTTGGTCAGCGCGTTCGCGAATGCCGTTTCGGCGGCGCTGCCGCGCGGGCCGATGATCAGGTCGATGTGGGCGACTTCATTGCCCTCGCCGACGAGCGATTCGCCCACCATCAGTCGATCGATTTTTGCCATGGTTTCGGGTCTCCTCTAGAGGTGATACGGTCGTTACGACACCGGCCAGGATGACCAGCGCAATGTCATGGGTATCACGATCCGTGCCATCCGTTCGCCGCCTCGCGCGCAGGCGCCGCGCACGACCCGATCCAGCCCGCAAGCAGCAGCGCCGCCACAGTCAAATCGGCGCTGGTCCCGGGGTTGATGCGTGCGGCCTTCAGCGCCAGATCCCAGCCGGCGAAGCCGGAGTCGGCATCGAGCACGACGCCTGCACGCTCGCGCGCGCGCCAGGCCTGCGCCGCCGCCATGACAGTCTGTGCCACGCCCTCGCCGTGATTTCGAACAATGTGTGAATCGGCAAAGCCGCTCAGCCAAGCCAGGTACAGCCGTTGGACGGAAGCCACGGTGGCGGCATCGGGCGGCGCCTCGGTGCCGCCCGACGCTTCGCCGCAGGCCATCCCGCAGACCGGCGCCTGGAAGGCCAGCGCGAACAGATCCGCAAAGCCGTCGCGGTACTGCCGCGCGATCAGGTCGCGCTCTGCAGCCAGGGCCATCGCGGCGCGCAAGTCGACGCTCGGAACATCGCGCACATCCTCGGCCGGGGCGCTTCCCAGGCCGCCGGGGCGTGCACGCGCAATCGCACGATAGGCCGCGCGTGCATCTTCGATGTCGAGCGCGGCCAGCACCGACTCGACGGCCGCCTGCAAGGCCGCGCGGGTCGTGGCGCCTGGGTGGCGCTCCATGGCCAGCGCGATCGGCGCGCACAGCAGCAGGATGCCGAGGTTGGTGTTGCATCCGGCGACCGCCCAGGTCGCGGCCACGGCGCCCTCGATGCGCGCACCCACGCCCAAGCCGGGTTCGAACAGCGCGCCTGCCGCGGCTTGCGCGCTGGCGATGAACATCGAGGCCTGCATGCCGTGCCCCGGAGAAACGAGGCTGACGTTGCCCGGCTTGCGCACCGCGACGTCGAGCCAGCAGGCCCGCAGGAATGAGGCCCGGGCGCGTTCGATCGCCGCCTGCTGCGTGCTCATCAGGCGCGGCGCTCCGGAGGCATGCCCTCCTGCAGGCGACGGCGCGTCTGCGCCATCTTGCGGTCGAGCAAGTCGTCGACGATGGCGCCGGCGATGTTGAAGCTCGTCACGCGCTGCAGCCCCTGCCAGGCAGCGACGCCGTTGACTTCCAGCACCTGGATGCGCGGCCCGCTCGCCGCGGCGATGAGGTCCACGCCCGCGTAGTCCATGTCCAGCGCAAGCGCCGCGCGTTCGGCCAGCTGCGCGAGCGGCTGCTCCAGTTCGGCCGGCTCGCAGCGCGCACCCTGGGCCACGTTGTGGACCCAGTGCGTGCTCACGCGCCGCATCGCGGTCACGGCGCGACCGCCCACCACCAGCACGCGCCAGTCGAAGCCGGGCGCAGCCATCGGCGGCACGAAACGCTGCAGATAAGCCAGGCCCGCGTAACGGGCATCGATGTCGGGCATCGGATGGTGCACGCCGTCGACCTCGCCCACCAGCTGCAGGTCCTTGCCTTGCGAGCCGAACAAGGGCTTGAGCACCAGCGCATGGCCCGCTGCCGTCTCGCGCATCGCAATGCGCCGGGCCTGGGCCGCGGATTCCGTCGCCCAGGTGGCAGGGGCCGGAATGCGCGCGGCATGCAACAGCAGGCTGGTCATCGACTTGTCCACCGAACGCTCGATCGCGCGGGCGTCGTTGTAGACCGGCACGCCCAGTTCGCGCAACGCGTGCAGCACGCCGAGGCGCTTGGTGACCTGCTCGAAGCTGCCGCCGGCAATGCCGCGGACCAGGACCGCGTCGGGCAGTTCGCGCCCGTAGCCGGGTATGACCAGGCCATGCCAAGCCGCAGTGGTATCGATCTGGCAGGCCGCGAGATCGACGCAGCGCCCTGCCGCGCCGCGCGCGCGCAACGCGGCTTGCAGCTGGCGCGTGTGCCAGCCGATCTCGTCGCTCATGATGACCACGCGAATGGTCATTTCAGGCCTCCTGCAGCCACAGGCGCTGCAGCAGCGCCATGTCGCACGCCCCGCCGTGCCAGGTATGGCCACTGTCGAGATTGCTGACCCAGACCTCGGCCGGGGCGAACAGCGCGCCGTCGATCTTGTAGAAGTCGTATGCCGCCTCCTTGAAGATCTCCGCGAACGAACGCCCGTAGTCGCGCGAGTTGCTGGAGGGCAGCGCACGCGCGAGCGCACGGGCCGCTTCGTCGTCGCCGCGTACCGTCAGATGCACGCGGCCGCCGTACAGGATGGCATCGTTGGTGCGGCCCATGGCCTCGATGCCATCGCTGCTTGGCGACGGCAGCGGCGCGCTGGCGGCGCCGTCGACGATGTCCGCGAGCGCATAGCCCAGCTCGTGCGCCTTGTGCAGCGCCACTTCGAGCACGCGCGCGACGACTTGCGTGGTGCCTGCGAGGCTGGTGGTGGGCGTGAGGATCAGCGTCAGCGCCTGCGCGCGCAGCTCGCAGTCGCGCAGCAGCTTGTCGATCACGATCTTCGGCGGCGCGCGGTCGACTTCCAGCACCAGCACGCCGGAGTCCGCGCGATCGCGGTAGCCCAGCTCGGCGAAGAGTTTCTCCTTGACCGCCAGCGCGCGCGCCGGACCGGAGCCGAGCGAGAAGAACTTCTTGCCGCCGGTCTCCTCCTTGGTCGCAGACAGGCTCCAGCCCGCATACTGGCTGCCCAGGCAGGCCAGTACCGGCTGCGAGCTGCGGACGTCGAGCCATGTCGGCCAGCTTTCGGCGCCACCACCGCTGCGCAGGTGCACGTGTCCCAATCCACCCATGCAGATCTCGCCGATCCGCAGCCCGGCCGCCACGCTGCCGCGCGCCTCGATGCCGGCATCGACGATGTGAACCCCGGTGTCGTCGCGGCGCGCCTGCAGGCCCAGCGCGTCGGCGTCGGCCAGCAGGCGTTCGACCAGCGGACGCGCCAGCAGGTTGACGCTCAGGCCCGCGGCCGCCGCCGGCGAGGAAGTGTTGCTCATGCCAAGGTCTCCAGTGATTGCAGCAGCCGCTCGCGGCCTTCGTTCAAGCGCGTGCGGACCTGCAGGGCGCTGCTTGCGCTCGCCGTCAGGGTGCACACCGGGTCGTCGGTGTCGAAGCGCTGGCCGGCATCGGGCAGGTCGCGAATGCCGGGCCATGCGGCGAGCTTCCGCGCTGCGGCTTCGTCGAGCTGCAGGGGTCGCCGTGCGAAGACGATCTCCATGCCTTCGATGTCTTGCGCATGCGAGGGCGTTGCCGGCGGCAGCTCCCTCTCCAGGCAGGCACGCAAGTGCGCCTGCATCAGGCCCGCAGAGCCGGCCGGCCGGCGGTAAAGGCTCATGCTCGCCGGTGGCCTCGGATTGACTTCCAGCACGCCGATGGCGTCGCCGTCGCGCATGAAATCCAGGCTGCACACGCCGCAGAGCTCGAACTCCGCAGTGAGCGCAAGCGCGATGGCCGTCACGCGGCGCGCCATGTCGGCCGCCACGGGGACCGGGCCGACCGCGCCGCAGAAAACAAAAGGCCGCGCGCCGTTGCTGCGCACGCTCAGTTCATTGAAGCCGAGCACATGGACATCGCGCCCATTGGCGATGAAAGTGGCCGACATCGGCAGCCCCGGCATCTCGCGCTGGTAGTAGCGGTGAGCGGAAGGCCGCTCGTCCTTGGGCCAGGGCGCGCGGCGAACATGCCAGCCGCCGCAGCCATGTGCGTCCTTCATCAACCAGCCTGCAGGATCCTCGGGCGCCTCGAAGCTCACCTGCGGATGCGGCATGCGCTCGGCCGCGAGAAAGCCGAAGAACACCGCCGGATCGCGCAGCCGGCGCACCGCGGCCGCAGCCGTGCCGATCAGCGGCAGCACGGCCGCGCCCTGTTCGAGCAAGCCGGGCTCGCCTTCGAAGCCGCCGCCTGCCACCCAGCCCACGACCGGATCCCCGCCTTCGCGTTCGCGTGCCAGCTCGCGCAATGCGGCCAAGACCCGCACGCCATCGATATGGAGGCTTCCAGGCGCGCCGATCGGCAGCCAGCGCGAGGCGGCGCGACGCGTGTCGACATCGCCGAACAGGTCGAGCGCGATCACGTCGAAGCCGTCGTCCGCTGCCGCCTCCGCCATGGCACGCGCAGAGATGGCAGCGACTGCGAGCGTCTGCATCGCGCGAGCGCGCCTCACGCCGTCTTGCCGGCCTGCTCGGCCAGGAAGGCGCGGGCGACCGCGAAGGCCTCGGGAAAGCTCAACACCTGCGCCTTCTCGGCCTCGCACATCTGCACCAGCAGGCGATGCTGCGTCTGGTACTTGACGTTGCCCACCGCCAGCGCGCCGATGCCGACGGCCTGCGTGCCGGCCAATGGCTTGGCGTCGTCCATCACGCCAACGCCGGCGATGCCTTCGGGCGGCACCGCATTCACGTCGGCCGCGACCTTGAGCCGGGTGGCGGCGCCGAGCGCCTCGCTCGACACCACCTGGACGCCGGCCGCCGCGCAGGCCAGCAGCACATCGGCTTCGGCGATCGAGCTGCGCACCGCGGCCGGGTCGCCGCCGGACAGGCCGTGCAGGGTAACGCCGAAGCGCCGCCCTGTTTCCTGAGCGGCTTCCTCGGCCGCGTCGATGCCGTTGCGGCTGGACAGAAAGACCTCGGCGCCGGCCTGCGCGGCGATCACTCCGGCCACGCGGCCGACCGGGCCCGTCCCACCCAGGATCACGACGCGCTGGCCTTCAAGACCTTGGGGCTGGTAGCGCTTCAAGGCGGCCTCGACGCAGGCCACCATGGCCGCGGCCGTGGTGTAGGCGCCGCTCGGGTCGGCCATCAGCGAGACGATGAAGGGCTTGACCATCGAGGTCCTCGCGCGCTCGAGCATGTCGGCGGCCAGCTGCGCGTCGCGTCCGCCGATGAAGATGCCGGTGCGCGCGACGCCCTTCGGCCCGCGCGAGAAGATGGTGTCCTGCGTCAGTGCGGTGATGCGGTCGAGTCCCACTTCGCAGTAAGGCGCGATGATCTGGTAGCCCGCATCCGCCGCCATGTTGATGTCGAACGGACTCATCTGGCGGCCGGGCGTGAACATGTGGAGGATGCGGGGACGTTCCATGGGAGCTTTCGGTGTGGATGGTTGTCTGCGGCGTGTTCAATCGATGCGCGGGTCCGAGCTGACTTCGCACACCATCGCCGCGTGGTTGCGGCCGGACACGATGCGCAGCTTCAGATGGGCGTCGACCTGCCCGGCTGCCCGCGCGGCTTCGACCAGCGCTTCGGCGCGCGCCTGCGAAGGCACGATCGCGAAGCCGGTCGGTCCCCACGAGCTTTGACCGATCGCGGCCGACGGCCCGGCCTTTGCGTCGCGGCTCGCCTCGGCGATCCACTGCATCAGCCGGCCGACCGCCGGACTCGTGAAGGCACCGCCCTGCGCCGGCGCGAAGTGCTCGCCGAGCAGCTGCTGCATTCGGTGGATGCCCGCCGCGAACGGCGCGAATGCCGCACTCGCCGCTCCCGGCAGGATGCGCATCAGGACCTGGTGGCAGATGTCGGCGGCACTGGCCTGCGGCAAGGGCGGCAAGGCGGCGATGGCCTTCTTCTCGGCGCTGCCCGACAGGCCTCGATACGAAGGGTCCTGGGCCACGACGATGCGCCACGCCGCCGGAAAGGCCACGCGCGACAGCAGCGGTGCGGGCAGGCCGTCCGTGCCGGGGCCGCCATCGACCAGCAAGCCCCCGGCGTCGAAGCCCGCGATCCCGACGCCCGAGCGCAGACCGCGGCCGAGCCACTGCGCCAGCGTGGCGGTGTTCAGATCGAGGCCGTGCCAGGTGGCGAAGGCCCGGCCGATGGCGCACGCGAGCTGGGTGCCGGAGCCGAAGCCTGCGTGCGGCGGCAGCACTTGCCGCAGCCGCAGGGACAGCGGCGCATGGCGGCCGCTGCGCTCGCGCAGCAGCTGCAGGAAGGCGCCGGCGCGATCGAGCTCTGCTTGCGCGGCCGGCGTATCCCCCGTCATGCGGTCCGAGGACGCCGCCGCCAGTTCGACCTCGGTCGTGAAGCCATCGATCACCAGCCCAAGGCTGCCGAACGCACGCCCCAGCGAGCCGGCGGGATCGAGAAAGCCCAGGTGCAGCCGTCCCGGCGCGTCCACGCACACCGTGCGCACGCTCAGGTGGGGCCTGGAAGCAAGGGCGGTGTCGGGTGAGGTCATGGGCGGTGTCGTGCGGCGAAACGAAGCTTGGGCCTGCTTGTCAAAGCAAGGGCCGTTCCGCCGCGCGCCCACAGGGCCAAGCCGTGCCTTGGGTCGTGGTGCGCGCCGCTGATGTCCCAGGACTGGAACAATGTGTCACACGCTGCGGCAGCAGCGCCTGATGCGCGCCTCGCACGATGATTTCGTCGCAAAGCCCGGCGGTCGGTGCCTGCAAAATGCTGAGCTTCGGCAGTCGGCCAGGACCAATCGAACTCGCCGACTACCGAAGCTCGCTACAACTCAACTTCCCAAGCCATCCCATGCCCACGTTTCCGGACGACATCTACACCGAGCCTTCCAACCTGGATGGAAAAACCCTCTTCAACCTCGGCCCCCTGCGCAGGATGGCGGGCCTGTGGCGGGGCGAGAAAGGTATCGACGTCAAGCCCAAGGCGCAAGGTCCGAAGACGCAGGTCTATGTAGAGCACTATGAATTGCAGCCGATCGATCCCCAGACGAACGGCCCGCAGGTGCTCTATGGCCTGCGCTATCACACCTACATCCACAAGCCGGGCCTGACCAAGACGTATCACGATCAAGTCGGCTACTGGTTGTGGGAACCCGCCACCAACACTGTCATGCACACGCTGGCGATTCCTCGAGGTCAGGTAGCGATGGCGAGCGGCCACGTAGATGCAGATGCAGACCGCTTTGAACTCGTCGCTGCGCGCGGGAGTCTCGTGAACGGTATCGTGTCCAACGCGTTCATCGAGCATGCCTTTACGACGCTGGAGTGGCGTATCGAGATCGCGTTCAATGCTGATGGCACTTGGTCGTACGACCAAGATACTGTCATGCAGATCCAAGGGCTGGCCGAACCCTTTCATCACACCGACCGCAACACACTCACGAAGATCGGTGAGCCAGCTCTCAATCCGTTGGCCATGCAGTAGTCACGCGAACACGCGCCGGATCGCGGAGCTTGCAGGTAGCCCATGCGGTCTCGAGCAGGAGGTGGCCGGCGTCGAAGACGTGGGCTTCCATCCTCGGCAGAGTCCGCATCCACGACAGGATCTCGGCGAGATCGAAGAATGCATCGTGTGCCTCCCCCAGAGCATCAGGGAAGGCGGCTGCCAGCGCGCGAGATATTCGGCGATGGCGTCGAACCGGGCGACGTAATGCGCATAGTCCGCGACGAGCGCTCGCTGTGCGTCCATCCGGCCCGGCAAGTTCATCACCCGCCAGTCCTCCTCCCAGCCTCCGGGCGGGATCCGCGCGGCCACGTCCGGCGGGACATTGGCGAGATACTGGTCGCGCGTGCCCTCGAATGTCAGATGCGCGGTCGCCGCCGCCTCGTTTTCCGGGGTTGGCTGCGCCCAGTAGGCCTGCGTCGCGGCCCATTGCGGCCCGAATCCCGTTCGATGAGCGTTGGCGTTCTGAACGATGAGGCCCAAAACTCGTTCTGGCGCCTGCATGGCGATGTGGAAACCCACTGGCGCCCCCCAATCATGAAGGTAGACATAGCGCGGCCCGATCGCGAGCCGGTCCAGCAGCTCGGAGATTGCCTGACCGAAGGCGGGAAACGAGACCGCCGGCAGGACGTCGGACTCGCCAAAGCCAGGCAGATCGGGCGCGATCACGTAGGCGGCCTGCGACAGCTCGGGCACGACCTCCCGAAACGTTCGCGCGGAGCTCGGAAATCCGTGCAGGAGCAGCACGGCGGGCTTGGACGCCTCACCTGCCGTGATGAAGGACAACTCCGTGCCGCCGGACAGGCGAAGTCGTTGTCGGGTCGCGAGGCGCATGTCCGGACTCCTCTCTTCGATCGTCTGATCGCTCGCAATCCTGCCAAGCTCAACAACGTTGTCACGAATCCGGCTAATGTCACGGGCAAGAAAAAAGGGGCTAGCGATTCCGTCGCTAACCCCTAGATTCGTCTACGTTTTTGGTCGGTGTGAAAGGATTCGAACCTTCGACCCCTTGCACCCCATGCAAGTGCGCTACCAGGCTGCGCCACACACCGAAGCGCTCGATTATAGCCGTGCGTTTTCAGTGACCTGGACTGAGCAGTTCGCGAATTTCATACAGTTCGCGCCGCAGGTTGAGCAACTGCGACAAGTCGACGGTCCGGTCTGCGCCTTGCGACAGATCCGTGCCTTCCTTGAGCGCGGCTTCGAACTCTTCCTGATCGATCTCGACCGCCTCCATGCCTTCGAGCGGCACTTCGCCGGCTTTGCGGCGGTCCCGCTCGGACTGGACCATCTCCTGCAACTTGTTGCGCGCCCCGCTGATGGTGAAACCCTGGTCGTAGAGCAGGTCGCGGATGCGGCGAATCATCAGCACCTCGTGGTGCTGGTAGTAGCGCCGATTGCCGCGCCGCTTCATCGGACGCAACTGCGTGAACTCCTGCTCCCAGTAGCGCAGCACGTGCGGCTTGACGCCGCACAACTCGCCGACCTCACCGATCGTGAAGTAGCGTTTGACGGGAATCGGTGGGAGCGTTTTCTCCATTGAAATCAAGACGGTGCGAGGGAAACCTTAGAGATTACTCCACGCATCGCGCGCGACCAAGCACTATTCGGCGCCGAGGCTCCACTCCACCTCTTGCGGCCCCTCTTCGCCGATGCTGCCGTGAATTTGTTCCTTCAGCTTGGCGCTGGCATGAAAGGTGGCGACGCGGCGCTCGCCGATCGGAATGGCCTCGCCGGTGCGCGGATTGCGACCCGGCCGCGGCGCCTTGACGCGGATCTGGAAGTTGCCGAAGCCCGAGATCTTGACGTCCGTGCCTTCGATCAGGCTGGCCGCGATCAGGTCGAAAAAGGCTTCGACCATGTCCTTGGATTCGCGCTTGTTGAGGCCGATCTGCTCGAACAGCAGGTCGGCCAGGTGCGCCTTGGTGAGCGCAGGCGTTTCGAGGACTTCGAGCGTGAATTCCATGGCTTTCATACCCGCAGATGCGCGCCGAGCCGCGCGCTGAGTTGCTCGAGGATCGCAGCCACCGCCGCTTCGACCTGCTCGTCGGTCAGAGTGGCGCTGTCGCTGTTGAAGCTCAGGCGCACGGCCATGCTCTTTTCGCCCTGCGCCAGGCCCCCCGGGGCGACGTTGCCGTCGCGCGCCACGGGTGGCCGATAGATGTCGAACAGCACGGCATCGCGCAGCAGGCTGGGATCCGCAGCCGCGCGGATGGTTCGCATCAGCGCATCGTGCGTGATCGCTTCGGCCACCACGACGGCGATGTCGCGCTCCACCGCCTGGTGCTTGGGCACCGGTTGCGCTTCAGGCAGCGGCCGCGAGGTGACCGCATCGAGCTCGAGTTCGAACAGCACGGGCGGCTGGGCGAACTCCCATGTCTGGCGCCAGCGCGGGTGGAGCTCGCCCACCACGCCGATCGCACGGCCGTCGAGCAGCACGCGGGCCGCGCGGCCTGGATGCAGCGCGGGATGCTCGGTCGCCTCGAAGCTCGGCACCAGCGGTGCGAGCAGCGCTTCGACATCGCCTTTGATGTCGTAGAAGTCGACGCGCTGCGCCTTGCCGTCCCAGCGCGCCTCGGCATCGCCCCAGGCCAGGCCGGCCACGCGCATCGGCTGATGGATGCCCTTCACGGTGCTGTCGGTGGTGGCGACCGCGTCGTCGCGCAGGAACACGCGGCCGAGTTCGAACACGCGCACGCGCGGGGCTCGGCGGTCGAGGTTGAACTTCAGCACCTGGAGCAGCGAGCCGATCAGCGACGAGCGCATCACGCTCATCTGGCTCGCGATCGGGTTCAGCAGCTGGATCGGATTGGCGTTGCCGGCGAGCTCCTGCTCCCAGTGCGCCTCGACGAAGCTGAAGTTGATGGTTTCCTGGTAGCCGAGCGCGGCGAGACGATGGCTCACGGCGAAGCGGCTGCGCTGGACTTCGGGCCGCACGCGCGCCGTGATCGGCGCCAGCGGGGCCGTGGTCGGCAGGTTGTTGTAGCCGACCAGGCGGGCGACCTCTTCGATCAGGTCTTCCTCGATCTGCAGATCGAAGCGGTGCGGCGGCGGCGTGACCACCAGCGTGCCTTCGCCCTCTTCCACGGGCAGGCCGAGCCGGCGCAACGCATCGCGGCACTGGGCCTGAGTGAGCGGCATGCCGATCACGCGGGCCGCGCGCGCCACGCGCAACGTGACGGGCTTGGCTTCCGGCAGGCGCAGGGTCTGGTCGTCGATCGCGCCGGCCTGGCCGCCGCAGATGTCCACGATCAGCTGCGTGATGCGCTCGATGATCTGCACCGTGCGGCTCGGGTCCACGCCGCGTTCGAAGCGGTGCCCCGCATCGGTGTTGAAATTGAAGCGGCGCGAGCGCCCCTGGATGGACTCGGGCCACCAGAAGGCGGCCTCGACATAGATGTTGCGGGTGTCGTCGGACACGGCCGTGGCATCGCCGCCCATGATGCCGGCCAGCGATTCGACTTCGCCGCGTTCGTCGGCGATCACGCCGACCTTCTCGTCGACCGTGACCGTGTTGCCGTTAAGCAGCTTGAGCTGTTCGCCCGGCTTGCCCCAGCGCACCGTGAGGCCGCCGTGGATCTTGTCGAGGTCGAAGATGTGGCTGGGCTGGCCGTACTCGAACATCACGTAGTTCGAGATGTCGACCAGCGGCGACACGCTGCGCTGGCCGCAGCGCGCAAGACGATCGACCATCCAGGCCGGCGTCGCGGCCTTCGTATTGACGCCGCGGACGATGCGGCCCGAGAAGCGGCCGCACAGATCGGGGGCTGCGACCTGGATCGGCAGCTTGTCCTTGAATGCCACCGCCACCGGGGCGATGGCCGGCGTCTTGAGCGGCGCATCGGTCAACGCCGCGAGTTCGCGCGCGATGCCGTAGACGCTCAACCCGTGCGCCAGGTTGGGCGTGAGCTTGAGCGTCAGCAGCGAATCGTCGAGCTTCAGCACCTCGCGCACATCGGCGCCGATGGGCGTATCGGCCGGCAGCTCGAGCAGACCACCGTGGTCTTCGCTCAGTTTGAGCTCGCGCGCCGAGCACAGCATGCCCTGGCTCTCGACACCGCGCAGCTTGCCCAGCTTGATCAGCAAGGGCTGGCCGTCGTCGCCCGGCGGCAGCTCGGCGCCGACCAGCGCCAGCGGCACCTTGATGCCGGCGCGCGCATTGGGCGCACCGCACACGATGTTGAGCAGGGTGCCCCGCCCCACGTCGACCTGGCACACGCGCAGACGGTCGGCATTGGGATGCTGGGCCGCTTCCTTGATCTCCCCGACCACGACTTTGGTGAAGGGCGGGGCTGCCGGCCGGCGCTCTTCGACCTCGAGCCCGCCCATCGTGAGCGTCTCCGCCAGTTCTGCGCTGGAAAGCGGCGGGTTGCAGAACTCGCGCAACCAGGACTCTGGAAATTGCATCTCGTCGTTCTCGTTCTCGGTTTACTGGAATTGGCTCAGGAAGCGCAGGTCGCCATCGAAGAACAGGCGCAGGTCGTTCACGCCGTAGCGCAGCATCGTGAGCCGGTCCGGGCCCATGCCGAAGGCGAAGCCGATGTAGCGCTCGGGATCCAGGCCCATGTTGCGCACCACGTTCGGATGCACCTGGCCCGAACCGGCGACTTCGAGCCAGCGGCCGGCCAGCGGGCCGGTCTGGAACTGGATGTCGATCTCCGCGCTCGGCTCGGTGAACGGGAAGAAGCTGGGACGGAAGCGCAGCACCAGGTCGTCGGTTTCGAAGAAGGTGCGACAGAAGTCGGTGAACACGACCTTGAGGTCCTTGAAGCTCACGTTCTCGCCCAGCCACAGGCCTTCGCACTGATGAAACATCGGCGAGTGGGTGGCATCGCTGTCGACGCGGTAGGTGCGGCCGGGCGCGATCACGCGGATCTCGGGCGCCTTGACCGTGCCGGTGGTGTCGGCCGCCGCAGCTTCGAACTCGGCCGCGTACTTCTTGACGTGCTGATTCGCATAGCGCACCTGCATCGGGCTGGTGTGGGGGCGCAGGTTGTACGGGATGCCGTCTTCGCCGTTGATGTCGACGTAGAAGGTATCCTGCATCGAGCGCGCAGGATGGTTCGGCGGGTTGTTGAGCGAGGTGAAGCTGTGCCAGTCGCTCTCGATCTCGGGGCCGTCCGCGACATCGAAACCCATGCTCGAAAAGATTGCCTCGATGCGTTCCATCGTGCGGCTCACCGGATGCAGGCCGCCGGACGCGCGCTGGCGGCCGGGCAAGGTGACGTCGAGCGCTTCGGCGCGCAGCTGCACGGCAAGCTCCTCGTCGGCCAGTTGATAGCGGCGCTCGGTGAGCGCGGCTTCGATGGCCTGCTTGGCCACATTGATCGCCGCGCCGCGCGACTTCTTCTCGTCGACGGAGAGCGCAGCCATGCCCTTCATCAGCTCGGTGATGCGGCCGGCCTTGCCGAGGAACTTCGCCTTGGCGTTCTCGAGTTCGGCCGGGGCCTTGGCCTTCGCGAAGGCGGCGCGTGCGGTGTCGACCAGGGAATCCAACTCGTTCATGGGGAATATTTCGAGGTGAAAGAAAAAAGGGCTGGAGCCCTTTCAAGCGCCAGCCCTTGTGCCGTGGGCGCAGGTCGCCATCCGAAAGACGGCAACCTGCTGTGCAGGATCAAGCAGCCAGCTTGGCCTTGACCTGCTCCACGATGCCGGCAAAAGCGGCCTTGTCGTGCACGGCGATATCGGCCAGGACCTTGCGGTCGATCTCGATACCGGCCTTGCGGATGCCGTTGGCGAACTGGCTGTAGGTCAGGCCCAGTTCGCGCGAAGCCGCATTGATACGGGCAATCCACAGTTGGCGGAACACGCGCTTCTTGGTGCGGCGGTCACGGTAGGCGTATTGGCCTGCCTTCATCACCGCCTGCTTGGCGATGCGGAAGACATTGCCGCGGCGACCGCGGAAACCCTTGGCGAGTGCGAGAACCTTCTTGTGGCGGGCGCGAGCCGTTACACCACGTTTGACGCGAGGCATGTGTGTACTCCTTGTTCGTCTGGATTAAATGCCGCTGCCGGGCAACATGGCGGCCATCGAAACCATGTTGGTCTCGTGAACTGCCGTTGCACCACGCAGGTGACGCTTGTTCTTGGTGGTCTTCTTGGTCAGGATGTGACGCTTGAAGGCTTGACCGCGCTTGACGGTGCCACCGGGACGAACGCGGAAACGCTTTTTCGCGCTGCTCTTGGTCTTCATTTTGGGCATGTGAATGCTCCTTTAGTTTGTGCTCGTGAGGCGCCGCGGATATTCCACGGGCTTGTTGGCCCCGAGACACTTCTTTATCCCGCCCTTGCCTGCACCTTGGAGTGCTGACGAGGGCGAAATCCCTTCGGATCCTTCTATCTCTTCAGCTCAGGCCGCGGCGGGTGCGGTTGTCGACTCAGCCGCCGGTTTTGCCGCGCCACCCGCCTTCTTGCGGCCCGGTGCGATCATCATGATCATCTGCCGGCCCTCGAGCTTCGGAAACTGCTCGACCACGATCGCGTCGCCGAGATCCTCACGAATGCGCTGCAACAGCGCCAGACCCAGTTCCTGGTGCGTGATCTCGCGCCCCCGGAAGCGCAGCGTGATCTTGCACTTGTCGCCCTCGTCAAGAAAACGCCGGATGTTGCGCATCTTGATGTTGTAGTCGCCTTCGTCGGTACCCGGCCGGAACTTGATTTCCTTGACCTCGATGACCTTCTGCTTCGATTTCGCTTCGGCGGCCTTCTTCTGCTCGTGGTACTTGAACTTGCCGTACTCGATCAGGCGGCAGACCGGCGGATTGGCCGCCGCGACGACTTCCACCAGATCCACGTCTTGCTCACCGGCCAGCCGCAGGGCCTCGGCAAGACTCACGACACCCAATTGCTCGTTATCGGGCCCGATCAGGCGGACTTCCGGGGCCATGATTTCCCGGTTCAGGCGGTGTTGGCGTTCCTCGCGGTGGCGGCGGTCGCGAAATGCAGTAGCGATGGTCAGGATCCTTCAATCAATCTGCTACAAAAACTGTAGCGAACACCGTCTAGTCCACGCCCACAAGCACCCTGATTGCTCAAAATCAGCCTTTGAACCGGTTCAAATTCAAAGCTTGTGTTGGATGTCGGCGGCGATCTTTTGGGAGAACGCCTCCACCGACATGGCACCGAGATCAAGATTGCCCCGGGCGCGCACTGCGACGGCACCTGCTTCCTTCTCCTTGTCGCCCACGACCAGGATGTAGGGAAGCTTTTGCAACGAATGCTTCCGTATTTTATACGTAATCTTCTCGTTGTGCAGATCGAGCAAAACTCTAAGCCCTTGATTTTGCAGCGATTTCGCAACTTGAGATGCGTAATCTGCCTGACCCTCGCTGATATTGAGCACCGCGACCTGCACCGGAGCGAGCCAGGCAGGCAGCGCGCCGGAGTGATGTTCGATCAGCATGCCGATGAACCGCTCGAGGCTGCCGACGATCGCGCGGTGCAGCATCACGGGATGTGCACGGCCGCTGGATTCGGTGACGTACTCTGCGTCCAGGCGCTCGGCCATATTGAAGTCCACCTGCATCGTGCCGCACTGCCACTGGCGTCCGATGGCGTCTCGCAGCGTGTATTCGATCTTCGGCCCGTAGAAGGCGCCTTCGCCGGGCGAGATGACGAACTCCACGCCCGATCGGCGCAGCGCCTCCATCAGCGCATGCTCGGCCTTGTCCCAGAGTTCGTCTGAGCCGATGCGGTTGTCCGGCCGCGTCGCCACCTTGTAGAGGATCTCGGTGAAGCCGAAATCGGCATAGACCTTGAGCAATTGCCCCGTGTAGGCCACGCATTCCTCGAGGATCTGGTCTTCGGTGCAGAAGATGTGGCCGTCGTCCTGCGTGAATCCGCGCACCCGCATGATCCCGTGCAAGCCGCCCGAGGGCTCGTTGCGGTGGCACTGGCCGAATTCGCCGTAGCGCAACGGCAGGTCGCGGTAGCTGCGCAGATCGGATTTGAAGATCAGCACGTGGCCCGGGCAGTTCATCGGCTTGAGCGCGTACTCGCGCTTTTCCGACTCCGTCGTGAACATGTTTTCGCGGTAGTTCTGCCAGTGGCCCGTTTTTTCCCACAAGCTCTTGTCGAGGATCTGCGGTCCTTTGACTTCCTGGTAGCCCGTGTCGCGGTACACCTTGCGCATGTACTGCTCGACCTGCTGCCAGATCGCCCAGCCCTTGGGATGCCAGAACACCACGCCGGGCGCCACCTCGTCGATGTGGAACAGGTCCAGTTCCTTGCCCAGCCGGCGGTGGTCGCGCTTTTCGGCTTCCTCGATGCGCTGGATGTACTGGTCGAGCTGCTTCTTGTCGGCCCAGGCCGTGCCATAGATGCGCTGCAGCTGCTCGTTCTTGGCATCGCCGCGCCAGTACGCGCCGGCCAGCTTCGTGAGCTTGAAAACCTTGAGGAAGCGCGTGTTCGGCACGTGCGGGCCGCGGCACATGTCGACGTACTCCTGGTGGTAGTACAGGCCCATCGCCTTCTCGTTGGGCATGTCTTCCACCAGCCGCAGCTTGTAGTCCTCGCCGCGGGACTTGAACACCTCGATGACCTCCTCGCGCGGCGTCATCTTCTTGACCACGTCGTAGTCCTGCGCGATCAGATCGCGCATGCGCGCCTCGATCGCTTCCATGTCCTCGGGCGTGAAGGGGCGCTCGTGGGCGATGTCGTAGTAGAAGCCCTCCTCGATCACCGGGCCGATCACCATCTTCGCCGTCGGGTAAAGCTGCTTCACGGCGTGGCCGACCAAGTGAGCCGTCGAGTGGCGGATGATCTCCAGGCCCTCGTCATCCTTGGGCGTGATGATCTGCAGCTTGGCGTCGTGATCGATCAGGTCGCTGGCATCGACCAGCTGGCCGTCGACCTTGCCGGCCACGGTCATCTTCGCGAGGCCGGGGCCGATGGACTTGGCAACATCGGCCACCGAAACCGGGCCGGGAAACTCGCGGCGCGAGTTGTCGGGAAGCGTGATCTGGATCATGGGAAGAAAACCTCGGCGAGAAAACAAAAAAGCGCGGTCTGGGACCGCGCTTGGCTATGGTTTGTGTGCTGGATGCTTCCAGCGTGCGCGGACTACCGGCCTCTTCCTTCAAGGAAAAGACCGCTCATTGCCTGCGGTGTAGTTCGCGGTGTCATAACCAGGGTGCCTTTCTCGCTCTTGTTGCTGCTGAGACGGAGTTGCGAATTCTATCGGACGAAAAAAATCCCCGCGGATTGCTCGCGCGGGGACAAAAACTCAAGCGACGATGAAGCTCAGTGGAACTGCTCTTCCTCGGTCGAACCGGTGAGCGCCGTCACGCTCGACTTGCCGCCCTGGATCACGGTCGTCACTTCGTCGAAGTAGCCAGTGCCGACTTCCTGCTGGTGCGACACGAAGGTGTAGCCGCGGTCGCGCGCCGCGAATTCGGGCTCCTGTACCTTCTCGACGTACGCCGACATGCCGCGCTTCACGTAGTCCTGCGCCAGGTCGAACATGTTGAACCACATCGAGTGGATGCCGGCCAGCGTGATGAACTGGTACTTGTAGCCCATGGCGCCCAGTTCCTTCTGGAACTTGGCGATGGTCGCGTCGTCGAGGTTCTTCTTCCAGTTGAAGGAGGGCGAGCAGTTGTACGCCAACATCTTGCCGGGATGCACCTTGTGCACGGCCTCGGCGAACTTGCGCGCGAACTCGAGGTCGGGCGTGCCGGTCTCGCACCACACCAGGTCGGCATAGTGGGCGTAGGCGACGGCGCGCGAGATCGCCTGCTCGATGCCCTTCTTCGTCTTGTAGAAGCCTTCGGCCGTGCGCTCGCCCGTGAGGAAGGGCTTGTCGTTCTCGTCATAGTCGCTGGTCAGCAGGTCGGCCGCTTCGGCGTCGGTGCGGGCGATCACGAGCGTCGGCGTGCCGCAGACGTCGGCCGCCATGCGCGCCGCGATCAGCTTCTGCACCGCTTCGGTGGTCGGCACCAGCACCTTGCCGCCCATGTGGCCGCACTTCTTGACCGAGGCGAGCTGGTCTTCGAAGTGCACGCCGCCGGCGCCGGCCTTGATCATCGCCTTCATCAGTTCGAAGCCGTTGAGCACGCCGCCGAAGCCTGCTTCGGCATCGGCCACGATCGGCGCGAAGTAGTCGACGTAGTCCTTGTCGCCGGGATTCGCGCCCTTGGACCACTGAATCTCGTCGGCGCGGCGGAAGGTGTTGTTGATGCGCTCGACCACCGTCGGCACCGAGTCGACCGGATAGAGCGACTGGTCGGGGTACATCGATGCGTAGCTGTTGTTGTCGGCGGCGACTTGCCACCCGGACAGATAGATCGCCTTGACGCCGGCCTTGACCTGCTGCATGGCTTGGCCGCCGGTGAGCGCGCCGAGGCAGTTGACGTAGGGCTCGTTGTTCACGAGGTCCCAGAGCTTCTCGGCACCGCGGCGTGCGAGGGTGTATTCGATCGGGAAGGAACCACGCAGGCGCACCACGTCGGCTGCGCTGTAGCCACGCTTGATGCCCTTCCAGCGCGGGTTGGTGGCCCAGTCTTTTTCGAGGGCGGCGATCTGCTGTTCGCGGCTGAGTTGTTCAGTGATGGTTTGGGGCATGGTCACTCCGAGGGTTGGTTGAGAGTTGGGCGCTGCGGCCGTGGAATGACTTTACGACAAGCCTCTAGTCTTATGTCTTATAGAAGACATATTTTTTGCCATTTAAAATCAACAACTTACATCGTATTTTCTCAATGTGGAATAAATTTTCTTGTATTGAGAAAAAATATTGCAACGCAGCATGCGTAAATTTCGCGATACGCAATGAACTCTTCGTTCATGAAATCGAGCGCATGTGTGCCAGCCAGTCGCCGCTCGCGATCACCGGCCTGCCCACGATGCGCTTCGGATGAATCTCATAGGCCAGGCACATGAGTTCCTCCGCACCGGCTTGCACTTTCACTTCGCGCTTGATGTATTCGCCGCTGTCGTCAGGCTTCACTTCCTCGAGCAGATCGAGCTGTGCTTCGAGTGCCGATGTGATGGCATAGATCTCGCCGACCACCCGCGCAGTCCCGCCGAGCACGGCACCTGGATAGCTGCCCAGGTCGTACAGCGTGCCCGCGATGGAGGCATCGGCCACATGCTCGGGCGCCGGCGAGAAGCGTGCGATGTCGTTGCGTCCGCCCGCGCGCAGGGTGCCGTAGACGAACACGTGGCGGGTCGGGCCCGCCGGGCCTGCGGAATGGGGCATCATCGAATCAATTCTTGCAGCGCAACGCGCCCAGTCTATTGAACACCGCCCTCCCCGCACCCGGCCGCTTCGTGGCCTACGGTTGCCTGGCCTTGAGCATGTCGCTCGTCGGCAGCTACGTTGCACTCTCCAAACCGCTGGTGGTTGCCTTCCCGGTGCTGCTGCTCGCGTGGTTGCGCTTCGGCATCGCGGCGTTGGCGATGCCGCATTGGCTGCGCCGTCCGAGCGATGAGCCGGCGATGACGGCGCGCACGCGCGGCCTGGTCTTTCTCGAGTCCTTCCTCGGCAACTTCCTGTTCTCGATCTGCATGCTGTTCGGCGTGAGCCTGACCAGCGCGGTGTCGGCCGGCGTGATCATGGCGTCGATCCCCGCCGTCGTCGCGCTCACGAGCTGGCTGTTTCTGCACGAACGCATCACGCTGCGCATCTGGATCGCGATCGCCTGCGCGGCGCTCGGCATCGGCCTGCTCGCGTTCGCGCCGGCACATGCGCAAGCCCATCCAGGCAGCGGCGCGTCGGCATCGATGCCCTGGCTCGGCAACCTGCTGGTCTTCTGCGCCGTGCTCTGCGAGTCCGCATACGCGGTGATCGGCAAATCGCTCACCGGGCGGCTCGGCCCCAAGCGCATCTCTTCGCTGATCAACCTCTGGGGCTTCGTGCTCTCGACGCCGCTGGGTATCTGGTTCGCGCTTCGCTTCGATTTCGGCGCGGTGTCGCTCGGCCTCTGGGGCCTCCTGATCGTCTATGCGCTGGCCGCGAGCATCTGGACCGTGTGGCTCTGGATGACCGGCCTGAAGGGGGTACCCGCCTCGCAGGCCGGCGTGTTTACCGTGATGCTGCCGGTCAGCGCGGCCGTCGTCGGCGTGCTCGTTCTGGGCGAGAGTTTGTCGCTGCTGCAGGTCTGCGCGTTCGCGCTTGCGCTGCTCGGCGTGGTGCTCGCCACGTGGCCTTCGCGCCGCCCCTGAGACAACTTGCGCGCCGCTCAGAGGGAAAACGAGCACTTCTCTCCTCTGAAAAAACAACAGCTCCCAATGAAAAAAGCGCTTTTTCCCTTGGAAACGCGTTTCTTCTCCTTTAGCATCCGCAATGCCAGTGGAGACACCGCTTTTCATTGGTGAAAGTGTCCAATCCAAAAAAGGAAATCAACCATGGCAACTGCAAAGAAGGCTCCGGCCAAGAAAGCTCCTGCGAAGAAGGCCGCTCCGGCCAAGAAGGCGGCTCCTGCCAAGAAGGCTGCGGCGAAGAAGGCAGCACCCGCTAAGAAGGCCGCTCCCGCCAAGAAGGCTCCTGCGAAGAAGGCAGCTCCCGCCAAGAAGCGCACGCCCAACGCCGCGTTCATGAAGGCCCTGACCCCCAGCCCGGCACTCGCTGCCGTGGTCGGCTCGACGCCTCTGCCGCGCACCGCTGTCGTGAGCAAGCTGTGGGACTACATCAAGAAGAACAACCTTCAAGACAAGGCCAACAAGCGCAACATCAACGCCGATGCCAAGCTGAAGGAAATCTTCGGCAAGCCGCAAGTGTCGATGTTCGAGCTCGCCTCCTTGATCGGCAAGCACGTCAAGTGAGTCTCGGGCGCCATCGGCGCCCGAATGAAGAAAGCCGGCGCGAGCCGGCTTTTTTTTGCCCTACGCGCGCGGCCGTGCCTGCGCGGCCTGGGTGATCGACGACAGCGTGCCGCGCGTCGTGATCACCTCGGGATCCAGCGGAATCTCGATCAGCGTCCCCGTATCGGCCGCCAGCGCGCGCAGCAGCGCCGCTTCGAACTGGGCGGTCTCGGTCACGCGTTCGGCCGCATAGCCGTAGGCGCGGGCCAGCGCGCAGAAGTCCGGATTGCGCAAGGCCGTGCCGCTGACATTCGCCGGGTACTCGCGCTCCTGGTGCATGCGAATGGTGCCGAACATGCTGTTGTTGAGCAGCACGATGATGCTCTTGCCGCCGTGCTGCGAAGCGGTGGCGAGCTCCTGTCCGTTCATCAGGAAGTCGCCGTCGCCGGCGATGGTGAAGGCGATGCGCCCGGTCGCGAGGTTGGCCGCGATGCCGGCGGGCACGCCGTAGCCCATGGCGCCACTGGTCGGCGCGAGCTGCGTCTTGTGGCCCTTCGCGAGGCCGTGGTAGCGGAAGTAGCGATGCACCCAGCTCGCGAAGTTGCCCGCGCCGTTGGTGATGGCCGCGTCCTCGGGCAGGTGCTGCTGCAGCAGCCGAACCACCGCCGCCATGTCGACCGCGCCGCGCGGCGTCTCGGCCGGCAGGCCCGCGAGGGCCTGGGGCTCGAGGTTCGCGAGGTAGTCCGCGTTGGCCTGCGCCGTCCACGCTTCCCACGGCAGTTCGGCCGGCGCGCTCAGCACCTCGAGGCTGCGTGCGGCCGCGCTCATGCCTGCATTGATGGCCAGGTCGGCCTGGTAGACGCGGTTGAGCTCTTCGGCGCTCGCATGGATGTGCACCAGCGTCTGCCTTGCCTTCGGCGCTTCGAGCAGCGTATAGCCGCCGGTGGTCATCTCGCCGAGGCGCGGACCGATCGCGAGGACCAGGTCGCTCTGCTTCACGCGCTCGGCCAGCTTCGGATTGATCGCGATGCCGACGTCGCCGGCATAGAGCGGATGATGGTTGTCGAAGGTGTCCTGGAAGCGGAAGGCATTGGCGACCGGCAGCCGCCAGTTCTCCGCGAAGCGTTGCAGTGCCTGGGCCGCCTGCACAGTCCAGCCGCCGCCGCCGGCGATCACCAGCGGGCGCTCGGCCTTCATCAGCAGTTCGCGCAATGTACGCAAGGCGCCGGGGTCGCTCCAGGGCTGCACGGCCTCCACGCGGGCCAGCGGCCGCGCCGAGGTCATGGTGCGCAGCATGTCTTCGGGCAGCACGAGCACCACCGGCCCGGGACGGCCGTTCATCGCCGTGGCGAAGGCGCGCGCCACGTACTCGGGAATGCGGTCGGCATCGTCGATGCGCTCTACGCGCTTGGCGAAGCCCTTGGTGCTGGGGCCGAAGAAGCTGCCGTAGTCGACCTCCTGGAAGGCCTCGCGATCGCGGAAGTCGCTGCCGACGTCGCCCACGAAAAGCACCATCGGCGTCGAATCCTGGAAAGCGTTGTGCACGCCGATCGAGGCATTGGTGGCGCCCGGGCCGCGCGTGACGAAGCAGATGCCCGGCCGGCCGCCGAGCTTGCCGTGCGCCTCGGCCATGAACGCGGCCCCACCCTCCTGCCGATTGACGATGAACCGGATGTATTCGCCGTAGGCATGGAAGCCGTCGAGCACCGCCAGAAAACTCTCGCCCGGGACGCCGAAGGCCAGCTCCACGCCTTGCTCGACCAGGCACTCGACGATCAAATGGCCTGCGGGTTGCGATGAACTCATGGACGTGATGCCTCTGTTGCAATATAGGTGCGCGGATTATCTGCGCGCACCAAAAACCCCTTGCCTTAATTCACCAATTGGTTAAATTCCGCCCATGAAGGCTCCATCCCCCGCGCCCACCGAACCGCGCTCGCGCGATGCCGATCGCTCGCAACTCGCAATCCTCGCCTCGGCGCGGGACGAGTTCGCGCAGCGCGGCCTCGCCGGTGCGCGCATGGACAGCATCGCGGCGCGCGCCGGGCTCAACAAGCGCCTGATCTACTACTACTTCGGCAGCAAGGACGACCTGTTCCTGGCCGTGCTCGAACGCACCTACGCCGACATCCGCGAGGCGGAGCAGATGCTCCACCTCGACGAGATCGAGCCGGTCGAAGCGATCCGCCGGCTGATCTCCTTCACCTGGCACTACTACCTCGAGCACCCCGAGTTCATCACGCTGCTCAACAGCGAAAACCTGCACCGCGCGGCGCATCTCAAGCGCTCGGACCGCATCCAGGAAATGAACTCGCCGCTGGTCCAGCTGCTCGACACGGTGCTCGAGCGCGGCCGCAGGGACAACCTCTTCCGCGCCGGCGTCGACCCGGTGCAGCTCTACATCTCCGTCGCTTCGCTCTGCTACTTCTACCTCTCGAACAACGACACGCTGTCGGCCGTCTTCGGCCGCGACCTGCGCGCGCCCAAGGCCATGGCGCAGCGCCTGTCGCACATGACCGACCTGGTGCTGGGCTACGTGCTGCGCTGATACGGGTATCTCCTAGGGTCCGGCCGTTGACGGGCCGGCGAGTGGCTTCCTAGAATCGCTAATTCACTTTTTGGTGAATTGCACACAAGGAGACTCCCATGCGACCCACCACCCGACGTACCGCCCTCATCGCCGCGCTCGCGCTCTGCACCTCGTTCGTCGCCGCGGCGCAGGGCGCCTATCCCAACAAGCCGATCCGCGTGATCGTGCCGTTCGCGGCCGGCAGCACCACCGACATCATTGCGCGCGCCATCGCCGACAAGATGGGGGCCAGCATGGGCCAGACCCTGGTGATCGACAACCGCGGCGGCGCCAGCGGCACCATCGGCCAGCAGGCCGTGGCCACGGCCGCGCCGGACGGCTACACGATCATGATCCACTCGTCCTCGCACACGGTCAGCCCCTCGACCTTCGCCAAGCTGCCCTTCGACACGGTGGGCGACTTCGCCGGCGTCACGCCGATCGCCTCGCTGCCGAACGCGCTGGTGATCTCGCCCTCGAAGAACATCAAGACGCTGAAGGAGCTGATTGCCGCCGCCAAGGCCAAGCCCGGCAGCATCAACTTCGCCTCCGCCGGCCAAGGCAGCGCCACGCACCTGAACGCGGAGAAGTTCAAGCTGGCCGCCAACATCGACGCAACCAACATCCCGTTCAAGGGCTCGGCCGAAGCCGTGACCGAAGTGCTGGCCGGCCGCGTCGACTACTACTTCTCGCCGATCGCGCCGGTCATCGGCCAGATCAAGGACGGCCAGCTGCTCGCGCTGGCCGTGGGCTCGCCCAAGCGCGCGGCTGCGCTGCCCGACGTGCCGACCACGACCGAAGCCGGCGTGCCCGGCTCCGAGTTCAATTTCTGGATCGGAATGATGGCGCCCGCCAAGACGCCGCGCGAGATCGTTAACCGGCTGCACGACGAGGTCGCGAAGGCGCTCGCCAGCCCGGAAGTCAAGGAACGCTTCCTGAAACTCGGCGCCGACGCCTGGACCCTCAAGCCCGAGCAGTTCGATGCCTACCTCAAGGAAGAAATCGCCAGCAACGCCAAGCTCGTGAAGGCTGCCGGCCTCACGCCGACGCAGTAAGGACCCAAGGAAGGAAATACATACATGGCACAGCAACGACTCGGAATCATCATGCACGGCGTCACCGGACGCATGGGCATGAACCAGCACCTGATCCGCTCCATCGTCGCGATCCGCGCCCAGGGCGGCGTCACGCTTTCCAACGGCGACCGGGTGATGCCCGACCCGATCCTCATCGGCCGCAACGCCGAGAAGATCGAGGCGCTGGCCAAGGCGCACGGCATCCAGCGCTGGGGCACAGACCTCGACCGCGCGCTCGAGAACAAGGACGACACGATCTTCTTCGACGCCGGCACCACGCAGATGCGCCCCACCCTGCTGGCCAAGGCCATCCGCGCCGGCAAGCATGTCTACTGCGAGAAGCCGATCGCCACCAACCTCAACGAGGCGGTGGAGATCGCACGCCTGGCCGAAGGCTCGGGCCTCAAGCACGGCGCGGTGCAGGACAAGCTCTTCCTGCCCGGCCTGCGCAAGCTCGACATGCTGCGCCGCGCCGGCTTCTTCGGTCGCATGCTCTCGGTGCGCCTGGATTTCGGCTACTGGGTGTTCGAGGGCGACCTGCAGCCGATCCAGCGTCCGTCGTGGAACTACCGCAAGGAAGACGGCGGCGGCATGATCCTGGACATGATGTGCCACTGGCGCTATGTGCTCGACAACCTGTTCGGCGAGGTGCAGTCGGTGTCCTGCCTCGGCGCCACGCACATCCCGAAGCGCTGGGACGAGGACGGCAAGCCCTACGAAGCGACGGCCGACGACGCCGCCTACGCCACCTGCGACCTGCGCGGCCACAACGGCGAGCCGGTGATCGCGCAGCTCAACATGAGCTGGGCCACGCGCGTGCGCCGCGACGACCTCGTGACCTTCCATGTCGACGGCACCGACGGCTCTGCCGTCGCCGGGCTGTCCTCCTGCCGCGCCCAGTCGCGCGTCGCCACGCCGCGCCCGGTGTGGAACCCGGACGAGAAGCAGACCATGAACTTCCTCGACCAGTGGCAGGAGATTCCCGACTCGCAGGCCTACGACAACGGCTTCAAGATCCAGTGGGAGCACTTCATCCGCCATGTGGTGGAGAACGCGCCCTACAAGTGGACGCTGCCCGAAGGCGCCAAGGGCGTGCAGCTGGTCGAGGCTGCGCTCGAATCTTGGAAGGACCGGCGCTGGATCGACGTGCCGGCGCTGAAGATCTGAGGATCGACCGATGGCTCTCTCCCTGACTCTTCCGACTGCAGCGGGCGCGCTCGCGCCGTACACGCTGCGCGGCACGACGCCGGTCAAGCCGCCTGCGGACGTCAAGTTCAACCGCATCGCCTACTCGGCCGCGCACGTGGTGGCCGATCCGCTCGCAGCCATCGACCCCTGGCTCGAATGCGCCGTCGACTGGGACGCCACCATCGCCTACCGCCGCCATCTGTGGTCGCTGGGCCTGGGCGTGGCCGAGGCCATGGACACCGCGCAGCGCGGCATGGGCCTGGACTGGCCGACCTCGCTCGAGCTGATCCGCCGCTCGCTCGACGCGGCGAAGGACGTGCCGGGCGCGCTGGTCGCCTCCGGCTGCGGCACCGACCACCTGAGCCTGATCGATGTGAAGAACGTCGACGATGTGATCCGCGCCTACGAAGAGCAGATGGAAGCCATCGAGTCGCTCGGCGGCAAGCTGATCGTGATGGCGAGCCGCGCGCTGGCCCATGTCGCCAAGAGCCCGGCCGACTACGAGCGCGTCTACGACCGCATCCTCTCCCAGGCAAAACAGTCGGTAGTGCTGCACTGGCTCGGCGACATGTTCGATCCCGCGCTGGCAGGCTACTGGGGCACCAAGAATGTCGATGCGGCGATGGACACCGCGCTCGCCATCATCGCGGCGCATCCGCACAAGGTGGACGGCATCAAGATCTCGCTGCTCGACAAGGACAAGGAGATCGCGATGCGCCGCCGCCTGCCGGCGGGTGTGCGCATGTACACCGGCGACGACTTCAACTATGCCGAGCTGATCGCGGGCGACGGATTCGGCAGCGAGCCGACGCACGGGAAGAGCGACGCGCTGCTGGGCATCTTCGACGCCATCGCGCCGGCGGCGAGCGCCGCACTGGGCGAACTGGCGCAGGGCAACACCGAGAAATTCCATGCGATCCTCGGTCCCACGGTGCCGCTGTCGCGCCACATCTTCGCGGCGCCCACGCGCTTCTACAAGACCGGCGTGGTGTTCATGGCCTGGCTCAACGGCCACCAGAAGCACTTCGCGATGGTCGGCGGCCAGCAGAGCACGCGTTCGCTGCCGCACTTCGCCGAGCTGTTCCGGCTGGCCGATGCAGCCAACCTGCTGGAGCAGCCCGAGCTGGCTGTCTCGCGCATGAAAACGCTGCTCGCGATGCACGGCGTCGACGGCTGATCGCACACGCCACACGGGGATCGCCACATGCCATTGCCCGACCGCTTCGAAGACCTCGAACAGCTCGAGGACGTGATGTCGCAGCCTTCCGCGGCGCTCATGCAGACGCTGCGGAAGGTCGAGGGCGACATCCTTGTGCTGGGCGTCGGCGGCAAGATGGGTCCCACGCTGGCCCGCATGGCCCAGCGGGCGACGCCGGGCCGCCGCGTGATCGGCGTGGCGCGCTTTTCCGAGCCTGGCCTGCGCGATCGGCTCGAAGACCAGGGCGTCGAGTGCATCGAAGCCGACCTGCTCTCGCGCGAGACGCTAGGCGCCCTGCCCGACGCGCCGAACGTGGTCTTCATGGCCGGACGCAAGTTCGGTTCCTCCGGCAGCGAATGGCTGACCTGGGCGATGAACGCCCACGTGCCGGCACTGGTGGCGGAGCGTTGGCGCAATTCGCGCATCGTGGCGTTCTCGACCGCCTGCGTGTACCCCTTCGCCGACGTGCGCGGACCGGGCGCGCGCGAAGACGTGCCGCCGACACCGCCGCCCGGCGAGTACGCGAACTCCTGCGTCGCGCGCGAGCGCATGTTCCAGCACTTCTCGCACCTGCATGGCACCGCAGGGCGGTTGATCCGGCTCTCGTATGCGATCGACATGCGCTACGGTGTGCTGCATGACCTGGCACAAAAACTCATCGCGCGCGAGCCGATCGATCTGACGATGGGCCACGCCAACATCATCTGGCAGGGCGAAGCCAACGACTGGACGCTGCGCACCCTGGCCCACTGCGACACGCCGACCTCGCCGCTCAACCTGAGCGGGCCGGCGATCTCGATTCGCGAAGCGGCGGAAGGGCTGGCGCAGCGCCTAGGCGTCGAAGCGCTCTTCACCGGCCGCGAGGCCGATACCGCCTGGCTGATCGACTGCCGCCGCGCCTTCGAACTCTTCGGTCCGCAACAGGTCACGCTCGCGCGCATGCTGGACTGGACGGCCGACTGGACCCGCCGTGGAATGACCAGCCTCGGCAAGCCGACCCATTTCGAAGCGCGCGACGGCAGGTACTGAGATGCACTACTCGGAAATCCCCCCTGCCTCGCTCGCGCTGCTGAAGCGCGGCACCGTGATTCCCGCCCACTTGCTCGCACTCGATGCCGACCGCAAGCTCGACGAACGCCGCCAGCGTGCGATGAGCCGCTACTACCTCGACGCCGGCGCCGGCGGCCTGGCCGTGGGCGTGCATTCGACACAGTTCGCGATCCGCGAGGCGGGCCTGTACATGCCGGTGCTCGAGCTCGCGATGCAGGAAGCGCTCACCTGGCAACCGCTGGACGGCAAGCGGCCGCTCTTCATGGTCGCCGGCCTGGCCGGCTCGACCGCGCAAGCCGAAGCCGAAGCGCTCACCGCGCGCGGGCTCGGCTACCACGCCGGCCTGCTGAGCCTGGCCGCGCTGAAGGGGGCGAGCGAAGACGCGCTCATCGACCATTGCCGCGCCGTGGCCGAGCTCATGCCGCTGGTCGGCTTCTACCTGCAGCCCGCGGTGGGCGGCATCCATCTGCCCGCCAGCTTCTGGCGCCGCTTCGCCGCGATCGACAACGTGGTGGCGATCAAGATGGCGCCCTTCAATCGCTACCGCACGCTGGACGTGCTGCGCGGCGTGGTCGAGGCCGGCGCCGAGGCGCGCATCACGCTCTACACCGGCAACGACGACCACATCGTGCTGGACCTGCTCACGCCCTACCGCTTCATGCGCGACGGCAAGGAAGTGACGGTGCGCATCAAGGGCGGCCTGCTCGGGCACTGGAGCGTGGGCACACGCCGCGCGGTGCAGCTGCTCGCGCGCATCCACGACATCGCTTCGGCCCCATCGGTACCCACGGAGTTGCTGACGCTCGACGCGCAGGTGACCGACTGCAACGCCGCCCTGTTCGACGTCGCCAACGAATTCCGCGGCTGCATCGCCGGCTGCCACGAGGTGCTCCGGCGCCAGGGCCTGCTGGCCGGCACCTGGTGCCTCGATCCGCACGAAGGCTTGAGCCCGGGCCAGGACAGCGAGCTCACGCGCGTGCACGACGCCTACCCCGATCTGCACGACGACGGCTTCGTCGCCGAACATCTGAAGCGCTGGCTGAGCTGAGCCGCTTCATTTTTCTCAAAGGTTTTCGCATCCCGTTTCCCCAGTCCAACTCATCACCAGGAGACACCATGCAGAAGCGCACCTTGATCCGAAGCATCGCCATTGCCGCGGCACTCGCCGCGCTCGGCGGGCCCGCCCTGGCCCAGCAGTGGAAGCCGGAGCGGCCCATCACCATCATCGTGCCCTGGGCCGCCGGCGGCTCCACCGACCAGGTGACCCGCGTCACCGCGGCGGAGATCGAGAAGACGTTGGGCCAGAAGGTGGTGATCGTCAACCAGCCCGGCGCGTCGGGCTCGATCGGCAGCAAGAGCGCGCTCGATGCACCCAAGGACGGCTACACCTGGACCGCCGGGGCGGCGCAGGACCTGGGCTCCTACGAAACGCTTGGCATGCTCAAGACCAAGATCGCCGACTGGCACCTGTTCCTCAACGTCGCGAACGTACAGGTCATCGGCGTGAACGCGGCCGCGCCGTACAAGAACGCCAAGGACCTGCTGGACGCGATGAAGGCCAAGCCCGGCCAGATCAGCGTGGCCACGGCGGGCGTGACCTCGGCCGGCCACAACGCGATGGAGCTCATCGCCAAGAGCACCGGCGTCAAGTACCGGCACGTGACCTATGACGGCGGCAACCCGGCGGTGGTGGCCACGGTGGCCGGCGAGACCGAAGTCACGACCCAGCTCGCGGTCGAGCAGGCCGACATGATCCGCGGCAAGCGCATCCGCCCGCTGGCCACGGTGAGCGACAAGGCACTGGAGCTGGAAGGCTTCGGCACCATCGAGCCGCTCGCCAAGACGCTGCCCGGCTTCAAGGCACCGGCCAACTACTTCGGCATCTTCATTCCCAAGGGCGTGCCCGACGAGGTGGTGAAGACGGTCGAGAAGATCTGGGTCGACAACGTCTCCAAGAGCGAGGTGCTGAAGAAATACGCCACCAGCCGGGGTGCCCTCTTCGCGCCGCTCCATGGCGCAGAGGCGCAGACGGCTGTGACGCCGGCGATCCAGGCCAATGCCTGGCTGCTCTTCGACAGCGGCAAGGCCAAGGTCTCGCCCGAGACGCTCGGCATCGCGCGGCCGTGACGACCGACATCACCCACAGCGCCGAGCGCGCCGCGGCAGAGGCCGAAGCCGCGGCGCATGAGCGCAAGATCTCGCCGCGCGCGGACCTCTGGCAGTCGCTGGGCTGGATCGCGCTCGGCATCGCGACCACCATCGGCGCGCTGCGCATGGACCGCCTCGAGAGGCAGGACATCAACCCCTACACCGTGCCGGGCCTGCTGCCGGGCCTGCTCGGCGCGGCGATCGTGTTCTTCGGCCTCTTGATGCTCTACCGCTCGTGGCGCCGCCTCGCCAAGGCGCCTCACGTGCCGCACGCGCGCACCGAGGAAGACCGCGCCGAGATGCGCCGCATGTGGACCGTGCTCGCGTTGTGCATCGGCTTCGCGGGCGGCCTGGTCGGCCATGGCCTGCCCTTCTGGCTCGCCGCCGCCGTCTTCGTCACCGTCACCATCAGCCTGCTGCAATTCGCAGAACGCGCGGCAAAGAAGCAGCGCCTGCGCGGCCTGGCCTTCGCGCTGGCCGTGGGCCTGGGTGCCGGCGTCATCATCACGCTCGTGTTCCAGGAGTTCTTCCTGGTGCGCCTGCCCTGAGCGCGGGGAACCTACATGTTCGAAGGCTTGCAGATGCTGGGGCATTCGTACCTCAGCTTCCTGAACTTCTGGTCCATCACCTACGGGCTCGGCGGCGCGCTGCTGGGCATCCTGGTGGGCTGCATGCCGGGCCTGTCGGCCACGCTGTGCATCGCGCTGCTGACCACGCTCACGATCAAGATGGCGCCCAACGACGCCATCCTGATCCTGATCTGCGCCTACGTCGGCACGCTCTACGGCGGCAGCCGCAGCGCCATCCTGCTCAACATTCCCGGCACCGCAGCCAACGCAGCGTCGTGCGCCGACGGCTATGCGCTCGCGCGCAAGGGCGAGGCCGGGCGCGCGATCGGCATCGCGACCTCGGGCGCCTTCACCGGCACCCTGTTCGGCGTGCTGTGCCTGGCGATGTTCACGCCCGCGCTGGCCGAGATCGCGCTGTCCTTCGGCGCCTTCGAGTTCTTCTGGCTCGCGCTCTTCGGCGTGGCGATGTCGGGCAGCATCGTCGGCGAAGACCCGATCAAGGGCTGGATCATGGGCTGCCTGGGCCTCCTGGTCGCGCAGATCGGCCAGGAAGGCCTCTACGCCTACGACCGCTTCACCTTCGGCTGGGACGAGCTCTCCGGCGGCATCGCGCTGATCCCGGCGCTGATCGGCGCCTTCGGCTTCGCCGAGGTGCTGACTTCGCTGGCCGACCCGATCGAGCGCAAGATCGTCGAGATGAAGGACTCCGTGCTGCCGCGCTTCCGCGAGGTGGTGAAGTACTGGCGCACCGTGATCCGTTCCGGCGTGATCGGCGTGGTGACCGGCATCCTGCCCGGCATCGGCGAGGACTCGGGCGCCTGGATGTCCTATGCGGCCGCCAAGACCGTGAGCCCCGAGCGCGAGCAGTTCGGCAAGGGCTCGATCGACGGCCTGATGGCGGCCGAGACCGGCGACATGTCGGCCATCCCCGGCGGCATCATCCCGGCGCTGGCGCTCGGCATCCCGGGCTCGGCGCCGGCGGCGGTGCTGATGGCGGCCATGATCATCCACGGCATCCAGCCCGGGCCGATGCTCATGATCAAGACGCCGCAGTTCGTCTACGACGTGGTGGCGATGACCACGCTGGCCACCTTCAGCATCCTGATCTTCGGGCTCTTCCTGGTGCGGCCGCTGCTGCATGTGCTGCGTGTGCGGCGCTCGGTGCTGATGCCGGTGATCTTCGTGCTGTGCACGGTGGGCGCGTTCGCGATCGCCTCGCGCCTGTTCGACGTCTACTGCATGCTGGCCATCGGTGTCGGCGCCTTCTTCCTGCGCCGCCGCGGCTACGAGATGGCGCCTTTCGTGCTGGGCCTGGTACTGGGCGAGCTGCTGGACAAGAGCCTGCGCCGCGGCCTGGTGCTGTCCGACGGCAGCATCGCGCCCTTCTTCACGCGGCCCATCTGCGCGGCGCTCGCGGCGGTCACCATCCTGACGATGCTGATGTATATCCCGGCCGTGAACGTCCGCCTGCGCCGCGCCTGGGGCGGCGCCAAGCGCTTCGTGTTCCGCCGCAATGCCTGAGGTCGGACGTCCATGAAGTTTTCTCTCTGCAACGAGGTCCTGAAGGAGTTGCCTTTCGACGCCCAGTGCCGAGCCGCGGCGGCGCTGGGTTACGACGCGCTGGAAGTGGCGCCCTTCACGCTGGCGGCCGACCCGATGGCCATCGGCGATGCCGAAGCACGCACCTTCGGCCGCATGGCGCGAGACCACGGCATCGAGATCAGCGGGCTGCATTGGCTGCTGGTGGCGCCCGCGGGCCTGTCGATCGTGAGCGCCGACGCCGCCTTGCGCCAGAAGACCACCGCCGTCATGCAGCGCCTGGTCGAGCTCTGTGCGCTGATGGGCGGGCGCTACCTGGTGCACGGCTCGCCCAGGCAGCGCTCGGTGCCGCCGGGCGATACGCCTGCGGCAGCGCTCGAACGCGCACGCGAGTGCCTGGCCGCCGCGGCGCGGTCCGCACAGCAATGCGGCGTGGTCTATTGCATCGAGCCGCTGTCCACGGCCGAGACCGACCTGCTGAACACTGTGGCCCAGGCGGTCGAGCTGGTGCAAGCCATCGCCTCGCCCGCCTTCAAGACCATGATCGATTGCAGTGCCGCAGGCCAGGTCGAGGCCGAAGACGTGCCCGCACTGATGCGTCGCTGGATGCCCACCGGCCACATTGCCCACGTGCAGGTGAACGACCCGAATCGCCGCGGGCCGGGGCAAGGCGAGATGCGCTTCGCGCCCATCCTCGCGGCACTGCGCGAGATGCGGCAGGGCGGCCACTACGAGGGCATCGTCGCGGTCGAACCCTTCGACTACGTGCCCGACGGCATGGGCTCGGCCGCGCGCGCCATCGGCTATTTGCGCGGGCTCGAGGAAGACGCGGGAGTCGGCCATGGTTGAGGCGCCGCGCTTCGTGATCCGCGAGATCGCGCTTTTCGAGCGCCCGGTGGTGCTGCGCCTGCCCTTCCGCTTCGGCGTGGTGACGCTGACCGAGTGTCCCCAAGCCTTCGCGCGCGTGCGCATCGAGTTCGCCGATGGGCAAAGCGCCTGGGGCGCCGCCGCCGAACTGATGGCGCCCAAGTGGTTCGACAAGGACCTCGCGCTCAGCAACGAAGACAACTTCGACCAGCTGCGCCGCGTCACGGCGCTGGCGCGCGAGGCCTACCTGAGCGACGCCACGCCCGCGAGCGCCTTCGGCCACTTCGCGCGGCACCACGACGCGCACCGCCTGGCGGCCGGGCGGCTCGGCTTCAATCCCCTCCTCGCCAGCTACGGGCCTGCGCTGCTCGACCGCGCGGTGCTCGATGCGCTGTGCCGCGCACTGCAGATGTCCTTCTACGCGACAGTGCGCAGCAACGCCGCGGGCATCGGTCCGGCACGGCCCGAGTTCGCAGAGTTGGAGATGGACGCTTTCCTCGCCAGCCTCGCGCCCGCCGCGCACATCGAGGCACGCCACACCGTCGGCATGCTCGATGCCATCACCGCGGCCGATCTGAAGCAACCCGTGGCCGACGGCCTGCCGGAAACGCTCGAGGACGTGGTGCGCGTCTACGGCCACCGCTATTTCAAGCTCAAGGTGGGCGGGAACATCGATGCCGACCTCGCGCGTCTCGGCGCGATCGAAGCCGTGCTGGACCGCACAGCCGAACCCTACTTCGTCTCGCTCGACGGCAACGAGCAATACGCCGACGCGGCCGGCATCGCCGAGCTGATGGCGCGCATGCGCGAAACGCCTGCGCTCGCGCGGCTCTACGCCTCGATCCTGTTCGTCGAGCAGCCGATCGTGCGCAAGCTGGCGCTGGAACGCGACCTTCGCGACCTGCGCAGCGCGAGCATCGGCAAGCCGGTGATCATCGACGAGTCCGACGGCGAGCTCGACAGCTTCGTCCAGGCCCGGGCGCGCGGCTATTCCGGCGTGTCCTCGAAAACCTGCAAGGGCTTCTACAAGTCGCTGCTCAATGCGGCGCGCTGCGCGGCATGGAACGCCGAGCCCTCGCAGATCCGCTACTTCATGTCGGCCGAAGACCTGACGACGCAGGCCGGCCTGGCCGTGCAGCAGGACCTGGCGCTGGTCAACCTGCTGGGCATCACGCACGTGGAGCGCAATGGCCACCATTACGTCAACGGCATGGCCGCGCTGCCAGATGAAGAGCAACAAGCTTTTCTCGATGCGCACGGCGATCTCTACGAGCGCTCGCACGGCGCGGCGCGGCTGCGCATCGCGAAGGGCCGCATCGCCCTCGGCACGCTGGACTGCCCCGGCTTCGCGAGCGCGGCCATGCCCGACTTCGACGCCATGACGGCGCTCGCCATCTGATTCTTCACCACCCCTTCGCTTCGAACTTTTTCCCCATGCGCGATTTTTCCAGCAGCCACGAATGGCTCTCCATCAATACCGCCACCGTGCGCAAGCAGCGCGGCGCCGAAGTGCCGCTCGACCGCATCATCGACCAGTGCGCCGCGCGCGGCATCCGCGCCATCAGCCCCTGGCGCGACCAGGTCGCCGCCGCCGGCATCGACAAGATCGCGAAGCAGCTCAAGGCGCACGGCGTCGGCCTCTCGGGCTACTGCCGCGGCGGCTTCTTCCCGGCGACCGATGCGGCCGGCCTCGCGGCCGCGCTCGACGACAACCGCCGCGCCATCGACGAAGCGAAGATGCTGGACGCACCCTGCCTCGTGCTGGTGGTCGGCGCCTTGCCCGGCGCGCTCGAGGGCAAGGCGCTCTACAAGGACTTGTCTCGCGCGCGCGCCGAAGTGCACGACGGCATCGCCGCCTCCCTCGAATACGCGCGCGAGGTCGGCATGCCGCTCGCCATCGAGCCGCTGCATCCCATGCAGGCCGCCGACCGCGCCTGCATCAACACGCTCGAGCACGCGCTGGACCTGTGCGATGAACTCGATCCGCAGCGCTCGGGCATGCTCGGCGTCGCGCTCGACATCTACCACGTGTGGTGGGACCCGAAGCTCGAACAGCAGATCGCGCGCGCCGGCAAAGAGCGCCTGCTCGCCTACCACGTGTGCGACTGGCTCACGCCCACGCGCGACCTGCTGAGCGACCGCGGGATGATGGGCGACGGCGTGGTCGAGCTCAAGAAGATCCGCGGCTGGGTCGAGGCCGCCGGCTTCGATGGCTTCAGCGAAGTCGAGATCTTCTCCGCGCTCGACTGGTGGCTGCGCCCCGGCGAAGAGGTGCTCGACACCTGCATCGAGCGCCACAGCAGCGCGGTCTAGGGCCTGTTCACAGGCCCTGCTGCACGCAGCAGCCAGCTGTGCTGCAATCCGCCGCATGGCTGAACCGACCCTCGACGACCTGCGCCGCTATGCCGTGGCGCGCAGCCTCTTCACGGCGACGACCCTCCCGCGCGCGATCCGGCGCCTCGGCTTCGTGCAGGCCGATCCGATCCGCGCGCCGGCGCGCGCACAAGACTTGACCCTGCGCCACCGCGTCGAGGACTACCGCGCGGGCGATCTCGAAAGCCGGTACGCCAGGCTGGCGATCGACGAAGACTGCCTCGTCAACTACGGCTTCCTGCCGCGCGAGCACCTGGCCCTGATGCATCCGCGCGAGGCCAAGCGCGCGTGGGACGCCGAGACCCGCCGCAAGGCGGCCGAGGTGCTGGCCTTCGTGCGCGAGCACGGGCAAGTGCATCCGCGCCAGGTCGAACAGCATTTCGCCCACGGACGCGTGAAGAACTACTGGGGCGGCTCGAGCAACGCCACCACGCACCTGCTCGACGGCATGCACTACCGCGGCATGCTGCGCGTGGCGCGGCGCGACAGCGGCACCCGCGTGTACGAAGCGGCGGCCCACGCGCCCGGCGACGACAGCCCCGCCGGCCGCGCACGACGCGCCGCCGCGCTGATCGATCTCGTGGTGCACAAGTACGCGCCGCTGCCGGCCGCCAGCCTCACCTACCTCGTTCGCCTGCTCGGCTACGGCGCCCCGCACCTGTCGGCGCACACCCAGGCCGCCTTGCGCGAAGCGCGCGAAGCGCTCGCCAGCTGCCGCCTCGACGGCACCACCTGGTACTGGCCGGCCGACGAGAACCCGGCCTCGCGCCGACACGCCCCCGACGAGGCGGTGCGCCTGCTCGCGCCCTTCGATCCGGTGGTGTGGGACCGCCGCCGCTTCGTGCTGCTGTGGGGCTGGACGTACAAGTTCGAGGCCTACACGCCGGCTGCGAAACGCCAGTTCGGCTACTACGCGCTGCCCCTGTTGTGGCACGACCGCGTGATCGGCTGGGCCAACGTCACGGCGCGCGAAGGCCGGCTGCAGCCGGCCTTCGGCTATGCCGGCGCGAAGCCGCGCGACGCGGCCTTTCGCGCGGCGCTCGACGACGAGCTGCAGCGCATGAGCGAGTTCATGGCCAGGCGGCCACAGGCGCTCAATCCTCGACGGCCAGCTTCAGCCGCATGAGCGCCTGATCCCACTGCTGGGCGATGGCGTCGAGCGAACGCCGGCCTTCTTCCAGCCGCGCCCGCTCGAGCTCCCAGAGCCGTTCGCGCCCGACCTTCAGGTCATGCACCAGGCCCGCGCCGGCCAGCACCTGCAGGTGCTTGGTGACGGCCTGCCGCGTGATCTGGGTGCCGGATGTGAGCTGCGCGATCGACATCGCGCCGCCGGCACACAGCACGGTGACCAGGCGCAGGCGCGTCTCGTCGCCCAGCGCGGCGAAGATCGAAGCGGAGTTCTTCAGCGCCGGCTTCTTCAGCGGCGAGCGCTTCGCGGGCACGCTAGGGCGTGGCGACATGCTTGTCGATGTTCTTCATCTGCTCGTCCCAGCCGCCGCTGTTCATGCGGAAGGCCTCCAGCCGGCGTTCCGGCGGGATCTTGTCGAAGCCGGATTCGACCAGCGTCAGCAAGGTGCCGCCCTCGACTTCCGTCAGCTCGAACTCGACCAGCGTGGTCGGCTCCTTCGAGTAGTCGACAGCGGGATCGATCGCCGCCGGATGCCAGCGCAGGGCCAGCAGGCGCTCCGGCTCGATGCGCTCGACCAGCACATCGAAGACCAGATGCTCGTAGCCGGGATAGGTGATGTTCCCGCGCGCGTGCTGGCCGGCGACGAAGGCCCGCCCCTTCAGCGAGACGCGAAACCATTCGCCGAACTCCTCGGCGTTCGACAGCGCGCGCCAGACCCGCGAGCGCGGCGCCTTGAGCAGGATCTTTCTTTCGATGCGGTCCGTGGATGCGTTCATATGCAACCTCCTGGCTGCATATTAGGCAGTGCGAACGTCAAATGCAACCATTTCATTGCATTTCCAGCGAAAGCCCCGCGCCGCGCGAGGTCTGGCGCACGCGCGACAACATGCCCGCCGCGCCGCTCCTAGAATCGCCGGGCCGCCGCACGAAAGCGCGTCGGCAAAGCGTTCTCAGGGCGGGGTGGAATTCCCCACCGGCGGTGATGGCGACACGTTCGCACGAGCCCGCGAGCGCCTGCGGCGCGCCATGCGCCGCAGGGTCAGCAGACCTGGTGAGATCCCGGGGCCGACGGTTCAGGGCTTGCGTTGCCGTCAGTGGCGCAGGCGGTTGTCGTAGTTGGGATGCAGTGCGAGGCGCCGGACGCGCCGTGTGGCCACGCCACACAAGCGTTCGGCAACGACGCAATGCGCCCAAGTACGGCGAACCGCGTGCGCCAATGGCGGCAAGGCAAGACCTCATAGTCCGGATGAAAGAGAGCGCGACCCCGCTGCCGGGCAGGCGCGTTCGCGCGCGTGCCCCGGCCTCGGGCTCGTGCGCCCTGATTCAGGCAACCCTTGTTCAAAAGGCAAACCATGAGTCAGATCAACGACCTTCCCCTTTCCGCCGTGGCGTCGACCGAAGCATCGCGCGGTCGGCGCATCGCCTTCGTGCAGGCGCAATGGCATTCGGACATCGTCCACCAGGCGCGCGACGCCTTCCTCGAAGAGATGCAACGCCAGGGCGTGCCGCAGGACAGCATCGACATCTTCGACGTCCCCGGCGCGTTCGAGATTCCGCTGCATGCCAAGCGGCTCGCCAACTCGGGGCGCTATGCCGCCATCGTCGGCTGCGCCCTGGTGGTGGACGGCGGCATCTACCGCCACGAGTTCGTCGCCAGCACGGTGGTCCAGTCGCTGATGCAGGTGCAGCTCGAGACCGACGTGCCGGTCTTCTCGGCCGTGCTCACGCCGCACCACTTCCACGAGCATGTGGAGCATCGCAAGTACTTCCATCGCCATTTCGCAATCAAGGGCACCGAGGTCGCCGAGGCCTGCGTGAAGACCCTGGAGGGATTGCGGCGGATCGACGCGCTGCTCGCCGCCTGAGCTAGGCTGTCGTGATGAATGCCGTCGCCAAGCCCTACACGCTCTACGGCGCACCCAGCTCGGGCGCCACGCCCGTGCATGCGGCGCTCACGCTGATCGGCGCGCCCTGCACCATCGTCGATGTCGCGCCCTGGGAGAGCGAAGCCGAGCGCGACCGCCTGCTGCCGGTCAACGCGATGCGGCAGGTGCCGGTACTGGTGCTGCCTTCGGGCGAGCTCATGACCGAGAGCGCCGCAATCCTGGTCTGGCTGGGCGACCGCCATCCGGAGGCGGGCCTCGCCCCTGCCATCGACGATCCGCAGCGCGCGCAGTACCTGCGCTGGATGAGCTTCGTCTCCGCCGCGATCTATTCGTTGTTCTGGGTGCACGATGTGCCGTCGCGGCTGGCGGCCGATGCGGCGGCCGAGAAGGTGATCCTCGAACGCACGGAAGAACGCATCGCCGAATGCTGGCGCCTCATGGATGCGCAGATGCCACGCGGCACGCCCTACCTGCTGGGCGATCGCATCGGCATGCTCGATCTCTACGTGACGGTGGTCTCGCGCTGGACGCCGCGGCGCCTGCGCTTCTACCGCGAGGCGCCGCGCATGGCCGAGGTGGTTCGCCGCGTCGACGCCGAGCCGCGCCTGGCCGAGTTCTGGGCCGCGCGCTATCCCTTCACGCCCGGCTGGGAGGCCGCAGAGTCCTGAGCCGGCGTGGGGCCATCCAAGGGTTTGCGCTGACAAGATCGGGGTCAAACCCTGTTCCCGAGCCCCGTAAGAATTGCGTAAGATTCGCGCCCACGCCCAATAGGATCCCCATGCTCGACATCGATTTGCCCGTGCCTGCTGCGGCGGTTCGCAGCCTTCTTGCCAATCACGGGATCGTCCCGGCGCTGGCCTTGCTCAACGACCGGACGCTCTATCGGTTCACGGCGATCTACAAACTGAGCGGCGAGGTGATGCATGCGGCGCACGCTTTCGACCGCATTTCCGAATACCGCACCTGGCTGAAGGTGGTGCCGCTCGGCAGGAGCTTCTGCCAGTATGCGATCGAGCATGGCGAGTTCGTTACCAGCCATGCCTCCGCGGACCAGCGCCTGACGAACCGCCCCTACGCCGGCTTCGTCGAGTCCTACTACGGCCAGTTGCTGACGCGCGCCGACGGCACACCCTATGGCACCTTCATCCATTTCGATCTGGAGCCGCGCAACATTCCGGCGGAGGAAGTCGCCTTCCTGCGCGAGGTGATCCCGCAGTTCATCGACTACTTGGGATGAACTAGCCGGTCCGCGCCAGCAGCACCGGCACCGAGGACACCAGCAGCGCCACGCCCGACAGCGTCAGGAGTCCCAGCACGACTTGGCGAAAGCGCGCCTCGCTGATGCCGATGTAGAGCCGCGCGCCGAGCAGCACCGGTACCAGCACCGCGACCGCGACGATGCCGAGGAAGGGCAGCGTCTGGACGCCGACGAGGCCCGCGCCCAGATAGAACGAGAAGGCCACCACCAGCATCGAGAGATTGAAGTTCTGGATCACGGCCCGCTGCACGTCCTTCTCGAGGCCGCGCAGCGTGCACCAGAGCGTCGGGATCGCCCCGGTGAAGCCGCCGAGGCCGCCGCAGACGCCGCCGATCAATCCGATCACCGCATCGGCCGGCCGGCCGCCTGCGCTCACGCGCGGCAGATTGCGCGCCATCAGCATGGCCGGGCACCAGAGCACCAGCAGGCCGCCGAGGCAGGCCTTGAACAGCGGCACGTCGAGCCGCGGCAGCAGCCACACGCCGAGCGGCACGCCGACGAGGCCGCCGAGGACGAAGGGCAGCAGCAGCGCCCAGTTGAAGCCGCGGCGCACCGTGACCGCCGCGATCACCTGGCCGGTAAGCGCGCCGAAGGTCGCGAGCACCGCAGCCAGCTTCGGATCCACCGTCCAGGCCCAGAACGACATCGCGACCAGCCCGAAGGCGAAGCCCGACAGGCCCTGCACGAAGCCGGCCACGACCGCGCCGAGCGCGACGATCAGGTAGAGCGACAAAGCTCAGGCAGAGGCAGGAACCAGGGCCTCGCGCCGCACGCGCCGCACGTTGAACGCGCTGGCGATCAGCACCGCCTGCACGACCGCGAGCCCGATGATCACGCTCGTGTACCGGCCATGGTCCATCAGCCGGCCGAAGATCAGCGGCGCCACCGCCTGGCCGATGTCGAGGCCCGCGTAGACCACGCCGTAGACGCGGCCGGTCGCATTGGCCGGCGTCGAGCGCTTGACCAGCAGGTCGCGCGAAGGCCCCGCGATGCCGGAGGCGAAGCCCATCGCGCCGAACATCACCGGCACCACGATGGGCGGGAAGTCGGCCAGCGCGAGCACCAGCGCCAGCACCGCGGCCATGCCGAAGGCGGCGCCCACCACGCGCTCGCAGCGCCCGGGGTCGGACGCCAGGAAGCCGCCCACCACCATGCCGGCGGCGCTGGCCACCATGTAGATCGTGAGACACACCGCGATCAGCGCCACCGGCACCGCGTGCAGATGGCCGGCCGCGGCCGGCGCGAAAGTCTGCACCACGCTCAGCGCCATCGCATAGAAGAAGAAAAAGCCGAAGCACATCCAGACCGCCGGGATCCTGAGGAAGGCGAACTCGCCGCCCGCGGCCGCGTCCGAGCCGGTCGCCTTGTGCACCGCCTTGACGTCGAGCGCGAGCACGCTGCGGTTCCACCACAACACCGCCAACACCACCAGCGCCAGCGCGCCGGCCGAGGCCAGCGCCACGCGCCACGAGAACGCGATGGCCAGCGGCACCACGAAAGCCGGCGCCACCGCCCAGCCCAGGCTGCCGGTGATGCCGTGCACGCTGTAGGCGTGGCCCAGGCGCGTGGGCGCCACCTTGCGGTTGAACAGCGTGTAGTCGACCGGATGGAACACGCCGTTGCCGATGCCCGCGACCACCGCGCTGGCGAGCAGCATCCAGTAGCTCTGCGCCAGCGCATAGCCAAAAGCCGCGAGGGCCAGCAACCCGAGCCCCACGAACAGCACCGGCCGCGGACCCAGCTTGTCGACCAGGAAGCCCGAGGCCGCCTGCACCACGCAAGAGACCACGAAGAACACGGTGAGCACCGCGCCGAGCTCGGTGTAGCTCACGTCGAAGGCGTCCTTCAGCCACGGAAACAGCGGCGGCAGCACGAGCTGGGCGAAATGGCTGATGGCATGCGCCAGGCCGACGAGGCCGATCAGCTTGGCGTCGGAGCGCAGGGTGGGCGTGGCGGCGGAAGCGTGGGATGAAGACATGAATTGCAACAAGAAACCGGAGCGGGCACCGATCGTATTCCCGGAGGTGGCGTCAGAATGGCGATACAGAGACAACATTTGTCGAAATCATGCCGCCTCTTGCCGCCACGCCGATCTACAGCGTCGCCTCGCTCACGCCCCACCTCTATGCGCCCGACGCGCTGCGCCCGCTGCGCGCCAAGGAACACTTTCTCAAGGCCGACACCTTCGTCGAGCTGCATTCCCACCCGTGGCCGCAGCTGACCTTCTCGACGCGCGGCGTGATCCGCCTCAGCACCGAGGACGGCAGCTACATCGTGCCGCCCTCGCGCGCACTCTGGGTGCCGGCCGACATGCCGCACAGCGTCACCTTGATCGAGGACGCCGAGCTGCGCACCGTCTACCTGCACAGCTGGCTCGGCCCGGCCTGGGAGAAATGCGAGGTGCTGGAGATCAGCCCCTTGCTGCGCGCCCTGATGCTCGCGCTCGACACCACGCCCGACGGCCTGCCGCCGGCCGATCCGCACGCGGCGCAGCGCGAGCGCTGGATCGCGCCGCTTCTGGTCGACGAGCTCGAGCGCGCGACGCAGATCCGCATCGACGTGCCGCTGCCGGCCGACAAGCGCCTGCGCCAGTTGTGCGAGACGCTGCTGCGCAACCCGGCCAGCCGCGCCACGCTGGCCGAACGCGCCGAAGCCATCGGCGCCAGCGAGCGCACCGTGGCGCGGCTGTTCCGCGACCAGCTCGGCATGAGCTGGCAGCAATGGCGCCAGCAGGCCGTGCTCGCGCATGCGCTGCCACTGCTCGCGCGCGGCATGGCCGTGAGCCAGGTGGCGTCGGCGAGCGGCTACGCGACCGACAGCGCCTTCTGCGCGATGTTCAAGGCCGCGACGGGGAAATCGCCGACGGCGTTCCAGCACAAGAAGAAGTAGCTGTTCGCGGGCACTGGGTCGTGCTTTCGTATCATCGGCAGGTGCACCCCGACCAACATTCCGCGCGCTGAAGGCATGGCCCTGCATCGCGACCAGCTCGTGCGCTGGCTTCCCTTCCTCGCCTGGCCCCGCCCGAGCCGCGCGCTGCTCACCGGCGAAGCGCTGGCCGGCATCACCGTGGCATTGATGGTGATCCCGCAGGGCGTGGCCTATGCGGCGCTGGCCGGGATGCCGCTGGTCACGGGGATCTACGCCTCGCTGCTGCCGGCCTTGATCGGCGTGCTGTTCAGTGCATCGACGCGGCTGTCGGTCGGACCGACTGCCCTGTCCAGCCTGCTGGTCGCGGCCTCGCTCGGCCCGCTGGCCATTCCCGGCAGCGCCGAATGGGTGGCGCTCGCGGTGTGGCTGTGCCTCATGTCGGGTGCGATCCAGCTGGTGCTCGGGCTCGGCGGTTTCGGCTGGGTGCTGCGGCTGGTCAATTCGCCGGTGCTGATGGGCTTCACGCAGGCGGCTTCGGTGCTGATCATCCTGTCGCAGCTGCCGGCGCTCTTCGGCTTCACCGGCCGCAGCATCGACCAGCTGCTGCACGGCGCGCCGCCCGATTTCCTGGCCATTGCCTTCGGGCTCGGCAGCATCGCGGCGCTGTGGCTCGCCAAGGAGCGCTGGCCGCGCTTTCCGGCCGCCATGGTGGTGGTGGGTGCGTGTGCGGCCATCAGCGCGGCCATCGGCTATGCGCTGCGCGGCGGCGCGGTGGTCGGCACCCTGCCCTCGGGCCTGCCGGCCTTCTACTGGCCCGGCCCGCTGCCGCTCGGCACCTTCGGCGCGTTGCTGTTGCCGGCCTTGATGATCACGCTGGTGAGCTTTCTCGAAACGGCCTCGAGCGCCAAGGTCGACAACGCGCGCGCCGGCAAGCTCTGGAACGAGAACCAGGACCTGATCGGCCAGGGCCTGGCCAAGATCGCCTCGGGCCTCTCGGGCGCCTTCCCCACCAGTTCCTCGTTCTCGCGCTCGGCCATCAATCTCTACGCCGGCGCGCAGACCGGCTGGGCCACCGTGTTCTGCGTGCTGCTGATCGGCGCCGCGCTGCTGTGGGCGATGCCGCTGCTCTATCACGTGCCGCAGGCGGTGCTCGCGGCGATCGTGGTGGTCGCCATGCTGGGCCTGGTGCGGCCGGGGCAGTTCGTCGCGCTGTGGCGCATCTCGCGCGTCGAAGCGGTCACCGCGCTGGTCACCTTCGTGCTCACGATCGCGACCTCGCCCTCGATCTACTGGGGCGTGCTGGCCGGCCTCTTGATGAGCCTCAGCCACTACATGTATCGGCATTTGCATCCGCGCATCATCGAAGTCGGCCTTCATCCCGACGGCAGCCTGCGCGACCGCCACCTGTGGAACCTGCCGCCGCTCGCGCCGCAGCTGCACGCGATGCGCATGGACGCCGAGCTCGACTTCGCCACCGCGAGCACGCTGGAGCGCGCCATCACCGTCACGCTGGCGATGCGGCCCGAGCTCACCGACATCTGCCTGTTCGCGCAGCCGATCAACCGCATCGACGTGACCGGCGCGGAGGTGTTCGGCACGATCCGCCGGCTGGTGGAATCCAAGGGCGTGCGCCTGCATCTGAGCGGCCTCAAGCTGCCGGCGCAGCAGGTGCTGGAACGCGCCGGCCTGCTGAGTCCCGGACCGATGCTGTTCGTCTACCGGACCGACAGCGACGCGCTGGCCGCGCTGGCCGATGCGTCCGTCCTGCAGCCGGAGAGCGTCGCATGAAGCTCCACATCCTCTCCGACCTGCACCTGAGCCGCGGCGTGCTGCCGCATCCGCAGACCGATGCCGATCTCGTCATCCTGGCCGGCGACATCGCGCGCCCGGCCGAAGCGCTGGCCTGGGCCGCGGGCTTCGACAAGCCGGTGCTCTATGTGGCCGGCAACCACGAGTTCTATGGCGGCAGCATCGACGGCACGATGCGCGAGCTGAAGGGACGCGCAGCCCGAACGCGCATCCGCATGTTCGACGACGAGGAACTCGTGATCGACGGCGTGCGCTTCCTCGGCAGCACGCTGTGGACCGACTACATGCTGTTCGGCGCGGGCGAGGCGCGCACGTCGGCGATGGCCCTGGCCGCCCAGTTCATGCGCGACTTCAGCCGCATCCGGTTGAACGAGGACTCGCCCGCCCTCTTCGCGCCGGCGGATGCGGCCGCATTGTTCCGGCGCCACGAGGCCTGGCTGGCCGACCGGCTGGCCGAGCCGCATGCAGGGCCGACCGTGGTCATCACGCACCACGCACCTTCGCAGAACAGCATCCATCAGCGCTTTGCCGGCTCGCCGATCAACGCCTCCTTCGTGTCCGACCTGGAAGCGTTGATGCCCAGCGGCGGGCCCGAACTCTGGATCCACGGCCACACGCACGACAGCTTCGACTACCGCGTGAACGACACGCGCGTAGTGTGCAACCCGCGCGGCTATGCGCGCGAAGGGGTCAACGAGAACGCGCTGTTCGATCCGCTGCTCACGGTCGAGGTCGGCCGCGCGCCGGCGCTCAATCCTTCACCGGCCCGCGCAGGCTCTTGATTTCCGAGCGCTGGCTCTTGCCCTCGAGCCGCCGCTGCTTCGCGCCATAGCTGGGCTTGGTCGGCCGGCGCACGCGCGGCGGCGCGGCGACGCTGTCGACCAGCTCCTGCAGCCGCGCCAGCGCGTCGGCGCGGTTCATGTCCTGGCTGCGGTGCTTCTGCGCCTTCAGCACCAGCACGCCTTCCTGCGTGATGCGGCTGTCGCGCAGCGCGAGCAGGCGTTCCTTCACGTCCTCGGGCAGCGAGCTCGCCGGGATGTCGTAGCGCAGGTGCACCGCGCTCGACACCTTGTTGACGTTCTGCCCGCCCGCGCCCTGCGCGCGGATGGCGCTGAACTCGACCTCCAGAGGGTCGATGAGGATGGGCGGACGCGGTGCGGGCATCCGCTATTCTGGCCCGCCCGGCCGCTACACCGGCAGCACGTCGAGTTGGCCTGCGCCAGGCAAGGCATGCAGGCTCGCCGCGAGCCGTGCGGAATAGGAGCGGCTGAGCACCGTGCTGACCTCCGTCCAGTCGCCCCTGGCTTCTGCCGGCGTGAGCGTGAGCACCAGGTAGCCGCGCTTGCTCGTCTCCGCATAGCGCAGGTCCCTCACCAGCTTCGGAAAGGCATCCGAGAGGACTGAGCTGGGAATCAGGGGCCGCAGGCGCTCGAGCCCCGGCGAGCTGACCGAGGCGGCGGCGAACTCCACGCCGACGCGCTGGCCGCCGGCATCGGTCAGGTTGCTGGCCCAGGCGTTGTGCGTGTCGCCGGCCAGCGAGACGAGGTTCTTGCCCAGCGAACGGGCCGTGACCAGAACCGATTCGCGCGCGGCGGGATAGCCATCCCACGCATCGAGGTTGTAGGGCACGCGGCGCTGATTCAGCAAAGCGCGCTGGCTGTCGCTGCGCAGCGGCTCCGGTGTCGCCTGCGCGGCCAGGAATTCGGCCACCGTCTCGGGCGTAAATGCGCTTGCGATGGAGAGCGGTATTTCCATGCGCGCCATGAGCACCTGGTTCCCCAGTACCTGCCAGGTGGCGCCGGAAGCGGCCAGCCGTGCCGACAGCCAGTCCGATTGCTCGGCACCCAGAAGCTGGCGCGACCCGCCGGCAGCCGCGCCGGCCAGATACTGATCGAGATTGACCTGCTGGTCGCGCCCGATCAGCCGGGTGTCCAGCATGTGCAGCGACGCGAGCGTGCCGAAGTCGAAGGAGCGATAGATCTTCAGCGGATTCGATGGGTCCGGCATGCGGACCGGAAGCCATTCGCGATAGGCCTGCACCGCCGCTGCACGCCGCGCGGCAAAGCTGCCTTCCGTGGCCGGATCGTGGTCGACCGCGCCGCCGGACCACGCGTTGTCGGCCACGTCGTGGTCGTCCCACACCGCGATCACCGGCAGCTTCGCGTGGAATGCGATCAGGTCGGGGTCGGTCCGATACTGCGCATGGCGGCGACGGTAGTCGTCGAGGGTGATGAGTTCGTGCGGCGGCTGCGATTCGCGATCGATCGCAATGGCCAGCTCCGACGCGAAACCCAGCAGCCCGAATTCGTAGATGTAGTCGCCGAGATGAAGGGCCACATCGATGTCCGTGCGCTTGGCCAGTTCGGCATAGACATTGAAGTAGCCGGCCGGAAAGTTCGAGCACGAGACCACGGCCAGCTTCAACTGCGACACATTGCCGACGGGCGAGGTCTTCGTGCGCCCCGTGGGCGACGGCTCCGATCCGACATAGAAGCGGAAGTAGTAGACGCTCGCGGGTTGCAGGCCGGTGACATCCACCTTGACGGTGTAATCCTGCTCCGCTCCGGTGCTCGTCGTGCCGCGGGCGACGATGCCGCCGAAGTTGGGATCGCTCGCCACCTCCCAGCTCAGGTTGAGCGTGCCCGGGCCTGGCGCCGTGACGCGCGTCCACAGGATGACACGGTCGGACAAGGGGTCGCCGCTTGCGACTCCATGGGAGAACAGGCCGCCCGTGCCGGCGGGGGGCGCACCGCCGCCGCCTCCACCGCCACCGCCACCACCGCCGCCTCCACCGCACCCGGACACGCTGACGCCGCTGCCCACGAACATGGCGTACAAAACGGCGCTGCGGATGAAGGCGCGGCGCGAAGGCTCGGGCAGCATGCGCTGCGGATCCGCCGTGGTTTCGGAGGCCTCGGTGCCATGGGCTTTGCGCATGTCTCGCTCCTTGCCCGCTTTGATCGGCGGATGGTGGCCGGATTGGATGCGCGGGCAAGCGGCCCCCGCGTAGGCGCGGATCAATCCGCGAGGTCGGCGAAGCGCTTACAACGAGTCACAGCCTGTTGCGAGCGCATACAGAGAACAGGGTCGCGTGCTGTTTGACGCTGGCCCGCGACGGGTCCATATTCAACGCAGGAGGTGTGATGCCATGCCTGCCGTTCGCCCCGCTGCCGTCGCGGGGACCTTCTATCCCAACGATGCGCTGCAGCTGCAGCGCGAGGTCGGCGATTGCCTCGCCGCCGCCGACAGTGCGGTCGCAGAATCTGCGCATCCGCCGAAGCTGCTGATCGTTCCGCACGCCGGCTATGTGTATTCCGGCGCCGTCGCGGCACAAGCCTATGCTCTGCTCGCCCCGTGGCGCGAGCGGATCACGCGCGTCGTGCTGATCGGTCCGGCCCATCGCTGCGCGGTGCGCGCGCTGGCGGCACCGGAAGCGGACGCCTTCGATACGCCGCTCGGCCGGATCGCGCTGGAACATACTTCCCTTGCCCTGCTCGGCAGCCCGCCGCAGGTCGTGCACGACGACTGGCCTCATGCCTTCGAGCATTCGCTGGAGGTGCAGCTGCCGTTCCTGCAGATGGTGCTGGACAGCTTCGCGCTGGTCCCCCTGCTCGTCGGCAGCGCGAATCCCTCCGAGCTGGCCCAGGTTCTGGATCGGCTCTGGGGCGGGGACGAAACGCTGATCGTCGTCAGCTCCGACCTGTCGCACTACCTGCCGTATGCGCAGGCGCAGGCGCGCGACCGCGCGACGGTGCAGCGCATCCTCGCGTTCGACAGCGCCCTGGATCCCGAGGAGGCCTGCGGCGCACGGGCGATCAACGGCGCGCTGCAGGCGGCACGCAGCCATGGCCTGCAGCCGCGCCTGCTGGACCTGCGCAATTCCGGCGATACCGCGGGCGACCGCCGCCGCGTGGTCGGCTACGCGGCGATCGCGTTCGAGGCGCCGGCATCATGAGCGCGAGCCATCCCGGGCGCTGGTGGCACAGGCTGGACGACGGGCGCATCCAGTGCGATCTGTGTCCGCGCGACTGCCGGCTGCACGAAGGCCAGCGCGGGATGTGCTTCGTGCGCCAGCGCGTCGGCGACGAAATGGTGCTCGCGACCTACGGGCGCAGCTCGGGCTTCTGCCTCGATCCGATCGAGAAGAAGCCGCTGAATCATTTCCATCCCGGCTCCAGCGTGCTCTCCTTCGGCACCGCCGGCTGCAACCTGGCATGCAAGTTCTGCCAGAACTGGGACATCTCCAAGAGCCGCGAAATGGACCGGCTGATGGACGCCGCATCGCCGCAACGCATCGCCGAGCTGGCGCGCCAGCGCGGCGCGATGAGCGTGGCCTTCACCTACAACGACCCGGTGATCTTCGCCGAGTACGCGATGGACGCGGCCGATGCCTGCCATGCGCTGGGTCTGTTCAGCGTCGCCGTGACCGCGGGCTACATGCACGCCGCGCCGCGGCGCGAGTTCTACGCCAGGATGGATGCGGCCAATGTCGACCTCAAGGGCTTCACGGAAGCCTTCTATTTCCAGCAGACCGGCGCCCACCTCGCGCCGGTGCTCGACACGCTGCAGTACCTGCGCCACGAGACGAGCTGCTGGTTCGAGATCACCACGCTGCTGATCCCCGGCCACAACGACAGCGATGCCGAGATCGAGGCGATGAGCCGCTGGATCGCCGATCACCTCGGGCCGGACGTGCCGCTGCACTTCACCGCCTTCCATCCGGACTACAAGATGATGGATGTGTCCGCGACGCCGCCTGCCACGCTGACGCGCGCCCGCGCCATCGCGCTCGCCAACGGGCTGCACCATGTCTACACCGGCAATGTCCACGACCTGGAAGGCGGGACGACCTGGTGCCCGCATTGCCGCGCAGCATTGGTGCGCCGCGACTGGTATCTCGTGCTGGACTGCGAACTCGATGCGCGCAGCGAATGCCCGCACTGCGGCACGCCGATCGCCGGCCGCTTCGGCACCTTCGAACGCGGCTTCGGCCGTCGGCGCATCCCCGTGTGGGCAGCGCAATCCCTGCCGTCATAAAGGAGACCCTCATGAGCCTGACCCTCACTTCCACCGCGTTCGCACCGGACGGCGCGATACCGGCCATCCATACCTGCGAAGGCAAGGACGTGTCGCCGCCGCTGGCGTGGAGCGAGGCACCCGCGGCGACGAAGAGCTTCGCGCTCATCGTCGACGACCCGGATGCGCCCGATCCGGCGGCGCCCAAGATGACCTGGGTCCACTGGGTGCTCTACAACATCGGCGCGGAGGCCAGCGAGCTGCCCGAAGCGGTCAAGCCGGCGGCATTGCCGGCTGGCACGCGCGAGGGTGTCAACGATTGGGGCCGCACGGGCTTTGGCGGGCCTTGCCCGCCCATCGGCCGACACCGCTACTTCCACAAGCTCTACGCCCTCGACGCCGTGCTGCCGGAACTCGAGCGCCCGGACAAGGCCGCGCTCGAGAAGGCGATGAAGGGACACGTGCTCGCGCAGGCGGAGCTGGTGGGCACGTACGAGAAGCGGCGATAGGAGTCGCCGCTCCCGCCTTATTCGCCGCGTGACACCGGACGGGCTTCCACGTCCGTCACACGGCCCGGATCGCGCAGGCGAACGGGGCTGTCGGCGGCTTCGCCGCGCGCTCGCGCCGCAGCCACGTCCGCCGCGGTGGGTTCGGCCGGGCGCGCTGCAGCCCGAAAGCGGTCGAAGCCGTGGCGTGGATCGAAGCGCATCACCCACGGCTGGACCGGCTGCCCCGTGAGGCGTGCCCAGCCGTAGCGCAGGCCCCAGACCGCCGCCAGCAGCAGCACGGCAACTGTGAGGCTGGCCGCGAACAAGAGGCCCAAGAAGAAAAGAACGAGGCGCAAAAGAAAGTTGAGCATCGAAGTTAGGCCACGGCCTCCAGGCTTTGTTCCCCGGCCTTGCGGAAGCTGAACTGCCCCGGCGCCTGGATCGGGTCGGTGGTGACGACGATCGTGTCCTTCGGCCCGAAGCTGCCGTCGAGCAGCAGCTTCGAGAGCGGGTTCTCGATGCGCTGCTGGATGGCGCGCTTGAGCGGCCGGGCGCCGAACACCGGGTCGAAGCCGACCTTGGCGATCTCCGCCAGCGCTGCCGGCGACACCTCGAGCCCGAGGTCCATCTTGACCAGGCGCTCCTGCAGCACCTTGAGCTGGATGGCCGCGATCGCCTCGATGTTCTTGGCGTCGAGCGCATGGAACACCACGGTCTCGTCGATGCGGTTCAGGAACTCGGGGCGGAAGTAGTTCTTCAGCTCGTCCCAGACCGCGTCCTTGATCTCTTCGTTCGGCCGGCCCACCATCGCCTGGATGATCGGCGAGCCGATGTTGCTGGTCATCACGATCACCGTGTTCTTGAAGTTCACGGTGCGGCCCTGGCCGTCGGTCAGGCGGCCGTCGTCAAGCACCTGCAGCAGGATATTGAAGACGTCAGGATGCGCCTTCTCGACCTCGTCGAGCAGGAGCACGCTGTAAGGCTTGCGGCGCACCGCTTCGGTCAGGTGGCCGCCCTCCTCGTAGCCCACGTAGCCGGGCGGCGCGCCGATCAGGCGCGCGACCGAATGCTTCTCCATGAACTCGCTCATGTCGACGCGGATCAGGTGGTCTTCGCTGTCGAACAGGAAGCCCGCGAGCGCCTTGCACAGCTCGGTCTTGCCCACGCCCGTGGGGCCGAGGAACAGGAAGGAGCCGGTCGGGCGGTTCGGGTCCGCGAGGCCCGAGCGCGAGCGGCGGATCGCGTTGGCGACCGCGCCGATGGCCTCGTCCTGGCCGACCACGCGCTCGTGCAGCTTTTCTTCCATCATGAGCAGCTTGTCGCGCTCGCCTTGCATGAGCTTGGCCACCGGAATGCCGGTGGCGCGCGCCACGACTTCGGCGATCTCCTCGGCGCCGACCTGCGTGCGCAGCAGCGTGGGCGCGCTGGACTTGCCCTTGTTGGCCTCGGTGTCCTGCGCTTCCTTCAGGCGTTTCTCCAGGCCCGGCAGCTTGCCGTACTGCAGCTCGGCGACCTTGTTGAAGTCGCCCTTGCTGGTGAACTCGGCGATCTGGAACTTGATCTTGTCGATCTCTTCGCGGATCTGCGCGCTGCCCTGGGCCTGCGCCTTCTCGGCCTGCCAGATCTCGTCGAGATCCGCGATTTCCTTCTGCAGGCGCTCGATCTCGCCCTCGATCAGCGCCAGGCGCTTCTGCGAGGCCTCGTCCTTCTCGCGGCGCACGGCTTCGCGCTCGATCTGCAGCTGGATCAGGCGGCGATCGAGCCGGTCCATCACCTCGGGCTTGGAGTCCATCTCGATCTTGATCTTGGCCGCGGCCTCGTCGATCAGGTCGATGGCCTTGTCGGGCAGGAAGCGATCGGTGACGTAGCGGTCGGACAGCTCCGCCGCGGCGACGATCGCCGGGTCGGTGATGTCGACGCCGTGGTGCACCTCGTACTTTTCCTTCAGGCCGCGCAGGATCGCAACCGTCGCCTCCACGCTGGGCTCGCCCACCAGGATCTTCTGGAAGCGGCGCTCCAGCGCGGCATCCTTCTCGATGTACTTGCGGTATTCGTCGAGCGTGGTGGCGCCCACGCAATGCAGCTCGCCGCGCGCGAGTGCGGGCTTGAGCATGTTGCCGGCGTCCATCGCGCCCTCGGCCTTGCCGGCGCCGACCATGGTGTGCAGCTCGTCGATGAAGACGATGGTCTGGCCCTCGTCCTTCGCGAGCTCGTTGAGCACGGTCTTCAGGCGCTCCTCGAATTCGCCGCGGTACTTGGCGCCGGCGAGCAGCGCCGCCATGTCGAGCGAGAGCACGCGCTTGCCCTTGAGCGACTCGGGCACCTCGCCGGCGACGATGCGCTGCGCCAGGCCTTCGACGATGGCGGTCTTGCCGACACCGGGCTCGCCGATCAGCACGGGGTTGTTCTTGGTGCGGCGTTGCAGCACCTGGATGGCGCGGCGGATTTCCTCGTCGCGGCCGATCACCGGATCGAGCTTGCCGAGGCGAGCGCGCTCGGTGAGGTCTAGGCAGTATTTCTTGAGCGCTTCGCGCTGGCCCTCGGCATCGGCGCTGTTCACGCCCTGCCCGCCCCGAACAGCATCGATGGCGGCTTCGACCGATTTGCGCGTCACGCCGTGGCTGCGCGCCAGGTTGCCGACCTCGGCCTTGCTGTCGGCCAGCGCGAGCAGGAAGAGCTCTCCGGCGATGAACTGGTCGTTGCGCTTGATGGCTTCCTTCTCGGTCGCCTGCAGCAGCTTGCCCAGCTCGGGGCCGACCTGGACCTGGTCATGGCCCTGCACCTGCGGCAGCTTCTTGATCGCCGCTTCGGCAGCCTGCAAGAGGCCCGGCACGTTGGCGCCGGCGCGCTCGAGCAAGGCCCGCGGGCCGTCGTCCTGGCGCAGCATGGCCACCAGCAGGTGGACCGGTTCGATATAGGGGTTGTCGTTGCCGAGAGCGAGCGATTGCGCGTCGGCGAGGGCTTCCTGGAATTTGGTTGTGAGTTTGTCTTGGCGCATGAATGACTCCGATTCCCGGGCATGTAGGGGTGTATGGCACGTAATTCAAGCCAGAGGCGTCGGCCGGAGCCGCGTCAGCGCCTGCTCGTACAAAATAGCCAACCGCGGCGCGGGCACGCGAGTTGCTCGCTTATTTGCCCTGTTGTTCTTCAATCATCTGGAGTTGCTCATGTTCTGTTCAAGGTGGATTGCCGCTTCCGCGCCACGCCGGGTCTTCGCACTCGGGCTCCTGGCCGCGATTGCGGGCTTCTCTGGCTTCGCGCAGGCGCAGCAGGGCACGCCGATCAAGCTCCTGGTCGGCTTTCCTGCCGGCGCCGGCAGCGACGCGATCGCCCGCACGCTGGCCGAGAAGCTCAAGGACCAGCTGGGCGCGCCGGTGGTGGTCGAGAACCGCGCCGGCGCCGGTGGCCAGATCGCCGCGCAGGCCCTCAAGGCCGCCGCACCGGACGGTCACACGCTGTTCCTCTCGCACGATCACAGCATTTCGATCCTGCCGCAGGTGGTGAAGAACGCGGGCTTCAATCCGGCCACCGATTTCGTGCCGGTCGCCGGCTTCGCGACCTTCGCCAACGTGCTCGCGGTATCGGGCGGCACCCCGGCGAAGAACCTGGACGAGTACCTCAAATGGGTGCGCACCCAGCGCGGCGGCAAGGACACCATCGGCGTCCCGGCGCCGGCCTCGATCCCCGAGTTCCTGGTGAAGATGATCGGCGCCAAGTACAAGATCGACGTGCAGTCGGCGCCCTACCGCGGCAGCGCGCCGATGACGGCCGACATGCTGGGCAACCAGATCAGCGCCGGCATCGCCTCGGTGCCCGACTTCATCGAGAACCACAGGGCCGGCAAGGTGCGCATCGTCGCCACCATCGGCAGCAAGCGCCAGGCGCTGCTGCCTCAGGTGCCGACCTTCACCGAGCTCGGCTTCGCCAACCTGGAAGACCTGCCCTACTACGGCGTGTTCGCGCCCGTCGGCACGCCGCAACCGGTGATCGATCGCTTCGGCGATGCCCTGGCCAAGGTGCTGGCCATGCCGGACGTGAAGCAGAAGCTCACCACCATGGGGCTGACGGTGGCCTACGAACCGCAAGGCCAGTTCGCGGGGCGCGTTCGCAGCTATACGCAAACCTGGGAAGGCATCATCAAGGCGAGCGGCTTCACGCCTCAATGAGTGTTGGACCCCGGCTTCGGCGGCGGCCGCCTCAAGCGTTGCTGGCGGTGATGCCCCAGCGAGCCAGCGCCGCATCGTCATCGACGCGCGCGTCGACCCAGCGTGCGCCATCGGGCGTCTGTTCCTTCTTCCAGAACGGCGCCTGCGTCTTGAGGTAGTCCATCAGGAACTCGCAGGCCTGGAAGCTCTGGCCGCGATGGGCCGAGATCACGGCCACCATCATGATCTGGTCGAGCGGCTGCAAAAGGCCCACGCGATGGATGACGCGCGCGCCGAGAATGTCGAAGCGGCGATGCGCCTCGTCGATCATGGCTTCGATGGACTTCTCGGTCATGCCGGGATAGTGCTCGAGCTCCATCGAAGCGACTGCGTCCCCGTCGTTGCGGTCGCGCACGGTGCCGATGAAGCTGCAGACCGCGCCGACGCGCTTGTCGTCGCCGCGCAACGCGGCGATCTCGTGCGCGAGGTCGAAATCGCCTGTTTGAATGAAAACGCGTGGGCCGCTCATGGCGTGATTGTGGCACCGCGATAGACTGCGTCGATGCCTTCCCGCGCCCCGCACCGCCGCCTTGCTTCGCTCGAAGCGATGGCCTGCGCGCGCGTGGGTGGCAAAGCCAAAAAACCCGAGCTCGTCTGACCGGAGCTTCGGTTCCGTCGTCGGATGAGCGACGGAACTGCAAGCTCCAGCTGAAGCTGTTTTCTCCTGTGCGCGCATCCGATGGTGGTTCTTCCATCGGTCGATTCCTGAAAGGAAATCCGCGTGCCCCCCTCTTCTTCCACCCCTGACTTCTCCGGCCTCTGGATCCCGCTCGTGACGCCGTTTCGCAAGGACGGCGCGATCGACCACGCGGCGCTCGCCGCGCTGGCCGAGCGGCTCGCGTCCACCGGCATCGCCGGCTTCGTCGTTTGCGGCTCGACCGGGGAGGCTGCGGCGCTCGACGGCGACGAGCAGCTCGCAGTGCTGGCGACGATCGCCAAGGCTGCGCCCACGCTGCCGCGCATCATGGGCATCTCGGGCTACCACCTCGGCAAGACCCTGGCCTGGGTGCGCCGATTGGACGACCGCGGACTGGCCGGGCTGCTGGTGCCGGCACCGAGCTACATCCGGCCCTCGCAGGCGGGCCTCGTCGCGTGGTTCGGTGCGATCGCTGAAGCGAGCACCGTGCCGCTCCTGGTCTACGACATCCCCTACCGCACCGGCGCAACGATCGCGCGCGAGACGCTGCTCTCGCTCGCGACCAATCCGCGCATTCACGGCATCAAGGACTGCGGCGGCGACATGGCGAAGACGCGGGCGCTGATCGCCGACGGCCGCCTGCAGGTGCTGGCCGGCGAAGACGCGCAGCTCTTCGGCACGCTGGCCGAAGGCGGCGCGGGCGCGATCACGGCCAGCGCGCATCTGCAGACCGCGCGTTTCGCGCAGGTCGTGCAGCTGTTGCGCGACGGACGGTTGGCCGAAGCGCGCGCGCAATGGCAATCCTTGCTGCCCTTGATCGAGAACTTGTTCGCCGAGCCGAATCCAGGTCCGCTGAAGGCCGTGCTCGCCAACGAAGGCTGGATGCAGGACGAATTGCGCGTGCCGATGACACGCGCCGGAAGCGAACTGCGCGAGCAGTTGTTCCGAACGCAGGCCGCGCTCAGCCGCCGGTGACCGGCGGGAAGAAGGCCACTTCCTGGCCCTCGCGCAGCGCAGCGCTCTCGGCGCTCATGACCTGGTCGAGCGCCATGCGCACGGCCTTGCCGCGGGCCAGCGCGCTCGTATGCGGCTCGCCGCGCGCGATCAGCTCGTCGCGCAGCGCGGCCAGATCGGACGCGCCGGTCTCGACGGTCTCGCTGCCGGTTCCCAGTGCCTCGCGCACCGAGGCGAAGTAACGCACGGTGACTTTCATGTTCAGGCCAGGAGCGATGCGAAGGGAATGAACTGCACCATGTCGCCGGACTTGAAGGGCTGGCCAGCCGGCGTGTCGATCACGCCGTCGCCCCAGACCATCGAGGTCAGCACGCCGGAGCTCTGGTTGGCGAACAGGTCGAGCCCGCCCGCGGCATTGCGCCGTGCACGCAGGAACTCGCGGCGCCGGTCGGCGCGCGGCCAGTCGAAATCGGCACGCATCGCGATCGGCGCCGGCGCCACGCGTGTCGCGCCCTGCAGCGTCAGCAGGAAGGGGCGCACGAGCAGCAGGAAGGTCAGGAAGCTGGAGACCGGATTGCCGGGTAGCCCGGTGAGGTGCGCGTCGCCGATGCGGCCGTAGGCAAAGGGCTTGCCCGGCTTCATCGAGAGCGACCACAGGTCGAGCTGGCCCAGTGCCTGCACGGCGGCCTTGATGTGGTCTTCCTCGCCGACCGACACGCCGCCGGTGGTGATGATCAGGTCGCTGCGAAGCGATGCGGCGCGCAAGGCCTCGATGGTCGCATCGCGCCGGTCGGGCACGATGCCCAGGTCGTTCACCTCGCAGCCGAGCCGCTGCAGCAGCGCCCGCATGAAGAAGCGGTTGGAGTTGTAGATCGAGCCCGGCTTCATCGCCTCGGGCGCCACCTCGCCGGGCATCACGAGTTCGTCGCCGGTCGACAGCAGCGTGACGCGCGGACGCTTCGCCACCTGCAGCCGGTCGAGGCCGACGCTGGCGGCCAGCCCCAGGCCCGCAGGCGTGAGGCGTTCGCCCTTGGACAGCACCACGTCGCCGGCCGCCACGTCTTCGCCGGCGCGGCGAATCCACTGGCCCGCGGCGGGCACGATCTCGATGCGCACGCTTCCGAGGCCACCCTCCTCGGGGAGCGCGCGCGCGTCTTCCTGCATCACGACCGCGTCGGCGCCTTCGGGGATCTGCGCGCCGGTGAAGATGCGCGCTGCCGTGCCGGCGGCAAGCGCCGTGCCGACGCTGCCGGCCGGAATGCGCTGCGCCACCCGCAGCACGGCGCCGGGCGCCGCGCAATCGGCGACGCGCAGCGCGTAGCCGTCCATCGAGCTGTTGTCGCGCGGCGGCACGGTGAGCGCCGACACCACGTCCTGCGCGAGCACCCGGCCGTCGGCTTCGAAGGTGGAGACGCTTTCGATGCCGACCTGCGGCGTGGCGGCCGCGAGCAGGCGCGCGAGCGCCTCGTCGAGCGGCATCAGGGGGGGACGGGCGGATGGATCAGCCATGGCGTTCCATCTTGTACTCGAAACGCGCCGCGTTCTGCAGCAGCCAGTCGCCGATGCCATCGACGTCGTTCAGGTCGAAGACCGGCAGGTCGGTGGCGGTCGGCAGCAGTTCCGGCGTGTCGGTCGCGATCGCGACGATGTGCGCGTCCTCGGCGTAGCGCGCGGGGCGGGCCGCCTCGCCCTCCCCGGGTTCGCGCCAGATCTCGATCTTGAACAGGTCGCTGTGCTTGAAGCCTTCGACCAGGACCCAGTCGACGCCATCATCGAGTTCAGCCACCAGATCGTGCACGCCGAGCTGCGTCGGCCGCTCGAACTCGCGGATCAGCGCAAGGCGCTTGTCCGACGCGACCACCACCTCGAAGGCACCGGCTTCACGATGCCGGTAGGTGTCCTTGCCCGGATGGTCGATGTCGAACTTGTGATGGGCATGCTTGACCACCGAAACGCGCTGGCCGTGCAGCTTGAGCACGGGGATCAGGCGCTCGACCAGCGTGGTCTTGCCCGCGCCCGAGAAGCCGGCGAAGCCGATGACTTTCATGCGCCGCCTTCTTGGGGGTCAATCACAGTGCTGGGCAATGTAGGCCTTGACCGCCTCGACATCCGCCGGCAACTTGACGACGCGCTTGGGCAGCGCCTCGATGCCCTCGAAGCGCGCGGGACGCTCGGGCTCATGGCCCAGCGCCTCGACGATGGTTTCGGCGAACTTGATGGGCAGCGCGGTCTCCAGCACGATCATCGGAATGCTCGGCGCGAGGTGTTCGCGCGCGGCCTTGAGGCCGTCGGCCGTGTGCGTGTCGATCAGCGTGGCGAAGCGCTTGTCCGTGTCGCGGATGGTCGCGAGCCGATCCTCATGCGTGCTGCGGCTGCTCGCGAAGCCGAAGCGCGACGCGGCTTGCGCGAAGGCCGGATCGGCGCTCAGGTCGAAGCGGCCGCTGCGGCCGAGCTCGCCTTCGAACAGCCCGCGCGTCTTTGCCGCGTCGCGGCCTACCAGGTCGAACACGAAGCGCTCGAAGTTGCTGGCCTTGGAGATGTCCATCGAGGGGCTCGAGGTTTCGTGCGTGTCGGCAGCCGAGCGCACGCGGTAGACGCCGGTGCGGAAGAACTCGTCGAGCACGTCGTTCTCGTTGGTCGCGACCACCAGCGTGCGGATCGGCAAGCCCATCGTGCGCGCCACATGGCCGGCGCAGACGTTGCCGAAATTGCCGGAGGGCACGGTGAAGCTGATCTGTTTGTCGTTGCTCGTCGTGGCTTGGAAATAGCCGGCGAAGTAGTAGACCACCTGCGCCAGAAGTCGCGCCCAGTTGATCGAATTGACCGTGCCGATCCTGTACTTGCGCTTGAAGTTCAAGTCGTTCGAAACGGCCTTGACGATGTCCTGGCAGTCGTCGAACACGCCGGCGACCGCGATGTTGTGGATGTTGGCATCCTGCAGGCTGAACATCTGCGCCTGCTGGAACGGGCTCATGCGGCCGTCGGGCGAGGTCATGAAGACGCGCACGCCTTTCTTGCCGCGCATCGCGTATTCGGCCGCGCTGCCGGTGTCGCCGCTGGTCGCGCCGAGGATGTTGAGCTCCTCGCCGCGGCGCGCCAGTTCGTACTCGAACAGGTTGCCGAGCAGCTGCATCGCCATGTCCTTGAAGGCGAGCGTGGGGCCGTTGGACAGGGCCTCGAGGTACACGCCGTCCTCGAGCTCGCGCAGCGGCACGATCGCGGGCGTGCCGAACACCTCGGCGGTGTAGGTCTTGGCGCAGATCGCCTTCAGGTCGGCCGGCGGAATGTCGTCGATGTAGAGCGAGAGCACCTCGAAAGCCAGCTCGGCGTACGGCAGGCCGCGCCACTTCGCGAGCGTGGCGGCGTCCACCTGCGGGTAGTGTTCGGGCAGGTACAGGCCGCCATCGGGTGCGAGCCCCTCGAGCAGGATCTCGCAGAAACGGCGGCGGTCGGGATGGCCGCGCGTGGACAGGTAGCGCATCAGGACAGCTCTTCCTTGCGGATGCGCACGATCGGCGCCAGCACCGTGGGCAGCGCCTGCAGTTGCGCGAGCGCATCGTCCAAAGTGCCTTCGCGCGTGTCGTGCGTGAGGATGATCAGGTCGGTCTGCGTCGAACCCTCGCCGCCCACCTCGTCGGCCTCGCGCTGCAGCACCGCGTCGATGCTGATGCCGGCGGTGGCCAGGAGCCCGGTGACCTGGGCCAGCACGCCGGCCTCGTCGGCCACGCGCAGGCGCAGGTAATAGCTGGTGACCACCTCGGCCATCGGCAGGACCTTGAGGTCGCTCATCGCGTCGGGATGGAAAGCGAGGTGCGGCACGCGATGCGCCGCATCGGCGGTGTGCAGGCGCGTGATGTCGACCAGGTCGGCGATCACGGCGCTGGCAGTGGGCTCGCTGCCGGCGCCCTTGCCGTAGTAGAGCGTGGTGCCGACGGCGTCGCCATTGACCACCACCGCATTCATCGCGCCTTCGACGTTCGCGAGCAGGCGCTTCGCCGGCACCAGGCTGGGGTGCACGCGCAACTCGATGCCCTGCGGCTTGCGCTTGGTGATGCCGAGCAGCTTGATGCGGTAGCCGAGCTGTTCGGCGTACTTGATGTCCTGCGCCGCGAGCTTGGTGATGCCCTCGACGTGCGCGCGGTCGAACTGCACCGGAATGCCGAACGCGATGGCGCTCATCAGCGTGACCTTGTGCGCGGCGTCGATGCCCTCGATGTCGAAGGTCGGGTCTGCTTCGGCGTAGCCGAGGCGTTGCGCCTCCTTCAGCACGGTGCCGAAATCGAGGCCCTTGTCTCGCATTTCCGAGAGGATGAAGTTGGTGGTGCCGTTGATGATGCCGGCGATCCACTGGATGCTGTTGGCCGTGAGCCCTTCGCGCAGCGCCTTGATGATCGGGATGCCACCGGCCACGGCGGCCTCGAAGGCCACCATCACGCCCTTGGCATGGGCGGCCGCGAAGATTTCGGTGCCATGCACCGCAAGCAGCGCCTTGTTGGCCGTCACCACGTGCTTGCCCGCGGCGATCGCCTCGAGCACCAGCTCCTTCGCGATGCCGTAGCCGCCGATCAGCTCGATCACGATGTCGATGTCGGGGTTGGCGATCACGGCGCGCGCGTCGTTCACGACCTGCACGCCTTCGCCGACAGCGGCCTTGGCGCGCGCCAGGTCGAGGTCGGCGACCATCGTGATCTCGATGCCGCGCCCCGCACGACGCTTGATTTCTTCCTGGTTGCGCTGGAGCACCTGAAAGGTGCCGCTGCCGACCGTGCCGATGCCGAGCAGGCCTACTTGGATGGGTTTCATTCGTTTCGTCTTGTGGAGCAATGAGGGTCTCAGGCGACCCGGTTTCTGTAGCGTTCGAGGAAGTCGGCGATGCGCTGCACCGCTTCGCGCAGGTCTTCTTCATGCGGAAGGAACACGATGCGGAAGTGGTCCGGCGTCGCCCAGTTGAAGCCGGTGCCCTGCACCAGCATCACCTTGGTCTCCTTCAGCAGCTCGAGGAAGAACTGCCGGTCGTCGTCGATCGGGTAGACCTTGGGGTCCAGCTTGGGGAACATGTAGAGCGCCGCATTCGGCTTGACGCAAGTCACCCCCGGGATGGCAGTGATGAGCTCGTAGGCCAGATCGCGCTGGTGGCGCAAACGGCCGCCGGGCCCCACGAGATCGTTGATGCTCTGGTAGCCGCCGAGCGCCGTCTGGATCGCCCATTGACCCGGCACGTTGGGACACAGGCGCATGTTCGAGAGCATGTTGAGGCCCTCGATGTAGTCCAGGGCCACCTTCTTGTCGCCCGACACCACGAGCCAGCCGGCGCGGTAGCCGCAGGAGCGGTAGCTCTTCGACAGCGAGTTGAAGGTCAGCGTCAGCACATCCTTCGACAGGCTGGCGATGGCGGTGTGCTTGACGCCGTCGTACAGCACCTTGTCGTAGACCTCGTCGGCGAGGATCACGAGGCCGTGCTCGCGCGCGATCTCAACGATGCCCTTGAGCAGTTCGTCTGAATACAGCGCCCCGGTCGGATTGTTGGGATTGATGACCACGATGCCCTTGGTCCGGGGCGTGACCTTGGCGCGGATGTCGTCGAGGCTCGGCATCCAGCCGTTGTCCTCGTCGCAGAGGTAGTGCACCGGCTTGCCGCCCGAAAGGCTCGCGACCGCGGTCCACAGCGGATAGTCGGGGGCCGGCAGCAGCAGTTCGTCGCCGTCGTTGAGCAGCGCGTTGGCGGCCATCGCGATCAATTCGCTCGCGCCGTTGCCCAGGTAGATGTCGTCGAGGGTGACGCCGGCGATGCCCTGTTTCTGAGTCTCGTGCATCACCGCCTTGCGCGCCGCGAAGATGCCCTTGCTGTCCGAGTAGCCGGACGAGGCAGGCAGGTTGCGGATCATGTCCTGCTGCACCTCTTCGGGCGCATCGAAGCCGAACGGGGCGAGGTTGCCGATGTTGAGCTTGATGATTTTCTGGCCCTCTTCCTCCATCTGCTTCGCGGCATCCATGATCGGGCCGCGGATGTCGTAGAGCACATTGGCCAGCTTGGCCGATTTCTTGATCGCTTTCAAAGTCCCTCCAAGGGCGTCTGCACGGGGGAAAACCTATAATTTGACCACAGTTCCCCCGGCCTCCCGATGAAGCTCCAGCCCGACAAATCCGACGTCCAGACCCTTACCGCGCACGGCCCCGGCTGGGTGGCCATCAACAACGAGAAGGTCAAAGGCAGCGTGGTGGTCGGCTCGCGCGGCGAGCGCTTCGCATGGGACTGCACGCGCTTCGACCAGCTCGGCGCCGAGCATTTCGCGCAGTTGGCCTCGATGGGCGCGGAATTGATCATCTTCGGCAGTGGCGGGCGCATCCGTTTTCCGCAGGCAGCCTGGCTGCAGCCGCTCATGGCGCAGCGCACGGGCGTTGAGACCATGGACACGCCCGCCGCCTGCCGCACCTACAACATCCTCGCGGGCGAAGGCCGCCACGTAATTGCAGCCCTGCTGGTCGAGAGGCCGGAAGACGGGAAATAGAAGGCGTTTCGGGGTAAAATACCGGGTTGCAAACCGGCGGCCCGCCCAGTAAAGCAACGACCAATCCTCCATTTCGAGCGCCTCCAGAGCCAGGAGCCAGCTTGAACATGGAATCAAACGGAGAAAACAAGTTTCATGGCGATCGTTGTCAACAAACCCATTCCCGAATTCGACGCCAACGCCACCGGCGGCATCAAGGTCTCGAACACCTCGCACCTCGGGCACGTGCTGGTGATGTACTTCTATCCCAAGGACAACACGCCCGGTTGCACCACCGAAGCGATGCAGTTCCGCGATCGCTACAAGGATTTCGTGAAGGCCGGCGCCACCGTTTTCGGGGTGTCGCGCGACAACATGAAGTCGCACGACGAATTCAAGGCCAAGCTCGAGCTCCCTTTCGAGCTGATTGCAGACACCGAAGAAAAGATGTGCCACATGTTCGGCGTGGTCAAGAACAAGATCATGTACGGCAAGAAGGTCAAGGGCATCGAGCGCAGCACTTTCCTGATCGGTGCCGACGGCGTGCTCAAGGCCGAATGGCGCGGCCTCAAGGTCCCCGGCCATGTCGATGACGTGCTCAAAGCAGTCAAGGCGCTCAAGAAGGCCGCCTGATCTCCTGCAAGCGTGTACTTTTGCGCGGTCGCGTTGGCGATGCGCAACGTTCACGGGAGGTGACACATTCGATGTGCATAATGGTTTCATGCCGTTGAGCTCCACGACCGCATCCCCCGAACAAAGCCGCCCTGGTCTTCAGGCGGCTTTTTCGCTTTCTGGCCTCTTTCTTTTTGCGAGCGAACCGCCCCATGCCCCTGCCTCCCGCACCCACGAAACGCGCCGCATTGCTTTCGCCGGACGCGCACGACGCGCCCGCCCGTTCTGCGCACGGAAGAAGCGGCCGCCGCTCGTCCGATCGGCGAACTGAAGAGACCCGGTCCAGCGGGCCCCAGCCGCTCGAGCTGTTCGACCGTCACGCCGCAGAAGGCGGCGGCAGCGTCGAGGCGCCGCCCGTGCCCAAGGTCAGGGCCCTGGCGCCCTCTCCGGCGCCGACATCGCCGTCGCGCAGCCAAATCGAGAGCCGCCCCGCTCCTGCCCCCGCGGCACCGCAGAACACGGCGCGCGCCAAGCGCAGCAAACCCAACGGCCCGGCCAAGCTGTTCGTGCTGGACACCAACGTGCTGCTGCACGACCCGATGTGCCTGTTCCGCTTCGAGGAGCACGACATCTTCCTGCCGATGATCGTGCTGGAGGAACTAGACGGCCACAAGAAAGGCACGACCGAAGTCGCGCGCAACGGCCGCCAGACCAGCCGCACCCTCGATGCGCTCGCCGGCACGCAGGGCGCCGACATCGCCAAGGGCCTGAAGCTCGACTCCACCGGCCACCGGGAGTCCGGCGGCAAGCTGTTCTTCCAGACCGCTCCGCTCGATTACGCGCTGCCGACCAGCCTGCCCCAGGGCAAGGCCGACAACCAGATCCTCGGCGTCGTGCAGGCGCTGCGGGACCTCTATGCGCAAGACGCGCCGGGCCGGCCGAAGCAAGAAGTGGTGCTGGTGTCGAAGGACATCAACATGCGCGTCAAGGCGCGCGCGCTCGGCCTCGCGGCGGACGACTATCAGAACGACAAGACGCTCGAAGACGGCGACCTGCTCTACTCCGGCTCGCTGGCGCTGCCGGCCGATTTCTGGACGCGCCAGAGCAAGACGGTCGAGAGCTGGCAGAGCGGCAGCAGCACCTTCTACCGCATCAGCGGCCCGATCGTCCCGAATCTCTACATCAACCAGTTCGTCTACTTCGAAGCACCCGGCGAGCCGAGCATGTACGCGCGGGTCACCGAGATCCGCGACAAGACCGCGGTGCTCAAGACGCTCAAGGACTACGGGTCGATCAAGAATGCCGTCTGGGGCGTGAACACGCGCAACCGCGAACAGAACTTCGCGATGAACCTGCTGATGGACCCCGAGGTGGACTTCGTCACCCTCACCGGCACCGCCGGCACCGGCAAGACGCTGATGGCGCTGGCCTCGGGCCTCACCCAGGTGCTCGATGACCGGCGCTACACCGAGATCATCATGACCCGCGCGACCGTGAGCGTCGGCGAGGACATCGGCTTCCTGCCCGGCACCGAAGAGGAAAAGATGGGCCCCTGGATGGGCGCGCTCGACGACAACCTCGAGTTCCTGGCCAAGGGCGACAGCGGCGGCGCCGGCGAATGGGGCCGCGCGGCCACCAACGAGCTGATTCGCAGCCGCATCAAGATCAAGAGCATGAACTTCATGCGCGGCCGCACCTTCCTCAACAAGTACGTGATCATCGACGAGGCGCAGAACCTGACGCCCAAGCAGATGAAGACGCTGGTCACGCGCGCAGGTCCGGGCACCAAGATCATCTGCATGGGCAACCTGGCGCAGATCGACACGCCCTACCTCACAGAAGGCTCCTCCGGCCTGACCTTCGCGGTCGACAAGTTCAAGGGTTGGCCGCACAGCGGGCACATCACGCTGGCGCGCGGCGAACGCTCGCGCCTGGCGGATTTCGCGAGCGACGTGCTGTAGCGAGCCTGCGCTCCTGCGCTTTGCGCGAAGGCTGCTGACAGGACGTTGTCAGTAGCCTCCGCGCAGCATCGGCGGCATGAACCGCAGGAATTGGATCGCCGTCGCCAGCGCAGAACATGCACGCCGTGGGCGCGACCATGCCGGCGTGGGCTTCATGCAGGTCGGCCATGGCAAACTCGCGCCCCTCCGGCGCGTTGCGCCGGGTGATCGCGTCGCGTACTACGCGCCGGCCACGGTGCTCCACGGCACCGACAAGCTGCAGAGCTTCGTCTCGATCGGCGTCGTGCAGAAGGGCGAGCCGTACGAAGCGGACACGGGCGGCGGCTTCGTGGCCTGGCGACGCGACGTGAGCTACGTGGCCGCGCAGGAGGTGCCGATTCTGCCGCTCATCGACCACCTCGACTTCGTCGAGAACCCGAAGCGCTGGGGCTACAAGCTTCGCTTCGGGCTGTTCGAAGTCAGCGACCACGACATCCACCTGATCGCCGGCGCCATGAACGCCAGCATCCGGGCATTGGACCTTTGATCTGTCAGGAGAAAAAACCATGCAACCCCAGCTCCAACGCCGTGACGCGTTCAGCATCGCCGGGCTGACCGTGCGAACCAGCAACCGCGAGGAGAACAACCCGCAGTCGGCCCGTATCGGCAAGCTCTGGACGCGCTTCTTCGACGAGCGCGCCTACGACCGGCCGCACCGGATCAACGACATGCGGCTCTACAGCGTCTATTCGGCCTACGAATCCGATGCGCGCGGCGCCTTCGACATCACGACCGGCGTGGCCGTCTCGGACGGCCCGTCGACGGTGCGGATCGAAGCCGGCGACTACCTCGTCTTCAGCGGACAAGGCGAAATGCCGCAGATGGTGCTCGCGGTCTGGCAGTCGATCTGGCAGTATTTCGAGCAGCACCCCGAAATCAAGCGCACCTACCGCAGCGACTTCGAGGCTTACAGCGGCCCCGACCAGGTCGCCATTCACATCGGCGTCACCCTGGACTGACAAAGATGTTCGACAAGAAACTCGTTCGACGTTGACCTGCCTCCATGCGCCGCGCCGACCGCCTGTTCCAGATCGTCCAGCTCATCCGAGGGCGACGACTCACGACCGCCGCCTTCCTGGGACAGCGCCTGGAGGTGTCGGAACGCACCGTCTACCGCGATGTGGCCGACCTGCAGCGCCAGGGCGTGCCGATCGAAGGCGAAGCCGGCGTCGGCTACCGATTGGGCGCAGGCTTCGACCTGCCGCCGCTCATGTTCACGCAGGATGAGGCCGCGGCCCTAGTCGCCTCGGCAAGGTTGGCGCAGAGCTCGGTCGATCCCGCCCTGGCGCGCGACATCCAGACCGCGCTCGGCAAGATTCTCTCGGTCCTGCCGCCGGCGGCGCGCGCCTCTGCGGAGAGCCTGGCGCTCTTCGCGCCGTCGTTCGCCATCGACGATGGCACGCGCGGCCGTTTGCAGACGTTGCGCGAAGCGGTGCAGTCGCGCAACAAGCTGCGCATGGACTACCGCGACGTCAGCGGCGCGCCGAGCCAACGCATCGTGCGGCCGCTCGGCTGTTTTTATTGGGGTCGGGTCTGGACCTTCTCGGCCTGGTGCGAACTGCGGCAGGATTTTCGTGCCTTCCGGATCGATCGCATCGACCAGGTCGAGGTCCTGCCCGATCGCTTTCGCGACGAACCCGGCAAGACGCTGGCTGAGATGCTTCGCCGTCTGCAGGACGATCCGGCAGACCCTCAACCGTCCCGGTTGCAGTAGCGTCGTTTCGCCCCGCTGGTCGAGATCAGAAGTCGGAGCCCCCGCTGGCCAAGTTCTCGAACTTGGTGAGCGGCTTGAGGAATGCAAGCTTGACCGTACCCGTCGGCCCGTTGCGATGCTTGCTGATGATCACCTCGGCCACACCGGGCTCCTTGCTGTTCTTGTCGTAGTAGTCATCGCGGTAGATGAACATGATGATGTCGGCATCCTGCTCGATGGCACCGGACTCGCGCAGGTCGCTCATCATGGGGCGCTTGTCGGTGCGGCTTTCCACGCCGCGGCTGAGCTGCGACAACGCGATCACCGGGCACTTGAGTTCCTTTGCCAGCATCTTCAACCCACGCGAAATCTCACCCACGGCTGTGGCGCGGTTCTCGTCGCTCATGCTGCTCGACACGCTCATCAGTTGAAGGTAGTCGACAACGATCAAGCCGAGCTTCCCGTACTGGCGTGCGAGGCGGCGTGCATTCGCACGCAATTCACTGGTGGTGAGACCCGGCGTCTCGTCGATGTGCAGCGACACGTTGCGCAGCTTCTCGATAGCTTCGGTGAGACGCGGCCATTCTTCGTCGGTGAGCTTGCCGGTCCGCAGGTGACCCTGATCGATACGCCCGATCGAACCGACGATGCGCACTGCCAGCTGCGAAGCTCCCATTTCCATTGAGAACACTGCGACGGGCAACCCCTCGTTGAGTGCCACATGCTCGGCGATGTTGATCGCCAGAGAGGTCTTTCCCATGGACGGGCGCGCGGCCAGCACGATCATGTCCCCCGGCTGCAGGCCGGAGGTCATCTTGTCGAACTCGTAGAAGCCCGTGCGCACGCCCGTGATGTCGTTGGGGTTCTCCGCCATCTCGGTCACGCGGTCCAGCAGCTCGACCACCAGGGAATCCATGCCCTGGAAGCCCTGCTTCATGCGCGAGCCTTCCTCGCCGATGTTGAAGATCTTCTGCTCGGCCTCGTCCAGGATCTTGTCGACCGCCTTGCCCTGAGTGTTGAAGGCGTTGGTTGCGATCTCGTCGCTGGCACTCACCAGCTTGCGCAGGATCGAGCGCTCGCGCACGATTTCGGCATAGCGGCGGATGTTGCTCGCGCTCGGCACGTACTGGGCCAGCGAATTCAGGTAGGCCAGGCCGCCGATCTCTTCGGCCTTGCCGAGGTTCTGCAACTGCTCGTAGACCGTGATCACGTCGGCCGGCTTGCTGGCGTTGACCAGCGTTCCGATGGCCGCATAGATCAGCTTGTGTTCATGGCGATAGAAGTCGCTGTCCACCACCACATCGCCCATGCGGTCCCAGGCGCCGTTGTCGAGCAGCAGGCCGCCGAGCACGCTCGATTCGGCCTCGATCGAATGCGGTGGGATGCGCAGCTGCGCAACTTGGCGGTCGGCCGACGGGTCGTTGTCGGCATAGGAGAAAACGGCGGACATGAACTTCCTTGCAACCTTGCATGCTAAGCCGCGCGGCGCACGGCGTCACGTGGACAAGGCTGTGAATAACTGGTGATCTTCCGGTGCAGCACGCGGGACAACACGGCAGGCCCAAAAGAAAGGCCGCCCGAAGGCGGCCCACAAGGACAAGATCGCAGCAGCGATCTTGTTTTCTCCTTGCCGATGGCTTACGCGCTTTCGCCGTACACCGTGACGGTGATGTCGACCACCACGTCGGTGTGCAGAGCAACGCTGACGGTGCTGTCGCCCACGGTCTTGATCGGGCCGTTGGGCATGCGCACCTGCGACTTCGCGACCTTGTAGCCTTGCTTGTTGAGCTCGTCGGCGATGTCGTGGTTGGTGACCGAGCCGAACAGGCGGCCGTCGACGCCGGCCTTCTGCGTCAGCTTGACGGTGGTGCCGCCGAGCTTCTCGCCCTGGGCTTGCGATTCGGCCAGCTTGGCGGCCGCGGCCTTTTCGAGCTCGACGCGCTTGGCTTCGAATTCGGCCTTGTTGGCTTCGGTGGCGCGGCGTGCGCGGCCCGAGGGAATCAGGAAGTTGCGCGCGTAGCCGTCTTTGACCTTGACGATCTCGCCGAGCACGCCGAGGTTGACGACCTTGTCCAGAAGAATGACTTGCATGGTGTCTTGCTCCTTAAACGCGGTGTTGGTCGCTGTACGGCACCATCGCGAGGAAGCGTGCGCGCTTGATCGCGGTGTTGAGCTGGCGCTGGTAGATCGCGCGCGTGCCGGTCAGGCGCGCGGGGATGATCTTGCCGTTTTCGCTGATGAAGTCGCGCAGCGTGTCGATGTCCTTGTAGTCGATCTCTTCGACGCCAGCGACGGTGAAGCGGCAGAAGCGCTTGCGCTTGAACAGCAGCGACTGGGTGTTGCGCTTCGGGCGCTTGTCTTTGTTGAATTTCTTGAACGTGGCCATTTGGGGACCTCTCTTCGAAAATTAATCTTGCTGAAAATCCTGGATGTGCAGCACTGGATGTTTGCCGTTGCCCGGTGTCGCGAGGAAGCCCTGAAAACGCCAGAGACTTCCTAACGCCTGCCTCGCGAGCCGCTCGGCCACCGCGCCGAACGCCACGGCCTTGAGGGCCGCCTTGATCTGCCGGGGCTGGGCCGCTTCGGTCACCGTCGACTCGTGTTCGAGTCGCAGGTCGATGGCGGGCAGGCCGGCAGGCGTGAAGCGCAAGGTACCGAGTTCGGCGACGCAGGCAGTCAGCACGAGGCTGTTGACTGCGGCAGCGCTCACACCATCAGTTGTTGTTGGCGGCGTACTCGGCCTGCTGGGCCTTGCGGGCCTCTTCGCGCTCGACCGTCTTCATCATCGACGACGGGCCGGTTTCGGCCTTCTTCTTGACCACGGTGAGGTGGCGCAGAACGGCGTCGTTGAACTTGAAGGCGTGCTCGAGTTCGGCCATCACGGCCTGCTCGGCCTCGATGTTCACGCACAGGTAGTGCGCCTTGTTCAGCTTGTTGATCTGGTAGGCCAGCTGACGGCGGCCCCAGTCTTCAACGCGGTGGACCTTGCCGCCGCCGGCCGTGATCAGGCCCTTGTAACGCTCCAGCATGGCCGGAACTTGCTCGCTTTGATCCGGATGGATCAGCAGAATGATTTCGTAGTGACGCATGGCACTCCTTGTGGATCTTCCGTGGAAGGGATAAAGCCACCTGCAGCGTCGGTCGCAGTGTGGCAAGGCAAAGCCAGCTATTGTAGCAGGGTATCGCCGTCCGAAAAGTGCCTGTAGATTGTCAAAGACCCAGGGCGCGATCGAGTGCCGCCGCCTTCTCTGGTCCCACTGCATCGCGGATCTTGGGCGCCAGCGCCATCAGCTCCTCGTAAGTGGACGTACCCTCGACCGACAGATTGAGCCGGAAACCCCGCAGGCCGAGGCTGCCGGTGAGTTGGGTAGCGATCGGATAGGCGTCCTTGTAGCGCTGCTGGTTCGAGCGCCCGGGGGCCGGATGCGCGGCTTCCTTCAGAACTTCAATGGCCGGTGCGGCCGAAACGGCTGGCACCGAAACCGCCGCCGCGTTGGCTGCGTCGGCCGTTCCGCCCACCTGTCCCAGCAAGCCGAGTTCGACCATCTGGTCGATGTCCTCGCGTGCAATGCCCATGCCGGCCTCGAGCACTTCGCTTACCGAGCGTTTGCCGTCGCACAGGATGAATGCCGAGCGTTGGCGCGGCGTGAGCCGGATCGAACGGTCCTTCAGCGCCTGCTGCCCGGCTTCCGTCTTGACAAGAATCATGCTGTCCCCCATCGCGAATTTCCCGAGATCGATCGAGGTTCTATGTCCGTCCTCTGTCTACGCTCTCGGGGCTGCGCCTTCCCTAGGTCATAAGTTTGACACCAAAGATTCATCTGGTTGCAATTACACCCAACTGACGTGGGAATTGCAGGCCGGGCGTGACGGAATTTGTAGCGCGGCGGTGACAGGACCGCCGCCGCGCCTCGGGCTTCAGCGTTGCGCGAGCTGCTGCCAGGTGTCGATCACGCTGTCCGGGTTCAGGGAGATCGACTCGATGCCCTCTTCCGCCAGCCAGAGCGCGAAGTCGGGATGGTCGCTGGGGCCCTGTCCGCAGATGCCCACGTACTTGCCCTGGGCCTTGCAGGCCTTAATCACGCGGCTCAGCAAGGCCTTGACTGCGGGGTCGCGCTCGTCGAAGTCGGACGCGAGCAGTTCGAGACCGGAATCGCGGTCCAGACCCAGCGTGAGCTGCGTCAGGTCGTTCGACCCGATCGAGAAGCCGTCGAAATACTTCAGGAACTCCTCGGGCAGGATCGCGTTGCTCGGCACCTCGCACATCATGATCAGCTTGAGTTCGTTCTCGCCCCGCTTCAGGCCATGCTCGCCCAGCAATCCCGTGACGCGCTCGGCCTGGCCCAGCGTGCGCACGAAGGGCACCATGATCTGCACGTTGGTCAGGCCCATCTCGTTGCGTACGCGCTTGAGCGCCTCGCATTCCATCGCGAAGGCCTCGCCGAAGTCCGCGCTCAGATAGCGCGCCGCGCCGCGGAAGCCGAGCATGGGGTTCTCTTCTTCCGGCTCGTAGCGGCTGCCGCCGATCAGCTTGCGGTACTCGTTGGACTTGAAGTCGGACAGGCGCACGATCACCTGCTTGGGCCAGAACGCGGCAGCGATGGTGGCGATGCCCTCGGCGACCTTGTCGACGTAGAAAGCGCGCGGCGAGGCGTGGCCGCGAGCGACCGATTCCACGGCCTTCTTGAGGTCGGCGTCGACATTCGGGTAGTCGAGGATCGCCTTCGGATGCACGCCGATGTTGTTGTTGATGATGAACTCGAGCCGCGCCAGGCCGACGCCGTGGTTCGGCAGCTGGGCAAAGTCGAAGGCGAGCTGCGGATTGCCCACGTTCATCATGAGCTTGATGTCGATGTCGGGCATCTCGCCGCGCTGGACCTCGGTCACTTCGGTCTCCAGCAGGCCGTCGTAGATGAAGCCGGTGTCGCCTTCGGCGCAGCTCACCGTCACCAGGGTGCCGTCCTTCAGCAGGTCGGTGGCGTCGCCGCAGCCGACCACGGCCGGAATGCCCAGTTCACGCGCGATGATCGCCGCATGGCAGGTGCGGCCACCGCGGTTGGTGACGATGGCGGCGGCGCGCTTCATCACCGGCTCCCAGTTCGGGTCGGTCATGTCGGTCACCAGCACGTCGCCGGGCTGGACCTTGTCCATCTCGCTGATGCTGTGGACCAGGCGCACCGGGCCGGTACCGATCTTCTGCCCGATGGCGCGGCCTTCGGCCAGCACGGCCCCCTTGGCCAGCAGCTTGTAGCGCTGCTCGGGCTTGCCCTGCTGCTGGCTCTTCACGGTTTCAGGGCGCGCCTGAAGGATGTAGAGCTGGCCGTCGGTGCCGTCCTTGCCCCATTCAATGTCCATCGGGCGGCCGTAGTGCTCCTCGATCACGAGGGCGTACTTCGCAAGTTGCTCGACGTCGGCGTCGCTCAGCGAATAGCGGTTGCGCTGCTCGGTGGGTACGTCGGTGGTCTTCACCAGCTTGCCGCTGGCCGCCTTCTCTTCGGCGCTCGCGAACTCCATCTGGATCAGCTTGGAGCCAAGGTTGCGCCGGATGACCGCGCGCTTGCCGGCTCGAAGCGTGGGCTTGTGCACATAGAACTCGTCGGGATTCACGGCGCCCTGCACCACCGTCTCACCCAGGCCGTAGCTCGAGGTGATGAAGACCACGTCCTCGAAACCGGACTCGGTATCGATCGTGAACATCACGCCTGCGGCGCCCAGGTCGCTGCGCACCATGCGCTGCACGCCGGCCGACAGCGCCACGACGTCGTGGGCGAAGCCCTTGTGAACCCGATAGCTGATGGCGCGATCGTTGTAGAGGGAGGCGAACACCTCCTTCATCTTGTGGAGCACGTCATCGATGCCCACGACATTGAGGAAAGTCTCCTGCTGGCCCGCGAAGGAGGCGTCTGGCAGGTCTTCCGCCGTGGCTGAGGAACGGACGGCAAAGGAGGCGGCGGAATTTTCCGCACTGAGCTTGGCGAAGGCTTCGCTGATCGCCTGCTGCAGATCGGCCGGAAAAGGCTGGGCCTCGACCATCGCGCGAATTTCGGCGCCGGCTGCGGCCAATGCGCGCACGTCCTCGGTATTCAGGCTCTTGAGTTTCGCGTTGATCCGATCTGCCAGGCCATCATGGCCAAGGAACTGGCGGAACGCGTGGGCGGTGGTCGCAAACCCGGTGGGCACGCGCACCCCCTGGGGCAACTGGGAAATCATCTCGCCGAGGCTGGCGTTCTTGCCGCCGACCGACTCGACGTCGGTCATCCTCAGGTTTTCAAACGCAACGACCAGGGCGGTCGCTTCGAAGAGTGCAGACATGGGAAAGCTCCAGAAGTTAAAACCGGGGCAACATGCAGACGGCGCGACGCAATCGTTCTTTTTGCTGTGGGCGCAGGGGCGGTGTGCATGAAAGAAGGCATTGGGGGTGGGGAACGCGGGAGCGCATTCCCGATAATGGGCCGGATTGTAGGCGCCGCCCGCTTCGGCGCGCCGCAGGACAAGGCCGCCAACCATGCACACGCGCACCGTATTCTTCGTTTCCGACGGCACCGGCATCACCGCCGAAACTTTCGGTAACGCCGTTCTTGCCCAGTTCGAGATGAAGCCCCGCCACGTGCGGCTGCCCTTCACCGACACGGTCGACAAGGCCCACCAGGCTGTGCGGCGAATCAATCACACGGCCGAAATCGAGGGCCTGCGACCGATCGTCTTCACGACGCTGGCCAACATGGACGTGCTCGAGGTGATCGAGACCGGCTGCAAGGGCATGCTGCTCGACATGTTCGGCACCTTCGTGCGGCCGCTCGAGATCGAGCTGGCGATGAAGTCCAACCATCGCATCGGCCGCTTCAGCGACGTGAGCAAGAGCAAGGAATACAACGCGCGGATCCAGGCCATCGACTTCAGCCTGGCGCATGACGACGGCCAGAGCAACCGCGACCTCGACGGCGCCGACGTGATCCTGGTCGGCGTGAGCCGCAGCGGCAAGACCCCGACCTCGCTCTATCTCGCCATGCAGCACGGCCTGAAGGCCGCCAACTACCCGCTGATCCCCGAAGACTTCGACCGCCGGCAATTGCCGCCTGCCCTGATGCCGCACCGCAAGAAGATCTTCGGCCTCACGATCCAGCCCGAGCGCCTGAGCGAGATTCGCAACGAACGGCGCCCGAACTCGCGCTACGCGAGCATCGAGAACTGCCGCCACGAAGTGAGCGAGGCCGAGGCGATGATGCGGCGCGCCGGCATCCGCTGGCTGTCGACCACCACCAAGTCGATCGAGGAGATCGCGACCACCATCCTGCAGGAGCTGCGGCCCGAGCGGCTGACCTACTGATTGGCTTTTACTAAGATTCATCTTATGATCTGCGGATGGCTCCCAGACCTCCCGCAGATGCGATGCACACCGCCGTTCGGCTGCGCGCGGCCGTTTCGCAGCTGACGCGGCATCTTCGTTCGCAGGGCGGCGCAGACCAGCCGGGTTCGGCCAAGCTCAGCGTGCTCGGGCAGCTGTACCGGCGCGGCCCGCTGACGCCGACCGAACTCGCGCAGCACGAGCGGGTCAAGCTCCAGACCTTGACGCGACTCATCGCAGAGATCGAGACCGACGGCCTCGCGGAACGCCGCGCCCATGAGGGCGACGCACGCAAATCGATCCTGTCCCTGACCGCCGCAGGCGCGCGTCTGCTGACTGCCGAGGTGCATCGCAGGGAAGCCTCGCTGGCATCCGCGCTCGGCACGCAGCTGAGTGCCGGCGAGCGCGCGCAATTGCTCGAGGCCTGCGAGCTCATCGACCGCGTGTCCGAAGGCTTGGACGCCCAGCCTTCGACAGTCCCGGCCGGCCGTTCATGAGCGACTCCACTTGGCGCCACGGCCTTCAACTGGCGGCCGCGGTGCTGCTCTCCTACATGGCGTCCGAGGCTCTGCACCTGCCCGAGAGTTTCTGGGCCGTCATGAGCGCCTTGATCGTGATGCGCCCGACGGCCGGCTCCACGCTCGGCGCGGGTTGGGACCGGGTGCGCGGCACGCTGGCTGGCACCGGCTTGGGACTGGCCGGTGTCTGGCTCCAGCACCGCATCGGTCTGGCGTCGACGGTAGCCACGCTCGGCATCGTGGCGCTGCTCGCGCTGGGGAGCGCATGGATTGCTTCGATGCGCAGCGCGCCGATCGCGGCGTTGATCGTGCTGTCCAGCGGCGGCATCGCGGGCCACCCGGCGCTTGAGGTAGCCGGCCTGCGCGTGGCAGAAATCGTGATCGGGGTTGCGACAGGCCTGGCGATCTCCCTGCTTGGACTGGCATCTCGCACGCAAGCCCTTTTCGATGCGAGGTGCGCGTCGGTCCTGCGGCGCATCGCGACAGATGTGAAACGCGATCTCGGCCCGGCGCCTTTGACGACGGAGGACAAGGAAAGCGCTGCCGGCACGTTGCGGCTCGCATTGCGCGACCTGGCCGTGATGGCCGTGGGCGCCGATCGGGAAGCGAAACTCTGGCACCGCCTGCGCCGAAAACCGCAGGACAGCGCTGAGGACTGCGCCCGCACGGCGCGCCTTATTGCACGCATCGCACATGACGCCGCCCTGTTCGCGCGGCTGGCCGAGAGCGCGCCGCTCGCGCGCGACGATGCGGCATGGAAATTCCTCGGCCGAGCCGCGGAGCGAGCGCTCGAAAGCAGCGCGGAAAGCCTGGAAACAGGCGCTCCACCCGATCTTGCCGCGTTGCGCCGGTTCGCCCCGGCTTCCCCTTCTTCGCCGATTCCGTGGATTGCGCCCGCCGCCCGACTGCTGATGCAGGACCTGACGGGCCTTGCCCGCCTTCGCCTTCAGGCAGCCACGGTCTCCTCTGCCGGCGCCGAAGTACGGATCAGATGATCGAAGGCGCTGAGCGCTGCCTTCGCTCCGTCGCCGGCCGCGATGATGATCTGCTTGAACGGCACGGTCGTCGCATCGCCCGCCGCGAACACGCCGGGCACCGAGGTCTGGCCCTTCGCGTCGACCACGATTTCGCCGTGCTTCGAGAGCTCGACCGTTCCCTTGAGCCAGTCGGTGTTGGGCACCAGGCCGATCTGCACGAACACGCCTTCGAGTTCCACCTGGTGGCTCTCGCCCGTCGCGCGATCCTTGTAGACCAGGCCGTTGACCTTCTGCTTGTCGCCGGTGATCTCGGTCGTCTGCGCATTGGCAACGACCTTGACGTTGGCCAGGCTCTTCAGCTTGCGCTGCAGCACCGCGTCAGCACGCAATTGGGTGTCGTACTCGATCAGCGTTACGTGGCCGACGATGCCGGCGAGGTCGATGGCCGCTTCGACGCCCGAGTTGCCGCCGCCGATCACCGCGACGCGCTTGCCCTTGAAGAGCGGACCGTCGCAGTGCGGGCAATAGGCCACGCCCTTGTTCTTGTATTCGTGCTCCCCCGGCACGTTGATGTTGCGCCAGCGCGCGCCGGTCGAGATCACGACCGAGCGGCTCTTGAGCGAGGCGCCGCTCTCGAGCTTGATCTCGATGAACTCCTTGCCCGGCACCAGCGCGGCGGCACGCTGGAGGTTCATGATGTCGACCTCGTAGTTGCGCACGTGCTCCTCGAGCGCCAGCGCGAACTTGGGTCCTTCGGTTTCCTTGATCGAGATGAAGTTCTCGATGCCCATGGTGTCGAGAACCTGGCCGCCGAAGCGCTCGGACGCCACGCCCGTGCGGATGCCCTTGCGCGCCGCATACACGGCGGCCGCCGCGCCGGCCGGCCCGCCGCCGACGATGAGCACGTCGAACGGATCCTTGCCGGCAATCTTCTTCGCCTCGCGCTCGACGCCGCTGGTGTCGATCTTGGCGAGGATTTCTTCCAGGCTCATGCGGCCCTGGCCGAACTCGGTGCCGTTCAGGAACACGGTCGGCACGGCCATGATCTGGCGCTCCTTCACCTCGTCCTGGAACAGCGAGCCGTCGATCATGGTGGCCTTGATGCGCGGGTTCTGCACCGCCATCAGGTTGAGTGCCTGCACGACGTCGGGACAGTTGTGGCAGGTGAGCGAAATGTAGATCTCGAACTCGAAATCGCCGTCGAGCGCGCGAATCTGCTGCAGCACGGCTTCGTCGACCTTGGGCGGATAGCCGCCGACCTGCAGCAGCGCCAGCACCAGCGAGGTGAACTCGTGGCCCATCGGTATGCCCGCGAAGCGCGGGCCATGGCTCTGGCTCGGCCGGTTGATCGAGAACGAGGGCTTGCGATGGTTGTCGTCGCGGCTCTCGATGACCTTCACCAGCGCAGACGAGTCCGCCACGTCCTTCAGCAACGATTGCAGATCGCCCGACGCCTTGCTGTCATCGAGCGAAGCGACGATTTCGATCGGCTGCGTGATGCGGTCGAGATAGCTTTTCAGTTGTGCCTTGGTGCCGGCGTCGAGCATGGTGAACTCACTTTGAAAATACGAGGGGAACAAAAAAGCCCGGGAGCGAAACGCGCCCGGGCTGTGGCGCGAACGAGCGGTTTAGATCTTGCCGACGAGGTCGAAGGACGGCTTGAGCGTTTCGGCGCCTTCGGTCCACTTGGCCGGGCAGACTTCACCGGGGTGGGCAGCGACATACTGGGCGGCCTTCACGCGGCGCAGCAGTTCGGCGGCGTCGCGGCCGATGCCGTTGTCGTGCACTTCGATGGTCTTGATCTTGCCCTCTGGGTCGATCACGAAGGTGCCGCGATAGGCGAGGCCTGCGTCTTCGCCCTCTTCGATAAGGACCTGGAAGGCACGTGCGAGTTGCTGGCTCGGGTCGCCGATCAGCGGGTACTGGACCTTGCCGATGGTTTCCGAGGTGTCGTGCCAGGCCTTGTGGGTGAAATGGGTATCGGTCGACACGCCATACACCTCGACGCCGAGCTTCTGGAATTCAGCGTAGTGGTCCGCGAGGTCACCCAGTTCGGTCGGGCACACGAAGGTGAAGTCCGCCGGGTAGAACACGACGACGGACCACTTGCCCTTGAAGTTCTCGTTGCTGACCGGGACGAACTTGCCGTTGTGGTACGCAGTGGCCTTGAACGGGATGATTTCGGTGTTGATCAGGGACATTCAGTTTTTCCTAAGGGTGGCTGATGAAAGAAAGTGGCGAGTGATTAGTATAACTACCAATCAAGACGAATTCATAGTTATGAACTATGAAAAAAATTGGGATGGCCTATGAGCGCGACGGCCGCCGCCAAATACGAACACCTATCACGATCAAACGCATGCAGACCGCGAGCGCAGGGGTTTGCTTGCGCGCTGTCGCGAGCGGCTCTCACAATCGACGCTTTCAAGAACAAGGAAGAACCATGAAGGGCGACCCTCAAGTCATCGATCATCTCCAGGCGCAGCTCAAGAACGAGCTCACCGCGATCAACCAGTACTTCCTGCACTACCGCATGCTCAAGCACTGGGGCCTGGACAAGCTGGCCAAGAAGGAATACGAGGAGTCGATCGGCGAAATGAAACACGCCGACAAGCTCATGGATCGCATCTTCATGCTCGACGGCCTGCCGAATCTTCAGGACCTGGCCAAGCTCAACGTCGGCGAAGACGTACCCGAGATCCTGCAGTGCGACCTGATGGCTGAGACCGGCGCACAAGCCACCATCAAGGCCGGCATCGCCCACTGCGAATCGGTGCGCGACTATGTCTCGCGCGACCTGCTGCAAGAGATTCTGGACGACACCGAAGAACATATCGACTTCCTCGAAACCCAGATCGATCTGGTCGACAAGGTCGGGCTGCAGAACTATCTGCAGTCGCAAATCGGCGAGATCGAGTAAGGCGCCTCGCGCCATGCATGCGGGCTGCGGCCCGCTTTTTTTGCCCGCATCGCGTCTTGCAAATAGCATTCATTCGCATTTGTACCGCTAGAATCGCGGACTTCAATGACCCCCGCCGCCACCGCCAATCGCCGCCGCGCCTACTGGCTCAAGACCTTGCATGAATGGCATTGGGTCAGCTCGGCGCTCTGCTTGATCGGCATGGTGCTGTTCAGCGTCACGGGATTCACCCTCAATCATGCGGCCAGCATCGAAGCCAAGCCGAAGGTCAGCAGCCTGACCGGCACCATCGACGACGCGCTGCGCGGCCATCTCGCGCAACAGCTGCCGGCTGCCAAGGCGCACAAGGGCAAGGCCGAACCCCCGGCAGAACTCCAGGCCTGGGTGCAGAAGCAATGGGCAATCGACATTTCGGGCCGCGAAGCGGAGTGGTCCGACGACGAGATCTATCTCTCGCTCCCGCGCCCCGGCGGCGACGCCTGGCTGCGGCTCGGCCTGTCCGACGGGCAGATCGAATACGAACGCACGGACCGCGGCTGGCTCTCTTATTTCAACGACTTGCACAAGGGCCGCAACACCGGCGTTGCCTGGAGCTGGTTCATCGACATTTTTGCGGCCGCCGCGCTGGTGTTCTCGGTCACCGGCCTGTTCATTCTCAAGATGCATGCGGGCAACCGGCCTTTCACCTGGCCCATGGTCGGCATGGGCTTCGTCGTGCCGGTTCTGCTCGCGCTGTTGTTCATTCATTGATCCAGGAAAGAGGTTCTCTCGTGCAAGTTCGCTATTCGCTCGCGCTCGCAGCACTCTTCGGGGCGCCCGCCTTCGCAGCCGGCCTCGCGGTCAGCATCGAAGTGCCGCGCCTGACGGTGGCCGAATACCACCGCCCGTATGTCGCGGCGTGGATCGAGCGCGCCGACCAGTCGGTCGCCACCACGCTGGCCGTCTGGTACGACACCAAGAACAAGGGCAATGCGGAAGGCGAAGGCACCAAGTGGCTCAAGGACATGCGCCAGTGGTGGCGGCGCACGGGACGCGAGCTGCAGATGCCGGTCGACGGCGTGAGCAGCGCCACCCGCCCTGCCGGGAAGCACCAGCTCAGTTTCACCGAAGGCTCGGTTGCGCTGCCGAAGCTGGCGCCGGGCGCCTACAAGCTGTACGTCGAAGCGGCACGCGAAGTCGGCGGCCGCGAAATCGTGAGCATTCCGTTCCAGTGGCCGCCGGCCAAGGCCGAGCAGCCCCAGGTCGCCGGCAACAGCGAGCTCGGCGAAGTCCGGCTCGAGCTCAAACCTTGATCCATCCCTTTCATCCTCCTCATCGGGTCTCACCATGAAGTTTGCTTTTCGCACCGCCGCCCTGGCCCTTGCTCTTTCTGCCGGCGCCGCAGCCGTGCAGGCGCACAACGTGTGGCTGTTGCCGTCGAGCACCGTCCTCTCGAAAGGCGACTGGATCACGGTCGATGCGGCCGTTTCGAACGACCTGTTCTTCTTCAACCACAACCCACTGGCGCTCGACAACCTGGCCGTGACCGCGCCCGACGGCAGTGTCGTGAAGGCCGAGAACATCCATAAAGGCAAGTTGCGCAGCGTGTTCGACCTCAACCTCGCGCAGCCCGGCACCTACCGCGTCGCCGTGCTCAATGGCGGCGTGTTCGCCCGCTGGAAGGACAAGGCCACCGGACAGCCCAAGCGCGCACGCGGCACGCCGGAGAACATTGCCAGCCAGATCCCGGCCGATGCGCAGGAAGTCGAGGTGACGCAGTCGGCGGGCCGGATCGAGACCTTCGTGACGGTGGGCAAACCCAGTGTGCTCAAGCCGAGCGGCAAGGGTCTCGAATTGGTGACGACCACCAACCCGACCGATCTGGTGAAGGGCGAGAAGGCCAGCTTCGTCCTGCAGATCGACGGCCAGCCGGCCAAGGACCTCGAAGTGACGGTCACGCCCGGCAACACGCGCTATCGCGACAAGGTGGATGAGATCACGGCCAAGACCGACGCCAAGGGCCAGTTCTCCGTGATTTGGCCGCAAGCCGGCATGTACTGGCTCGAGGCCAATACCAAGGACGGCAAGACCACGGTGCCGCAAGCCAAGGAGCGGCGCCTGAGCTATGCCGCCACCTTGGAAGTGATGCCCTGAACACATTGCGGGACATGCCGCACATGCGGCCTTCGTTCGCGATTCGACGCGCGGCGGGCTATGCCAATGCGGCCGTGCCGCGTCGCGCCGATCCGGCAAGCCTCCAGCAACTTGCCGGGCGGACCATGGGCACGACATGGTCGCTCAGGTTCGACAACCCGCTGTTGACTCCGCTGGACACCGTTCGTGCGAGCGCAGAGCTTGCGCTGAAGCGGGTGATCGCCCAGATGAGCACCTGGGAATCGGACTCGGACATCAGCCGCTTCAACCGCGCTGCCGCCGGCAGCCGGCATGCGCTGGCGCCCGAATTCGCCGAAGTGCTTGCCTGCGCATTGCAATGGGCTGCGGAAAGCGGAGGTGCCATAGATCCGACCGTTGGGCCTCTGGTCGCTCTCTGGGGTTTCGGTGCACACGCCAATGCATCGCCATTGCCGCCCTCGCCCGCCGACCTCGCTGCGGCACGCCTGCGCATCGACTGGCAGCGCATCGCCTTCGAGCCCGCTACGAACTCGATCCTGCAGCCGGGTGGTGTCTCGCTCGATCTCTCGGGCATCGCCAAGGGCTTCGCGGTCGACCGGGTAGCCGCTGAGCTGCAAACCCTCGGGCTCGGGAATTTCCTTGTTGAAGTGGGCGGCGAACTACGCGGTGTCGGCGTCCGCCCCGGCGGACAGCCCTGGCAGGTGCAGATCGATGCCGCGTCCGGTGTCACGACACGCCTCGCGCTCAGCGACATGGCGATCGCCACCTCGGGCGACCGCTGGCACCTGCGTCGGCACGAGGGTCGGAACTGGTCGCACACCCTCGATCCGCGCTGCGGCGAGCCGACCCGGCACGCGCTGGAAGCGGTGACAGTGTTGCACCGCCAATGCATGCACGCCGACGCGCTCGCCACCGTTCTCGCGGTGCTCGGCCCGGACGACGGCCTCGCCTTTGCGCAGCGCTACGGGATTGCCGCCCTGCTCGTTTGCCGTGAAGGCGCAGGGCACAGGATGCTGACCAGCGACGCCTGGGCAACGCAAGTCGCATGACCGAGGCCACAGTGCGCGCGATGGCCGCCGGCTCGACCGTGTTCGCCTACCTGTGGCTGTGCCTGGCGGTGTACGGGCGCCAACGCCGGCGTCACCAAGCCACGGCGCGCGCCGCCGCCGCGCTCGCCGGAGACAGTCCCGAACAAGCCGCGCTGGTCTTGTTCGCGAGCCAGACCGGCCAGGCCGAAGCCATTGCCTGGCAAACCGCAGGCTGGCTGCGCGCAGCAGGGACCCCGGTCCGCGTCATGTCGCTCAACGAAGCCGATACGAAGACCTTGCGTGACGCGAGCTCTGCGCTCTTCATCGCCAGCACTTACGGTGAAGGCGACGCACCCGACGGCGCCAGCGTGTTCGTCGAGCAGGTGATGGGCAGCACTGCCGACTTCTCCTCGTTGCGCTACGCCGTGCTCGCATTGGGTGACCGCCAGTACGCAAGCTTCTGCGGCTTCGGCCGCGCGCTCGACGAATGGCTTCACTCGGCCGGCGCCACGCGCACATTCGAACGCGTCGAGGTCGACAACGCCGACCCGGCCAGCCTCGCCCTCTGGCGAGCCCGATGGGGCGGCGACGCGGTTGCACAGGCGGAAGACAGCAGCGCAAAGACCATGCCCTGGCGTCTCGCAGCGCGCGAGCGCTTGAATGCGGGCAGCGCCGGCGGCCCCGTGTACCACCTGGCGTTCGTGCCGCCGACGGGAACGGCAGCACAGTGGGCGTCCGGAGATGTGGCGCAGATCACCATCGCCAGCGATCCAGGTCGACCGCGCGACTACTCGATCTCTTCGATTCAGACCGACGGAGAACTCCAGTTGCTGGTGCGCCAGGAACAGCACCCCGACGGGACCTTGGGTGCCGCATCTGGCCTGCTGACCTCGACCTTGGCCATCGGCGACACGGTGGCGCTGCGCCTGCGGCCCCACCGCAATTTCCGCCTCGAAGGCAATGCGCAGCGGCCGCTGATTCTCGTCGGCAACGGTACCGGCCTGGCCGGCCTGCGCGGCCATTTACGCGCGCGCGCCGCTGCACGCCAGCACGACAACTGGCTGGTGTTCGGGGAGCGCAATGCGCAGCATGACTTTCTCTACCGCGCCGAAATCGAAGCTTGGAGCGCCGCAGGCGTTCTGCGCCGGCTCGATATGGTCTTTTCGCGCGATCAGCCCGAACGCCTCTACGTCCAGCATCGCTTGCTGCAGGCTTCCGAAGAAGTGCTCGAATGGATCGATCGCGGCGCGGCGCTGTACGTGTGCGGCAGCCTGAAGGGCATGGCATCCGGCGTCGATGCGGCCTTGCAGCAGATCGCCGGTGACGCCCTGATGCGCGAACTCACGGTCACCGGCCGCTATAGACGCGACCTCTATTGACGCTCAGGCGCCCCTGCATGCCGCTCAGTTGCCAACTGGCAACAAACACAGCGGAACTTAGTCTCAATTTTGGAAATGCGTAAACAAACGTATTGAGATTCATTATCATTCGCACCGAAGTCGCGTCCTCTGCGACTCAGCTCACCCAGCCAATCCCCCGCCGCCCCCTGAGGGCGCGCCTCGGACCCGCCAGTCGAGTTCTCACCTGCCGTCCTTTTCGGAGAACCCTTCATGGCCTACATCAAGAGCCGCAAGCACGCCGTCGCGCGCGCTCTGCCCCCACTCGGCAGCGCCGCCGCCGCCACGCTCTTTGCGTTGACGCTGCCCGTCTCGGCGCAAACCACCACCACGAGCACGCTCAAGGAAGTTCGCGTCCAAGACGCTGCGGCGAGCGACTACAAGACCGAGACCTCGTCCAACCCCAAGTTCACTTCACCCCTGGTCGATACACCGCAAACCATTTCGGTGATCCGCGAACAGGTCATCCGCGAACAAGGCGCCACCACGCTGACCGAGGCGCTGCGCAACACCCCTGGCGCGAGCGCATTCTTCCTCGGCGAGAACGGCAACACGAATACCGGTGACGCAATCTACATGCGCGGCTTCGACAGCTCGAGCAGCATCTTCGTCGACGGGATTCGCGACCTGGGTTCGATCTCGCGCGACGTCTTCAACATCGAGCAAGTCGAGGTCGTCAAAGGCCCGGCCGGCACCGACGTCGGCCGCACTTCGCCCACCGGGTACATCAATCTGATCACCAAGAAACCGCGGCTCGAGGACAGCTTCTCCGGCTCACTCGGTTTCGGCAATGCCAGCTACAAGCGCGGCAGCATCGACTGGAACAAGTCACTCAGCGGGGAGAACGGCGCGGGCGCGGCGTTCCGCCTCAATGCCGTCAGCGAAGACTCGGGCGTTGCAGGCCGTGACTTCGTCAAGAACAAGCGCTGGGCCGTCGCGCCGTCGCTCGCGCTGGGCCTCAACACGCCGACGCGTGTGTATTTCGACTACCTGCATGTCGAACAGAACAACATTCCGGATGGCGGTGTGCCCACCATCGGCCTGCCGGGTTATTCAAGCCCGGCAGCCAACCGTGCGTTCCTGAACAACGCCGCGCCCGTTCGATCAAGCAACTTCTACGGCACGAGTTCCGACTTCGACAACGTGACCGCGGACATGTTCACCGTGCGCGTGGAACACGACCTCGCCCCGAACATGACGCTGCGCAACACCACGCGCTACGGCAAGACATCGCAAGACTACCTGTTGACGTCGTTCTTGGGCAGTTCGGCGAATCTACTGACACCCAGTGTCGGCAATCCGGCCACCTGGACCATTGCGAGAAGCACCCCGACATCCAAAGACCAGACCAACAAGATATTCACCAACCAAACCAACGTCAGCGCGGCCTTCAACACGGGAGCGGTCAGCCACTCGATGAACGCTGGCGTCGAACTGATTCGTGAAGAACAAAGTAACAACGGCTACTTCGGTATCAACGGCGTTTCAGCGGGCAGATTGGTTGGTAATGGCTCGTGGCCGGCTGCGAATCTCTACGCCCCCAATCCGTACGTGAGCGGATACAGCCGGGTTCGCAGCGGCGCAGACAGTGTGGGAACCACAGACACGGTGGGACTCTATGTATTCGACACGGCGAAGCTGAGTGAGAAGTGGCAGCTGACCAGCGGTTTGCGCTTCGACCACTACAGCACCGACTATCGCGCTGCCACCCTCTCCACCGCAGCGGCCAATCCCACGCTGCCCGTGGGCACCTTGATTCCGTCCTCCCTGAATACTTCAGACAACTTGGTGACCGGCAAGCTGGGCATCGTCTACAAGCCGGCCGAGAACGGCAGCATCTACGCGGCCTATGGCACGGCAGCACAGCCTCCGGGTGGTGCCAATTTCGCCCTTAGCACCGCGGCCAGCAGCGCAGCCAATACGAACTACCTGCCGCAAAAGGCCAAGACCTTCGAGGTTGGCACCAAATGGGATGTCCTGAACAAGAAACTGGCGTTGACCGCGGCGGTCTACCGCACCGACGTGAGCAACGAAGTCGTCCAGGACGTCACTTCGGGTTCGTACTTCCAGACCGGCAAGAAACGCGTGCAGGGTATCGAACTCGGCGTCGCGGGTGCCATCACTGACGCCTGGGGCGTGAGCGCCGGCTTCACCACGATGGACACCAAGGTGCTCAGCGGCCCGGTCGTTTTGGCGGACGGCAGCACCGCACTGGCCTACACGCCCAAGAATGCGTTCACCTCCTGGACCACCTACGTTTTCCCCGTCGGCCTGACGATTGGCGCCGGCGCGCGCTACAACGGCAAGCTGCACCGCGGTACCGACAGCGCGGTAGGCACCCCGGCCTACACGGAAGCCTATTGGGTGTTCGACGCCATGGCGTCCTATCGGGTCAACAAGAACGTCGAGCTTCAGCTGAACATCTACAACCTGTTCGACAAGGAATACGTGGCAGCCATCAACAAGAGCGGCTACCGCTACATGCCCGGCACGCCGCGCTCCGCCCGCATCACTGCCAACTTCGCGTTCTGACGCGCGGTGCGACACTCAAGCCCCGACCGGACGGTCGGGGCTTTTTTCTTTGCGAGGTTTCTGCAAGATGATGCTGCATGTGCCCGATGTACTGAGCGCGGAGCAGGTGCGCGAGTTGCGCGCGACGCTGGATGCAACGGACTGGGTCGACGGACGCGAAACCGTCGGCGAGCAAGGCGCCCGGATCAAGCGCAACCGGCAACTGCCGGAACAATCCGCCGTGGGCCACGAGCTCGGCAAGACGATTCTCGGAGCGCTCGCCATGAATCCGCTGTTCTTCTCGGCCGCGCTGCCACTGCGCTTCGTACCGCCCCTGTTCAACCGCTATGAAGGCGGCGAGCATTACGGTCTGCATGTCGATGGCTCGGTACGTTCGGTGCCGGGCACCGGCCAGCAGCTGCGCACCGACCTTTCCTGCACGCTGTTCCTGTGCGACCCGGAGGACTACCAGGGCGGAGAGCTCGAAGTGGTCGACACATACGGCGTGCACGAGGTCAAGCTGCCGGCGGGCGACCTGATCCTCTATCCCTCGAGCAGTCTGCACCGCGTGCACCCCGTCACGCAGGGCGCGCGCGTCTGCTCTTTTTTCTGGTTGCAGAGCATGGTGCGCGACGACCGGCAGCGAGCCATGCTGTTCGAACTCGACCAGAACATCCTCAAACTGCGCGCCCGCCTGGGAGAGTGCGAAGAGGCGATTGCACTCACGGGCCACTATCACAACCTCCTGCGCATGTGGTCCGAGGTGTAGCGCCGGCCGACGAAGGTTTGGCCCCGCCTTCGCAATAGTTATTGCAAATGCGAGGAATTCGTATTTATAATCAAGCCTCTCACAAACAGCCAGCCAACCGCCGCCTCACCGCCATGATCGTTTGCGTATGTCGCCGAGTGTCAGACCGCGAAATCGCACGCCATGTGCGCGCCGGCATGACCTTCGACGAAGTGCAGTTTGAACTCGGCGTGGCCACCCAGTGCGGCCAGTGCGAAGGCTGCGCGCGCGACGTGGTCGCGCAGTGCAGCGCTTCCCATCCGGTTGCCGCGCTCAACCGCGAATCGGAACCGAGGTCGATCCAGCTTGCCAACTCCATCACGGAAAGCAGGGCATGGAACTCTTCTCGGCACTCGGCGGCAGCCTGATCCTCGTCACCGGCTCGGTCTGGTGGATTCTTCGTAAGTAATCGGCGGTTCCGCTGCACCCGGGCACCTTTCGCAAGGGCCGGCACTCCATAGTTGATCGTGTCTGACCGCTTTTCCTCGCCTCCTCCCTCCGTTTTGGGCCTCTCGCGCAACGCCGTCATCGCAGGCGGCGTGGTGCTGTTTCACGTCGCGGCCCTGTGGGCGCTGCAAAGTGGTCTGCTCCGCCGTGCTGCCGAGGTGGTCATTCCGGTTGAAATCCTGAGCGAGTTCATCGAGCCGCCCAAGCCCGCAGAACCGCCGCCACCGCCCCCCGAGCCGCCCAAGCGGGAAGTGACGAAGACGCCTCCGCCGCCACGACCGCAGGCGATACGCGAGCCCAAGCCCACGCCGGCGCCGAACGCTCCCACGGGCAGCATCGAGCCGCCCCCCCCGCCGGCGCCCATTGCGCCGCCCGCGCCCCCGGAGCCGCCTGCTCCCCCTGCCCCGCCACCCGCACCGCCGGCGCCCAAGCTCGTTGAAATCAGCCAGGGCCAGGCGCAATACATCCGCGAACCTCGCATCACCTATCCGGCGATGAGCAAGCGTTTGGGCGAAACCGGCACGGTGATCGTGGCGGTCTATTTCAACAGCGCGGGCTTCCCCAAGCGCGCCGAGATTTTCAAGTCGAGCGGCTACGACCGGCTCGACCAGGCAGCGCGCGAGGCTGCCATGTCATCGCAGGTCACGCCGATCAGGCAGCCGGGCGCCAACGAGGCGACCGTCTACCTGTTGAAGGCGCCTTTCAATTTCACACTTTCCCAATAGTTCCGGAGCAGTAGTTATGGATTCCCAATTTGGCTTGATGAACGTATGGGCGCAGGGCGACTTCGTCACCAAGGCCGTCGCCTTGCTGCTGATCGGCATGTCGCTCGCGTCGTGGATCGTGATCCTGATCAAGGCGCTGGACGTCATCAAGTACAAGCGCCTCGCGAAGCACTCGCAGGACTTCTGGCACAGCGAAGACTTCGCCACTGCGCTCAACAAGCTCGGCAAGGACGACAGCAATCCGTTCCGCGCGTTGGCGCTGGAGGGGCGCGAGGCTGCGGCGCATCATCGCAACACCAAGGCCCATCTGCACGATGCGCTCGACGTGAGCGACTGGATCACGCGCGCGCTGCGCAACGGCATCGACGAATTCACCGCGCGCCTTCAGACCGGCCTGGCCATCCTGGCTTCGGTCGGCTCGACGGCGCCTTTCATCGGTCTTTTCGGCACGGTCTGGGGCATCTATCACGCCTTGATGAGCATCAGTTCGGCCGGCCAGGCCACCATCGACAAGGTGGCCGGCCCGATCGGCGAAGCGCTGATCATGACGGCGCTGGGCCTGGCGGTCGCCATTCCGGCGGTGCTGGGCTACAACGCGCTGGTGCGCGGCAACAAGTTCGTGCTGACCAAGCTCAACAGCTTTGCGCACGACCTCCATGCCTACTTCGTGACCGGGGCGCGCGTCCAGAGCAGCGTCGAGGCCACCGTCGTCCCGCTCAAGAAAGGCTGAGCACCATGGCTTTCGGAACCCAGGACGAACCCGACGAGGTGATGAACGAGATCAACATGACGCCGCTGGTCGACGTCATGCTGGTGCTCTTGATCATCTTCATTATCACCGTGCCGGTGATGAAGCACGCAGTGAACATCGACCTGCCCCGGGCGAGCAGCGAGCCGGAACAGACCAAGCCCCAGAACATCCTGTTCACCGTGGCCGCCGACGGCAGCTACTACTGGAACGAGCAGAAGATCGACGACGCCGAACTGAAGACGCGACTCGCAGCCGAAGCGGCCAAGGATCCGCAACCCGAGTTGCATATCCGCGGCGACAAGGCCGTGCGCTACGAGCGCGTAGCACAGGCGATGTCGGCGGCGCGCGAGACTGGCATGCGCAAGATCGGCTTCATCACCGAACCCGAGGCGAAATAGATCTGCTTTGCAAATCAAAAAGTTCGATCGAGACGATTGACTTTTTATTGCGAATCATTATCATTCACTCATCGCTTCCAAAGGGGATTTCCAATGCCAGCAACTCCCAACGCATTCACCGTCCTGAGCCATCCCTCACTCGACCATTCGGGTGGCGGCCGCGCCGCCGCCGAGGCGCCCCGCCCTGCAGCCCTCTTCGAAAGCACGGAGCTTCTCAAGGGCAGCAAGATCGTCGGGATCATGCACAACGGCTCGCTCTACCGACTGCAAGCCACCAAACTCGGCAAGCTGATCCTGACCAAATAGAGATCAGCCCGCCCCTCGCGCAAGTTTCATCGTGGGGCGACTCGAGGAGATTCATTCTCCAAAGGGTCGTTTTTTGCTAGCCAACGGTTCGCCGACTAGCCAAGCTTTTTTTCCACCTTGAATCCGAAAAGAAAACGCCGACCCGAAAGTCGGCGTTTTTGTTTTGGAAGCTTCGCGATCAGAGGCCGAGCGCGGCGATGCCCGCCTTGGCAATCTGCGCGTCTTCGTTCGATTTGACGCCGCTGACGCCGACCGCACCGATCACCTGGCCATCCTTGACGATCGGCACACCCCCCTCGAGCAGGCCCTGCACCCCGGGCGCCGTCAGGAACGAAGTGCGGCCGCCGTTGATCATGTCTTCATAGATCCGGCTCTCGCGCCTTCCCATCGCGGCCGTGTGGGCCTTGGCCGGCGCGATGTGCGACGACAAGGCCGCCGCGCCGTCCAGCCGCTGCAGCCAGAGCAGGTTGCCGGCATCGTCGGCGATGGCGATGGTCACGGCCCAGTTGTTCTTGAGCGCTTCGGCCTCGGCCGCGGCGGCAATGGCCTTGACATCGGCGAGTTCGAGAAAAGACTTGGTCTTCATGGTCTTGCAAAAAGTGAACTAAGTCCTGGAGCATAGCGCCCGCGCCCGTATGAGCCCTTACGGATGACAGAAAGCGCTTTAGGGACATCCGGATGCGGGTTTTTGTCGCGGCCGGCTCTTGCGGCCACCTAGAATGGGCCCCAACTGCAGCGTTGCAGCAAACATCAGGAGTTTCAGCAATGAACGACCGCGTCAACACCCTCGACACCACCGTCGGCTACGGCCAGACGTTGCCGCAGGCAGAGCGCCAGCGCGTCCTGCGCAATACCTATTGGCTGCTCGCCCTGAGCCTGCTGCCCACCGTGCTGGGCGCATGGCTGGGCGTCGCCACCGGCATCACCCGCTCGCTCAGCGGCGGTCTCGGCCTCATGGTCTTCCTGGGTGGCGCCTTCGGCTTCATGTTCGCCATCGAAAAGACCAAGAACTCGGCCGCCGGCGTGCCGGTGCTGCTGGCCTTCACCTTCTTCATGGGCCTGATGCTGTCGCGTCTGATCGCGATGGTGCTGGGCTTCAAGAACGGCTCCGAGCTGATCATGACCGCCTTCGGCGGCACCGCCGGCGTGTTCTTTGTCATGGCCTCGCTGGCAACCGTGATCAAGCGGGATCTGTCGGGCATGGGCAAGTGGCTGTTCGTCGGCGCGCTGGTGCTGATGGTCGGCGCGATCATCAATGTCTTCGTCGGCTCCAGCGCCGGCATGATGGCGATCTCGGTCGCCGCCATCGGCATCTTCTCGGCCTTCATGCTGTATGACCTGAAGCAGATCATGGACGGCGGCGAGACCAACTACATCAGTGCCACGCTCGCGCTCTACCTGGACCTGTTCAACGTGTTCCAGAGCCTGCTGGCCTTGCTCGGCATCTTCGGCGGCGAGCGCGACTGAGCGCCTGCTCTGCTTCAAGCAGCAAGGGCCCCTCGGGGCCCTTTTTCATGGTGCGCCCAGCATGGGCGCACTCCCGGAGGTGCAAGTCCTCCCGTAAGTTGATCACAGCGAACGAAGCGAAGCGCAACTGCATGAGGGTGACCGATTGTGGGAAGGAAGCGTGGAGCGAAGCTGCGAG